>JAFGHI010000011.1 GCA_016930235.1 Candidatus Omnitrophota bacterium
GGGTCATACGTCTTGGGGCCTGGGTCTATTAGGCTTCGAATTTCCAGAGTTTTCCCCTGCAAACGGTGGCAAGCACTTTGCCCTGGAGTTCCCGTTTCAAAAAGCACGAATTTCTTGATTTGGAACGAAATTCTTGGGGGGTTACCGTCCACTTTCTCTGGACATCGACGAGGGTCACATTGGCTTCTTTGCCTTTGTCGATGGAACCAAACCCGGAGTTCAGTTTTAAAATTTCTGCGGGGCGTTGAGACATCACACGGACAATATCCTGAAGAGGCCATTTTACTCCGTGATAAAATTCCGTGAGCATCACACCGAGCGCTGTCTCAAGACCAATCACCCCCATGGGGGCCTGGTCAAATTCACGCATTTTATCTTCAGGGGTATGGGGCGCATGATCTGTGGCAACGCAGTCAACCACCCCATCTTTGAGGGCTTTCGTTAAGGCTTCCAGGTCTTCTTTTTCTCTCAGCGGAGGATACATCTTAAAGTTGGTGTTGTAGCCTTCTGCACCTTCATCCGTAAGAGTCAAATTGTGCGGAGTCACATCGGCCGTGACATGGATCCCCTCTTCCTTCGCGCGCCGGATCAGCTCCACCGACCTCGCCGTTGAAACATGACAAAGGTGTAAATGCCCGCCGCATAACCTGGCAAGCTCGATATCCCTTGCGACAGCGATTTCCTCACTTGCTTTCGGGATCCCTTTCAGTCCTAAACGGGTTGAGCTAAGCCCTTCATTCATCACGCCTCCAGCCGTCAAAAGCTTATCTTCAGGATGGCTGATTACGATCAAATCAAACATCGATGCGTATTCCATGGCCCGGCGCATCAAGAGAGAGTCCATGACCCAATCACCGTCATCCGAAACGGCGACAATGCCCGCTAATTTCAAATCCGCCATTTCGGAAAGTTCTTTGCCTTCACGGCCTTTGCTGATGGTCCCACAAGGATAGATCGTGAAAGGGACTTCTTGCGCTTTTCGCATAATAATATCAATCACGCCCGGATTATCCGCCGCAGGTTTTGTATTGGGCATCGTCACCACCGCCACAAAACCACCTTTCAAGGCCGCCTCCGATCCCGTTCGAATGGTCTCTTTTCCTTCAAATCCGGGTTCGCGAAAATGGGCGTGAAGATCAATAAGCCCGGGAAAGAGATGATACCCCTTCGCCTCGATCACCTCTTCTTCTGCTGTCGGATCAAGCGATTTTCCGATTTGGTTAATCTTCCCCTTTTTGATCCGAATATCGCAGACTTCATCCCGATTATTTTTAGGATCGATCACATGAGCTTGACGAATAAGGAGATCCATCACTTTGCCTCCTTTTCTTTTTTCGCGGCTCCGGAGACAAGGAATAAGACGGCCATCCGGGCAGCAAGACCATAAGTGACTTGATCCAAGATGACGGATGCCGGGCTTTCCACAATCTCACTGGTGATCTCGATCCCCCGGTTCACCGGCCCGGGATGCATAATTAAGACATCGGGCTTCGCATCGCGTAAAATTTCCCGGTTGATTTGATAAGCTGTCGCGTATTCACGAATGCTTGGAAAAAAAGACTCTTGCTGCCTTTCCAATTGAATTCTTAAGAGATTAATCACATCGGCATCCTTCACGGCTTGACAAAGATCGGTCGTCACACGCACCCCCAACTCTCCGACACGGGCCGGCAGCAAAGTCTTGGGCGCACAAACCGTTACGTTGGCTCCCAATTTAGTCAAACCCCAAATATTGGACCGGGCCACCCGGCTGTGTAAGATGTCTCCCACAAAAGTCACATTGAGGCCTTCGATTTTCCCTTTCTTTTCCAGGATCGTGAACATATCCAAGAGGGCCTGCGTCGGATGTTCATTGATCCCGTCACCGGCATTGATAACGCTTGCCTTCAAATGATGCGCAAGTCGGTGCGGGGCCCCTGAACTTCCGTGACGCATCACGACCACATCCACCTTAAGCGCCTCAATATTGCGTGCGGTGTCTTTCAGGGTTTCTCCCTTGACGATACTCGACATCGAAGATGCGACATGGATGGTGTCTGCGCTTAATCTTTTTTCGGCAAGTTCAAATGAAACCCGTGTTCGGGTGCTCGGCTCAAAGAAAAGATTGGCAACGGTTTTACCCCGGAGAACCGGAACCTTTTTGACCGGACGAAGCGAAATGTCTCTGAATGATTTCGCCGTTTCCAAGACAAGTTCGATTTCTTCCCGCGATAAATCCCTGAGGCCCAGAAGATCCTTTCTTGTCCACTGAATTTGTGTCATGAGTCACGCCTTTCTTTGACCACAACTTCATCGGCATCATCGTTTTCCACCAAACGCAAGACAACTTCTTCGTCTTTAGACGTTGGGATGTTCTTGCCGACATAATCCGCTTTAATCGGCAATTCCCTATGTCCTCGGTCGATCAAAACAGCCAATTGGATCGCTTTCGGACGTCCAAAATCGACGACGGCATCCAAAGCCGCCCGCACGGTCCGGCCCGTATAAAGGACATCATCGACCAAGATCACAACTTTATCGGCTATATCCTCCGGGATATCCGTCTCACGGATAGCAGGACGCGGCCCAATCTCACTCAGATCATCCCGGTAAAGGGTAATATCCAGAATTCCGAGAGGGATCTCCACATCTTCAATCGCCCGGATTTGCTTCTGGATCCTCTCGGCCAGAAAAACCCCTCTTGTCCGGACCCCGATAATGACAAGATTTTTTGTGCCTTGATTACGTTCCAAAATCTCATGGGCAATACGGATAATAGCGCGATGGATCCCTTCTGAATCCAAGACCTGCCTTACTTCCTGATTCATGTTGTCTTCTCCGGGCAAAAAAATACCCCGTCTTGAACGGGGCATTGCATTTCCTGATTTTTGATGACCGACTTCATTTTTTCTCCCTTGTCAGTGTCACAGCACCGACTTAAAAGGACTTACTTCAAAAGTTGCGTCATTCTACTGATCGAGATATCTCGAGTCAAGCAAGAATCTGGATTTTTTTCGACCACGTCCCGATTAAAATATTCTAACTCTTGCTCTGGGAAGGAGTAAGGTGAAATTACCAAATTGGTCTTTGAAAGGGCTCTTTCTTTAAGCCGAGTTCTGTCCAGTCTCGATTGAAACTGGGATGATCATCTATCTAGGTCCCCAATTACTCGGGGACTCAAGCAGCCTACCCGACGAATCTAAAGGAAGTGGGCACTTCCCCCTTCCGAAGAAGGATTTTCGTCCTATTTGGCTTTTCTTCACGTAGAGATTGCCGCGTTTCACCCTCGCAACACGATTTCCGTGTTGCGAGACTCGTCTCTGTGGCTCTCCCACCTACGCAATAAGCTTGGGTGGGTCTGCTAAGGTTTTTAGCAGAGATCCGCTTTGATGAGTATCTCATCAAAGGATGGGTATTACCCACTACGCTGCCCTCTGAAGCTCGGACTTTCCTCGACTGCTTTTTCAAGCAGCCGCGATCATCCAAAAGAACCCTTTCAAAGATCAATTCAAGTAATCCGTCTTTCTTTAAGCTTGAGCATCCATTTCCTTAAGCTGCATTTCTGAAAAATGGGCCCAAACAAGATCCGGATGTTTTGTGCTCACTTCATCAAACAGGGCTCGGGCTTCTTCGTCATGGCCCAAAGCCATATGACTGCGGGCGATATAATAAAGGGAGATGACCGCCAAGTTACCTTCCGGATTTTCATCGATATATTCCTGATATTTCTGAATCGCTCTTTCATACTCACCTTTTTGATAGAGCCGTTCAGCCTGAGAATAATTGCCAAAATAAAAGTGTTCGGGATTTCGCGCACACGAAAGTAAAATGAATACTCCCAATCCCCATAAAAGGTACCTGACTTGCCTCATAAGGCCTCCCCCCTAAGATTTGGCTTCACGATTGAAATTTAAGTGTATTTTGGCTACCCTAGCATGTCAAGAAAAAACCCCGGTCTCCGGGAGCCGCTTTGATCTGGCACCTAAATGCCAAAGGGAGGCGGAAGAGACCGGGGCCAATTTTTCTTGAACCCCTACCGGCTATTCTGGGTCTAAATCAGGTAAATCATCTGGGCTGCAATATTGGTCTGAGCACTATGAGCGCCCGGGAAAATACTGTCGTCATTGGCCTTGTCATGCCGGAACTCCGCTCGGGCGATAAGACGATCGCTCAGTTTATATTCGGCTGTGACGGTTTGTCCAAAAACCGTATCCGTCAGGCCGGTACGGAATAAGGCATCATCACGGAAAATTTCAGCGCGATAAGCTAATGCCAGTTTGTTTGTAATCTGATACCGGGCATATCCAGCAAAACCCCACCAATCCCCGTCATTCGTGCGGGGTAAAGCGCTCCCCGGGTCTTGAATATCATGCTGAACGCCGTAATCCACATTGCCCGCAATCGACAATCGATCTGTCACGTCCCAGTTAACAACGTGCGTCAAGAGCCACCGTTTGCCGGCAACAGTATCATCCACTTCTCCGCCCCAATAAAGAGCATGGAAAACAGAAACGCCGTCGATCGGTTCATAGCCGACCGCCGATTCAAGTGTTTTGAAACTGTTGTTGTCGATCGGATTATCCCATCCGTTATTCAATCCGAAATAAACATCCAGGAAATCATTGAAGAGTCCGAAATTCGACCGGATGCCGGTATGGATAAAAGGAAGCGAGAAACCAAACATCACCGATCTGGATATATTCCAGTTATCGGGGGCCTCGATCACTTCCATTCCGGCAAGCGTCGCAAAACGGCCGGCTTTCAAATTCACCATTTCAGGGAAGATCTCACTTTCTGCAAAAAAAGGTGTCGGTACGTTATATTCCACATAGGCCTGCTCGAGATCGACGACGTCTCCATCGCCATCGCCATTCACAACCGAGGCATCTTGACCGAATACCACGTCAACACGAAATCCGGCATCCCCCGGTTCCTGGGCCGCCTTCTCAAAATAGAGTTCTGCAGCGTTCAGCGAAAAGGATCCATCATTGGAATCGAAAACCCTAAGCGGTACTGTCGAAGCGGCTGCGCTTGACGCTGTCGCCGGTTGCCGGAAATGATTATTCCATTGAGCGTCGACGTATCCGCCAAACTGAATATCTTCGGCGGCCCGTAAGAACCCTCCGGGTTCGCGTCCTTCCTCAGGAGAAGGTACATACAACTCGCGAGAAGGACCCTTCTCGCGCATCGCCAATTGTTTTTCAAGGACCATCAATCGATCCGATAAGGCCTTGATTTCATTTTTGAGCGCCATCACCTCATTGACTTCGGCAAAGGCCGTCGATGACATCAAGAATACAAGCATAACAAAGTAAATTAAAAATGGACGCCGCTTATTCATAATATTTCCCTCCATAATTGTGACGATAAAATTTTCATTTGCCGTCACATGTACAACTCTCATGCCAAACTTCAGGATTAATCGACATATCCAATGAGAGCTCATGACAAGCGGGCCTAATCTTGAGCGCAAATTTGAAACTCTTGAATGGAATAACTCATACACAAATGTCATCAACCGACAAATTTGTCGGAGCTTTATGACGGGAAAATTAAGGGACGGCGGACATGCCTTATCACCTAAGAAGTTGGCGCCTTTCGAATATGAGTTTTGATTTCTTCCAGGAGGTTTGGGCCCGCCAGGACTCGAACCTGGGACCAAGCGATTATGAGTCGCCTGCTCTAACCGACTGAGCTACGGGCCCACTTGCGGATAGCTTGTAAATTGTAGCACAAAAAAAACGGGCCTTCCTCTCTTTTAGGAAAGCCCTTTCTTAAATAATAACTGTTTCTCTTCGCTTAGCCGCGACTTAAAACTTTGTCGATCCGCTCTTTGACATCATTCGCATCAAAAGGCTTTTCAATGTAATCGCTGATACCTTCCACTTCAAAAAGCGATTTCATGGTCTCACCCGCATTGGTCAACATAATAATAGGCGTCCTGCGTACCTTATCTTCCTCATCAGGATCGTCATGACGGAATGATCTAAGTTTTCGGATAAAGCTCAATCCCTCATCACCATCCTTAAGCCATACGTCTAAAAGAACAAGAGCGGGACGTTCTTGAACGGCAACCTCGTAACCCTTTTCGCTTGTATGAGCAATCACAACATCAAAGCCAAACTTACTTAAGCGTACCTTCAAAATTTCACAAATATCTTCCTCATCATCCAAAATCAAGATCTTCTTTTTTCCCTCGGTCATCATAGGGTCTCCCTTGATCAAAGGACTTCGATCATCCGTTAATCACTCAGTTTGACATCGAGAAAATTTTTAAGCCTCCGGGCACGCGTGGGATGGCGAAGTTTCCGCAAGGCCTTGGCTTCAATTTGACGCACACGCTCTCGGGTAACATTAAAAATTTGCCCGACCTCTTCCAAGGTCCGCGGATAACCGTCCCCAATCCCAAACCTAAGCCGAAGGACCTTTTCTTCTCTTTCGGTCAAGGTCAAAAGAACATCATCCATCTGTTCTTTGAGCATACTATAGGCGGTCGCATTGGCCGGGGAAACAGCCGATTTATCCTCGATAAAGTCACCAAAACTTGTATCCCCTTCATCCCCAATGGGAGTTTGTAAGCTGATGGGTTCCTGAGCAATCTTCAAAATGCCTTTGACTTTCTCAAGCGGCATTTTCATCACATGGGCCACTTCTTCAGGGGTCGGTTCGCGGCCCGTTTCCTGGACCAAGTGACGGGAAGCCCGGAAAAACTTGTTGATCGTCTCAATCATATGCACCGGAATTCGGATTGTTCGCGCCTGATCAGCAATCGAACGGGTAATGGCCTGACGGATCCACCAGGTCGCATACGTCGAAAATTTATATCCCCTTTTATATTCGAATTTGTCCACGGCCTTCATTAAACCAATATTGCCCTCTTGGATAAGGTCCAGGAAAGATAATCCGCGGTTGGTATACTTCTTGGCAATACTCACGACCAAACGTAGGTTGGCAGCCACTAATTCCTTCTTCGCTTTCGAGAGTTCCCTTTCTCTCTTCTGAATAAGTTTAAACCGCTCGTAGATCTTTTTTTCCGGCTCGCCAAGCTCACGCAGAATGATACGATTCCGCTCTTCGAACTCCCCAATTTTCCCCCGGACATTTTTCTTTCTGAGCTTCTTGATCTCATCACGGTTATGTTTGAGCTCCAGAAGTTTTGTCCGCATAATCGCAACGATTTGCTCAACAATTCCGATATTGAGATTGAACTCGCTTAAAAGATCCACCAAAGAAGAATTTTTCCGCGAAGCACGTAACCGCCGGATCAGCATCTTCAGCTTTCGCTTCAGGGTAAGAATCTTGCTTTCCTGGTCCTCATCGATGATCGCTTCCAAGCTGACTTCACCGCTTAGTATTTTTCGTGCCAATTCCAACACCTCGAACCGCGAAGCCCGGGTTTCATAAACGGCCCTTTTGAGATGATCTTCGCAATCTTCAATGCGTTTGGCCAAGGCAATTTCTTCCTGGCGTTTCAAAAGGGGGATCTGCCCCATTTGGCGCAAATACATCCGGACAGGATCATCCATCCTCGAACGCCCGTATTCAGCAATGGCGGGAGTGCCTTCATCATCAGAAGCCGTTGAGGACCGCTTGACGTCGGTTGATTTAACATCTTCAATAACGGATGGAGCACTCGTATCCGTTTGCGTTTTCCCCCCTACATCAGCTTTGCTGGTTGAAATTTCGACACCTTTTTCGCTCAAGGCAGAACTCACTTCCTCAATGGTTCCATTGGATTGTTTCTCCGTGGGAAGATGGCCTTTAATCTGATCATAAGTGACATATCCTTTTTTCCGGCTTAAGGCCATCAATTTATCAACGATCCCCTGCAGAGATTGTTTTGTACCCGATTTTCTTTCGTGTGCCTTCTTTGTCTTAGAAGGTTTCTTGTGACTGCTTTGGCGGGGCATTTTTTGTTTCTTACGGGTCATGAACGTTGTCATTCCTTTCGCCTTCTATAAGGCATGGCATTATACTGATTTATGAAGAAGTTACCAGAAAAAAAGAGGGGGTAAAGCACTTCAGCCTCTCAGCAAGCGGTTCTCCTCTCAGGAAACCTCCTTTTATGGGGGGAGGAGGGGGGGCCATCAACTAATGATGCTGCCGTAAGAGTTCCTGGTATTCTTTGGTTAACTGCCCGACTTCCGTCTGATTCCCCTTTTTCTCGGCCCGGGCTATATGCCGCCGAAGCTCAACCAACCGCCCGTCTAGCTGCTTCTTCCTTATCCTTTTCAGACAGTCTTCAAAAGCCTTCAAACGATCTCCCGGTCCCCATTGAAAGGATGAGACCTCGACTAATTTCGACTGCACTCTTTCGTCATCGATGCGATTGAGGATTTGCGGCCAAGAAGGCTGATGGCCTGACCGCATAATTTCAATCAAATGACTAAACATCTCACGCCCGACTTGACTTTGAAGATCCATTTCTTGAATTTCCTGAAGTGATTTCTCCAAAATAGCAGGGTCGTCAATGGCGAGTCCTAGCAACAAAATTTCATCCATATTCTCCAAAACAGCCGATTCTGTTTTGCTGGGTCTTGGGCGGCTTCGCTTTTCCCCCGCTTCATGTTTTTTTCGGAGCTTGGCGAGTTCTGTCCTCAAAGAATATTCTTCAACACCCAATGACGCCGCTAAGCGTTTCAGGTAGCGGTCCAGCAAAACAGGGTTCTGAACTTTCACCAAGGTGTCGAGAAATTCATTGGTGATCTTAATCAAACCCAAGGACTCTCTCCGGTTAAACCGTCCAAAAAGGATCTCCATTTTATAATCAAAAAAATCAAGGGCTTCCTGGACGAGCTCCTGGAAAGCCTTTTGCCCTTTTTCGCGAAGAAAGTCATCCGGATCCATACCTTCAGGCATTCGAATCAATTTCACGCTCATCCCCTCTTCAAGAAAGACTTCCAGCCCCCTGAGAGCCGCTGCCTCTCCGGCTTTGTCCCCGTCATAAACCACAATGGCTTCGTCAGCGAACCGCTTGAGAAGCTGAACATGATTCTCGGTAAGAGCCGTTCCCAAGGTTGCCACGGAAGCCTTGAATCCCTCTTGGTAAAGCCTCAGAAAATCAAAATATCCTTCAACAACAAGCACTTGCGGTTTGTCCCGATCAATAAATCTCTTGGCCACATGAAGACCGAAAAGCTCACGCCTCTTTTGAAAAATTGGATTTTCGGAAGAATTAAGATATTTAGGACCATCCCCCTTGAGGACACGTCCTCCAAAAGCAACAACCTTCCCCCTCAGATTGTGAACGGGAAACATGATCCTTCCCCGAAAATTATCATAGCAGTGCCCCTTGGCCGACCTTTGGATGAGACCCGACTTCAAAAGCAAAGGCTCCTTGAATCCTTTTCGGCTCAAAAACTCAAAGAGTGCCCGCCAATCTTCCGATGCCCAACCCAGTTTAAATTCATGCGCGAGTTCAGGTTTGAAGCTCCGTCCGAGGTAATACTCCCGCGCAAGTTTTCCTTTCACAGAATCCTTGAGTTGTTCATGATAAAAATTGCAGGCACATTCATAGACTTCATACAGCCGTTCGCTTTCGCTTTGTTCGCCTCCCTTTTCCTGTTGAATTTCGGGAAGCCGAATATGCGCCTTTTCAGCGAGTTGACGCAAGGCCTCAGGGAAAGTCACATTTTCGTACCGCATCAGAAAAGTAAAAACATTGCCTCCCGCTTGGCAGCCAAAACAATGGAAGATCTGTTTCTCGGGATGAATCATAAAGGAAGGCGTTTTCTCTTGGTGAAAGGGGCAAAGGGCCTTAAAGTTGCGGCCCGCTTTCTTAAGCGGGAGATATTGGCCGATGATCTCGACAATATCATTCGCCTGCTGAACGTCGTCAATTATCGTTTGGTCATACCGCATAGGAATAACCTGCCCCCTAAAAGATGCCCTCTATGGTATCAGATGATGCAAGCCTTGAGGCCGCCTTTAGAGGTTTTGTAGAAACTGGACGGGTAAGGACACAAACTCGTAAACCAGGGGTGCTATCTTGACAATCTTGTACCCAATATAGGAATTACCAACCTCAAAAACCATTTTAACCGGCCAAAAAGGCATGAAAGAAAGTCCAAGGCAGATAAAACTGTAGATGAGCAACCAGTGGAAAAAACCCAAAATGGCCCCGCCGGTATAATGAATAGGTTTGATGGCCTTGGCATGAAAGAGCTTTTTCCCATAATTATCGATGACCATGACAACGAACCAAATCACAATCCCTGAGAAAATATAGGCTACCGCGTCGGCTGAATCATAAGGTATCTTCTTTGTTTGTGCGCGTATAACGGCAGCTATCTTTTCATAAATCCCCATGACGAGGTAGACGATCAGGACCATTTCCGCAATTTCAACCAACTCACGCAAGAATCCTTTCTTAAGGCCGTAGAGGATCCCCAAAATGAGAAAGGTGAAAGCCAGCCAATCCACCCATTCCAATCTTTCAAGAAACGATTGGACCGTTACCGTCCCATAAACTTCCTCAAGCCACTTGGTTATTTGCTGCATGTCGATCTCCTAAGAATCAAGTGCTTCCCCTAAAAAAAGATTATCGGCTAAAGCCGTCAAACGGACCGGAATCATTCTCCCTTGCCAGGATTCTTTCCCTCGAAAAACAACCCTCATATAATTCGAGGTAAAACCCTGCTGCCATACCAATGTTTCGGAATAATTCCCCCTTTTCTGAATGGGCATGTCCTTCAACCTGAGAAACGGTTTCGGAAGCCTCACTTTTTCCTCCTCAACCAAAACCGTCATGGTCCTCGCAAGAAAAGGCCTTTTTTCCACTTCGCCCAATTCTGCTTCGAGCTTGATCAGCTCATGGACACGCTGACGAATCACGGACTGAGGCAAATCCTCCATTCGAGCAGCTGCCGTCCCTTGCCTACGGCTATAAGGGAAAACATGACACTTCATGGGAGAAACTGCTTTAAGGACTTGGATTGTTTCCTGAAAATGTTTTTCTTCTTCGCCCGGAAATCCCGCCATGATATCCAGCGATAGTTTAAAATCCCGAATCGCTTCCCGTAATTTAGCAACCCTTTCGAGGTAATACGCAACCTGATAGCGACGGTTCATACGTTTTAAAACAAAATCGGCTCCGCTTTGGAGCGGTATATGTAAATGAGGGCAAATCTTAGGTTCACTTTGAATCACCTGAATTAGTTCGTCACCGATATCCGTGGGCTCAATCGCGCTCAGCCTCAGCCTTTCAATCCCCTCGATCCTGGAGCATTCTTGTAAAACTTCGATCAGTCCCAGGCGATTCTCTTTCTGGGAATTATCTTTTCCGTAAGCCCCCAGTTGTATTCCCGTTAAAACAATTTCTCGATAGCCCTTATCTCTCAAACGTTTAGCTTCCTCGATAATCTCTCGGAAAGGCCGGCTGCGTGATCGACCTCGAGCTAAAACGACACTACAAAAAGTACATGCATGATTGCATCCATCCTGAATCTTCACGAACGCCCTGGTACGGCCTTCTGAATCGGAAATGGATAGATCCATATAAGGTCTCACCGCCTTAGCGGTTACGACTTGATTAACATCCAGGCACTTCCTCTGAGCTCCACCACAAGAATCCGCTTGAGTTAAATAATCCGCAATCTGGGGCTTAGACTCATGCTCTAAAATCAGGTCTTTCTCTTCGAGCCTTTCGTAGGCTTCCCGGTTCCTTTCTACGCCGCATCCTGTAATCACAATCTTGGCATTCGGAAAATCCCGGCGGGCCTTTCGAATAAGGTACCGGCTATCCTTATCGGCCCCTGCCGTCACCGTACAAGTATTCACAACAACAAAGTCCACACCCTCCACATCCTTTTGAAACTGAACCGTCGATCCCCTTATTCTAGATTCCGAACGCTTGCCCGGGTCCCGGTTTTCATGCACACTCTCAAATCCGACGCGGTGCAAAGCTTCTCGCATCGCCTGAGTTTCGTACTGATTCACCTTGCATCCGAGCGTGTAAAATTTAACTTTTTTCTTTTTCTCTTCTATGGAAACCATAGTCTCAATATCCCACTCGCGGCCAAAAAGGCCGTATCGACTTTAAGGATTGTCTTGCCTAAACTCACTTGTTCACATTGTCTTTCCCGGACAATCCCCATTTCTTGGGCGCTAAATCCCCCCTCGGGCCCCAAAAGAAACGACAGTGCCCCAGGCCCCTTTTTACTTCGGAAATCCGCATCAAAACCCGTCAGCCAATCCTTCAATAAAACCGCCTCTTTCGATGGATGAAAAACAATAACCCGGCTATCTTTTTGTGCCCTTTCAACGGCTTGGGAAAAAGACTGAGGAGCTAAGATTTCCATTCGATTCACTGCACCGGATTGTTTGGCCGCCTCTTGGGTAATCCGCTCCCACCGTTCCATAACCTTTCCAACTTTTGAATCCGGGAAACGAACTTCTGTCCTCTCCGTAACCATCGGCCAGAAACCATCCAAGCCAACCTCCTGTGCCTTCTCGACCAGAAAATCCATTTTCCCTTTTTGGGGAAGCGCCACAATCGCTCGGATCACTAAAGAAGGCATTCCTTCCCAAGCAATTTTCTCGACCTTCAATGTTGTTTTCTGGTCATCCAAATCAAGAATCACGGCCTCACCTTGTCTTCCCTCGCCATCGACCACCAGGCAGCGATCCCCACGCTGAAGGCGCAACGCATGCCTCAAATGATGAGTTTCGCTTTGATTAAGAAAAATGATGTCTCCCGAGCGGGATAACTGAGAATCTGAAAAAAAACGGCGTAGGCGCCGTCCATGTGTTTTCATATAGGATGACACTTCGACCTAGGCTAATAATAACAATTTTGACCTAACAGGCTGGCTAAATATGATCTCCGAACAAAGACTGACTTAACAGCAAAAAAATATCCTTATTGCTCTTAAGGACTTAGCCCTGCTTTTCTTCGGAAGGGGGTTCCGAGTCTTTTTCTTTAGACTCTGATTTCTCTTCCTTTTTCGCAGCCTTTTCGGGTTTCGCCTCACTGCCCTCTTTTGGGGCACTGGCTTTCTTGGGCGGTTTCTTGAGCCGAATGACGTTCGTGGCCTGAGGACCCTTTTCCCCCTGAACAATATCGAAGGTTACCTCTTCACCATCATCCAACGTTTTATAACCTTCCCCTTGGATAGAGGAATAATGAACAAAAATATCTTGTTCAGACCCCTCTTTTTCAATAAACCCAAATCCTTTGACATTCGAAAACCACTTCACTTTACCCTTCTCTGACATTCCAACCTCCCTTGAACCAAGCTTCCGGGAAAATCTACCGACACAACATCCATTACGTATCCATCTCCACCTTTGTCTGGATCTTCAAAGATGGATCCGGAAGCTTTTTATCTCACTTTCTGCTTCAAAATCAATCCCGGTTTGAAAACGACTACCTTCTTTTCCGGAACCGTTACTTCTTCACCCGTCCGAGGATTTCTCCCTAAACGTCCCCGTCGATGCTTAACTTTAAAAACACCAAAGTTCCTCAATTCAACAGTCTCACCACGTTCCAGGCTCTCGACAATAACATCAAGCAAGCGTTGGACAATCTTTTTGACATCAATTTGCGTGAGATTTGTTTCATTAGAAACTTTTATCACGATGTCCTTCTTGGTCACAGTATTCACCTCCTTACCTCTCCTCTAAAATGATAAATTTTCCTGAATGATTCGGTCGAACGAATTTCTGTAACTCAAATATAGATCGGTTGCTAGAGATATCGATGTCAAAGTCATACATCTGCATATTCATTTTTGGTTTTCAAACACCCTCACAATATCTTTGTTCTTCCAACCACTTGTAATGATTGAAGATACGAAAAAAAGCTAACAGATAGTCGTGGACTTGTCAAGGGGCAATTTGATATAACTTATGACAGGATGTGAAGTTACCGAAATAATGCGAAATTTCCGTATATCCCAAAAATATTTTTGAGCTCAAATATCGTAAAAAATGTGCGATTCAGCCTTTGATCATTTAAGTCATAACTCAATATCATACAAGGAGATATGAGTTTTTCTTAATGATGTAAGCAATCATTATAGGAAGGTTTCATTACCGGATTTTAACCGTATTTTCGCCGCAAACGGCCTCGAGCTTGTCGATCAGTTCATCCGTTGTTTCGACCTTAAAATCTTCTCCGGAACGAATCACGGCTATTTTCCCTTGAGGATCACGAAAATTTAAAAAAACAGGCGTTTTGCCACGATGTTTGGACAAAATATCGCGAATCCCCGTTAAAACACCGGCATCCAGGCCCGTTGTGTGCAACTCAATAGAGATTGCTCGGGTAAAACGTGTTGGGACTTCTTCAAGTTGAACGATTTCTTCCGCTAGGACTTTCGCAATATCATCACGGGCATTGATGCGCCCCCGGACAAAGACAATAGCATCCTTCTTGAGTAATGCAAGACTATTGCGGTAAGTCTCTGGAAATACAACGACTTCACACGATCCCCCTAAATCCTGTAACGTTAAGAAGGCCATCTTGTCGCCTTTCTTGGTCAGGATCTCCTTGATGGAATCAATAATACCGCCCATCGTGACCTCAGCTTGATCCCGGAATTCACTTAGGGTGTCTGTTGAAGCAATGGCATAATTCTTGAGGGTCTTCGCATATTTTGAAAGCGGATGGGATGTCACATAAAAACCGATGAGCTCACGTTCGTAAGCCAACCGCTGGCTTTCCGGCCACTCAGGGATATCGGGAACATCCAGTGTCTTTTCGTCAAATTCTTCATCGGCAATCCCTCCGCTAAAAAAGGACAGTTGTCCACGGCTTTTGTCTCTTTGAAGGTTGGATCCGATCTCAAGGGCCCTATCCACCATGGCCATCAGCTGTGACCTGTAATTCCCAAACTCATCGCAAGCCCCACACTTAATTAAACTCTCTAAAACTTTCCGGTTACAGGTCCGAAGGTCGACTCTTTGTGTGAAATCGATAAACGACTTAAAAGGCCCTGATTCAATTCTTGTTGCCAGGATCGATTCGATGGCTGTTGAGCCGACATTTTTGATCGCATTCAAACCAAAACGAATATTGCTCCCGACACACGTAAACTCAGAAAAGCTTTCGTTCACCGAAGGCGGTAAAACTTTTATCCCCATCTTTTTACATTCTTCGATATAACGAACCACCTTATTCGTATTGCTCATTTCCGAGGTCAAAAGCGCTGTCATAAACTCAATAAGATAATGGGCTTTCAAATAAGCTGTTTGATAAGAAATATAGGCATACGCTGTCGAATGGGACTTGTTAAAACCATAGCCTGAAAAATAGTCGATAAGATTCCAGACCTTCTCGGCAACACTGGAAGAAACTCCCTTATGAGCAGCCCCGTCGAGGAAGGCCTTTTTTTCGCGATCCATAATTTCAGGAATTTTTTTTCCAATGGCCCGCCGTAGCGAATCGGCTTGAGCAAGGGTAAAGCCGGCAAGGTCACTGACAATCTTCATCACTTGCTCTTGGTAAAGAATCACACCATACGTTTCCCTCAATATAGGTTCCAAGACCGGGTGGTCGTACTGAATCAATTTGGGGTCATGCATGCGGCGGATAAAATCATCCACCATCCCGCTGCCCAGAGGACCTGGCCGGTACAAGGCAAGTAACGCCACCAAATGGTCAAAACAAGTTGGTTTCATCTTCTTCAGTAAATCACGCATCCCCGAGCTTTCAAGCTGGAAAACACCGGCCGATTCGGCACGAGAAAGCATTTCGTACGCAAGTGAGTCTTCAAACGGAATATGATCTATATCGACAACGACACCGCGTGTCCGCTTGACGATTTTGGTTGTCTCTTTAATCATCGTCAGCGTTTTCAAACCCAGAAAATCCATCTTGAGCAAACCAATCTTCTCAAGATCTTTCATCGTATACTGGGTCGAGACCTGCTCATCGGTCCTGAAAAGAGGAACGTATTCCGTCAGAGCGGCATCGGAAATAACAACTCCGGCTGCGTGCGTGGAAGCGTGACGCGTTATCCCTTCCAATTCTTTGGATATTTCAATGAGCTTTGCAATCTTGGGATTCGTCTCAACCTGTTCTCTTAATTTAGGTTCGCGTTCAACCGCCTGCTCGATGGTAATGTTCAGTTCCATCGGGATTAATTTGGCGAGTTTATCCACTTCCTGATAAGCCAATCCCATGACCCGGCCGACATCCCTGACAACAGCACGGGCAGCCATCGTCCCGAACGTGATAATCTGAGCCACATTATCCGTACCGTATTTTCGGCGGACATAATCAATCACCTCATCGCGGCGCTCATAACAAAAATCGATATCAATATCCGGCATGCTAACGCGGTCCGGATTCAGGAACCTTTCAAAAATCAACCCATGTTTAATCGGTTCGACATCGGTAATACCCAAAGCAAAAGCAACCAAGCTCCCGGCAGCCGAACCTCGGCCGGGCCCCACCGGAATATCATTTTCTTTTGCGTAATGGATAAAATCCCACACAATAAGGAAATAACTCGTATAGCCCATTCGGTGAATGAGTTCGATTTCATACTTAAGTCTTTCCATATAATCGGATGGAATCTCACTTCCCAATCTCGTCTTGAGGCCTGAGAAACACAATTCCTCCATATATTTTCTTTGCGATTTACCCGGAGGAGGATCATAGTGCGGCAGATGGGTTTTTGAGAAATCCAGCTCAACGTTGCAGCGTTCGGCAATTTCTAATGTCGATTTGACGGCCTCGGGGATCTCTTTAAACAATTCTTTCATTTCCTCAGCCGATTTTAAATAATAATTGTCCCCGTGATAACGGATCCTGTTGGGCTCATCGATAGTCGTTCCCGTCCCGATACAAATAAGGGCATCATGCGCCTCTGCATGGTGGCGATAAATGTAATGGACATCATTCGTTGCGACAAGTTTGATTCCGAATTCCTTTTTCAGTTTCAGGTATTCTTGGATCACCTTCCGTTGAGGTTCCAAACCTTGATCCATGATTTCGAGGTAGAGATTTTGAGGTCCGAAGATGTCCAAAAATTCTCTTAATGCGCGCCTGGCCTCGTGAGGCTGATCATTACGTATGGAATAGGCCACTTCGCCTTTTAAACAGCCTGTAAGGCCGATAAGACCCTCAGAATGGGCCTTGAGAAGATCTTTATCAATTCGCGGACGGTAATAGAAGCCTTCTAAATATCCCGCGCTCGAAAGTTTCATCAGATTTTGATGGCCGACCTCATTTCTGGCCAAAAGGACAAAATGAAAAGATGCTTCTTTGATTCCGTGGGCCTGTTTTTCAAAGCGGGAGCCCGGAGCAATGTAGGTTTCCATTCCAATAATGGGTTTGATCCCTTGTTTCATGGCGTGACTGTAAAAATCAACGGTCCCGAATAAATTACCGTGGTCGGTCATCGCGATGGCAGGAAATTTCAGTTCAACCGCACGCCGAATGAGATCATTAACCTTGGCGGCCCCGTCCAAGAGGCTGTACTGCGTATGGCAGTGAAGATGAACAAAATCCGAGTGTGACATTACGAAACCGCGGATTCAACGCGGATCAGCTACGCAGAACGGACGCGGGTCCCTCCTTCTATAATAGAGTCATGAGAGCAAGTTAATTGTTATTTATACACTTTTTATGAAGCAGTTTCAATATCGGGTTTGGGCAAAAGTGAAGAATTTCAACGGAAACTTGATAGGTCGTTGAAAGAGGATTCCTTCCGCGGTCAATCCGCGTTGCTGATCCGCGTCAATCGGCGGTCTTTATTCCCATTCGATGGTCGCCGGAGGCTTACTGGAAATATCGTAACAGACCCGATTGATTCCCCGGACTTCATTAATAATCCGGTTCGAGATCCGGCTCAAAACTTCATTAGGAAGCTTGGCCCAATCTGCCGTCATTCCGTCTTGAGAGGTCACGGCACGAATCGCGACAACATTTTCGTAAGTTCTTTCATCCCCCATCACTCCGACACTGCGGACAGGGAGTAAGACAGCAAAGGACTGCCAAAGATTCCGGTATTCATCAGCCCGCTTCACTTCGTCAATCACAATCCAGTCGGCTTCACGAAGCATGTCGCAACGGTCTTTGGTCACTTCCCCCAAAATTCGAACCGCTAAGCCCGGTCCCGGAAAGGGGTGACGATTCACGAGATCACTGCCCAATCCAAGGCTTTTTCCGACCGCGCGGACTTCATCCTTAAAAAGTTCTTTTAAGGGTTCAATCAACCGAAAACCCATTTTTTCCGGAAGACCCCCGACATTATGATGGCTTTTGATAACACTGGTTGGCCCTCCATGAACCGAAACGGATTCAATCACATCGGGATAAAGCGTCCCTTGCGCAAGAAAAGGGACCTTCCCAAGTTTTTTGGCCTCTTTCTCAAAAACTTCAATAAAAACCCTGCCGATGGTTTTCCTTTTTCTCTCGGGGTCATCGATTCCTTTGAGAGCCTTCAGAAATTCTTTTTCCGCATTCACAAAACGAATATTCATTTTAAAACGCTCGCTGAAGACTTTCCGGATCTGTTTGGCCTCGTGCAACCTCAAAAGACCGTTATCGACAAAAATACATGTCAATTTCTTCCCGATCGCTTTATGAATGAGAAGAGCAGCCACCGATGAGTCCACCCCGCCGGAAAGGCCTAAAACAACCTTTTCAGGTCCGACAACTCGGCGTATGTTTTGAACTGTCTCTTTGACAAAGGAGGCTGGTGTCCATTCCCCTTCAAAACCGCAAATTCGAAAAAGGAAATTGCCCAAGATCTTATAACCCATGGGGGTATGAACAACTTCGGGGTGAAACTGAACTCCATAAATTCGTCTCTTGAGATGAGCAACCGTTGCGACAGGCGCATTGGAAGTATAAGCCAGCCGCCGGTAGCCTTTGGGGAGACGGTCCAATTTATCGCCATGACTCATCCAACAAGTCATCTTTTTCGGCAACCCGCGGAAGAAATCACACTTTCTATCTATTCTAAGCTCTGCAAAACCATATTCTCTCTTATTCGACTTGTGGACCTTCCCACCATGAAGATGAGCAATGACCTGAAGCCCGTAGCAAATACCCAGGATGGGGATCCCTAAATTGAAGATGCGGGGATCAGGCAAAGGCGCATTGACCGCATAAACATTGGCGGGTGAACCCGATAAAATAATCCCTTTGGGGTTTTCTTCGACGATCTCTTCAAAAGAAGCCGAGAAAGGCAGGATTTTTGAAAAAACCTTTTGTTCTCTGACGCGGCGGGCAATTAATTGTGTATACTGGGAGCCAAAATCAAGTATCAATAAAGTTTCATTCATGATTAGACAATTCCAACTTGAAACAGCTTGGTATTGAGGATCAGGCTTACTTGCCCATTCCGACGCGCTGAGCAGCCTGAAACAACTTACCCTCTGTGCGTATGGCCGGGGCAATCACAATTTCAGCCAACTGAAGTTCTCGAACACTGCCGGCCCCAACATTCCCCATGCATGTGCGTAGAGCACCAACCAAATTTTGTGTGCCGTCATCCAACCGGGCAGGTCCAAAAAGGATTTCTTCCAAACTTCCGGTTGTCCCGACCTTAATCCGGGTTCCTCTCGGCAAGTTGGCATGAGGCGTCGCCATCCCCCAGTGGAATCCCCGCCCGGGAGCTTCTTTTGAACGCGCAAAAGCCGACCCAACCATCACTGCATCGGCACCACAAGCAAAGGCCTTACAAATATCCCCGCCTGTGGACATCCCCCCATCACCGATAATGGCCACATAACGGTTTGACTTCTTATAATAAGCGTCGCGCGCAGCTGCGCAATCCGCTATGGCGGTAACTTGCGGAACCCCTAATCCTAAAACGCCGCGGGTCGTACATGCCGCTCCAGGACCTACGCCGACTAATAGCCCCGCACAACCTGTCTCTGCCAATTCAAACGCAACTTTATAGGTAACGCAATTCCCGATAATCACCGGACATTTTATTGTTTTGCAGAGTTTAGAGAAATCGACCACCTTGTATGCTTTGGAAATATGCTTAACGGTTGTCACGGTTGATTGGACAACAAAAACGTCGGCGCCCGCTTCTTGTGCGATTTGACCGTATTTTTCAGCTTTTTGCGGAATCGCACTAACGGCACAAGGAACTTTTGCCTTTTTGATCTCTTCGATTCGCTCGGCTATAAGTTTTTCCTTAATCGGTTCAACATACAACTTTTGAACTAATTCCGTTGCCTTCTCCGGCGATGACTTGGAAATATCTTCCAAAATGGCGTCATAGTCTTCATAACGGGTATAAATCCCTTCCAGATTCAACACAGCCAGCCCGCCTAATTTCCCCATGGCAATGGCAAATCGGGGATCCACCACACCGTCCATCGCAGAGGCCAAAAAAGGAATCTCAAATTTCAGGGGACCTAACTCGAATTGAATGTCAACTTCTTCAGGGTTAATTGTCACATCGCCAGGGACCAACGCAATTTCATCAAATCCATAAGATCGTCTTGCCTTACGGTCTCGTCCGATAAACTCTGCCATCTCGCCACCCTCCTAAAACAAAAAACGCTGACGCTTTGTCCTCGAGACAAGCGCCAGCGTCTACCTTTTTTTCTATAAAGACCTGTTCTTTATTCGAAATTGTTGCTTCCATTTGCCGTATCATACAAAAAGTGGATAAGCCTTGTCAATATGGGACTATACCCGCTCCCTGGGCAAATTTTTAAATAACCTTTTGGGGAGGCAAAACGGATGGGGGCTTGAGATTTAAAAAAATGTTAGGATTCTAAAACTGAGTCGACTCCGGAATGTTTTGGCGGCTTTCATCGATGCGGATTGCAGCAAAAACAACACCGGCCATCATCCATAAGGGACCGGTCAAACGAAAGGCTTCAAACGTTTCCCCAAAAAAGCAATGCACAAGAATACCCGTAAAACCGGCGGCAAACCCCTTACCTAAGGCATCATAAAGCGGGTCCTTCGTCCGGTAGGAGAAAAAAAGCGGCCTTGATACAAGGCTCCAGCCCATCCACAAGAACGTAAGCAATCCCAAAATACCTGTTTCTATCAACACCGTTAAATAAAAATTATGCGCTGTGCTAAAACCAAATGTCCCCAAATAACGCCCGCTCCAATAACCTGTGCCGAAAACAGGATGATGATAAACAATGTTCCTTGACCTCGCCCAATTGATCAACCTTTCCCTTGAGGATTGATCCAGTATCAATTGCAACCGTTTCTGGGATTGATAAGGTATTTTGCCGGTAAGATTTTGATACTGCATTTGCCTCATTTGTTTGGCATCAATATGAACGGTCATCGCAACGCGTTTGGACACAGCCCGACTAAAAACAGCCGGAAGCAAGCAAAGCATGATAATCCCAAGGAATAGCGCTCTTCGGCGATGAAAAAACCCTAAGACCATTAGGGAAACCACCATGCCCAGATAGGCAGCCCGCGCAAAGGTGTAAAACAAGGTAAAAGATAAAAGCCCGGCAAAAATAATCAGAAGGATTCGAATTTTGGGGCGACGAACTCGAACAAGCAGAGAAACAACAATGCTCAAAAAGAAGACATAAAAGGCGCCTAAGATTCCATTGCTTTCAAAACTGCTTGTGGCCCATTTTGTAAAGCCCGTCGTTTTCCCGGTAAAAATCCCGATCGTTATTTGCGCCGCCTGAAAAATGGCCACCAAAGCACAACTGACAAGGGCTAAAATCAAGAATCGTATAACTTGATCTCTCCTTTCCAAATATTTGACCAATACAAAATAGATGAAGACATATTCGTACCATTTCACCAGATGCAGAAAAGAAAGAACAGGATATCCTTTTCCGGACATCATCATAGGAATAAAAGAAAGAAGGCAAGCTCCGAAATAAGCAAGAAACGGCCACGTTAACGGTGATGCAACAAACGGTGCTTGTTTGGACTTTCCCAGATAAACGAGCCAAATAATAAACAAGCAAACAATAAAAAAATCATCTGACCCAAAATCAACCGGGGCACCCCCTCCCGCCTCGGCCAAACTGACTTGTCTGGAAAAAGGAATCACGAAAAGAAGGATCAGCAATCCCGCTTCGATATTGGTTGAAGCTAAAATGAGAAGGGCAAGACTTACCGCTGCAACTGCAATGAGGACCGGGTTCTCAACAATGAAAGGCGTCAACCAAATAGCGATCGCAATGATAATAACGGTTAGAAATAAAGCTCTCATGGAATCTTTTCCCGCCTCATTTCAAGAGATCTTTTTACGTTTGCGCTTTTTGGGTAACGGTTATGATCAAGACTTCGCAGCTGCTCTTCGACGGCGCTTTTTGGCAGGCTGTGCCGAAGTATAATTCTCGCGGCACCAATTAATGGTCCTCCTCAGGCCTTCTTCTAATTCAATTTTGGGGGAAAATCCAAAGATTTTTTCCGCTTTTGAAATATCCGGAACACGCACCGGCGTATCCTCATAACTCAAACCATAATAATCATGATAAGGAATATGCTCTACCGGAGAATGGCTTTTTGTAAGATTTTTGACGAGCTTGGCAATTTCCAAAATCGTTCGGGGTTGGGGATTTCCTAAATTAAAAATCTGCCCTTCCGCCTTTTTGACCTCCGAAGAACGGATAACTCCCTTTACAGTATCGGTCACATAGGTAAAACATCGAACTTGCGTTCCCGTACCATGGACAGTCAAAGGCTTTCCGCCAAAGGCCTGACGAATAAATTGCGCAATGACGGTCCCATAGGCTTCTTCATTGATTCTCGGCCCGTAAGTATTAAAAAAGCGATGGATCACAACAGGCAACCCCTGCCCTCCGTAATTAAGCGCCATATGTTCATCAATCGCTTTACTCGCCGCATAGGACCAGCGATTAATCCGAGTTGAACCCAAAAGACGGTCATCATCTTCCCGATACGGAACCTGGCGGCTTTTCCCATAAACTTCCGAAGATGATGCCAATACGATCTTGATCTTGCGCTGGTGGGCGGCCGACAAAACTTTCCCTGTCCCCTCCACATTGACCAAAATCGAATTCAGGGGATTCTCGACAATATGGCGCACTCCCACTGCTGCTGCTAAATGGAAAATGAGGTCTACCCCTCGAATAGCGCGCGCGACAACTCTCCCGTCAAGAATATTTCCATTCATAAATTCAAAACGACGATTGCGCCGGTGATGCTCAACATTCTCCAAAGACCCGGTCGTTAAATTATCCAAACACACGACCCGGTCCTTACGCTCCAGCAATGCATCCACCAAATGGGAACCAATAAAACCGGCTCCCCCTGTCACTAGGATTTTCATTCTTCTCCCTTCATGCAAGCAAAAGAAAAGGTCCCAGATACACGAGACCATCAAGGTATCCAGAACCCTCACCTAATTAGGCGCCCTCTCTATCCTTCTTCTCCCCGTAATACTGGGTGTAATAAGAATCGGTAAGGGTCACCTCAGGCGTTGCATAATTCAGGATAATTCCTTTGACACTCACACCGGCCAAATCAAGTTCATCTTTAGCCCGCGTCAAGGCGCGGCGGGCTGTTTTACCGGCCCGATAGATAAAAAAGGTGGCATCAGCCATCATCCCAATGGTTCTCGCATCTGTCACCGGAAGAACCGGCGGGCTGTCAATCATAATATATTCGTATTGCAAACGCGCCTTTTCCAAAAAGTTTTTATACTCCGCGGAAGAGAGCAACTCAGCAGGATTGTGGGTCTTGGATCCCGTCGCCATAATTTCAAGGCGGTCTAACATCTTCGTTGTCATCATCTTATCCCACTTCGAAGCCTCCCCGATCAAAATATCCCCCATGGTTCTTCGACCCTCAGAGAAGGAAGACGTCCCCAGGAGAACATCCGTTAGTCCAGGATTTCGTTTAAGCCCAAAGAGCCAATGAATGGTCGGTCGCCTTAAGTCGGCATCCACGAGTAAGGTTTTTTTTCCGGCTTGCGCAAAAGCAATGGCAAGATTAGCCGCCGTCAAAGATTTTCCTTCTTGAGGTCCTGTACTCGTAAAGAGCAGAACCTTCCCGCCCGGTTTTGGCGATCCGCCCTTTTCCATCAAAAATTCAATAAAAGTCCTCAAAATCTTGTAAGCCTCCGATAGATTGGAAAATGCATCTTGATTCATAATTAAAAAAGACGAATCCGGCGGCGCATCTTTTCGCCCCGTCGCCATATCCAAAAGTTTCATATCAAAGGGCCACCAGCCAAAACGGCGAGCCCTCGGATTATAGTAAGGCACAACACCAATCACAGGTAACCTAACAGTTCTTTCAACATCCTCAATCGTCCCAATCGAAGTATCAATACTTTCCAATCCAAAGGCAAATAAGACTCCTAAAAGCAGGCCGATTAAAGCTCCCAATAATTTATTTAAATTCTTTTTCGGAGAAATAGGGTAATGCGGCGTGCTTGCAGTTTCAGTCACAACAACATCACTGACTTCCTCTGCTTCGGCCAACTTCGCTGTTTCATACTTTTCCTTCATCATGCGGTAAGCGCGGTCATTGATTTCAAGCTCGCGCTGCAACCGCGCCAATTCTAGCTCCTCGGCCGGCAGTTCGCGGATCTTCTTTTTCACGTCTTCAATCGAAACTTGCAGTTTAACGACATCCGGATGCTGCTCGGTAAACTGTTTCAATAATTGATTCCGGTCCTTCTCAAGATCGGCCAACCGCTTTTCCAACCCGATGGCAATCCCAAGGGCCCTTCCCGTTTCCCGGAACTCCTTAATCCTTTCCTCAGTGATCCGAAGCTTCTTTGAAAATACCACCAGCTGCTGTTCGACGAATTGCCGTAAATTACGGGCTTCTTTTGTTTTTTCAAATAAGTCGATCTCTACATAAGCCCTGGCGGTCTCATTGGCAATGGACGCCGCCAATTCGGGGACAGGATAAATAACGGTGATCCGAATAACATCGGTCATCCCTTCCTGCTTCGCCTCGATCGAAGAACGGATTTCTTCTACTTTCATGGCTAAATCATTCGAGCGGGCATCGGGTGCAAGAAGCCCCAAACGCAAAACCACTCTTTCGATCACCTGCTGACTCGTCACGTTATTGGCGCGAGTCGCCATGGTATCCCCAAAAGATGAATAAAAGGCGCCTACATTATATTGGAAGGCTTTGGCACGCTCGGCAATGCGAACGGCCGCATCGGCCCGGTAAAGAGGGGTCTGTAAATTCGTGTAGACAATGGAGCTGATGAGAACGGAAAAAAAGGTTAAAACGACAACGTAGCGACGCTTCAGTAAAATCCGCCAATAATCGCCGAGAGTTAACTCGTAACGCTGAGTATCAGCATAGTTTTTTGTTGGCACTGCGGGTGCAATTTCTGCCATAAATTAGTCCGAGATTTCGATTCTTTGAATAGCCGACTTCTTTCTTGTAAAGTTTTCTACTTAGCTTCCTTTTCCATCACTGCCAGCGGCAAAAAAAGATATTACGCGTCCCTTTGCTGAGCCGTACGAATAGCGCTGCGCAACACAAAGAAATCAATAACACTTTCCAATGCAGGTTGAATAAGATTATCAATAAGATCGTTGGAATCCCCGAGAAAATCACGGCCGACGTAAATAATATCGTTTGGGAGGATGCGCAGGTTTTCTCCAATGATGCCGCGCTTGAGGACACTCTCAAGATTGGCGGAAATAATCCTGACTTGCGGTTCCTTGCGGATATCCCCCCGAATAATGGCGATCTTTCCCCTCCTGGCGGCTTTATTGAGACCTCCCGCCAAAGCGATTCCTTCTATCAAGGTTACATCATTCTGAAAGCGATAAACCCCCGGGGATTTAATTTCACCTAAGATAATAAATTTCCGGCCGCCGAATTGCCGGATCGAAATCGAAACTTGAGGGTCCCTGATGTATTGGCCAAGTCTTTCAGTCAGTAGATTTCTCAGTTCAACCAAGGTTAATCCCAAAACATCAACGTCACCCGCTAAGGGCATCGAAATACGTCCGTCCGGTCTCACGGTAATCGCACGAGTTAGATCGGGGACGCGCCACACATCAATCTCGAGGACATCGCCGATATCGATGTAATACTCGGGTCGAAGATCATGCGCCTGGAGGGGCTCTTCACCGATAATCTCCCGCCCCCGGGCTCCAACGACCCGAATGGTTGCCCCTTCCAATGAACCGCTCCCGCGTGCTTCTTGAACCGGGGAATGTTGCTGTCTTAATTCTTTCCTTCCTTCCAATTCTTTCAATTGCATTTGATAGTCTTTCCGATCTTCCAAAATTTCAGCTTCAAGCCGTCCCAAATCAAGCATCAACCTTTGAATTTCAGCTTCTCGTTCCTTCAACCGTACATCATCCTGCATCTTTTTCTTCTCGAGCTCTTTTTCAAACAAGCGCTGCCTTTCCTGCAATGTCTCCATTTGTTGATTCAGATCTTTTCGCTCCCGCTCCGTCGAACTCGCAAACTCCTGCCAAATCCGCTCTTGGGATTCACGGACGTTCTGCCTCTCCTGATGCAGCTGTTCCTGCATCGCCTGAATCTTCAACTTCACATCATCAACACGTGCCTCTTTAGCCTCAACCTCTGCCTGGCGCATTTGGATAAAGCGATCCTCCAGTTCAGCAGCAAAGACCGTGGCAATGCCAAAGCAAATGATGGCCCATAAAAAAATAAATCCCATCACGGTTTGAAAACACGGATGGGAATGCCTTGAACAGTCTTGTCGACTCATGATAAGAGTTTTCCTTATCTTTTCTCTATTATTCCCTCTATTGAGGTCAACGTCCTTGCGCCTTCTAGAAACAGACGGTCTTTCTTCCTCCATATCATCGACGGAAAATGGGTTTTTCTTAAATGAACTCATGAATACCTTCTTCAATACCTAAGTTCCTCGCTCTTCGCTTCTGATTCAGGTGGTTGACTCAGACAACTTATCGATATATTATAAATAAGTTCCTGTCATTATTAAAGATACAACTTTATTATGGATAAAAATGTGACTCGCGTCGTAATGGCTGGTTTTCTTACTATTTTCCTTCTATCGACAGGTCCCTCTGCATTCGGACGTGACACCGTTCGAAGCTCAGAAAAGTTGAGATTGCTGGATAACGCTACCGGCTCTTCGACCTCTTCCTCCAGTTTTGAATCCCGATTAGACGCTGTTTTCAGCACGAATGCGGAACCTACCCGTTCCGTTGTCGCCCGTCAAGATGCGCGCAACCAACTGGCGACACAAGTCAACCCTTACGAGGAAACCGAAGTATCACTTTTTACAGTCTCTCCCGAAAAAAAGGGCCTTGAGAAGGAAAAAACCGAGGAAGAATCACGATTAAAATCTAACCTCGAAAACGTCAAGGATGCCAGCAATCAAACTTATGAGGACCAATTTCAAAAAACTCAGGAAGACCTTTTTGAAGAAAATCTCATGCGTCAGCAAGCACTCTCAAAAGCCCAAGAAGGGACGAAAACCGAGGAGGAAGAGGCTTCTTCTCTACCCCCATCGCTCGCTTACAATCCCTTTTACTTCGAGCCCATTCCCCAAAGCGAATTTGAAGAAGTCAAACCCATTCTTGCCAGCCGCCTGATGCAGCAAGGATGGGAAACCGATGACATCCAGGATTTCCTGACGCGGTCTTCAAGTCCTGAGGATCTCATCCTCATCCTGATGCACGAGGAAAACTACTCCTACGCGGAAGCTCTGGAAATTGTTCAGACTTAAAGTAAGGGCGGCTTCTTAAGAATTCGGGAAAACCCTACCCAAAATATTATTCTGCAGATAACTAAGATCGAAAGGTTTCAGGATATAATCGTAGGCGCCTTTTTGGATGGCCTTTTTGGCAACCTGTTCATCTTGAAGCCCGCTTGCCACAACAACAATCACTTTTTCATCTATTTGACGGATTTTTTCAAGACATTCCAAGCCGTCAATTTCAGGAAGAAGAATATCCAGGAGAATGATATCCGGATGTTCCTTCTCTAACAAGGCAAGACCTTGCTTGGCATCCGTAGCTAAAAGGGTGATATAACCCTGTTCATCAAGAAAATCTTTAACAATTTCCCCGATTTCAGGTTCATCATCTATGACAAGCAATTTTCTAGGTGTTTTCATAACTCTCCGTTGTGCCGATATTATACACCCTTAATTTCATCCCAGCGTTAAAAAAAATGACACTTCTAATAAGGAGCCTCCGACTTCCAATTGACGATATCGTCCGTCGTTCCCTCCTGCTTGTCAGGACCAGCGGAATAAAGATCATAGCTCCCTGCATTATGAGACCCGGGCATCCGGTAACTATAAGCGCCTCCCCAAGGATCCTTCGGGATTCCTTTCTTCAAATACGGGCCGCGCCAGTTAGGAATGGCACTGGGCTTTGTCACTAGATCTTCCAACTTGGCCGGATATCTTCCATTATCAACCTCGAAAAGATCAATGGCTAAAGCCAATCCCCCGTCGATATCGGCACGCGCCGCTTGTTTTCTCGCCTCTTCGGAACGCCCCGCCAACCTCGGCGCCACAAGCGATACCAAAATCCCGATGATAATCACAACCAAAAGAATCTCGATCAAAGTAAACCCCTTGGCTTGGCTCATTTCTATTTTCTTCATAACTGCCTCTTTTCTTCCCTGTAGGATTCGAAATAATTGACTCTCATTTCCGTTTTTAAAGAACCACAACCCTTGTAATCACAAGGTAAGTTCTCATAATTAACGACTTTTCTTCTTTGGGCGCGGTCTCAATCCTTTCTATTTTCAAAAGCTGGGGAGAATGTTGAAGTTCATAAACAAATTCGACGATCTGTTGGACACCGCTTTCCGCGTTAAGTTCAACAACAAAACGTTTCGAAATCTTATCCGATTTCACCTGCTGCGGCTTAACATCGGACAAAGAGACTCCCGACTGCCGGGCCGTACGTTCAATCAAATTCAACAATCGCGCGATCTCTTCTTCATCTTTTCCGGCATCCATCTGTTCCAAATTGCTATATTTTTTCGATTCCTCCAAAATGTCGTTTTTTTGCTGGAGAAATATTTTTGCTTTCCGAATCTTCAATTGAAGGGAGAATACCTGATCATTGACTTCGGCAAATTTACCCGCTACGGGCCGGTAGACCCCATGATAAAAACCGACTCCGATCAGCAGGATAATCACGATGACAAGAATTTTTCTCTCTCTGGCTGACATCTTCTCGAGCATCAAAAGATCCCCCTAGGCATTGTTGGATCCTCCCGGAACAACATTCGCCACAATCTCAAATTCGGCGACATCCTGGTCATCAACTTTCCGTTTCGTGACATTGCGTGTTTTTACAAACTCCAAGTGCGGGGCCGCCTCCAAAGTTGACAACAATTGAAAAACAGAGGACATCTCTTCGGAAATGCCCCGAATCGTGATGCTTTTTTCTTGATCGTCAAAATTCAATCCGGTCAAATAAATGCTGTCGGGCAAGACCCCGCGGACATCATACAAAACTTCCAGAAAATTCTGTCCCCCGCCAGCCTGCTCCTGTGCCAGTTTCATTTTAGCCACCAATCGCTCCAAATCATTGGCTTCGGGTTCAATGGCTTCATACTCCGCTTTCAAGGCATCCAGATAAGTTATCTTCAAAAAATATTTATGAAAAGCAATCGCGGAAACCAATGTCACCAAGGAAAGCATCATTGTGCCCAAGAAAGCCAAATCTTTGGCTCGTTCTTCTAAATTCTTTCTAATCTCGATCTCGGGTAAGATAAGATTCACTTCGCATGTTTGAGGCTCGATGGCCAAGCCCAAAACCGAGACGAAAGAGCCTTCCGCTTTCTCCAAATTCTGCCGAATCGTTTCCGGAACAATTGTCCTGAATTCCCTAAACATGGGAACAACTTCACAAGGCAGGCTTAATTCACGCGACAAAAGTGCAACCAGGTTCTTAAGCGGCCCCTCAACCCCCGTTAGGACAACATGCTCAATCTTTCCCTGTTGAAGCTCTGCTTGTCCGGATTCGACAGAAAGTTGAACTTCCCTTAAAAACTTGTTCTCCACCATCAAACCCTGCTCCTGGATATGCTTGGAACCGACACCAATACTCCGGCCAAAGACAATCTTACCGCCCATTAAGATCAATAAATCCGTTGTCGAAGAATCGACATCCAAAAACAAAGTCGTCTTTGTCTGAAGATCCTCGGATTGCTGGCAAAGATGTTGATACCAGTTATGGATCCCCTCAAAAGCCAGGGAAATTTGCTGAGGAGGAACCTTTGCCATCTCGGGAATTCGGTAATATTTGGAAATAACATCCCTGTGTGAAATCGCAAGCAAGATTCTCGAATATCCCGTTTCGTCAAGGTTCAGGATCCTAAAACCCGGACTAATCTCCTCGCGAGCGTAAGGAGTCTGCTTAACCGCTTGAAGCTCCAGGATATCCTTAATCTCAGCAGGATCCGTTGAAGGGATCGCTAAAAAACGCGTCGTAAGATTATGAGTCGGATGATTTAAAATAACATAGTGAGGTTTAAACTTGTTTTTCTTTAAAAATTCTTCGATCTTAAAAGAGATCTCGGTTTCCGAAAGTCCCTTGACCGATTCAAAAGCCGCACATTGCACGGACTTTTTCTTCTTCTGGACTTTGGCTCCAACGAGCTTGAGCCAATCATCGGAGATCTCCAAAGCCAAAACCCTCCTAGGCTGGTTGAGACCCAGGAAACCGGAGAACTTTAACTTTGTCTTACCTGTCGATGTCATTTAAAGCCTATGCAATGGTTCCGTCACGCAATACATTAAACTGTTGCAAGTCGTTATAAAGCAACCTATCTCGTTACACAATAATATGTTACGTCATCCTCCAGTTTCGCGCCAATATAAAACTTTCCCCGTCCTCTCGACAACGCACACAATTCCCGTCTCGATAACAGTATCATTTCTAATTAAACGGCCAAAAGAACGAATTCTAAAGGCATTGCTCTTTACCGTCACGATCTCTTGAGCAATAATATTGGCAATCTCCGCAAATTCTTCCGGCGAAAAAGACACTGAAGCACTTAAAGCCGGGGTAATCCCTTCAACGATTTGAAAGACTCCATCATCTTCGGTCCCTTCAATTCCATCTTCCCCTTTCCTAAAGGTCACAATCTTCATAGCCAGTTCGGGGCTCATTCCTAAAGCCTGCAAAACAATAGGGGACGCGGAATTGAAATTAATTTTTTCTTCCGTAAAAACCGTAACATGCGGCTCTAATTTCTGGTACAAACTAGCATCAATCCCCCGAATCATCAACAACTCCTCAGGAACCTCCAGCGGGGCATTCCGGGGCTCATAAGGCTCATCCAGGGCATTATAGAACATGCCCTCCGCACCGTGTTCCATCACTGCATCATCGGGATCTCGCCAATCGATAATCGATTGAGCGATGGCCTGCGCCCTTCTTTCAGCCATTGTCTCGTCCACTAAGAAGAGAAGATTGTAAAGCACCTGTTCGCTTGCAGTATTGACATTAATTCTTCCGGATTCGTCGCAAATGCCGTAGCGAAAATCTTCCTCGCTCACCGCATCCGAAAGCGGACAGACAACGGAAAAATATCCTTCCTCTCCCATCGAGATCTCCTGAAAGGCTTCGGGATTATTCCCCCACGATTCATTCAAGGCATCGAACGTCAAAAATCCATCGTTCTGAATTTCAAATAAAGCCCGCTCGACACCCGCGTTCGCAAAAATCCGTGCCATGATACGTTCCTTCATCCATTTACCCATCATCAGACTTTGAGAGGCCTGTCGATTAATTGCAACTGTAAAAATGACAAGTACACTTAATATCCAAATAACCGATATAAGAACACTCCCTTGCATGGTTTCTTTCATTTTCTCTGAATGAAAATTCACGCTTTTTTTACTCCTCCTTTTCAACCGCTTCTTCCTTCTTCCCGCCCATCGGCAAAAGAATTGTTCGGTGATGTTTCTTGGAATATTCCGGCTCTTTTGGGTTGGGAGCAACCTCCAAAACCATTTCAACCGCTTGAGGCAGCTCGCCGCCGTCGTCCCACCTGTCATACCACGCATAATTTTCCCCGATATTCCGGTAAAGCCAATAGCTCAACTCAAACCGTTGGATCCTCTCAGCGATGACGGTGCAGGGAACAAGCTCCTTACGGTACCAATCACTCATCGACTCGACCGCACGGCATAAGGTCTTACGCCGTGCATCCCATTCATAGCGAACGCCTCCCGCCCGGGTCAGGGGCATCCCATCCGCAGCCGGAATCGTTACCATCACCGGGATGTTGATCTTCGCCGCAGTCCCTTTAAATTCCGGAACCAATCGACCGAAAGATGTCTCATTTTTCTTGATGGGAACCGCCCTTCGCAGGTCACGGGCCATGGACTCTAACGCTAAAACCGCCTTTCGTTCATACACGGCGGGGCCTCGGGACCGGTTCCAAATCTCGATCCCCATCCTGAAAATGTTATAACTAGAAACCATGACGACCGCAAACAGGGTTACCGCCAAAAGTGTTTCCATGAGGGTAAAACCTTTTTGATAAAGAAAAAACTTTTTTGAAAATCTTGCCTTCATAAAGAATTGTGGGGGAAATTGCCTCATGCAATTAAGAAATATCTTCATAGCTCTTTTTCTCGGTTGGCAATAATCGTCGTTGCATTCCAATTATTCCGCCGGGATCCCTCTTTCCATTGGATCCTGATCGTCACTTGATTCAACTTCGTCGCGTCACTGATCGATTCATCAACATAAGGGCGCACTTCTTTCACCCAGCTGAATTCCTGACCCAGGAACTGTTCCTTTCCCTTATCTTGGCCCGTCCGCAATTGATGAAACTGGCGGACCTCAAGTTCGCTTTCAGTCATTTTTTGCTCGAGAATTTCACTTGAGATCACCAAATTTTGAGAAATTCGGAAAGCTTGTTCTGTCCTTGCCATTCCTTCAATCACAGACACGAGACCGATCGCAAGGATAACAATAGCGACAAGAACTTCAATGAGTGTAAAACCCGAGGACTTATTGAGCAAAGACATGTATTTCGAAGATCGGGAGAAGCATCGAAACAACGACAAAACCTACAACGACGCCGACTCCCAAAATCATCATTGGCTCCAGTAAAGAGGTTGCCGTTTTGATAAATTGATTCGTTTCTTGTTCATAAAAAGTAGCTGTTTCCCCAACCGCGGTACCCAGCTGTCCGGATTCTTCGCCTACGGAGATCATATTAATAACAAGCGGTGTCATGGTGGGGACAGGCTCCAGACTATTGGCCAAAGTAGCCCCGCTTTCAAGCCTTTCGGGAACCTGCTTCAGTTCATTACGAATCACAGAATTGCCGACCGTTTTCATCGCAACTTCCACCCCCCGATAAAGCGGGATCCCGTTTTCGTACATCAATTCAAGGGATCGAAGAAATCTGGCAATTTCCGCTTTCTTAACCAACTCCTTGAAAAGAGGAAGCCCCAAAACCAAGTGATCGAGGACAGCCTTTTGCCCTTCGGATAACCCTCGAGCACGAAACCAAACGACAAGCGCCGCCACTACACCTACGATCGGCATCCAATAAGATTGACAAAAATGGCTAATATTCATCATCACCTGAGTCACCGCAGGCAATTGAGTCCCCAAGTCATCAAAAAGAACCAGTAGCCGAGGCATGACAAAGGTAAAAAGGATAAAGATGGTCCCGATTCCAACAAGAAGAAGGAATACGGGATAGATTAAAGCTGATTGGACCCGGGACCTTATTTCAGACTCCTTCTCGGCAAATTCGGCTAACCGTTCAAGCACCTTATCCAAGGTACCGCTCACTTCTCCGGAATGGATCATGCTTAAATAGATTTGCGAGAAAATCCTCGGGAATTTTTCAATCACACCCGAAAGGCTTGCCCCTCCGCGAAGAGCTTCCTGGCAATACCGTAATACCTGCCGGAACTTGTCATTTGTGGTTTGAATCTGTAGCACCTCGAAAATACGAAGAAGAGGAACGCTTGCCTTAATGAGGATAGCAAACTGCCTTGTAAAAACATTGAGATCCCGGTACCCGACTCGAATCTTCGAAAGATCCCCCATCGTCATAGAAGTCTGGTCCTTGACACTAGACGGTCTGATGCCCTGGCTCGTCGAACCTGCCTTCCCATCACGGACATCCGTAATCTTGATCGGGATAAGTCCCATAGCCGAGATTCGGCTCACGGCTGCGTCTTCGTTTTCAGCCGAGATTTCACCCTCCACAATCTCCGTCGGACCCTTTTTGGCTTTATATTGGTAATTGGGCATTGTTAAGCGATATTCTCCTCATCCGCGGTAACCTCCGTCACACGTAAAATTTCGTCAACGGTCGTTACCCCTTCCAGCACTTTCATCCATCCATCATACCGCAAAGTCGTCATCCCATCCTCCATGGCGGCATGCTTAATATCATCCGCGGAAGATTTTGCCATAATCAGTTTTTGCGTCTTGGAACTTAAAACAAAAAACTCATGGATCCCTGTCCTTCCATGATAACCGCTATGATTGCATTCTTCGCATCCCGCTCCTACCCAAAACTTTATTTCGCGGCTTTTATCAGGCATCATCTCCTTGATCTCCCGAAGAAGTTCGGGCGGAACTTCCCGTTTGTCTTCACACTTGCACTTCTTACAGATAATACGGACCAATCTCTGTGCAATGATGCATTCCGTAGAAGAAACAATGAGAAATGGATCCACTCCCATGTCCAAAAGCCGCGTGACAGCACTCGCAGCATCATTGGTATGAAGAGTCGAGAAAACAAGATGACCTGTTAAAGCAATACGCACAGCAAGTTCGGCTGTCTCATAGTCACGAACTTCTCCGACCATCATGACATCCGGATCATGACGGAGCATACTCCTTAACCCTTGAGCAAAGGTAAGTCCGATCTGCGGCATCACCTGAATTTGGGTGATCCCTTCCAGCTCATACTCGATAGGATCTTCAATCGTGATAATCTTCCTTTCCGGCTGATTGATCCTGGATAAACTTGCATAGAGCGTCGTGGATTTACCGGCTCCTGTAGGCCCCGTCACGAAAATAATCCCGTAAGGCCTAAGAATCATTTCTTCAAGTACTTTCCGGTTCGAATCACTCAAACCCAATTCTTTTAAATCAAACAACATCGACGTCGGCAAAATGCGGATGACGATACTCTCGCCATAAGGCGTCGGAAGAATTGAAATACGCAAATCCATCTTCTCCTTGCCGATCCGGATCGATGCCCGTCCATCTTGAGGAAGACGCCGCTCCACGATATTCAAATTGGACATAATTTTGATACGCGAAATAATTGCGGGAAGAAAACGGCGAATATGTTCCGGGACCTCTGAAGGATAAAGGATCCCGTCCACTCGGTATCTCAGCTGAAGTTTACGCCGGTAAGGCTCAATATGAATATCGGTTGCCCTTTTTCTCCAGGCTTCCAAAATGACTTGATTGACGAGTTTAACGATCGAGGCATCCCCCGCCATTTTCTCGGCATCATCAATCTCAATCTCTTTATCTCCGGCTTGCTCCGTCGGGGAAGGCTGCTCCGCTTTCTCCTTTTCCTTTTCCAGCATGCCTTCAACCGTTTCAGCCGCTAACCCATAATACCGTTTCAATGCCGAAAGGATATCCGATTGCGTCGCAACAACAGGTTCAATCCGATACCGCGAGCGTAATGCAATTCTAATCTCATCCATCATCTGAAGGTTCTGAGGATCCGCCATCGCAATCGTCAAAACCTGATTCGTCGCTTTCACCGGTACAATCTTGAAATGAAGCGCGATCTTGGGCGTAACTTTCTCAATTACTTCTCTTGCAATCAAAAATTTACTGAACCGGATAAAAGGAAGTTTAAACCGATCAGCCAGTATCCGAGCAAGGTCTTCTTCCCTGACGTAACCTTTTTGAACCAATACTTTCTCCAAAGGCTCGCCGCTTTTTTCCTGCTCCGCTTGAGCTTCTTTCATTTTTTCTGCGGTAATCAAATTTCTCTGAACAAGATCATTCTCAAGCCAATCGGTCATAGCTCATCCGTCCTTTAAAATTGATCGTCTCCATAATATTTGTTGATCGCATCCAAAATATCATTTTTTTGCGCCAAAACAAAGCGGACATCAATCAAACCCAGACGTTCCTGCAAAACGCTCAGAGGCCACATATCCAAAGGATTGGAAAGCGCCACCGTCAAAACCCCCGAATGAGCCTCCAGCGGAAACGTTTTATACTCCCAAACCAAACTCTTCGGGACCATCTTGAGCACCTTGTCATCAACGCGGATATCCGCCAATCGAATAAAACGTGTATCAAATTGATCCGCCAAAACACGCAATAACTCTTCTTCTTTCACGTAACCAAGCCTTAGAAAAATCTCTCCGAGGAATTCTCCCGTATAGGCCTGCTCTTGAATCGCTGTCTCCAGCTGTTCAGAATTGATCAGTTTTTTACTCATCAGTAGCTCTCCGATACGAGGCTTCGTCATCATACCCTCACTGTCTTAAAGACCGTCTAAGGACCCCTTCATATAAAACTTCTCCTCAGAAATCCGGTCCATTCGCCCGTCAATGATTCGTTCACATCCATCCAAATTTTGTTTCAGCGTCACAAATTCGCCTTTCATTCCGGAATAAGATTCAGCGACAAAAAAGGGCTGTGTTAAGAAAAACTGAAGTTTCCGAGCGCGATCAAAAAGGACTCGATCCGCACGGGACAATTCATCCACGCCGACAACCGCCACAATACGCCGCAGCTCTTCATATTTATTGAAAATCTTAATGATTTCTTGCGCAAGATCAAAATGACGCTGTCCAACCACGTCGGCATCGAGATTACCGCTTGAAGACAAAAGCGGATCAATGGCTGGGTAAAGACCCAACTGAATCCTTTCGCGAGTCAAAACCATAATAGAATCTAAAAAGCTAAAAATGGCAACTACAGACGGATCGGTCAAGTCATCGGCAGGAACGTAAACAGCTTCGACCGCGGTAATGGAACCTCGGCCGGGAATCGAGCGGATGCGCTCATGGAATTCGGCCACTTCCATCGCTAATGTCGGCTGATATCCCGTCTCAGAAGGAACGCGCCCCAGCAAAGTAGAGATCTCCGCTCCGGCTTGAACAAAACGGAAAACATTGTCCACGAAAAAGAGCACGTCTTTGTTTTGCTTTTGAATCTCTTCGGCAATCGTAATCCCTGTTGAAATCGCTCCAAAACGTGCGCCTGGCGGTTCATTCATCTGGCCGTAAACCATCGCAACCTTGTCCAATAAATTGGCATTGGCAATCTCATGATAAAGCTCATTCCCCTCGCGGATACGTTCTCCGACACCGGTAAAAATACAAGCGCCTCGATGTTTCGTCACAATATTATGGATTAATTCAAGTGTAAGAACGCTTTTTCCCATACCCGCACCGCCCAGAACTCCCGAACGGCTCCCCTTGGTCATAGGAAAAAGCAAATCGATAATCTTGATCCCCGTTTCTAAAACCTCGAAAGCATGTTCAACAGCATCGGGATTAACATAAATATCCTCCTTTTTCTGGCGGATCGGCATTCGATGCTTGGATTGAATCGGCGGTTTCTTATCATAGGGATCCCCTAAAACATTCAGGATTCGCCCAAAAGTTTCATCTCCGACCGGAACCATCACTGCCGCACCCAAAGGCTTTGCGGGGGCATGCCGCTGAAGATTGATGGTTGAATTAAGGGAAATGCAGCGGGCAATATTCCCGGGTAAATGCTCGGCCACCTCCATAACGACCTTTTCGCCGTCTTTGGTGTGGGATTCCAGCACATCATTAATCCCGGGAACGTCCTCCTCATGTAGAAACTTAACGTCAATGACCGGCCCCTGGACCGCAACAACTTCTCCATACTTTTTCGGGTCTATTTCTTTATCCGGATCCTTCTTTTCATCCATCCGACACTCCCCTCCACTCTCTTTCTATTCGCAAATCAGCTGAGAAGTAAAAGTCTCTCTCAAGCTCTGGTCGATCTTTTCGCGCCTCGCTTTAAAATATTGCAATTTCAATTGTTTATTAATTTTGGACAGGGTCTGCGAACTTTCTTCCAAATGCATCGTCCTTGCACCAAATTCCGACATCTTAGCACTCTCAAAACATTCAATCAGCCGGTGACGAAGCCACAAGGTTGTTAGGTAATCCACCACCTCGTTCGGGGAAGATTCCAGGATGATCTGCTTCGATTGTTCCGGCTGCGTCGGCACTGTCGGTGGCTTGTCCTTAAAAAAGATGGGACATGGAATCAGGTTCAACGATTCAATCCGCTGAGTCGCAAAGGCAATGGACTTGGGATAAATCAGGACAACACGCCCAAATTTTTGCTTGAGGACCATTTCTTTCATCTTCCGGATGACCTTTTCAACAAGATCATACCGGGTTGCATCAATATTAATCCCCTCAAAGGCCGTAGACTCACCGCCGTACTCCTTAATATAATTGACGCCTCGGTCCCCGAGAACGAGATAATGAGTCCCTTTTTCGGCCAGTTTCATTCCGTTTTGAACCACTTTCATATTGAGCCCCCCCAAGAAACCAAAATCGGTCGTGACAAGACAAACCAATTTTTTGTCGCTCCGCTGCCTGATGAAGGGGTGTTTTGACCTTCGAAAGTCATAGGATTTCACGATTTCATCCACGGCGTCCCGGTACCGGTCAAAATGAGTACGGTTTCTTTCCATCACTTGATATTGTGCCGCTGCGATGTCTTTCATGACACTGACAAGACGTGTCAGATCCGAATTAAAAAGCATTTCGCCTTTGAGTTTCGCTAACGTTTTCGTTGCCATCTTCCGCCTTTTTTATGCATCGGCTACCTTTTCCCAAAGACGCCCGATGCGGGCCTTTACTTTCTTACGGATCTCAACTGCCTTATTTTTTTTGTGCCGCAAAATAGCCGCGGAAACATTCTTCCATCTGTTTCTTAACGGTATCGGTTAATTTCCAGTTTTGTCTCAACTCAGACATCATGAATTGAAATTCACGATCGGCATATCCCAGGATCTCCCGCCTGAATTTCCTTAAAGCCTGATTGGACAAAGGGTCTAAAATACCTAATTTCAAAGCATAAAGATGAAGGACCTGTTCTTCCACGGAAGCCGGCTCATGTTTTCCCTGCATCAGCAATTCCGTAATGACTTCGCCACGCCGGATACGGGCGGCCGCCTCTTCGGAAAGAGTTGTCCTTAACTGGGTCATCCGAACAAGTTCTTTATACTGCAAATATTCCAAACGAAGCTTGCCTGCCAGCTCTTTCATCGCCGGACATTGGGCCTTGTTTCCGATACGAGAGACGGACAAACCGAAATCAATGGCCGGTTTAACTCCTTGATTGAAAAGTTCGGCACTGATGACTGTTTGTCCATCCGTCATGGAAATCAAATTGGTTTGAATATATCCCGTAACATCCCCTTGTAAGGTGTCGCATATCGGAAAGAAGGTCATGGAACCTCCGCCATTCTCATCGCTCAATTGCCCGGCGCGCTCCACAAGTTGAGAATGGATGTAGAAAATATCCCCAGGGTAGGCCTCTCTTCCCGGAGGACGTTGCAACAAGAGAGACAATTGGCGATAGACCCAGGCATGTTTAGTCAAATCATCAAAAGCAACAAATACGTTTTTTCCATTTTGCATGAAATACTCGCCTAGCGCACAAGCCGTATAGGGTGCCAAATACTGTTCACCCACGGGTGAGGATGCGACTCCCGCAACGACAATGGTATAAGGAAAAACATTCTTTTCCTTAAAAACCTGAATGACCTTTAACAAATTTGAATAACTTCGGCCAATGCAGCAATAAATACAAATAACATCTTTCCCTTTTTGATTCAAAATAGTGTCAATCGCAATGGTTGTTTTGCCGGTCATCCGATCACCAATCAAAAGCTGCCTTTGTCCCATGGCCACCGGAATAATCGCATCCAGAATCTTGATCCCTGTATCAAGAGCTTTATGAACGGGTTTTCGCTCCATCACACCCGGGGCCACACGAAATGCTGGAAGATAAGTCGCCGCTTCAATCGGCGGTTTCCCATCACAGGGTTCACACAAAGGATTGATAATACGCCCCATAAAACCTTCACCCACAGGCAAGGTAAAAGGCTCCCCCCGGCTCCAAACCTCATCGCCGGCCTTCACCCGGTCCTTACCGCCGAACATAAGGACAAGGACTTCCTTCTCCGTGAACCCCATCACCATACCTTTCCCCTCATAACCAAAATAGACAATCTGCCCATTCGAGACAGACGGGAGCCCTTCGACTTTAGCAATCGATTCGTGAATTTCACGTACGACACCCACTTCACGAATCTCGATCTGAGGGCGCATGGTTGATTGTGCCTGATTTTCCGGTATGGACATCCTTACTCCGTATTAAGGGCTATATTCTCCCCTGGTAACGGCGAGCTGTCTCTTTCTTTAAACGTGCAGCCGCCTCGTTTAAACGGTGGGTTAAGCTTCCATCAATGACAAGCGTTCCGCATTTAAGAACGAGTCCGCCAATCAACCCCGTATCCACCTCTTCCTTAAATGAAAAATCTTTTTTTGTCTTCTCCTTCAAAACAGTCTGGATCTCCATCCTCAAATCTTCATTAAGAATAATGGCGACCTTTATCTCGGCAACATTCGTATCAATCTGATATTGTTCCCATTTGATCTCACGAAGGCTCATCACTAAATCACGAACAAGACACTCATGGACCAAACGGCGTAATTCCCCCGAGAAGAACTCACCCATAAGTTCCTTCGAATGTGTAATGGCAACATTTTCCATCTCCGCCATAATTTCCTGGCGCATCTTTTCCTTGGTAGCAAGCGCATCATTAATGAGATTTTCCCGCTCCTGCATGGCACGGCTTTTGGCTTCTTCGACAAGTTTAACCGCTTCTTGGCGCGCTTCTGCCTGGACGGTAGAAACCTCCCTTTGGATAACAGCCATTTTGGACTGGTATTCTTTCTCGGCAGCCGAAATCTTTTGTCTCAGTTCGGATTGCTGCTTCATCAACTCATCATTGAGTTTTCGAAGATGCCCGACCGCCCCCGTGACATGCCCCTGCATAAAATGGCGAAGGACAAAAATGAGGACGATAAAAATAACCGCTTGAATCATAATGACTGCTGTAATAATCATCCTCTATTTTCCTCCATCATGGGGTGAAAACCTGTGAAACAACCAATAAAGCCACAATCGCAATCGCCTCCGCAAAAAGGATCGCAATAATCATCGCCAGCATAATTTTCGGCGCCGAAGACGGATTCCGGCCTAAAGCCATGATGCTGGCAAAACCAACCGCCGCAATGACGATTGAAGGCCCAATCGTCGCCAAAGCCATAATCATGACAATCACAAGGTCTTTCATTTCTCCACCACCGCCACCAGGTTTTGATGATCCATCTTAACAATCCCGCTCTTGATACGAAGTTCCTTCTTATTATCGACAATAATGCTCCCCTTTTTCAATCGGCTCATGATGGGCTTGTGGAAATCCAGCACTTCAAACTCGCCATCCGTTCCGGGCAAAAGAACGCTGGAAGCTTCGCCTTCAAAAATAACTTCTTCTTTTTCTCGGATTTTATCTTTTAAGATGAGCACATGAAACATAAGGACCTTTATCAGGGTTAACTTGTTTCAGGGTTGTCGGGTTCTTCCTTTTGGGTTGATCCTTCATTTTCACCAATATGTTCTTCAATGCTGGGCGCAGCGTCCATCACTTCCTCGGTGGATTGCCCCTGCTTTGAGCGTAACAACAAAAACCACCTGAGATAGAAGCCGACGCCAAGCAATCCAATGAAAGCTGTAATCCCCAAGATAATCTTCCAGGCCAAACCTTTCTTGAGGTCATCTTTTTCTTCAAAAACCGTATCCTGTAAAAATTCAATAGAGGGCGGCGCTCCTGTATGTTGAAGCATTTTTTCAATCACTTCAACATCGTTCTTGATCTGGTCCATCATCAGCATATTGATCCGGTAGGCCCCGATATGTTCTTCGCGGGAAATGGTTTGATCGTTCTGTTTGACAATGATCTCATTCATACGCCGTTCAACAGAATCGACCATCACCTTGGCCTGAGCAAAATACTCTGTATCCTTGAGACGGTCTAAGGCCCGGGTCAATTGATTGCGCGTCTTATCCAGCTGTTCTTCGGGGATTTTCCAAACATCTTCAAGATGGACTTCAAAAACCCTTGTCTCCTGAGGTGCAAGCTCCACCCCGTCGTGATAGGCGTAATACAGTCCCTTAGCTGAATCATATCCCGCCTGCAAATCACCCATTTCGATAATATCATCCGGAATGACTTCTTTCGGGAGATAAATCTTGATCGGGACAATTTGACTCTTTTCAGTCGACGGGTTGACAGCAACAACCCTTAATTTAACACTCCCAATTTCATAGAATGTCTGCACAATAGGTTCATCGCTCTTCCCGACTTTACGCTCCATGATTTCCTTCATAATCTCAGTGGCGGCCATTGTCCGATCAGCCACATTGCGGACACCCTTGACTCCTTCACCGATCTCTTGTCTTAAGATCGATCGCAAATCATACCCTTCATTGCCGATGAATTGATCTAAACGGCCTGTAATCGTATCGAGCGTCGATTGCATCGCCGTAACACCGGCCCGTTGATCTCCAAGCAACATCGGAAGTCGATTGACACTTTGCTGCAAAGCGCCAAGTGCATCGAAGATATCGCCATCACCTTGCAGGGCTTGAGCAACACCCTCAATCGCGTCCTTGGCATCCTTGGCTGCCTTCTCAGCATTAAGTCCGGCCGCAGCAAGACCCTGAATCGTATCAAGATCCGTTGTCGTCAGGAAAATACTGCCGATGGCCGTTGCCAGAACAGCCGGATCATTCGGATCCTTACTAGGAATTAACGCCGAAGCAATAACAGTTACCGCTTTTGCAGTAGCACATTTAAAGGTCACATTATCAAACTTTACATCCGCGGCATAAATCCCGTCACCTGTCTCCGTCAAACCGATACCGGCAACAGCGATATTCCCATCCGGGCAATACATGTCGATTGACGGACTCACACCCGTTTCCGTCCCAACACGCAATGTCTCCGTCGTTCCAATCTTCGTGGTGTCAGGAATAATCAAACGAATACCGGCCTTCGTGATTTCATCCTGCATCCGGAAAATAGCATCGTCGGATTTCTCCTGGAATTCATCGATAGCGTCTTCAATGATCACCGTCTGATCATCCATTAATTCCGACAAGGTTTTACCGCCGGTATCTCCGATCGCATCGGAAATCGTCTGCTTCGCGGAATCCGCTCGGCCCTTGGCATCATCAAATTCAATTGATAACGTTCGATCAAGATTGGTCGCAACGATCGGCACTATCGCTTTTGCCTCTGCAGACGCCGTCTGAACTTGAGACTGTCCGGTAATATTGATGATGGAATAACCTTCGAGTTGCGCTCCGCTGGTTAACGTAATACGATTACGCGCTTCATAATCTTTTCCGGTTTGAAGCCCCGTATTATTGATCTCAAAAATGTAAACCCCGGAGCCCGCAGGTTCCTGAACATTCGAAACAACATCAAAAATTTGAGCCGCTCCGTCAAAAACCCGCAAATGGGCCGATTGAGTTGTCGTTACATTAAGACCGTCACGTGTGTACCAAACCGTAAAAGCAATTTTGTCCTGCCCACCGCCTGTTGCGGCCGTGTATTTATAATCGGTATTGATAACGTCGTTATGCGCAATGATGCTGTCCAAGAAGACGACCTGTTCCTCATCGACCATCTCTTCGCCTGCCCCTGTCAGCTTATCTGTTGAAGTTGACAGCTGGGTCGGATCATAAATGTCGGTATATCCCGTCTTCGCGAACGCAATCGTATAGGGAATATTCGCCGGAGACCAAATGGAATAAGGAGAAACGACACCCGTCACATTTTGTCCGCCAAAGGCCCGGATTTTATGAATTGTATTCTCATACATCGTGATACTGTCAAGTTCGGACCCCGTCGTGGCATCCCTTAACCACCATCTTTTGGCTGTATATCGTGCTGTGAAATTTCCGTCCGAGGCATTCAATACATTAAGATCGTCAGCATCGCGAACTCGAACTTTCGTGGTTTGGATTTTACACGGATGGTTCAAATCTTCAGGGTCCGGATCCGGGATACTGTTACAAGCATAAGGAATCAATTGATCGTCATCAGCGATCTGCCATGAATAGGGCGACGTATTCGGAATCGAATTACAATTGGGGTATGTCCCTCCTGCCACGCAAAGCGGAGTTGTCCAATTATCTTTTGTATATTCAAGCACAACATCTTCAATAGTTCCCGTCGTTCCCCACGAAATAGCATGGCTCAGATTCCCGACAAAAAGATCTTCACCGCCATCGGGTGCCGTTATTTCAAAATCGCCTTTGATCTTAAAGCCGTTCCCTGCCCCATCCGGAAAGATATCAAAAACATTCGGATCCGTCGGATCAGAAATTCTGACGTAATACGGGAATTCTCCGTTGGGATCACCCGGCCGTGAAATATCATCCGGTACCGTAATTGCCGGCGGCGAGTAATTCATGCCGCTTGCACCTGCTCCGTTATTAACTAAAACATAAACACCTGGAACGTAAGGAGGTCCTAGATCTTCAGGGATATCAACCGTGCAATCTGCGGCGGACGGATCACGCATGCATTTCGCACCCGCATCAAAGGTAGCCGGATCAGAACCATCATAAGAATCAGAATATTCAAGAACGACCTTGGGAATCGTGCCACCCCAATCCCATACCAAATTGAAGTTACTTCCCACAATGAACTGTTGATTGACCGTCGGAGCTTTTAAGACAAACCGGGCTTGAATACTAAAGTTGCCGGCTGATTCCGCATCCGAATCACCGCTCAGATCATCTAAATTTTGAAGCATGATCTTCGCTAGAGTCGTACGGGTATCCGCCACCCCGCCTGTGGCTGCATCCTGCCATAAGTGCCTGGCGTTTGCGCCTGAAAGCGCATAGCCGCCCCCGTTCGGATTGAGTGTGACGATCTCATACGGAGCTCCGTCTGGATAGCTTCCGCCATCGTCTGTGGAATACCGAAGTTCAATTTGGCTGACGACACCCTTAATATCCCAAACGATATATTCAGGGATACCGATCTCCCAGCCTTCGCCACCTGACGGTGTTGTGATGCTAATTTTGGGCATAATCTTAAAAGAACCGGAAACATCAAAACCGTTGGTTGAACCCGTCGGCCTAACTCGCACGTACACGGTTTCATCATTAAAAGTCGACGGGATTGTCCACGTGTAAGTTCCACGCTGTCCACCTGCAACAGAGTTATCGTGGCCCATCTTGATCGGCTGGGGATCATCAAAGGTCAAAAGATTCGAATCATTATCACGGCTATACTGAATGTCCACCGAATTGAGCGTATCACCGACGGTATCCCATGTGAAATTGACGGTATTGGTTGCCTTTAATTTCTGATCGTCCAGGAGCGGCTCGGTTAACGTCAACATTCCGTAAAGTTCAAAAGTCGGTGACTCCTTACGGACTTTATAAGTCGGCGCCTGAGGAGTTGTATTATCATCCGCATCCTCGATCCAAATCTTGGCTGTTGTCGAGAGAGTCAAGTTCACGGGAGGTGTCCAAGAAACACTCGTATCGTCATCCGGACTATTGGTACAAGCCGCTCCTCCACCCGGACATTCTCCGCTGGTGATTTGATCGTTAATTAGAACTCCGTCAGCAATATTGCCCGTATGAGAATAATAAATATTAACGTTCGTAATGTTCCCCACTGTATACCAGGTGATGGTATGCGGAGATAACAATTCCCACGCGTCTCCTGTGATCGGAGAATGGGAAGCCTGAGTATAATCAAGGACACCGATAATCAAATGCCCGTTATTCGAAACATCTTCCGAAGCACCGTGAATAGTGGTATCCGCATCCGAGATCCGAACAAAGATATCGTTGTGAATCAAGGAGTCAATTTCCGGAAATGTGGCCGCATTGACCGTAATCTGAAAACTGCCTCCGATGCCCTCGTTACTCGCAGTACTGCCGATAATCGTCGTCGGCGAAGTAAAACCAGCGTTGTCATCATACTCAATCATCACATTGTAGATGGAATCCCCCATATGGGACCAGGTAATCGTCTGTTGGGACCCGACAGGCCACCGTTCTGTTCCATTGGTCGGCGAAGTCACGATAATCGTTCCGCGAAGTTTAAAGGTACCGCTAACACCATTGGTCACGTTGGAAGGAGCATTATCAGGAACAGCCGTATCCAAAATTCGAAACTGCATCCGCGTAACATCTTTCCCTTCGGCAAGCCAGTTTGTAAACTGATAGCTGAACTGGCCCGTTCCGTCACCATTGGTGGGAACAGAATTCAAGATGCCCTGCGGATCATCAAATGTCGCAGGATCATTATCCTCATCCAACGTCAACTCCACATCAATCGCTCCCACCACACCGTTATACGTATAGTCAATGAGAACCGTTTCACTAACGGCAAAGGTTTGTCCGTTAATCACTTGTCCAGTCGAATTCAACTCGATATCACCTGAAGGGAAACTCGCAATCAATTTTGAATTTGTATCCGAAGGATCCTCGGAAATCGGATGCCCAACCTCCGCATCCGACACGCGATACCGAACGCTCGAACCGGGAGTCAAACTCCCCGGCACGGGCCAGTCATAGGTCCCCGGATTTCCTCCTAACGTACCGCCACCATGCATCTTGGTCCATGGCCCGCTCGGACCATTCGTGGAATATTCCAAAATAACATCGTCAACACTTCCCGCCGTACTCCAATCAATGGTACAACTTTGCCCAATAACACAAACATCCGTCGCAACATTTCCGGTTGCCATATACAACCCTGATTGAATATCAAAGGTATCTGAAGTGATTTCTTCAGCCGGCGTAGACGGTGTTGTATTGATAATTTTAATCTGCCAATTATTTTTGATGACGGTAATCGGAGCTACAGAATCAGAAATCTGCCAGTTGAAAGTATTCTGACCCACCGCATTCGCATAGCCTGCAACAAGTTCCACATCCGAACCCTGGAAACCGTCGCTGGAGGCATGGATATCCACGAGCGTCATGGCCGATCCGAAGGATGTCCACTTGATTTGCTGAACTTGAGCCAAGGCCGGCGGTGTTGCCGCATAAACAGGCCACGATTCACCGCCTAGAGGAGCATCATTATTCACTGCTTCAATTTTAAGGTCGCCCGCAATGCTGAAGAAATCCTCCGACACTCCGAAGGTGTCCGAATCAGTACTATCTACAACTTTAACATAGACGTTACCTGAAATCGCATCAGGGATCGGATTCCAGTTAAAAATACCGTCATTCGCCGTATCATCGCCATTCGTTACAGGATTATAATCGCCATTTTTCCCATTCGTCGCAAACAAGATATCGACGGTATTTCCGCCTCCGAGGTCAGCGGGAGAAGTCGTCCAGGTAATATTATGATCCGTTTCTCCAACCTTCCAGAACGGATTGTTCTCTCCATCCGGCGATAAGACTGTAACACGCGCGGTGACCTTAAAAGGATTAGCCGAAACGCCGATAGCATCCGTATCCGGGACATTGGTTGCATCAAGCCAGGTGACACGCACATAGGCCTGGAACAGGTTCCCTGATTTCTCATTGGGCAATGTCCAGCTAATGGAACCCGGATTGCTCGTAATAATACCGTTATTATCGGTTACACCCATGGATTGAGCCGCGGTTACCGGATACCAATCGCCGCCATCATTTAAGGTATACTCCAATTTCACGCGCGGGACCGTTCCCAAACTCTGCCAACTGAAATTAACCGCTGCCTGACCTGCTTGATAAACTTCATTGGCCGCAATTCCCGGCGTCAAATCATAGATGAGCGCATGGATCTTAAACGATCCCGGCGGCTGCAGCTGGACACTTTCATCATTTGCATCATAAATTCGCATTTTAACAACGGCTTTAATATCATCCGGAATCAACCAATCATAACTTTGTGAGCCATTAACCGTATTGGGGATCGATTGAGCAGCAGCAAAATTGGCCGGATTTGCAGGGTCTTTTTCGAGTCTCGATTGCGCAGCGTTATAATAAAGAAACTTTCGGCTCACAAAATTATCTAGGGAATAAGCTATCTTCACATTGCTAATTAACCCTGCTGTTTCCCAGCCAATTGTCTCAACACTGCCAACCGAATACTTATCCCCGTCTTGAGGATGATCCCCTGCTCCTTGCGATAAAACACCCTTCAACTTAAAATTATAATCCGAAAGGTCGGCACTGTAGGTATATTCATCTGTATCCGAATTATCCGGATCAAAAACACGGAACTTATAAACGGCAGAAGCCGATAACTCGGCA
>JAFGHI010000012.1 GCA_016930235.1 Candidatus Omnitrophota bacterium
TCCGCGACCGGCCATATTGGTGGCAATCGTGATCCCGCTCTCCTGCCCTGCCATGGAAACAATCTCAGCTTCTCTTTCATGATACTTGGCGTTTAAAACGGTATGCGGCAAATTGCGGCGCTTCAGCATGTTGCTTAACCGTTCGGATTTCTCGATCGAGATCGTCCCGACAAGGGCCGGCCTTCCGAGTTTATTGACTTCGATGATTTCACGCACCACGGCCTCGAATTTTTCCTTCTCGGTCCGGTAAATACAATCCGCACTGTCCTTGCGGACATTGGGTTTGTTGGTCGGCATCACCACCACACCGAGTTTGTAAATTTTCTCGAACTCAACGGCTTCCGTAGCCGCCGTGCCTGTCATGCCGGCAAGTTTAGAATACATGCGGAAATAATTCTGGAAGGTAATCGTAGCCAGCGTCTGGTTTTCTCTTTCGATCTTAACATTTTCTTTGGCTTCCAGGGCTTGATGCAATCCGTCCGAAAACCGGCGGCCCGGCATCAGGCGTCCGGTAAATTCGTCCACGATGATGACCTGTCCTTCTTTGACGACATACTCTTCATCGCGTTTGAAAAGAACGTGGGCCCGGAGCGCTTGATTGATGTGATGGATCAAATCAATCTGGGTATTATCATAAAGATTTTCGACCCCGAGAAGTTCTTCGCAATGTTTGATCCCCGCTTCCGAAAGGGCAACGGTGTGGGCCTTCTCATCCAGGTTATAGTCTTTTTCCTTATCCAACCGCGGGATAATTTTATCGATACGGTAATATTTGTCGGTGGATTCTTCGGCGGGCCCTGAAATGATCAAGGGGGTCCTGGCTTCATCGATCAAAATAGAATCAACTTCGTCGACAATCGCAAAATTCAGTCCCCGCTGAACCCGGTGCTCCAGACTTGTCACCATATTGTCGCGAAGATAATCGAAACCGTATTCGTTATTCGTCCCGTAAGTGATGTCGCACCGGTACGCTGCACACCTTTCGTCATGAGGCATATCATGCTGGATCGCACCGATGGTAAGTCCCAGAAACTCATAAACAGGCCCCATCCAATGGCGGTCGCGTTTGGCCAGGTAATCGTTGACCGTAATCAAATGAACGCCTTTTCCGGAGAGTGCATTGAGATAAATCGGAAGGGTCGCCACCAAAGTCTTCCCTTCCCCCGTCGCCATCTCGGCAATCATCCCTTTATGGAGAGCAAGGCCTCCGAGGATCTGCACATCGAAGTGGCGCATCTTAATGGTCCGCCAGGAAGCTTCACGGACCACCGCGTAAACCTCGGGTAAAATCTGGTCCAAGGTTTCACCGCCGGCCAGCCTGTTTCGAAACTCGTCCGTCTTCGCGCGAAGGGCCTCATCGGAAAGTTTCTTCACCTCAGGTTCCAAAGCATTAACCTGCTCAACGACAGGCCAATTTTTTTTGATCCACCGTGTGTTCTGCGTCCCAAAGATTTTTTCGAGCACGAATTTGAACATGATTTAGCTCGCCGTCGCTTTTAAAAACGCCTGAATGAATTCGTCAATCGCTCCGTCCATCACAGCTTGTCCATTGGATGTTTCGGTGTTGGTCCTGTGATCTTTGACCATCGTATAAGGATGAAAAACATAGGAGCGGATCTGGGACCCCCAGGCGATTTCCTTTTTTTCGCCGTATTTATTTTTGAGTTCTTCCTCGCGGTCCTGGCGTAATTTCTCGAATAGTCGGGCCTTCAGGATCTTCATCGCGACTTGTTTGTTCTGGAATTGGGACCGCTCGTTTTGACATTGGGCGACAATCCCCGTTGCCAAGTGGGTGATCCGGACAGCGCTGTCCGTTTTATTGACATGCTGCCCCCCCGCTCCGCCGGCACGGTACGTATCAATCCGGATGTCGACATCTTTGATTTCGACCTCGGGTGCGTCTTCGACTTCAGCAATAATATTCACGGAGGCAAAGGAGGTGTGTCTTCTTTTATTCGCATCAAAGGGAGAAATCCGGACCAGCCGGTGAACACCCGATTCCGCTTTCAAATAGCCATAGGCATAAGGACCTTGAACGATAAATGTGGTGCTCTTGATCCCCGCTTCTTCACCCGGTGTCAGGTCCACGCTTTCGGTCCTGTAATCGTTCCTTTCCGCCCACCTGAGGTACATCCGGATCAGCATGGAAGCCCAGTCGCAGGACTCGGTCCCCCCAGCTCCGGCATTAATGCTGACAATCGCGTTATGGCTATCTAAAGGATCCGATAAGAGCCTTTGAAATTCCAAAGTCTCAATATTTTTCTCCAAGGTGCTCATTTCCGACTGTAGTTCCTTGAGGGAGTCCGGCTGATGTTCATCCATCAAACCAAGGAGTTCGTCAAGGTCCGACGCCTTCTCATTCGCGGCCTGCCAGGGATCGACAACTTTTTTCAGGGCTTTGAGCTGGTCAATAGTACTCTGAGCTTCTTGCGGGCGGTCCCAAAAATCACTTTGGGCCATTTTTTGATTTAAGGTATCGATCTCTTTCTCACGTGAGGCGAGGTCAAAGATACCCCCTTATCTCCTTGAGCTTTTCACGGAGACTTTGCAATTTGTCTTTAAGGCTGGATATCTCTTGATGCATAAGTCGTGTAGTGTAGCAGGGTTTCTGTCATCTTTCAAGAAATCAGGAACCGCTGCCGCCCACCGCGGCGGTGGCCTTTTTTTGTAAGGAATGTTCGAAAAGGCCACCGCCGCGGTGGGCGGCAGCGGTCACGCGTTAAGCGGACGTGGCGAAAGTTTCCTCGACCAAGACCACAAGGTCGAGGAACGCCGTTAGGATGTGCATCCCCTGGCCGGGACGATAAACGACGCCTCCCGCCACGTCTGGAATCGATTGCTGAAGTGTAATAGCGTTAATCTCTGAAGTTGCCGTCATGGCAAAATATTGTGTAAGTTTCGGAATTAAGGCCGCCGCATAATGAAGCGGGACATCGCTACGGACAAAGCGCTCTGGGGCCACCGTATCAAAAACGGGGACGTCCTCTTCAGGGAAAAAGACAGCGTAATGATCTTGAAACCTCGGATTGCGGAAAACATGGCGCGCGAGATCCTGATAAAGAACTTCCGAGCTTCCGGGCGTTTGATCCACCGCATAGGTTTTGACCGTGCGCCTTGTTTCTGTCTTGAGCGCCAGGAGGAAGTCCATCAAAGCGGCTTTATCATGACTAATTAAATGAAACCCAAAATCTCCGGCGCCAATATCCCCCCGCATTTGAAAAGCATCATAAGTTCTTTCAATAAATCGAACGAGTAAATCCCTCATATCGGGATGATAAAAAATAACAGGGGCCATTCGTGAAATCTGATTGGATTCAATTTGCCGGGCCAACGATTCAAGAGAACTTTCAAAAATCTGGCGCGCGCGCGCATCAAAGACTTCCGGGGAAAGATCTTCTTTCTTAAGGAGGGATTCCAGATAACCATAAGCCTCCTCCGGAGAGCCCCGAACCGCCTGGGCCATCGCATACGTCACCGCAAGATCATCAAAAACTTCCACCAACCGTTTCCCAAAAGACTCGACGCCCTTAAAAATTTCAATCCCCTTCTCCACCGATGCGGAAACCTCCAGGACTTTCCCCGGTTCCGTCTCAAGCCCCACAACGACAGGAATAATGTCTTCTACGTGGAGCCCGGAGCGTACCTGATCTTTTTGATCAGGCACCGCAAACATCTCCGCCAAAGGCGGACCCGCCATTTTGCTGGGCGGGCGAGATTCCTGACGATTTTCGAAACGTCCAGTTCCGAAACGCTTATCTGTGTCCCTACCAAAGGGCAGGGACCGAATCTCGGAGCGGGTTGAATCCCCGGGTTTTTCCGTACGCGGCATGATATCCTCGCTGAACTCGGTGATTTTGCGGATAAGATAATCCCAGGTCAACTGGGATGACTCCCCGCCTTCAGGAAAGTAGGATGACATCCATTCCAGCTCAAACCTTTGGACAAATTGACCCATCCGCCATGTCGTAGCACCGACATGCCTCGTCAACATGACGGCCATAAAAACCCTGTCCCTGACATCATCCTCCGCAAGCCATGATGGATGAAGATTTGGATAATAACCCCTCTTGTAAACCGACTTTAAGGAATGGGATATGGGGACATTTTGGGTTGCTGCCAATCCGAAATCGAGCATCTTGATCTTTCCTTCCGGCGTCCAAAAAATCTCAATTTCGCTGAGATCGCGGTGATAAATACCCGCTTCATGAAATGTCTTTAAAACACCGGCGAGCGCCAAGAAATCATCAAGAATTTTCGGAGCTGAAACATTCATATCCTCCAAAGCCATACGCTCCAGACGGTGATCCAACCTCTCTCCTTCCATCTCCTCGATCACAAGGTAAGGCATCCCCGGCTGAACGGAAAATCCGCGTTCTCCGAGATCATCAAACTGTTCCAAAACATAATTATCATTGGGAATAATCCCGAATCCAAAAAAGCGGGGAAGATATTCTCTGTAAATATCAGAATGATGATCCCGAATATCCCGAAAAACCGCGGCCTCCCGGCGAACCATCTCTTCGGGGACGGCCGGCGTTAGATGGTAATGCTGAGCCACTTTAATGATGACACGGGCTCCGTCATGCTTGAGACGGCCGCGATAAAGAATGCTATTATGACTATTCCTGTAAGGCTGGATATCCTCAATTTCATCCAACGATTGAATTTCATCTTGAGACGGGGTTTCCCTTAATTCGGAGCGGCGAAGCCTGATCAACCGAAGTTTGTAATCACCCGTTTTTTTGTCATATTGGATATGCTTCCGTGAAAAGGGGAAAGTGTAAAAAGGAAGCACTTCACGATGAAGTAATTTCGAAAAGGAAAACAAACTCCCAGCTGCCCGTTCACTTGGAGCCGGTTGCTTCAAACGGACCATAACTTCTTCGGGATTCGGAAGAATCGACCCGTTTTCGTAAGATAACGAATCACCGTACTCTCCGAGCAGCCCTCCTTTTAACTCGGCAATATTGCCTTTATAGAGAGAAACCCTTAATGGGCGGCTCATCAATTCTCTTAAAACCTCTACGGTTAAATCAAGATATTCCCACCTTTGGCCAGGATCTTCGATATAGGAAAGTGAAATATTGTCGATATCGCTCCGTATGCCTGATAACTTGATTTCAAAAACGCGGTTGCTTGCCAAATCAACGGCAAGCATGGCTTCTCCCTGTTTCAGAAAAATTTGGCGGGGTTGAACTTCTCTTACCTTTTCGCCCCCTTGAATACCCCAGACACCCCCGGCATACCGTAGATCCTTTTTTACTCGGTCCAAATGCGCTTTTTTAATGACAAGTAGGGACGGCGAATGAATGTTCACGTTTACTTGAGCTGCCGACGAGAAAATTTCCTCTGGAGTGATCTCAAACCGGCTCGCCCCCGTCACAGAAGGCAATACCAGCGGCTTATCCAGCTGGATCCATTGACTCGTCCAAAGAACCCTTTGTTCCAATTCAAACTGAATTTCAGACCAATAGCGGCGAACCGACATATGGGATACCTTTAAGGCTTTTGCCATTTGATAAAAATCAGGCATATGGCCCTCATTTTGAACAAAACTTAAGATATAGTCGACAGCCCTGCTGATATCTAAATGATGAGAAGGTTTGCCAGCCCGAGTCCCAAGTCTTCTGCTTGCTTTTCGAATAGCCTCTTGGATCCTTTGACGAACCTGGGCCTCAACATCCTCTGCGGCAATCCTTGAAGCGAGAAGCTCAAGGATGTCAGGTTTCCATCTTTTGATAATTTCCCCATTGACTGAAAATTCATGCGCCAAATCTCTTTGGTAAGGGAGTTCCTTTCGTTCGGGTTCATCGATAAACTTTCTTATAATAAAATCAACGATCCGGTCAAGATAATCTTCGGGATCCAGTCTCCGGCTTTTTTGTTTTTCGTTCCATATACGAATGGCTTCTTCAAGCCTTGCCTTCAGCTCGGCATCAAAGTTTTTCCGGCCCATTTCAGCTTCAAGTTGCTTTAAGATATCGGAAAAACCTTGATTAACAGTCTTGCGGCGATAATCCAAGTCCTTGGCTAATTCCCCTTGGGAAGGGAAACGGGTTCGGTCTTGCTCTAGTTGAAAAAGGCGGATCAAATAAGCCGCAGCACCTTTCGCAAAATCTTTATGAAGCTTTAAACCCATTTCAATCCGCTCACGAAGCGATGACTCCCAATCCCCGCTTTCAAGATATTTATTGAGGAATAATTCAATATCCTTCCATCGAGGCAAATCATTCGATTTAGGAATCCCCAATGCTTCATTTATCGATAATAACGACGGCATCCGGATACGCTCCGGATTTCTCCTATACATCTCAAAAATAAGCCCTGCTGCCGTTTCGGCATCGACTTGACGTTGCTCGGAGCGGGATGAATCTTGTTGATTCTGCACCGCAGGCTTTCGAGCAACTTGACGTTGCTCGGAGCGGGATGAA
>JAFGHI010000001.1 GCA_016930235.1 Candidatus Omnitrophota bacterium
CAGGACTGGTTTGGGCGAGATTCGACTTCCGCCCAGACAACCGGGATCTTCTATCATGCCGGGAAAGATCAATCCCGTGATGCTGGAAGTGACAAGCCAAGTGGCTTTCCAAGTGATAGGTAACGATACGGCTATCAGTTGGGCCGTCAGCGGCGGTCAACTCGAGCTTAACGTGATGAGACCGGTGATTTGTCATAATATCCTCCAATCGCTGGAAATATTGAGTAATCTTTTGCATGTTTTACGGGTTTTTTGCCTTGAAGGAATTAAGGCAAACCCTGAGCGCTGCAAGGCTTATGCCGAAGACAGCTATGGGATTGCGGCGGCTCTAAATCCGTCGATTGGGTACCAACAAGCGGCAAGTTGCGTGAAAGAATCGGTGAAGACAGGAAAACCGCTTCGGCAAGTTGTCCTTAAGAAGGGATTGCTTACCCCCAAGGAACTGGATCGGCTTCTCTCACCTGAGAATCTGACTCAGCCCAAGAATCATTGAAAAGACCATCGGATGACGATTCTTGTATCTTCAGAAGTATTCCAGGAAGGCCCTAGCCCTTTGAAAAGAATAGACTTAGGGCAATTCATAGCTACTTCATCCACCTCGATAAGATAGATTTGGACAAAAAAGACTTGAGAGAGAGAAAGTTTTTGCTATAATAATGCCCCAATTTCAATACTGGATTATATTTAGAAAAAGTAGAGTGGGAAGACCGAGACGATAAAGGCGGCCCAAGGCCGCCTAATTTATATGGGTCCACGGTCAAATGACAGAAAGGAGCAGGGAGAAACTTGGCGGAAGTAACGATTAAACAACTTTTAGAATCAGGTGTCCATTTTGGGCATCAAAGACAGAGGTGGAATCCAAAGATGAAGAAATACATCTTTGGAGAACGTAATGGCATTTATATTATTAATCTTGAGTTGACTCTCCAGTGCCTCAATCAAGCTCTCGATTTCCTGAAAAAAACAGCCAGCGAAGGCAAGGAAATCCTCTTTATTGGTACAAAACGTCAAGCGCAAGTACCTGTCAAAGACGCTGCGTCTCAATGTGAAATGCCTTATATTGATCAAAGATGGCTGGGGGGGACGCTGACCAATTTTGAAACGATTCGGAAATCCGTGTCACGATTGGACTTTATCGACAAGATGGAAAAAGAGGGAAGTTTTCAGTATGTGACCAAGAAAGAAGTCGGGATGCTCAAAAAAGAGCGCCAAAAACTTTTAAAGAACCTTACGGGGATACGCAACATGAAACGGCTTCCGGCCGCCATTTTTGTGATCGATTCCAACAAGGAAGAAATCGCGGTTCGTGAAGCGGCAAAACTTGGCATTCCCATCATTGCGATTCTGGACACAAATTGTGACCCGGATTTGGTAACTTATCCGATCCCCGGGAATGATGACGCGATTCGTGCGATACGGCTTTTTTGTGACGTGTGTTCCGGTATGATTCAGCAAGGACGAAGTGAATTTAAGCAATTGAAGGCGGCTGAAGAAGCCGAAATCGAGGCTGAAAAGGTAGCCGAGGAAGCCAGGAAGGTTGCGGCGGAAGCCAAAGAGGCTGAAGGTGAAAGTGCGGATACTGCCGACGAACCGGATGAGGTATCCGAATATAATGTTCCCGTCGACGTTGAGGAAGATGTTGATGCCCGTCGTGTTAAAGCGAAACCTAAGAAAATACCGCGCAAGGAAACCAGCCGGGAGAAATAAATTCAAAGGAAGTGGGAAAGAATGACTATGTCAGCGGAAAAAGATGAGAAAGCTATATTAATCAAGCTTCGGCAGCTGACCGGTGCGGGAATGCTGGCCTGCCGTGATGCCCTAGCTGAAGCGAAGGGGGATTTAAAAGAGGCTCAGAATATTATTCGCCGCAAGGGGCTTGATATTGCCAAGAAAAAATCTTCCCGTGAAGCCAAAGAGGGGCAAATCATATCTTATATCCATAGCGGCGGGAAGCTCGGTGTCTTACTTGAAATCAACTGCGAAAGTGATTTCGTCGGGAAAAATGATCAATTTCAGATATTCGCGAAAGATGTGGCCATGCAGATAGCTGCCAGCCATCCGCTTTATGTTAGCCAAGACCAGATTCCGGAAGAGGATTTAGAGAAAGAGAAAGCCAATTTCCGTCACGAAGTTCAAGGGAAGCCGGAGCAAGTTCAGGAAAAGATCCTTCAGGGAAAATTGACAAAACGTTTTGAGGAAGTTTGCCTTCTCAACCAGAAATTTATTAAGGATGACTCGAAAACAGTCCAGGACTATTTGACCGAGACGATTGCTAAGATCGGTGAAAATATTGTGATTCGTCGTTTCGTCCGGTACGAACTAGGCGGAAGCGAGTGATCTTCATCACGCGGCCAAAGTCTGGAGACTAAAACAAGCCCGTTGGGAAGGTGGGTCTTGGTACTTTAGTTTTCAATCTTTGGCTTTTTTTATGAGGTCTTTCATGAAGAAACGTCCCGCATTTAAGCGTGTGGTATTAAAACTTTCAGGAGAAGCCCTTCAAGGTGACCAGGGGTATGGCGTTGATGCCAAGGTCGCTTCCTCGATAGCCCAGCAAATTAAGGATGTTGTTAGCCTCAAAGTTGATGTCGCCGTTGTAATCGGCGCAGGCAATATTTTTAGAGGGTTACAAGCGTCCAAAGAAGGAATGGACCGATCCACGGCCGATTATATCGGGATGCTAGCGACGGTCATTAATTCGATGGTGTTACAGGATGCCTTGGAAAAAATCGGGGTCTATACTCGCGTCCAAACAGCGATCGAAATCAAAGAGCTGGCCGAATCCTATATTCGGAGGCGTGCGATGCGTCATCTCGAGAAGGGGCGTGTCGTGATTTTTGCTTCCGGGACCGGGAACCCTTACTTTACGACAGACACGGCGGCTGCCTTGCGCGCCATTGAAATTGGTGCGGATGTCATTTTAAAAGCGACAAAAGTTGACGGGGTTTATACGAAGGATCCTGTCAAATATAAGAATGCACGAAAATTCGAAAAACTGCGATACATTGATGTTTTGAAGAAGCGGTTAAAGGTTATGGATGCTACGGCTATTTCGCTTTGTATGGACAATCAGTTGCCGATTATCGTTTTTAATCTGACCAAGTTTGGGAACATTCGCCGGGTGATCCTTGGCGACAACATTGGGACAAGAGTCTCTTAAAGAAAAATGGAGGCGGATGATGGCAGATCTCGCGGATGTTAGGAAAATCATTGAAGAAACAAAGAAGAAGATGACAAAATCCATCGAGGTCACAAGGCGTGAGTTTCAAAATATCCGTACGGGAAGGGCCTCCATAGCGCTTGTCGAAGGTATCCAGGTCGACTATTACAATACCCCGACTCCTTTGAAGGGTATCGGAAGCATTTCAACGCCGGATCCTAAAACCATTGCCATACAACCTTGGGATCCGAGCATTCTCGGCGAAATCGAACGGGCATTGTTGAAATCGGATTTAGGCTTGACCCCGATGAATGACGGCAAAGTGATTCGGATGCAGATCCCGCCTTTAACCGAAGAACGGCGTTCAGAGTTAAGCAAGGTTGTCCGTAAAGTTGCCGAGGAAGGCCGTGTTTCGATCCGTAATGCACGGCATGAGGGGATTGAGCAGGTTAAAAAAATGGAGAAAGCGAAAACCATCCCTGAAGATAATTCACATTCGGCTCAAAAAGAAATTCAAAAGCTGACCGATGGTTTTGTGGAGCAAGTGGATGAAGCCTTGAAACGTAAAGAGGCTGAAATCAACGAGATCTAGTTTCTAAGAGCCAATCAGCTTATTTTTCAAAAATCACGGTTTTCCTTCCTGCCTTTTGTAATAAATTGAGACGGCAGGTATTGTTAGTTTGACATAGATAAATTTTGAACGTATTTTGTTCATTGTCCGATTTTAAATTTTATGGGCCCGCCCCTCATGATATTCGGGACGGCGGAAGTTATCGATTTAGCATTTATGGGGATTGACCGGATATTGTCAATTTCCCCATTCAGAATTTTATGGGCCCGTAGCTCAGTCTGGTAGAGCACCGCCCTTTTAAGGCGGGTGTCGTTGGTTCGAGTCCAACCGGGCTCATATGATTTAATGGGTATTTCTCAATTAGGCTTTTGACCGTATTGTTGGTTGACTCCATGGCGGAGTAGCTCAGTTGGTAGAGCAGAGGACTCATAAGCCTCGAGTCGGCGGTTCGATTCCGCCCTCCGCCATATTCCTCAAAGGCAGCGAAAGTCTGGAGAACATCTGGTTTTCAATCATAACGAAAGATATGCCACTCCTTTCAGAATTTGAAATAACTCTTCAAGAACGGTCCCTGGTGACTCCCGGCGATAAGATTTTTGTCGCTTGTTCCGGGGGTCCGGATTCCGTCGCTTTGCTTTTTTTGCTTTATTCGATTACTGCCCGGTGGAATCTGAAATTGGGGGTCCTTCATTTTAATCATGGGATCCGCGGCAAGGAAGCCCAACGGGATGAAGTGTTCGTCAGGAAATTAGCAAAGACGCTTCATTTACCCGTAACCATTCAAAGGGGAAAAGTTTCTTCCCGGCAAAAAGGGGTCAACTTGTCGCTTGAGGAAAGAGCCCGCGAAGCCCGGTACGATTTCCTGATTCGAGCGGCAAAAAAAAATAGGGTCACAACAATTGCTTTGGCCCATACTTTGGATGATCAGGCGGAAACCGTTATGATGCGGATCCTTCAGGGGACGGGGCTCAAGGGATTGCTGGGTGTTCGTGAAATTATGAGACAGGGGGGAATTACCTTTGTCCGGCCTCTCCTTTGTTTCACGAAGACGCAAATTCTTGATTACTTGAAGTCTCACCAGATTCCTTTTCGGATTGACGAAAGTAATGCGTCCTTGTCTTTTTTGAGAAACCGTATTCGATTAAAGTTAATCCCGCGTCTTATCAAGGAATTCAACCCAAGAATTCGGGAGGCCCTTGCCCGTATTCCGGCGATTGTCCAGGAAGAAAATAGAATGCTTGAAGAGTTGGAAAAGGCAGCCTGGAAGCGTTCCTTCCGGAGAGTCTCTAAGAAAAAACTCTATCTTGACAGGAAGTCATTCTCGAAATTTCCTTCTCCTCTTCAGTTTAGAGTGATCGATAGGGCCCTTAAGAAAGTACATGCCCGCAGCGGATTAAATTTTGAAGCTTGGCAGAGACTCAGAAAGAATTTGGGCCTTGGGCGCTACCGCTGTTCATTGCCTAGAAATGTTGATTTTACCCTAACCCCTTCTCATGTCATTCTTTATCGAAAAGGTTCTAGGTCTTAGGGGATCTATGATACAATACCACGCTAATTATTCTTTATCCAAAGAGGTAACTACGTATCATGAGTGAACTTAAGCGTCCTGCACCCATGCGCAAGCCAAGGACACCGGTGCCGCCTCAAAAAGGGGGGGACCCCGAAAGAAAGAGGCTCATCGCTCTTTTTATCATTCCTCTCATTTTTTTCATGGTTATTCAAGTTTTGGTGATCCCAAAATTTGACGTTGAGCAGATGTCTTACTCGGAGTTTTTTCAACTCGTCATCCAAAATCCTCAATCCCAGGAGATCGTTTCTTGTGAGCTTGTGGATGGCGTCATTCGGGGAAAACTGAGTTCCGGTTCGTATTTCCAAGTTCATGTGCCTCCGAGTGATCCCGAACTTATCCCGCTCCTGAGGCAAAATGTTCCCCAATTCCGCGTGAATCCGCCGGAGACTTTTTGGCGGAATTTGATTTACTCGGTTTTGCCGGTATTGCTTCTTATTGCTTTCTTCTGGTTTTTTGTTTATCGGGGAGTACAGCAGGGCGGAGGCCGTATTTTTTCCTTTGGAAAATCCCGGGCCAAGATGATGAGCGATGAAAAAGTCAGGGTGACTTTTAAGGATGTTGCGGGGGTTGAAGAGGCCAAGGAAGAACTCCAGGAAATTATTGAATTTTTGAAGGATCCTTTGCGTTTTCAGAAATTAGGCGGCCGAATTCCCAAAGGGGTCCTTCTGATGGGGCCTCCGGGGACCGGGAAGACTTTGCTGGCCAAGGCTGTCGCAGGTGAAGCCAATGTACCCTTTTTTAGCATCAGTGGATCGGATTTCGTGGAGATGTTTGTGGGGGTTGGAGCTGCACGCGTTCGCGATCTTTTTGAACAAGGCAAACGCGCAGCCAAAACAACGGGCCGTGGCGCTATTATTTTTATTGATGAAATTGATGCTGTCGGACGCCAGCGTTTTGCCGGGATCGGCGGCGGGCATGACGAAAGGGAGCAGACCTTAAATGCCCTTTTAGTGGAGATGGATGGGTTCGATACTCAAGCCGGCGTGATTCTTATCGGTTCTACGAATCGTCCGGATGTTCTGGATCCGGCCCTTTTGCGGCCCGGAAGGTTTGACCGTCAAGTTGTCCTTGAGCGGCCGGATATCCGGGGGCGGGAAGAAATTCTGAGGGTTCATGTCCGGAATGTAAAATTGGATACGGGTTGTGATCTCAAAAAATTAGCACGGCAGACGCCCGGATTTTCCGGAGCGGATCTAGCTAATTTGGTCAATGAAGCCGCGCTTTTAGCGGCCCGATTGGGGAAATCCTCTGTGACCCAGCAGGAATTGGAGGCCTCCATTGAGCGTGTGATGGTCGGGCCCGAACGCAAGAGCCGCGTTATTTCGAAACGCGAAAAAGAGATTAAAGCTGTTCATGAAGCCGGGCATGCTTTGGTCGCACTTTTCCTTCCCAACATGGATCCGGTCCATAAAATCTCGATCATCCCGCGCGGTTACGGTATCGGGGGATATACTCTCCAGATGCCGACAGAAGACCGCAATTTGATCACGGAAAAAGAGATTCATGATCGCATTACCGTCCTTTTGGGCGGCCGGGTGGCCGAGGATATTTTCTTCAATGAGATTACCTCTGGCGCTCAGGATGATTTAGCCAAGGCAACACAGTTTGCTCAGATGATGGTTTGTGAACTTGGGATGAGTAAAAGGCTTGGAAATCTTACCTTCGGTAAAAAGGACCGGCAGGTCTTTTTGGGGCGTGATTTGATGCGCGAAAAAGATTATTCCGAAAGCACTGCGGTCATCATTGATGAAGAGGTCCGCAGGATTGTCGATTCATGTTATGAACGCGCGAAAAGTCTCATCAATGAGCACCGGGAAAAGCTCAAGAAATTGTCGGCCCGTCTGCTGGAGGTGGAAGTTTTAGAGTCCGATGAGATTCGCGGGCTGGTGGGACTTCCTCCGGAACCCCCTCATTCTGATGAGGATTCCTCAGGATTGTCTCCATCCAAGGGCGGTGAAGAACCTCCGAAATGATCTGGCAATGCCGAGATTATCATTTGGATTGCTCACGCACGCTTTTAATGGGCGTACTTAATTTAACTCCTGATTCTTTCTCAGATGGCGGCCGGTTTGTCGATCCCTCGAAAGCGATTAATCAAGCTTTTCAAATGGTCCAGGAAGGCGCGGATATTCTTGATCTTGGAGGAGAATCCACTCGTCCGGGCGCACAGGCGGTTTCGGTTGAAGAAGAGTTAAGAAGGATTATTCCCGTCTTGGATCCGTTAAAGGGGAAGATCCCGATCCCTATTTCCGTGGATACGACAAAACCTGAAGTTGCGGATATTTGTCTTCAAAAAGGGGCTGATATCATTAATGATGTCAGCGGTCTTAAGGATTCTGGCGGTCCCATGGCTGCATTGATCAAGGCCTATGGGGCTGGGATTGTTTTGATGCATCGGCGGGGAAATCCTCTGACGATGCAAACGTTGACGCAATATGAGGATGTTGTTTCCGAGGTGCTTCGGGAACTCAAGGAGAGTTGTCAGATAGCTGAGCGGGCTGGGATTGATCCGTCTCAGATCGCTATTGATCCGGGTTTGGGTTTTGCCAAGACAGCCGAGCAGAATTGTGAAATGATCCGTAATCTTGAAAGGTTTCAGGTTTTAAATCGGCCCATACTGTTGGGGCCGTCACGGAAATCGTTTATAGGGAAAATCATCGGCCGCGAAGCGAACGAACGCGAAATGGGAACTGCAGCGGTGTGTGCGGTGGCGGTAACGAAAAGGGTAAATATCTTGAGGGTTCATGAGATTGGCCGGATGCGTGATGTCGTGCTGATGGCCGAAGCGATACGAGGGGGAGATTATGTCAGGGCATTCAAAATGGGCAAGTATTAAGCATAAAAAGGCGGCCGCGGATTCCAAACGCGGCAAATTGTTTACAAAAGTAATTCGTGAAATTACGGCAGCGGCGCGTGCAGGCGGCGGGGATACGGATGCCAACCCACGTTTAAGGACAGCGATTCAGACGGCAAAAGATGCCAATATGCCGGCAGATAATATTGACCGGGCGATCAAACGGGGGACAGGAGAAATCGAAGGGGTGACCTTTGAGGAAATGACCTACGAAGGTTACGGCCCTCAAGGCGTTGCTATCTTGGCGCAATGTCTTACCGATAATAAAAACAGAACGGCCTCTGAGGTGCGTTCCATTTTCGGAAAAGGCGGCGGCTCGATGGCGGGAGCGGGATCGGTCGCGTGGATTTTTGAAAAAAAAGGTTTTATTGTGATCGAGGATTCCAAAGCCACCGAGGAAAAACTCATGGATGTGGCTGTTTCTGCGGGCGCTGAGGATCTTCAGCATGAAGGTAAGAAATTTGAGGTCACCACTCCGGTTCAAGAGTTTGAGACTGTGCGGGCAGCCTTGCAGGCAGCGAATATAGCGGTTGAGTCCGCGCAATTGACCATGATCCCCAAGAATCTGGTGTCGGTTTCAGTTGAAAACGCACGATCGGTTTTGAAACTCATCGAGGCTTTGGAAGAACACGATGATGTTCAGAATGTCTACGCGAATTGTGATATTCCCGATGAGGTGATGAAGGAGATGGAATAAATGATCATTCTCGGTGTTGATCCTGGGACGAGAAGAACGGGCGTTGGTCTTATTGAATCCCAGGGGAACCGGCACCGGTATATTCACGCCGAAACCATTACGATTCCGACATCCCTTCCTTTAGCCGATAAGCTTTCCAAGATCTATCAAAAGTTATCACAAGCCATCACTCAATATCGCCCTGATATATTAGCCCTCGAAGATATCTTCTATGGAAAGGATATCCGCGCAATGGTGCGAATCGGTGAAGCACGTGCCTGTGCGATGTTAGCGGCTTCCGAACATAATATAAACGTGGTAGAATATGCACCGCTTCTTGTGAAGCAATCCGTCACAGGAAACGGCCGTGCCTCCAAAATACAGACTCAGCGTATGGTGAAGACTTTGCTTAGCATGAAAACGGAAGTTGAGACGGATGCGGCGGATGCCTTGGCCGTTGCACTTTGTCATCATCATCAGTGGACCCGTATGATTCCGGAGACCCGCCAAAGAATTGGCAAAAAGCGGACCTTTGAAGACCTCATCATGAAAGGTTCAAGATGTATTGTTACCTGACGGGAAAATTAATCGAAAAGACACCGATTCGGGTTGTGCTGGAAACGGGTGGAATCGGTTATCAACTGTTGGTCCCCGTTTCAACATCCGGTGTGTTGCCCGCCTTAGGAGAAAACATCCGTCTCTTGACGGAGTTTGTTGTCCGTGAAGACTCCCAAACACTTTTCGGTTTTGCGACAGAGGAGGAGCGGCAGATGTTCCGCTTGCTTCTTTCTGTTTCGGGGATAGGCCCCAAACTTGCGATCACCGTTTTATCCGGAAAACTCATAGCGGACCTTAAGCGTTCCATCGTCAACGGAGATTTAGTCTCGCTGACGGGGATCCCCGGTATCGGTAAGAAGACGGCCGAGAGGATTATTGTCGAATTACGTGAGAAAGTTGTTTTGGATGAAAGGCAAAAACAAACTTTTGTTTCGCAAGGGATGGACGAATCTTTAATTGAAGATTCCGTGAGGGCCCTGATCGAACTGGGCTATCGAAAACAGAACGCGAAGGAGGCGGTGGGGAAGGTTCTCCGGCAGTCTCAGGATAAATCATTAACAGCCTCAGAAATTATACGAGCTTCATTGAAATATGTTTAGGGTGTTCCGAGTCGCAAGCAACACATTAAACCTGCGGGATCAACAGGGGGAGGCCAGACATGTTCAAGATGAGGAAGAAATATAAAGTTGAAAATATGAGGCGTTTTAAAAGATTGCAGGCCGATTACCTCGTGAAATTTCAAAAGGTCTCCTCGGACGAAGAACCGTCGCTCGCCAATATTAAAGATATCAGTGCGGGCGGGTTGAAATTTTGGTCGAAGCAATTGTTTCCCGAAGGGACACTCCTGAAGATTGAAGCGTGGGTTCCCCCCATCGAAAAGACACTTGTGACCCTCGGGAAAATTATCCGGATTCGTCGTGCACGAAAAAGCGTCTATTTTTATTATGGGATTGAGTTTGTGGAGCTTTCCAAAGACGATAAGATGCTGTTGAACGAATTTATCGAGTCGATGGCTCATGAAACAAAGGGGTACCCTTTTGTTTCGCATGCGGATATTGTTGAACGCCAAGTTTTAGAAGCGATAGGATAAGTGGATCTTATGGATGAAGACCGGTTTCTCGCTCAAACGAAAAGACCCGAAGATGAAGAGTTAGATTTGACGCTCCGTCCCAATACTCTCGAAGAGTTTATCGGGCAAAAGAAACTCAAGGAAAATCTCTGGATCTTCATTGAGGCTGCGCGAAGGCGCAAAGAACCTCTTGACCACACCTTGTTTTTTGGACCGCCGGGTTTAGGGAAAACAACCTTGGCTCATATTGTGGCCAGGGAAATGAAGGCCAATATCCGGATGACTTCCGGGCCGGTGCTTGAACGCCCCGGCGATTTGGCGGGTCTCCTGACTAATTTGGAGCAAGGGGATGTCCTTTTTGTGGACGAAATTCATCGGATTTCTCATGTCGTCGAGGAATACCTTTATCCTGCTATGGAAGATTTGTGCATCGATATTATGATTGATAAAGGCCCCAATGCGCGTTCGGTCAAAATCAATATTCCTCCTTTTACCCTCATCGGAGCGACCACCCGGAGCGGACTTCTGACGGCCCCGCTTCGTTCGCGGTTCGGCATCGTTGAGCGGCTCGACTATTACGGCAATGAGGATCTGGCTCAGATCATTCACCGTTCGAGCCGCATCTTGAAGATCGAGATTGATCCGGCAGGTGAGAATGAAATTGCACGTAGGTCGCGGGGAACCCCTCGGGTCGCCAATCGTTTGTTAAGGAGAGTGCGTGATTATGCGGAAGTGAAAGCGGATGGCCGCATCACAACTGAGGTGGCGGATCAGGCCCTGAAGATGCTGGAGGTGGATCATGAGGGTCTTGATCCGATGGATAAACGTATTTTGGATTATATCCTGCGTGAATGTGACGGAGGTCCTGTCGGGATCGGGAGCTTGGCCGTCGGAGTCAGCGAAGAAGCCGAAACCATCGAAGAGATCTATGAGCCGTATTTGATCCAAAGGGGTTTCTTGAAGAGGACGTCCTCCGGGAGGGTCCTAACCCGGAGGGCTTATGAGCATTTCAAGATAAAACCACCTTCCCAAACAGAGGAGCTTTTCTAGAGCAGTCAGTTTTCCCTCGAAGTCTAAGTAAAAAGGTTTTTTTTGTCGATAATGATAGGATAAGGTAGCGTGTATCTTTCTCGCTGCAGCCGGCTCTTTGTTATAAACTCCGTTGCTTCCTGAACTTAGGTTATGTTATCATCATTTCCCTAAGTTGCCGAGGAGGTTTCCGGAATGAATGAAATGTCCCGAATCTTGATCGGAGCGGGTGTTGTACTTGTCATCACCGGAGTGATGGCGGGATTGTTCTCGAAATTTTCCGGGATTGGAAAACTTCCGGGAGATCTTGTGATTAGGCGAGGGGATTTTTCATTTTATTTTCCAGTCGTGACTTGTTTAGTGATGAGTGTTCTTTTGACGTTTTTATTGAATTTCTTCGGGAGAAAATAACGAATGATGGATTTTCTTTTAATGTTGTGGCGCCCTTTACTCGAAATCCTTTTTATCTGGGTCCTTCTTTATTACCTCATCCGGTTCTTTCAAGGCACTCGCGCCATGCAGGTTCTGATGGGGCTCATCATTTTGGCAGCCATTTTTAACGTTGCTAAGGTTTTGGAACTCAATACCATTAACTGGGTTTTAACCAAACTCTTCGCGGTTGGAGTGGTTGCGCTTCTTATTATCTTTCAGCCGGAGTTGCGGCGTGGCTTGGCGAGAATCGGGCAAAATACCTTTGCGGGGGCCTTCTTGAAAAAAGGCGGAACCATTGATGAATTAGTGCAGGCGTGCGAACATTTGTCCCGCAACCGTATCGGGGCCCTTGTTGCCCTTGAAAGAAATATCGGCCTTAAGAATTATATCGAGGGCGGTATCGTTCTGGATGCCCAAGTAAGCGCCGAATTGTTGATCACGCTATTTGCTCCGAACACTCCGACCCATGATGGAGGCGTCATTATCCAAGGAGACCGGATTGCTTCTTGCGGGGCCCTTTTCCCTTTGAGCCAGAATGTCGATTTGGCGAGGTCCTTGGGGACCCGGCACCGGGCGGCAATTGGTCTGACAGAAGAATGTGACGCCGTCTGCGTTGTTTGTTCGGAAGAAACAGGTTCGATTTCGGTGGCGGTTTACGGGAAATTTACCCGTGAGTTGAACACCGAGGGATTGAAGCGTGTTTTAATGAGCCTTTTTAAGGCCCCCCAAAAGAGAAAAACATTTCGGGAAATGATTCAAGAAAATCTGAAGATTCTTAGAATGGGAGGGGAATCATGATCCAGTGGTTTTACCGTGATTTGGGGCTGAAACTTATCGCCCTTTTTCTTGCGGTCGGATTGTGGTACTACGCGGTGGGGGAAGAGGGGATCGAAGTGACGCGGAGCGTCCCGTTGGAGATTGAACTTAAAAATGAGCAGATGAGTATCTTGAAAAAATCCGTGGAAGCGGTCCAAGTGACTTTTTTAGCCCCCCGCGCGGTTTTGTCCGAATTGACCGTGGCCGAATTGAAGGCGAAGCATACGATCGGCCAGGATGTAAAAACCGCGGGTGATTATTCCTTCCGTGTCGAGGCGGGGGCCATTGAACTTCCTGATCCTCAGATCCGTGTGGTCGGAATTGATCCTGAAGTGGTTCATGTGACCCTGGATGAATTGATTGTTCAGAAGTTGAAAATCCAACCCAATCTGGTTGGAGACCCTGCGTTTGGTTATACGGTCGATCAGGGAGAAATCCAGCTCAACCCGAACGCCATTTTGATTGGCGGACCCAAAGGGCAATTGGAGCAACTGGATGCGGTGCAAACAGAACCGATCGATTTAGTCGGCCGCATCCGGTCTTTCCGGCGTACGGTGACCTTGGACCTTCCCCCCAATGTGAAACCGATGAGTGAAGCGATGATCGATGTTTATATCCCCATCCGGGAAGAACTGGGCGAGAAAACCTTTGAAAATATTCCGGTCAAAGTGATGAGGACTCCCGACGGGCCTGAACGGCTGACGATTGAACCGTCTTCTATTTCTTTTGCCCTGAAAGGGTCCGTGGCCCAGCTTGAAAGGTTAATCCCGGAAAAGATTCTGGCCTATGTGGATGTTTCCGAGTTGCCTGCCGGTGAGCACCGGTCTCCCGTCAAATTGTTTCTTCCAGAAGGCGTCAATCTGAAAGACGAAGCCCCCGGTGTGACGATCCAAATTCGTAAGGGATAGTTTCCTCATGAGAAAAAAAATACAATTGGGTGTCAATATCGATCATGTGGCGACTCTTCGTCAGGCCCGGGGTGGCGTGAATCCAGAGCCCTTACACGCTGCCAGGGAAGCTGAAAAAGGGGGTGCCGACGGGATTACGGTTCATCTTCGTGAAGACCGGCGGCACATTCAAGATCATGACATATACGCCTTAAAAAAAAGCTGCCGTGTCCCCTTAAATTTGGAAATGGCTTTATCTCCGGAAATTGTCAGGATTGCCCTGCGATTGCGTCCCCAGAAAGTGTGCTTCGTCCCGGAAAAGAGAAAAGAATTAACGACAGAAGGCGGTTTGGATGCCTATGCCAAGAGAATTCTTTTAAAGAAGCTTGTGCCCAAGTTCCGAAAAAAGGGGATTGAGGTCTCCCTTTTTATTGATCCTTTATGGCAGCAAATACGGACGGCTGCTTGGGTCGGGGCCCCTGCGATTGAGATCCATACCGGGGCTTATGCGAATGCCCAAGGCGCGAAACAAAAAAAAGAACTTAACCGTCTTCGAGCGGCAGCCAAAGAAGCTCACAAACTTGGATTAAAGGTCCATGCAGGGCATGGTCTTGATTATGAAAATGTCAAATCGGTTGCCCGAATCCCTGAAATTGTGGAGCTCAATATCGGGCATTCCATTATCAGTCAAGCGATGCAGGTCGGTGTCCGTCAAGCGGTTAAACAAATGAAGAGACTTATGCGGCGATGATCAGAAAAATTCTTAAGAAAAAGTGGAAGCCGAGAAAGAAAACCGCACATAAAGGCGATTTTGGACGTGTCCTGCTCTTGGCCGGTTCACGCGGCCTTACCGGAGCGGCTTATTTATCAAGTCTTGCATGTGTCCGTGCAGGGGCGGGACTTGTGACGCTGGGATGCCCTGAAAAAGTTTATCCCATCTTAGCCAGGCGTTCCCAGGAAGTTATGGTCAAACCCTTTCCCTCGACCCGTGAAGGGAGCTTTTCCGTGAAGGCGCTCGGGCCGATCCTTCGTTTTCTCAAAAACCAGAATGTTCTCGCCATCGGCCCAGGTTTGTCGCAGGACAGCGACACTCAGAAATTGGTGCGCCGTGTGTTAGCTAAGAGTGTTGCCATGATCGTGATCGATGCCGACGGCTTGAATGCGTTGAAAGGGCACACTCAGGAGTTAAAAAAATGTATAGGGAGGGCGGTGATAACACCTCATCCCGGTGAATTTGTCCGTTTGTTCGGAGGAAAGCTTTCGGACAGTGATAAGGTTCGCAGGAAGCGTGCCGTGGAAGTTGCCAAGAAATATCATGTTGTTGTTGTGCTGAAAGGACATCGTACGGTGGTTGCCGACCCTCGGGGGAAGGTCTATATCAACCGGACAGGAAACCCCGGGATGGCCACTGGAGGGACGGGTGATGTTTTAACGGGGATCATCGCAGCTTTGATCGGTCAGAAATTTTCTCTTTTTGATGCCGCTTGTTTTGGAGTTTATCTTCACGGGCTTTCGGGGGATCGTGCCGCAAAAAAAGTGGGGGAAGTCAGTTTGGCGGCGGGAGACCTGATCGAGGCCTTGCCTGCCGCCATTCAATCCGTTCTCGGTGCGTGATTAGAATAGAGAATTCTTCAGAATGAAGGATGCAAGGACAATCGCGACCATCGACATCAACTTAATTAGGATGTTCAGCGAGGGTCCTGCCGTATCTTTAAAAGGGTCGCCCACGGTATCACCGACGACTGCTGCTTTATGAGCGGCCGATCCTTTCCCTCCGTGTGCGCCTTCTTCAATATATTTTTTGGCGTTATCCCAGGCCCCACCCGCTGCTGCCATAAAAACGGCAAGTACGAATCCTGAAACGAGGGCTCCTAAGAGTAAACCGACTTCTCCTTCCACACCCAGGAGCCATCCGACGAGGGCCGGAGCCACGAGGGCTAAAGATGCCGCGGCCAGCATTTCTTTTTGGGCCGCTGCCGTAACAATCTGGACGCAATGACCGTATTCCGGTTTTCCCGTTCCGTCCAAGAGCCCCTTAATTTCCTTGAATTGACGGCGGACTTCAACCACAACCTTGCTGGCGGCACGACCGACGGAATTCATTAAAAGGGCACAGAAGACAAAAGGCAGCATACCTCCGATAAAAAGTCCCACAATAAGTCTTGGATTGCTCACGGCGAAACTGGTGGGCCCTCCGAGTTTTACGATCAAATCTTTGTAGGCAACGATCAAAACAAGAGCGGTCAAGGCTGCTGAAGCAATGGCAAAACCCTTGCCTGTGGCGGCCGTGGTGTTCCCAAGACTATCCAAAGCATCCGTTCTTTGGCGGACCTTAGGATCCAGGCCTGCCATTTGTGCGTTGCCGCCGGCGTTGTCGGCGATCGGGCCGTAAGCATCGGAAGCCAGGGTGATACTTAAGGTGGATAAAAGGCCGACGCTTGCAATCCCAATGCCGTAGAGCCCCTGGGAAAAATTCTGTATCCCGCCCGAACACCAGAAGGCGCACAAGATGGCTGCTGAAACGAAAATGACCGGTAATGCGGTTGCCATCATTCCCACGCCGATTCCGGAAATAATGACTGTGCCCGGGCCTGTGAGGGCACTGTCGGCAATGTTCTTAACGGGAGAATAAAACGAAGAGGTAAAATACTCAGTTGCCAGACTGATCAAAACGCCCGATGTCAGTCCCGCAATAATGGCCCAAAAGAACCCGAAATTAGCTTTACCCAAACAGGCCGGGACCAGGAAAAATGAAAAAATAGCAACGGCAATGCTGGCGACAATGACCCCCGAGCGAAGCGCTTTCAGGAGCTGTTCTTGGGAGGCTGTTTCTCCCGTTCGAATGAAGAAGAATCCGATTATGGAAGCCACAATACCGCACGCGGCTAGTCCAAGAGGCAAAGCCATTCCCGCAAAACCCAGGCCTGCGCTTGCTGCAAGGGCCATAGCAGCGATTATCGAACCGACATAAGATTCAAAGAGATCGGCCCCCATGCCTGCAACATCACCCACGTTGTCACCGACGTTATCGGCAATCACCGCCGGGTTCCTGGGATCATCTTCAGGGATCCCTGCCTCGATTTTTCCGACCAGGTCCGCTCCGACATCAGCTGCTTTAGTGAAAATACCGCCGCCGACACGTGCAAAAAGGGCTTGAGCGCTTGCGCCGATCCCGAAAGGGAGAATGGTTTGCGATATGAGCTGGAGGGTGTCCATATTTCGGAATTCAGGAGAATGGGAAAAGAAATAACGAAGCACAAAAAACCAAATGGCCACATATAAAGTACCGAGCCCGACGACCACAAATCCCATCACAGCACCGCCGGAAAAAGAAACCTGAAGCGCTTTATTCAAACTTGTAATGGCGGCCTGAGCTGTCCGGCTTGAGGCCCGAGTGGCGATGGCCATTCCGATATAACCTGCGACGGCGGAAAAAAGACCTCCAACCAAAAAGGCGATGGGGATAAAAAAGGTGAAATATTTCAGATAAGAAAGCAGCACCAACAATGCGGAAATAATCAGGAAAAAAATAGAAACGCCTAAGTATTGCTGCTTTAAGTAAGCACCGGCCCCTTCCCGCACGGCTTTTGCGATTTCCACCATCTTTTCGTTTCCGTCCGGTGATTTAAGAACCCGTATTGCCAGTCCTGCGGCAAAGATGAGCCCGATGAAAGCGCCAATGAGTCCAAAAGCTGCGACAAAAGTATACGATAGTTCCATGTGTTAAGTCCCTCTATGTTCAAACTGTCATGCTGTTTTATTGTTTGTGAAAATGTTTGCCAAATTGGGGGTAAGATTATGAAAGGACGGTATTTTATCGTAACGGCCTTTCAATGACAAGAATCATTCTAGGAATTGTTTTGCATGCCTAGGCGCCACCAGAAGGGGATCAGCAATATGCCCAAAACAGTCAAAGTCATAGAGGTCCAAAATGAATGACCCGTTAGCAGCATGCCAAGCCCTGTCACAAGAAGAAAGGTCGAAGCCGAGGCGAGAAGCGTTGCGGGAAGCAGGCGTTTGAACCGGTCGATCGATTCATTCTTTTTTTCAAAGGGGCCCCAAAAGCCGGGAGGGCTTACGCGCGCGTAAAATGTTTCAAGGATTTCTCTCGGTTCGGGCGGTGTCATCAGGGTGACGGCGATGACGCTTAGGGTTGAAATCAAGACCATTAAAAGAAGACGGTATCCCTCATGAAAATCGGAGAAATAGATAAGAAGAAAAGGGGACGCAAAAACCGAAACGATGCCGGCCGTGATTTCCGACCATAAATTGATCCGGTACCAAAGCCATCTCAAAATGAGGACAACGCCCAAGCCGCTTCCGAAAAGCAAACTCAAATGCCAGGCTCCTTGAATGGATTGGAGATTGGCCATGATGATGATGGCAATCGTGAGAATCAGTAGATTCGACAATCGGGCAATCCAGACAAGTTCTTTGGAAGAAGGTTTGCGCTTGAGGAATTTCTCCATCAGGAAACGTTTATACAAGTCATTGGTCCAGTAAGAAGCACCCCAGTTGAGATGGGTATCGACGGTGGAGGCGAGAGCGGCCAACATTCCCGTAAGCATTAACCCGCGGATACCCGGGGGGAGAAAGTCGCGAATTCCGAGTGCAAAGGTTCCTTCCCTGGCAATACGAAAGGCCTCCGAGGCTTCTCCAAGCTGTGGAAGTCCTCCTTGAACGGGATAGAGGATCAGAAGCCCTAATGCGATGGGAATCCACAGGAGACTTCTGAGAACGACTTGAGCGCCCGTGAAAAATACGGCCGCGATTTTAGCGTCACGGTCAGTTTGGCAGGCCATGGTTCTTTGGGCAAGATAGCCGGTCCCGTCCGAGCTGACTTGAGCAAACCATTGAACAAACAGAACGGCTGTAAAAAGGAAGGTCATCTCCTGCCACTGAGTTGGGCCAAAAGAGAGCACCCAATGTTGAGAGGGGGTGCCGTAAAGTTCACCGATCTTTTCTGGAAGGGCGCCTACCCCGCCGATTTTGGTTAAGACGATCCAGGTATAAAAAGCAGTAGCGATCATGGCGATAGCAAACTGAACAATATCGGTGGCAACGACGCTTCTCAGCCCGCCGGTGGTGGAATAAAGAGTCGTAAAAGCGAGAATAAGCAGAATGGAGATGAGATTGTTGGCGGAATAAATCCAGGTTTGAGGGTCGTTTGCGGGAAGCGTCGTCATGCTGAATTGCCAGGATTCGAGAAGCTTGGCAATCGGGTCGATGCAGCCTTGCGGGAGCCATTCATGCCAAAGGAGGAAAGGTTCCGAAAGGCGCGTTGCCGCAATTAAGACCATGGCAAGCACCGTGCAGTTGATCATTGTGCCCATATGAAGGGCCTTGACGGCGCGAAGGATGGAAGCCCCCGGCCCACCATATCGAAGTTCGGTAAGTTCAGCGTCCGTCAGCACGCGTGCACGGCGCCAGCAGGCGCCGAAGACAAACCCCATCATCAAAAAGGCGATGGCGTAAATCCATAATCGCCAAAGGGAGAAGATGCCGGCAGTGGCGACAAGGCCTGTGACCAGAAGAGGCGTGTCGGCGGCATATTGGGTGGCGGCCATGCTGCATCCGGCTTGCCAGCCTTTCAACGTCCTTCCTGCGAGGAAATAGTCTTCAAGCCCTCGCGAGGCTTTCTTGCGCATCCAAAAGCCTACGCAAATCGAGTACACGATGAAGGTTAAGACAATCACAAGATCAATCATGATCAAAATTCATCATACCATGAACTTTTTTGGGATGCACTCCTTTCCGGGACGTTATCCGGCTGTCAATTCTCCTCGTAAAGAAGAAAAATTCCGTTGCAGAAGAAGTCGATCCCCGTTAGCATATCTTCTTGAACGTATCTCCCGGGATGAGAATAAGTTAAGGAGAATTTTGATGTCAAGAAGACTCAAAGCAGTTCTTTTGATCCTGCTATTTGCTTTTTTAATCGAACTGACAGGTTGCGGAGAAACGGTGCGTGGCATGGGCCGTGATCTCGCCCGTGTCGGACGCGGAATCAAGACGATTTTTATTTCAGATTAAGCCAAAGCGAAGATCCGTTGCCCAGAAGGCGGATCCTATCTAGAAAACGCATAAGGTCATCCAATGCATGGAGTTTTGCTGTTAGGTTTAGCTTTTGTTTCGTACGGACTGGCATACCGTTATTACGGCGGGTACTTGAAGAAACTTTTTCAAGTGGATGAAAAGAGAAAGACTCCTGCCGAAACGAACTATGACGGCGTGGATTATGTCCCGGCCAAGAACTGGTATGTCCTTTTCGGGCATCATTTCTCAGCGATTTGTGGGGCCGGTCCCATTGTCGGTCCGGTACTGGCCTGTGCATATTGGGGATGGGTTCCTTCTATTCTGTGGATCCTCTTGGGGGCGGTCTGGATGGGGGCCGTTGCCGATTTTTCCGCTTTGATGATGAGCCTTCGCCACAACGGGGAATCCATTACACAGGTGGCTGGGGCCGAAGTCTCAAAGAGGGCACGGCTTTATGGGGCGATCTTCGTATGGATTGCCTTGATTCTTGTCATATCGGTTTTTGCCATTTTTACCGCAAAGACATTTATCGAGGAACCCAATACCGTTGTCCCTTCCGTGGGGCTTGTCCCGACCGCGTTTTTTGTCGGTTGGATGATGTACCGGAAAAAAATTTCAGGCGGTAAAGTGACACTGTTAGGCCTTCTGATTTTAGCGGCGCTTCTTTGGGTCGGGATGCGGTGGCCGATTACGATTTCCTCCTGGGGGGGATGGAGTCCCGAGATGATTTGGATCGGGGTCCTTTTTATTTATTGTTTTGCCGCTTCTGTCATGCCGGTTCAGTTGCTGCTCCAGCCGCGGGATTATCTTGCAAGTTTTATTTTATTTGCCATGATCGTGATCAGTACGGTTTGCGTATTTTGGACACGGCCCGTTATTTCAGCCCCGGCTTTTACCGCCTTTTCTCCATCCGAATCACCGGAAGCAGGCCCTTTATGGCCGATGCTTTTTGTCACGCTTGCTTGCGGGGCGATCTCGGGATTTCATTCCTTGATTTCTTCCGGGACAACCAGTAAGCAACTGGAATCCGAAGGGCATGCCTTGAGGATTAGTTACGGGTCGATGTTAACGGAGTCCCTTGTTGCGGTTTTAGTCGTCATCATTATTGCGGGTTGTTTGAGCCAGAATGATTTAAAGTTCCATTTAAAGCAGGGAGGGCCTATCACGGTTTTTGGGTATGGATTCGGCAAGCTGACCGAAGGCATGCTGGGTTCCTACGGTAAAGTTTTCAGTATCCTTGCGGTGAATGCCTTCGTTTTTACAACCTTGGATGCGGCAACCCGAATCGCCCGTTATATTACCTCCGAACTCTTTGGTATCTCGAATAAGTATATTGCAACGCTGATGGTCGTGGGCGCAAGCAGCGCACTCGCGTTAACGGGACAATGGAACCGTCTGTGGCCGGCCTTTGGGGCGGCTAACCAATTGATTGGCGTGATTACTCTGTTGGTTGCTTCATGCTGGCTTTTGGCAAGGGGCAGGAATTTTTATGTCACGATGATTCCCGCGTTTCTCATGCTTGCGACAACCGTCGGGGCTTTTCTTTATCAATTGGCGGGTGCTCTTAGACATTCTCCGTCGCCGAATTGGGTGCTGGCGGGAATCTGCTTCGTTCTTATCATCCTTGCGCTTTCTCTTTTCTTTGAGACAATGAGAAAAATCGTTTTCCGAATCCGTTCCTTAAGGGGACAGTCATTCTTGAAGGGGGCCAGTCATGCTTGAGTCCATTTTGAGTCATGAAATATTTCAAAAGTTCTTTTTGGGGAATACCGTCTTGGCTTATTTGAAATCGCTTATTCTTTTTGCCGGGGGTATCGCCGGCCTTTGGGTCCTGAATAAAGTGATTTTGATACGGTTCAAAACGCATGCCCAAAAGACAGAAACAAAAATGGATGATTTCGTTTTTAGATTGATCGAAAGAACCGTCGTCCCCCTTCTTTTTCTCGGGGCATTCCTGTTGGCGATCAAAAATCTGGTTTTGACAGCGACCGTGAACAAGGTGGTCAATTCCGTCGCGATTGCTTTTTTGGTGATTCAGGCAACGCGCTTCCTGTTGACGGTGTTGACTTATTTCTTGGACGGGGTTGTGATGGGTCGGGGGACAGCGGCCGAAATGGGAGAAAAGAAAAAGACATCCAAAACCATTGTGACGGTCATCCGGGTCGTTGGCTGGGGGGTCGCGGTTGTTTTCTTGTTGGATAATCTTGGGTTTAACATCTCCGCTGTGGTGGCAGGCCTCGGGATCGGCGGTGTCGCGGTTGCTTTGGCGGCCCAAACCATCTTGGGAGATCTTTTCAATTATTTTGTCATTTTTTTCGATAAGCCGTTTGAGGAGGGTGATTTTATTATTGTCGAGGATCATTTGGGCGTGATTGAGCACATAGGGATCAAGACGACTCGTATCCGATCGCTCGGAGGGGAACAAATCATTTTCTCGAATTCGGATTTGACGGGAAGCCGGATCCGGAATTATAAAAGGATGCAAAGGCGCCGTGTCGTCTTCAAAGTCGGTGTCGTTTATCAAACGACCCTGGAGCAAATCAAAAAGGCACCCCAAATCATCAAAGAAATTATCGAGGGGCTTGGGGATGTGGTGTTTGACCGGGCGCATTTCATGAACTTCGGTAATTTCAGTTTGGATATCGAAGTCGTGTATTATGTTCTGAGCGGTGATTATAATATGTATATGGATATGCAGCAGGCCATCAATCTGAAAATCAAAGAGGCCTTCGAAAAGGAGAATATCGAGTTTGCTTATCCGACCCAGACCCTTTTTGTTGAAAAATAACCGATCGAGAGGTTGAGTGAAAAATTGAGCTTGTTCATTTTTATTTTCATCTTTGTACCGCTTGTCGAGTTGGTGCTTTTGATTAAGGTCGGCCAATGGATCGGAGCCTTGAATACGGTGGGCCTTGTGGTCCTGACCGGGATTTTAGGGGCGACGATGGCAAGGTTTCAAGGGCTTAGTGTGCTGGGGAAAATTCAGCGCGAGCTTGCGATCGGTCAGATGCCTTCGGAATCCCTTTTTGACGGTGTGCTTATCTTTATCGGTGGTATCCTGCTTTTGACGCCCGGGATCCTGACCGATGCCCTGGGTTTCTTCCTGCTGGTTCCTTATGGGCGTCTGCTTGTCAAAAACTATTTAAAAAGGAAGATCAGGGAAAGCTTTGACCATGGGCGGACCATCCATATCCGTTATTTTAATCATCCGAACGATTTCTAACTTTGGGAGGGGAAAATGAGACCAATGATTCGGCAAGGGCTTTTAGGCCTCATCATGATGATCGGGATGTCCCCAACGCTTCATGCGGAAGTTTTAATGCTCACTAATGGAGACCGTCTGACAGGCGTGATCATTCATACCAATCAGGAGAGTGTGGTCATGAAGTCGGATGCCTTTGGGACGATTGCGGTCAGACACCCTTTTATTGCCGAACAATTGCCGGATTCACAGGTCCAGGATATCCTGGTTCCTAAAACAGAACCTGATCGAGAGGCTGTCAAAGAGAAACCCAAGATTTGGGACGGTAAAGTCTATGGCGGATTCAACCGGACCCGGGGCAATACCAAGTCCACCGAGCTTTCGGGCGGTTTTTTGTTTCACCGGAAAGTCGAAAAGAAAAACGAATTCCATGTGAAAGCCGATACCTATTATTCGGCCACCGACAGGAAGATGAATGCGCAGAAACATTTGGGGATGGTCCGCTTTGCTTACAGTTTCGGGGAATCAAAAAAATGGTACAATTTTTACAAAACCGAGGCCGATCGTGACCGATTCGCGAATATCAATGCCAGGATCACTCCTTCTTCGGGCGTCGGTTATTGGTTTTGGGATAAGGAAGATCTTAAATTGATGGCCGAGGCCGGCGGCGGTGTGACGCACACTGATTATCGCGACGAAACGGATTCCGAAACCGAACTGGTGTTGACACCCAGGGTTTTTGGGGAAGTGAAGCTTTTGGACCGTGTGACTGTTTCCGAAGATGCGACGATGTATCCGTCCTTGACGGATCGGGGAGAATACCGGCTGGTTTTTGATACTTCAGGGGTCGCTCAATTTACGGATCAATGGGGAATCCGTGTAAGTTGGATCAACGAATACAATACCGATCCGGGGCCTGATACTAAAGAACATGATATGCGATTGGTTTCATCGCTTGAATTTTCGTTTTAGGTTGATGCATGGATATTGAAGATTATTGGCAGAAGGCTTTAAAACAGACTGAGATTGTTCGCCCCCGCATTCAGCCCCTTTTATCTCATAAGGAGACGCATCTGCCGTATATTTTCCTTGCGGAATCCGTCATCAATGTGGGAGACACGGTGGTTCGCGAGGGAGAAGTCGTGGTCGAAAAACCCTCGATCATTCTTCCTTCCAATTACCCGCAACTGGAGGGTTTTGACACCGAAGAAGATACGTCTTTTCACCCGGAGATGATGACCAATTTTCTTTTGATCCGGGGGATCCGTTTTCCTTCCTATAAGTACAATAACCGGACCTACTCCCTGGAGATCCGGGAAGGGCGGCTGAAAGCTGCCATCGAAGAATATTCGAGGAAACTTCAATCCGAAGAAAATGTCTCAACAGGCCTGGTGATCGGCCCTGAGGATTGCTGGCAGTTTTCCGTTTTAATCTTTGTTGGTTCTCAAGTTCTTAAGACCGCAGACCAGGATATAAAAAAGCTTCTGGATGATTACAAAAAAAGGTATGATGATTAATCCCGGAACACGTTCCAACAAGATCAAAAGGATAATAAGTGAAGTATGGTAAAAACTGTCTCGCCCCGAAATTATGGGTCCTTTTTAATTTCAGCCACGAAAAAACAATGGCAGCGTATCGGCTTGAAAAGACGGGCGGGTGTTGCGGCCGCCCTATTTTCTCTTCGCACCCGTGAAAGTCTCGGGGTGGGGGAAATCCCCGATTTGAAAGCGTTCATCGACTGGTGTCATACGACGGGTCTGAGCATTATCCAGCTTCTGCCCTTAAACGACGTCGGGTTTGATTTTACGCCTTATGACTCTCAAAGTAATTTTGCGCTGGACCCCATGTATCTTGCTTTAAACCCACTGCGCTTGTTTAAAAAGGCGGGGATTAAAAGTGAAGTAACGGCTCTCCGCAAGAAATTTCCGGTCCGGCTTGAAAGGGTCAATTACGCTATTAAAGGCGAAAAACTCCGTATTCTCTGGAAAATATTCGAAAAAGAAAAGGGTGCTTTTCGGGAGGAACTCGGGCGTTTTGTGGAAGTTCAGAAATCCTGGATTGAAGACTACGCTGTTTTTAAGGTGATGAAATCTGCTTTTGGGGAGTCCTCATGGCAGTCGTGGGAAGCCCCCTTGAAGGATAAGCAGCCCGAAGCTGTGAAACGGTTTTGTTCGGAGCATTCTGCGGAAATTGAGTTTCAGAAGTGGCTCCAGTGGCAGCTCTTCGAGCAGTTTGCGGATGTCAAAAAGCATGCTGAATCCAAAGGTGTTCTCCTCATGGGGGATCTGCCGTTTTTGGTTTCACGCGACAGCGCTGATGTTTGGAGCCATCAGGATTATTTTAAATTGGATCTTTCAGCCGGGGCACCGCCGGACCTTTATTTTGCCAACGGTCAGAGATGGGGGATGCCGCCCTATGATTGGGGCAAGATGGCCCAACATGGGTATGATTACCAGATCCAGAAACTAAAATTCGCTGAAAATTTTTACGACTTTTTCCGCATTGACCATGCCGTGGGTCTTTTCCGGGTCTGGACGATTCCGCTTCACGAACCGTCTGAAACGGGAGGAATGAACGGAGCTTTTGATCCCCCGGAAGAGGCCGTTTGGGAAGACCATGGGAAGAAACTTTTTTCGTTGATGATTTCCAATACGAAGATGGTCCCTTGCGCGGAAGACTTGGGGACGGTACCGGATTGTTCGTATAAGGTTTTAAAGGAATTTGCTATCCCGGGGATGGATGTCCAAAGGTGGAGCAAGGACTGGGAAAAAACATTCGATTTTAAGCAGCCGGAGGAATACCGGAAGAATTCCATTGCGGTCATCTCGACCCATGATATGACAACCTTGAGGGGATGGTGGAAAGGGGAAATTGACACGGTGGATGAAGCGCTTTTCGCCCGGCTTTGCGGTTTTGCCAACCTCCCTTTTGAAAATGTGAAGACAAAACTTTTTGATCCCGGACGTTCTTATCACGGACGATTGCGCTGGAAGAATGAGATCTCAGATGAAAAAAAACTTTTGGAGATTCTTGCACGCCCCGAGGAAGAGGTTCAGGAGATTTTAAAAACCTACCGGGGAACTTACGGTGAAAGCCTGAAATTTTGGCGGTATCTTGGAATGACCGGTCCTTGCAGTGATAAAATGACGCCGGTTTTTGCCCGGCGTATCTTGGAGAAGGCATGCCAGACAGCATCCATTTTTAGTATTCAACTGCTTCAGGACTGGTTAGCGATGGAAAAACTTGAGGACGGGGACCCCTGGGATGACCGCGTCAATGTGCCGGGTTTGATGAGCGAGCGGAATTGGTCGTGGTGTTCGCCTTATTTCTTGGAGGAGCTCCAAGGGCTTAAGAGGAATGCCGATATCAAGGAACTTGTCAAGAAGACCGATCGTCTATAATGGAATATTGAAGTACGAAGTAAGAAGTAGGAAGTAAGAAGTCAGAGGTAAGCAAAGCAGGAGCAGGAGACGAGGGGCGGATATAAATTCGAAATTCGAAGCACGAAATTCGAAGGAATATCGAAATCCGAAAATACAAAAAAAGGATTAAAAACACAAAACACAGAACCCACATTGGCTTAGTTCTTGGTTTTGAGTTCTTGATTCTGTTTTGGTCTTTTATTTGTTTTATTTGAATTTTGATATTCGGATTTGTTTCGTGTTTCGAAATTCGTATTTTTTAAATCAGCTTTTTGAAGCTTGAAGCCTGCAGCTTAATCGGAATTCGGATTAAACACTGGAGCTACATGAAAAAACCGGTTCGTTATGTGAGTGTTGGCATTATTTTGGCGGGTTGTATTGTCGGCGGGATGCTTTTCCTAAGACACCGGGCCGGTGTCGAAAAAAGGCCTGAGCGGGTGACAGTCGTCAGGGAGACCCCAAAAGAGAAACCAACGGTTGAATCTGTCCTAGCTACCGAATCCGTTGTTAAGATCAAAGAGGAAAGTACAGCCAAGGATCCTTATCTGAAATCCCAGGGCCCCGAAGATGCGCCGGTTCAGATTATCGAATACAGCGATTATCAATGCCCCGCCTGTCGTTTTTCTCAGGGAGTTCTTCACGGTTTTATGAAGCAATATCCAGGGGCTATTCGGTTAATCTATCATCACTTTCCTCTCCAAGGGCATCCTTGGTCTTCTTTTGTTCATCAGGCAGCTGAGTGCGCCAATGAGCAGGGGCTTTTTTGGGTCTTCCATGACTATGTTTTTTCCCATCAGAGTGAATGGTCGACCCCCTTGAGCCCGACGCAGAAGATTTTAAGTTATGCCCGGGATTTAGGGTTGAATCTTGATCAATTTGCGGCGTGTTTGACCAACGAGGGGACCAAAAGACGCATCCAGAAAGAAAAGGCGACAGGGGATGATCTGAAGGTCAATGCTACACCTACCTTTTTTGTCAATGGCCAGCGGGTGGTCGGAGGGTTCCTCCTGAAAAAAGAGGGTGAGAAAATCATCCGGGAAACCTTGGGATTACCGCCTCTGGATGAAGAGGGGAAAGAAAAAAAAGAGGTCGAGATTAAGAATAAGGTGGTAAAAACACCGGCAACACAGTTGAAGTTACCGCCTAAAAACGTTGCAACAGCAAAGGAAACATCCTAAATGAATCGTGGGATAGACTATTTTGGACTTTTTTTGAGAATTTTTCTGGGGTGCGTTTTTGCTTATTCGGGATATACGAAGCTGATGGAACCTATTGCTCAGACGGAAGCGGCGATTGTTCAATACGAAGTGATCCCTTATGTTTTCGTCCCCTGGATTGCCCGCATCTTCCCCTGGATTGAAATGATTTTGGGATGTTTTCTGCTTTTAGGATACGCTGTGAGGCTTAGCGCCCTGGGAGTGAGCGGCTTATCGACGGGTTTTATCGGCTTGATCTTACTGAATTATATGATGACGGGTAAAATGTTGGAGGATTGCGGCTGCTTCGGGGAAGGGAGTTTTATCCATTTTTCGGCCGCACAAATTCTCGTTGTCGATTTGATCAGTCTGATTTTTGCCCTCTTTCTTGTCTTGCGGAAGAAACATATCCTGAGTCTGGACGGGATCTTACTTAAAAATTAAAGGCCCTTTTTTAAAGTTTTTGACATTCTCGGGGGCATCTCTATAATCTCCCTATTTCCCCAACCCGTTTATGGGCAGGTAGCTCAGTCGGTAGAGCAAGGGACTGAAAATCCCTGTGTCGGGGGTTCAATTCCCTCCCTGCCCACGTTTTTTTAAATCCGAAGTACGAAATCCGAAACAATATCAAAATTCGAATGATCAAATGTCATGAAATCGGCAGGAAGGGGTTATTCTGCTTTTTTGAGGCATCCGATTTGTTTTATTTGAATTTCGATATTCGGATTTGCTTCGTGCTTCGGATTTCGAGATTCGAATTTCTGAACCATCCGGGGCAGAAGACGTGGTTCCTGGCCCATGGTACGTTGCACGTTGCACCTGGCACGTGACCCGATTACTCGATCGCGACGGCGTGTCCTTCCCGGACTAATTCTTCATCGAGACTCTTCCATTTCATGTCCTTGCCCTGTTCTTCGTCGGCAGCCGTCCAGACGTCCGCAATGGGGCGTCCGTGCTGGTCAAGCTCATGGGACTGTAAAACAATGGCGCCGTTTACGGGTCTCAGCAGATTTTCCAGGTATTCCTTCGCGTCCTTGCCTTCGGCGGTGATCAATTCCGGAGCATCGATGCGCCGGAGCCGGACCCTCTGGGCCAGGGTGATGCCGAACCCGAGGTCGATCAGGGCATGAAAGGTATCGCCGTCGACCACACTCGTCACGACGGCCGGATAGGTGTAAAGGTCTCCGGCGGTGGCCCCTTCCGCTTGCGTCAATTTGCCATCGGCCAAAGTAGCGATGTCCCCGTCCTGAAATTTGCCGGCGTCTTCTTCGGCTAGATCAAGGTAGATGCCGAACCCGAGATCGATTTTCGGCCGGTCCTTCAAGCGGATAATGGGATAGGTATAAAGAGGGCCGGGTGTAAGGGTTTCGAGTTCAAAGTTTCCGGTTTCAAGTTCTCTATTTTGAGGTTCGAGTTTTGCTTTGTAGGCCTTGACGGCTTGGCGTGTTTCTATTGAAGACCAGCCTTCTCTGGCCGCCTTTTCGGCAAGGATCGCTCTTTCTTCTGGATCATGAACGGACAGAAGTTCCCGATAGTGTGCCCAGCTTAATTCTCGCGGTACCGCGAGAATTGGATAGGTGCGGGCAAATGCGAGCATATGGTAAAGCTCTGTTTCACTTGTCCCGAGGTCTTTCGCAAGTTTTGGGATTACTTCCTTGCCATATTCGGCCCGTTCCTGATGCTGCAGGATATGCTCGTCGATCAGCTTGCCGGTCTCCCAGGCCTCACGGACCTTCTCGGCCCTGGCGGCCGCTTCCAGGCGCTCGCGGCTTACTTGACGTGTCTGGCGGATAGCCGAAAGGAGTTCTTCATAGGTTGCGACGGAAGGATTGGCCGTAAAGACACCCTGTGGGAAAATGACGAGATAAAGTATCAAAAACCCTAAGAACCAAGGCATTCGGTTTGACATCGAGGGTAGTATAGCAGATGTTGGAGCGGATGAAAGTTGGATGTTGAATGTTAAATGTTCCATGCGGTTCCATTTAACATTTAACTTCGAACATTCAACAATATATTACCGTTACCCGCCATTTCGGTACCCGGTACCCTTGATTACCAAAAATCGGCAAAAGCCCCGAGCCTGCAACCTGCCTTTGACCGGAATTTCCGCTGTCATTCCAAGGCATATCATTTTATAATCATCCCCAAAATTCGTGTGCTGCATCGGACACGTCACACCTTAGAAGTGCCGATGCGGTACTTAATCAAAAAGATTAAGTGCGCCTGTAGCTCCCGCCAAAAGATGGCGGGCAGGCAATTTTTTATGACCGCGCTCGTAGCTCAACTGGATAGAGCATCAGTCTTCGGAACTGAGGGTTACAGGTTCGAGCCCTGTCGAGCGCGGTCATAAAAAAGGATAGAGCGGCTCGTCCAATTTCCAATGGTCCAAGGGTACCCGGTACCTTTCCGCCTTTCCGCGATTGGCCAATCCACACCCCATAAAAAAAGAGGTTTGACAGAGCGAGTGATACATCGTATTATTACGATATAACGATATAATGGAGGGTGACGATGAAGCCGGATTATGAAAAAGGGGGAGAGTTCCTGAAAGCCTTGGCCCATCCCGTACGCTTGAAGATGGTGATGGGGCTTTTGAAGGGGCATGACTGTGATGTGAATACGATGGTCGCGAATCTGAAATTGCCGCAATCGACCATTTCACAACATTTAGGCGTCCTCAAAAGCAAAGGGATTGTGTCCTTCCGAAAGGACGGGGTGAGGGCCTGTTACCGTGTGGTCGATGGCCGGGTCGAGGCCATCCTCAAGGTATTAGGGAAATAATTTTTTTGATCCCTTATTCCTATGATTGGGATCAATCAATAGAAGGAGATTCTTATGAGGGTTACTCATCTTAACAGTGGCAATTTCGAAGCGGAAGTGTTGAAGTCGGATATGCCGGTCTTGGTGGATTTCTTTGCGGATTGGTGCGGGCCATGCAAAATCGTAGGGCCCATCCTTGAACAACTGGCAGGGCAGTATGACGGGCGGGTCAAAATCGGGAAGCTCAATATTGATCAGGCCCAGGACATTGCATTTCGTTATGGCGTGATGAGTATTCCCACCTTGATCCTGTTTAGGTCGGGTCAACAAGCCGGAGAAGTGGTCGGTGCCTTGCCAAAGGATCAGCTGGAAGAATTTATCGACCAACATATCACGTCATAAAAAATAAAACGGAGGCGAATCGATGAAAAAACGCATGAAAGTCGTCATTATCGGAGGGGTTGCCGCAGGACCCAAGACAGGATCGCGGATTCACCGGGTTTGTCCGGAGGCGGATATTACCCTGGTCGAAAAAGGAGAGTTTCTTTCCTACGCAGGCTGCGGATTACCTTACTATGTTTCGGGCATCGTCAAAGATCAAAAAGAACTGATGTGCACACCGATCGGTGTCGTGCGTGATCCGGTGTTTTTCCGGGATGTCAAACATGTCAAGGTGCTCAACCGAACGGAGGCACTCCAGATCGATCGAAAGAAAAAAGAAGTCCGTGTTAAAAACCTCGCGACGGGAGAAGAGCAAAGCCTGCCCTATGACAAATGTGTCCTTGCGACGGGAGCACGTCCTATCATACCGCCTCTTGAAGGGATTAAGCTCAAAAATGTATTTACCTTGCAGAGCATTGAGGACTCCGAGGGAATTAAGGCGGCATTGGCCGAAGGCAAAGCGAAAGATGCGGTGATCGTCGGCGGAGGATTGATCGGTATCGAGATGACAGAAGCCTTAGCCAGCAAGGGGTGTCGAGTGACCGTCGTCGAAAAATTACCCGGTATTTTACCGATGCTGGATTGGGAAATAGCCCGTTTGGTTGCGAAATATCTGGAATCACACGGCGTCAAGATTAAGACAGAAACGACCCTGACCAAAATCAAGGGTGAAAAGCAAGTTGAGTCCGTGGTAACGGATCGGGGAGAAATACCTTGTGATCTTCTACTCGTTTCGATCGGTGTTCGGCCACAAACGGTTTTGGCCCAAAAGGCCGGGCTTAAGATCGGCGTAACAGGAGCTATTCGGGTCAATGAGCGGATGCAGACAAGTGACCCTGATATTTATGCTGCCGGCGATTGTGTTGAAACCAATCATTTGATTACCCGGAAACCTTGTTTTATTCCGTTAGGTTCCACGGCCAATAAACAGGGAAGGGTGGCCGCCAATAATATTTGCGGGTATCAGGATGTTTTTCCCGGGGTCATCGGATCAACGGTTTTTAAGGTGTTTGATTTGAACGTAGGAAGGACAGGCCTCACCGAAGCCCAGGCCCGAAAAGAGGGCCTTGAGGTTGTCACGGTTTTGAGCCCGGCACCGGATAAGGCCCATTTTTATCCGACAGCCAAGCCCATTATGATGAAGCTGGTCGTGGAGCGTAAAACAAGACGTCTCTTGGGCGTTCAGATCGCCGGAGCAGGCGATGTGGATAAAAGGATCGATGCCGCCGCGATGGCCATCACCGCGAAAATGACGGTGGATGATCTTGCGAATGCCGATCTTTGTTATGCACCGCCTTATGCGCCTGCGATGGATAATATCATCGCTGCCGCCAATGTTGCGCGAAACAAACTGGACGGATTATTCGAATCTTTGACGCCGATGGAAGTGAAAGAAAAAATGGCGAGGGGAGATTCCTTTGTTTTTCTTGATGTGAGGTCCCCGGAAGAAGATGCCGAAGCGCGTTTAAAAGATTCGGTTTTAATTCCGTTGGGGAAGCTTCGGGCGCGTCTAAAAGAATTACCCCGCGATCAAGAAATCATCACCTTCTGCAAAATATCCTTGCGCGGGTATGAAGCGGCGTTGATCTTGAAAGCGGCCGGGTTTAAAAATGTGAAGGTGATGGACGGCGGGGTGATGATGTGGCCGTATGAGGTCATCCAGTAAATTTCGTCACAAGGAGGATTCAATGCACGTAGCCGTTATTGGAGCATCGAATAAGCCCGAACGATATGCTTATCAAGCCGTAAAACTTTTAAGGGAAAAAGGGCATACGGTTTTTCCGATCCACCCGCGCATAGAAGAAATCGAAGGGCTGCGGGTCTATCCCAAGATAACGGATATCCCGGAGAAAATCGATACAGTAACGCTTTACGTGGGGGCAATCGCTTCCGCCGGAATGGCCCAGGATATATTAAATTGCCGCCCCCGGCGGATTATTTTTAATCCGGGAGCCGAGAACGATCATTTGGAAAAGCAGGCGAAGGAGGCGGGCATTCAGACTGTCCGCGGTTGTACGCTTGTGATGCTGAAAACGGGACAGTTTTGAAATCGCTCGAATGATACCCGGTACCTTTGCTTTCCCTCTCCCTGGAAGGGAGAGGGGCAGGGTGAGGGTTTTATGAGAGTATGTCCCCTCATCCCAACCTTCTCCCCAGCGGGGAGAAGGGGGAAACAAAAGGTTGTTTTTCCCCTAGGTGGGAGAAAAGGCTACAAGGGAAATACTTTTTTCCCTATATTGAGAAGGAAACAAGCATATCGAAGGGTACCCGGTATCCTTTCACAGGTGGTATGGATGGCAAAAAAGATTGGCTTTGAACAGATCGATCAGGCTCGAAAAATATTGGATCTCGATGAGTCCGCCACCCTGAAGGAGATCAAAGAGGCTTACCGGCATTTGGCCTCGAAATATCATCCGGATAGATGCCGAAAGTCGAAGCTTAAGATCTGCGAAAGGAAAATCCGGGAGATAAATCACGCGAAAGATATCTTGCTGGGCTATTGTTCGAATTACCGGTATTCGTTCAAAGAGCGGGATGCGATGCGCAATTCCTTTGAAGAGGAAGAATATGCTTATCTGAAGCGATTTTATGACGGGTGGATCGTTGAGTTATGAAAATAGGATAGGTTTGAGACAGTCTTCGGGCTTCTTGGCAGAAGAGGCTAAAAAATTTTAAGATTAGATTTCCTGCAAAGGATTCATTTTGAATTGATTGCCTGGGAAAAGTCCTTGCGATACAATGAAATCGGTATCATCTTTCCGAACTGGAGCCCCTCGCGCTGAATGCGCAGGGGAGGCAAAACAAGCCGCGATCTTGATGATCGCGTCTAGCCGGGTTACAGTCGCCGGAGGCGGTTTTCATTGAACCGCCCCGGTGCAGTACTAAACCTTTTGGTTTGGTACTGGTTTCCGCCAGACTGTGCGGCGAGACCCGCCGTCTTGTTGGGCGGGCAAATCCTGTCAGACGCGGTTTTTATAAATAAGGTGTGATCCTTTCATGACGGGCCAGAGAAAAAAAAGCTCGCATTTCATTTTTGTCCTCATCCTGTCTCTTGTTTTTTCCGGTTGTGTCCGCGATCGAGCGGTCAAAAAGTCTCAGATCACGACAAAAATTCCAAGGGAGATCTCCGAAGAGATTGAAATCGGAGAGAAAATCCATGCCGAGATTCTATCCAACTTTTATACTTACACCGATCCTCTAGTGGTGGCCTACGTTCAACAAATTGGTCAAGCGCTTGCACGGCAAGCGAAACGTCAAGAAATCCCGTACCGGTTTACGGTCCTTTATCATGATAACGTTTATGCGACATCCGCCCCGGGAGGTCATGTCTATATCACGACGGGTTTTTTGAATATGCTCGATAATGAGGCCGAGCTTGCCGGAGTGATCGCTCATGAAGTCGGAGAACTCCAATTCCGGGACCCGCAACTTTCCCAAGCCCGCAAAGCGCTTCAGGCTGTTTCCCAAGCCGGTGCTGTCGTCGGCCCTCTTTTGGGTGAAATCGGCGCTTTGGCCATGTTGGGTTTGACACTCGTTCACGCTGCTGTTGCTGTCAATCAAATGACGCCGGAGGAACGTGTGATGAAGTCGGACGCTTACGCGCTTCAGTACATGACCGAAGCGGATTTTGATCCGCAAGGATTAGTGGATGTCCTTTATAAATTTCTTCATACCGAGACTGAGATGACGCCTTATTTTTATGATTACTATCAAATCCGTCCGATTACGGAAAACCGGTTTGAGAAGATGAAAGATGCCTTTTCAAAGCTGCCGCTCGAGGGCAGGACGTTTCGAACGAACCGGGAGATCTACCAGGATGCCACCAAGGGAATCCGGGAGATTTATGCGACATAATCCGTCAGTCCGATCTTGTCAATTAGGGGCGGATCGAGTACAATCCTCTTCCCTGTAAAAAAAGCGAAAAGGCTATTTCTTTTCGGGGAAAGCATAAATTCTTTGATGAGGCGCTCTTAGCTCAATCGGTAGAGCAGGTCCCTCTTAAGGACAAGGTTGAAGGTTCGAGTCCTTCAGGGCGCACCAAGTTAAGTCAAAAGTCAAAAGTTAGAAGTCAAAAATTAAAAGTCAAAACTTATGCATGCGGCGGTGGCGAAACTGGCAGCACGTTGTTCTTTTAAATTTTAATATTGAGACAAGTGCAGTACCGACTTCCTTTTGGGAATTCCCGATTTTCTGAAGGCGCGGCGGTGGCGAAACTGGCAGACGCGCAGGACTTAGGATCCTGTTCCGAAAGGAGTGGGGGTTCAAGTCCCTCTCGCCGCACCAAATACGGAAAATCGGTATAATGAAAGTCGGTACAGACGCGCAGGACTTAGGATCCTGTTCCGAAAGGAGTGGGGGTTCAAGTCCCTCTCGCCGCAATATTTAGATTTTTAAATCCAAGTTTGTAGGTGAGGCCACAGTTTTTATTGTGGGGTTTCCGCCAGAAAATACTGGCGGACCCGCCGTCTTGTTGGGCGGGCAAGTCCCTCTCGCCGCACCAGATTTAATTTGCTTTGGGATGTCGTTTTTTTGATAAAAGCCTGGATTGGGACGCTTGGACAGGATAAACGTAAGTGACTGAAAACAAAGGGATAAAGCCTTTATTGATAAAAGGGAATCACAAAATTGAAGGTTTCTCGAGCGCTTTTATTTTGCATTCCTCAAGGTTAATTGACAAAGGCCCAGCCTTTACCTAAAATACTATCCTTTCTTCAGTTACATACATATTCCCAAGCCGCACGCGAGTGTAGCATAGTGGTAATGCACTGCCTTGCCAAGGCAGCTACGAGGGTTCGATTCCCTCCACTCGCTCCATAGCTGTTTCTTAGGGAAATGTCGAGATCAGGAAGGAAGTGTTACTATCGTGAAAATTTCAGTTCAAGACGGAAAGACCTGCGAGAAGATTTTAAAAGTTGAAATCGGGCAGGAGTGGATCCAAAAAGAGTTTAATGCGTTTTATGAAAGCGTTGCCTCCAAGGCCAAGATCCCTGGATTTCGTCCCGGAAAGGCGCCACGTGAAGTGCTGGTCATGCATTTCCAGAAAGATGCCCGTGAAAAGGTACTGGAGAATTTAGTTTCGGATTCTTACCGCCAAGCCGTTCAGGAGCAAGGGTTGGAACCCTTGGGTTATCCTGAGATTAAAGACGTTGATTTTAAAGAGGAAAAGCTTTCTTATAAGGCGAGTATCGAGGTCCGTCCCAAGATCAAATTATCGAAGGTGACGGGTTTAAGTGCCAAACGCGAGAAGGCCGAAGTCACTGATGAAGATGTGGCCCAATCCCTTCAGCGTGTGCAGGCGGCTTTTGCGCAGCAAAAAACCGTTGAGGGCCGTCCGGCCCAGATGGGGGATGTTGTTGTCGCGGATTATGTGTGCACCGTGGACGGCCAAGAAGTGGAAAAGCGAAGCGACGATTGGTTTGAGCTTAAAGAGAAAGAATATCTTCAAGGGATCTCCGCGGGACTGGTCGGGGTCCAACCGCAGGATGAAAAGGAAATTCAAATTACGCTGCCCCCGAATTTCAGCCGCAAGGAATATGCGGACAAACCGGCTCTATTTCAGATGAAGGTGAAGGAAATCAAAACCCGGGTGCTTCCCGAACTCAATGATGATTTGGCGAAAGAAGCGGGGGATTTCAAATCCTTGGAAGCGTTGAAGACAAAGATCCGCGAAGATCTTTTTACGATGAAAGACCGCCAAAAAGAAGCGGAATATGAACGGGCCCTTTTGGAAGAACTCATCAAGAAAAATAAGGTCGACCTGCCGGAAAAATTGGTTCAGCGGCGTCTGGAGAGGTTGATTGAGGATGCTGAAGCCAATACACGGCGTCAGGGGGTTCCGGATGAAAAGCTGAAGGAATTGCATGAAAAATTTCATCAGGAATTGGAGCCGGAAGCCAGGCGTCAGGTCCACCTGGCTTTCTTACTCGATGAGATCGCTGTGCGCGAGAATGTGACCGTTAAAGAAGATGACATCAAGGAGAGGATGCAACGCGTTGCGGAGCAGATCAGGCAGCCTTTGGAGGCTGTTGAGCGGTATTACCAAGAGCATGAAGATGCGAAGCTTTCCCTTGTCGATCAGGTCCGTAATGAGAAGGCCATCGAATTCGTTAAAAATAATGCAAAGAAATGAAAAGTCAGACATCCGACGACAGACAACAGACAGCAGATGAAAAAGTATGGAGTCTGACGTCTAAAGTTTGAAGTCTAAATCAACAGGAGGCAGTTATGAGCGGCTATTTAGTACCGATGGTGATTGAACAAACCGGACGTGGTGAGAGAGCTTATGATATCTATTCCCGTCTTTTAAAAGATCGCATTGTTTTTATTGGAACGCCCATTGATGACACGATCGCCAATCTTATCATTGCGCAGGTCCTCTTTCTCCAAATGGAGGATGCCGAAAAAGACATCAATGTTTATATCAATTCACCGGGTGGTTCCGTGACGGCAGGGCTTGCCATCTATGACACGCTGCAATTTGTAAGGTGTAAAGTGGCCACCTACTGTGTCGGACAAGCCGCCAGTATGGGGGCCTTACTCTTGGCTGCCGGGACCAAAGGCAAGCGTTATGCACTTCCGCATGCGCGGATCATGATCCATCAGCCATGGGGCGGGACGCAAGGGACCGCTTCGGATATTCGTATCCAGGCCGATGAGATTATCCGTTTAAAGGCGAAGCTGAATGAAATTCTTGCCAAGCATACGGGGCAGCCGATCGAAAAGATCGAAAAGGATACCGACCGGGATTATTTTATGTCGGCTGAAGAATCAAGAGTGTATGGAATTGTGGATGAAGTCATTATCAATCGCACAGATGTAGGAGAGCAGAAATGATGAGTGAGAAGGCAAAACAGAATATTCTTTTAACACCGGGACCGACACCGGTCCCCGAAGACGTCCGCAGGGTGATGGCCGAACCGATTATTCATCACCGGACACCTCAGTACCGGAAGATTTTTGAAGCGGCAACGGCAAGCCTTCAAAAGGTTTTCCGCACCAAGAATCCTGTTTACACGATGGCGGGGTCAGGGACATCGGCGATGGAGGCCTCCATTGTCAATTTTCATCAAATCGGCGATGAAACACTGGTGGTCGAAGGCGGTAAATTTGCAGAAAGATTTACCGATCTTGCCCATGCCTTCGGTTTAAAACCGGTCGTGATCAAGGTGCCGTGGTCTGAAGCGGTGGACCCGAAAGTGATCGAGGCGGAACTTCAAAAAAATCCGAACATTCAATCGGTTTGCGTTCAGCTTTGCGAGACCTCGACGGCCGTTTTAAATGATATTGAGGCTATCGGGAAGATCACTTCCAAGACCCAGGCGCTTTTGATTGTCGACGCCATTTCGGGGCTCGGAGCGGACAAACTCGAATCCGATGCCTGGGGGGTCGATCTTGTGATTGCCGGTTCCCAAAAAGCGCTCATGCTTCCTCCGGGACTTTCTTTCTTGAGTGTCAGCGAGAAAGCCAAGGACAGAATGAAGGGCTCGAATATCCCGAAGTTTTATCTGGATATCAAGCTTTATGAAAAAGGGTTGAAGGACTGGGATTCGCCTTTTACCCCGGCCGTGACTTTAGTGATCGGCCTTCTTGAATCTCTGCGGAAGATTGAGAAGGCGGGGATTGAGAATGTCTGGAAGCGTTGCACGGAATATGCAGCGTTTACGCGTGAACAACTTCAAAAATTAGGATTACAAATTTATTCGAAAGCGCCTTCTTCGACCGTGACAGCGGCGAGGGTCCCCGAAGGTATTGACGGCGGCAAATTGGTGAAGATTATGCGGGATGAAAAAGGGGTCACCCTGGCCGGCGGACAAGGATCGCTCAAGGGGAAGATCATCCGGATCTGTCATATGGGAGCCATCACCAAGGAAGATATCCAAAAGGGAATTTCTGTTTTGGGTGAGACCCTTGAAGAAATGAAGATGACGGCGAAAAGCAAGTAGGAAAGGAGCGTTTTCGAAATGACAACTGTGGCGGAAAAGAAAATGACACCAAAAAAGAAAAAACTCATCAAGGTTTTGGTCAGCGATAAATTAGGCGCAGCCGGCATGGAACTTCTCAAAAAAGAGAAGGATCTTCAGGTTGATGAAAAAACGGGTCTTCCTCCCGAAGAACTGAAAAAGATTATCGGGGAGTATGAAGCCATCATCATCCGCAGCGGTACAAAAATGACCAAGGAATTGGTCGATGCGGGAAAAAATCTCCGTGTGATCGGTCGTGCCGGAGTCGGGGTGGACAACGTTGATTTGCCGGCAGCGACGAAACGGGGCATTATCGTCATGAATACACCGGGCGGGAACACGATTTCGACCGCCGAACATGCCTTTTCCATGCTGATGGCTTTGGCCCGAAATATCCCTCAGGCCTATCAGTCGATGAGTGCGGGGGAATGGAAACGCGGAAAATTTCTGGGGACCGAACTCAACAATAAAGTGCTGGGTGTCGTGGGTTTTGGAAGGATCGGACGTGAAGTCGCCAAACGTGCTTTGGCCTTTCAAATGAAGGTGCTCGTCTATGATCCTTTTATTTCCCGGGAGGGGATGGGGCAGTACCCCGTGGAATTCGTGGATTTGAAGTCGATGGTGAAGTCCGCGGATTTTATTACGGTCCATACGCCCTTGACTCCCGAGACAAAATATATTTTGAATGCCGAAACCTTCAAAATTTGCAAACCGGGTTTGAGGGTTGTCAATTGCGCCCGCGGCGGGATTGTGGAAGAAAAAGCGCTTCTGGAAGCCCTGAAGTCCGGGAAGGTTGCGGGTGCGGCCCTGGATGTTTTCGAAAAAGAACCGCCCGTGGATAATCCCTTACTCAAACTTCCTCAGGTCATCTCGACGCCTCACCTTGGGGCTTCCACCCAGGAAGCTCAGGAGAATGTGGCCGTTGAAGTGGTGGCCCAAGTCGCGGATGCCTTGTTGGATCGCGGGATCCGCAATGCTGTCAATCTCCCGAGTTTGGATGCGGAAACCTATAAGGTTTTGAAACCCTGGATCGATCTTTCGGAAAAAATCGGGGCGCTTCATTCCCAGCTTTTCGGGGCGGAGATCAAAACGATGACCATCCGTTATGGCGGTATGATGGCGGATTACAATTTGAGGCCGATAACCATTGCGGCTTTGAAAGGGCTTTTGAGCCCCATCTGCGGTGCGTCCGTCAATTTTGTGAATGCTCCGGAAATTGCCAAAGAACGCGGTGTTGCCGTCAACGAAAGCCGGAGCACGCAAACGGAAGATTTTTCCAACTATATCGAAGTCGAGGTCGCGAGCGGCAAAAAAGAAAGTCATCGCATTATGGGGACGCTTTTCGGCAAGGAGTTCGCGCGAATTGTCCGTATCGATGAATTCAATATCGAAACGGAACCGAAAGGTTATATCCTCTTTATTCAAAATGAAGACAAACCCGGTGTGGTCGGGACCTTGGGAACGATCCTGGGTAAAAACAAGATTAACATTGCCGAAATGTCCCTGGGGCGTATTCAGAAGGCCAAGAAGATGATGGCCTTGACGGTTGTGAATACCGATAACGAGGTGTCCGAAAAAGTCCTTTCCGAAATCAAAAAGTTTCCGCCCATCCTTGATGCCAAGGTTGTGAAACTGTAACTTAAAACAGTAACTGGAGGAGCGTTAAGACGTGAACCGGATTCTGATCGGGGCGCAATGGGGGGATGAAGGGAAGGGAAAGATTATCGATCTTCTCGCCCAGAAGAGCGATGTCATCGTCCGATTTCAGGGCGGCAATAACGCAGGCCATACCGTCAAGTTTGATGAGGAAACCTTTATTCTCCATTTGATTCCCTCGGGGATCCTTCATCCGGGCAAGGTCTGTGTGATCGGAAACGGAGTGGTCCTCGATCCGAAGGCCTTTTTTGAAGAAGTGGATATGCTTGCCTCCAAAGGGGTCTCGGTGAAGGGCCGTCTTTTCATTTCCGAACAAGCACATCTCCTTTTTCCCTATCACCGTTTGATGGACGGTTTAAAAGAAGAATCTGCCAAGCAAAAAGGGAAGATCGGAACGACGAAACGCGGTATCGGCCCTTGTTATGCGGATAAAGTCGCCCGGACAGGCATCCGCGTTTGTGACTTAAAGGATCTGAGATTTTTTAAAGAAAGACTCGGGGCGGTTATTGCCGAGAAGAATGAAGTCTTGAAGAAAATTTACGGTCATCCGGGGCTTTCGGTTAAGAAGATATTCGAAGAATTTAAAACTTACCGCCGCAGGCTCCTTAGTTTTTCGAAAGACACGTCCCTTTTTCTTCACGAAGCAGCGCGCAAGAAGAAAGACATCCTTTTTGAAGGGGCCCAAGGGACGATGCTGGATGTCGATCATGGGACTTATCCTTATGTCACATCCTCCAATGCCTCGGTGGGCGGTGCGATCTCCGGATCGGGGTTGAGTCCAACCTTGATCGATAAGGTCATCGGTGTCGTGAAGGCCTATACGACGCGCGTAGGCGAGGGGCCTTTGCCGACTCAGTTTTCACCGAAATTGATGAAATATATCCAGACCAAAGGCGAAGAATTCGGTGCGACGACCGGACGCCCGAGACGGTGCGGATGGTTTGATGCCGTGGTCACCCGGCATTCGGTCCGGATTAACGGGATCAATGAGATCGCCATGATGAAGCTGGATGTGCTCTCGGGCCTCCAAGAGATAAAAATTGCAACCTCTTATCGAGTCGGCGGAAAAACGATGAGAACTTATCCGCATGCAACCTCGGAATTTGAGCGTGCCAGGCCCGTTTATGAAACCATGAAGGGCTGGCAGGAGGATTTGTCCCAAATCCGGCGGTGGAAAGATTTTCCGCCGAACACCAAAAAATATATCCGCCGTCTTGAGACTTTGTTGGAAGCACCGGTCAAGATCGTCTCCGTTGGGAGCAAAAGGGCACAGACACTGTTCTTATAAAATATGACTTTGGATCCGACCAATATTCCCAAACACGTGGCTTTGATCATGGACGGCAATGGCCGGTGGGCCAAGGAGCGGGGACTTCCCCGCATCCGAGGACATGAAGTGGGTGTTGAAAGGCTTGAAGACATTATGCATGCGGCGGGGGATATCGGAGTCAAGATCCTGACCTTCTATGCCTTTTCCAAGGAGAATTGGAAGCGTCCCGAAGCGGAAGTGACTTTCCTGATGAACCTCCTTTCGGCGTATTTGGACAAAAAGGTCGCTGACTTAAATAAGAATAATGTTGTTTTTAACACGATCGGCCGCATCGAAGATCTCCCCGAAATGATCCAAAAGAAAATCGCCAAGGCCAAAAAGGAAACGGCCCAAAATACCGGTGTCATTGCCAATTATGCTTTTAGTTATTCCTCAAGACTTGAGATTACGCGTGCCTGCCAGGAGATTGCCCGCAAAGCGCTTAAGGGCGAAATCAAGCCCGAGGATATTACTGAAGAAACCGTCCAAAATCATCTCGATACTGCCGGGATGCCGGACCCGGACCTTTTGATCCGCACAAGCGGGGAACTCAGGATCAGCAATTTCCTTTTATGGCAGATTTCCTATTCGGAACTTTATGTCACGGAAAAATATTGGCCGGATTTTACGCGCGAAGAGTTTTTGAAAGGCATCCAGGAATATCAGAAACGTGAGCGGCGTTTTGGTCTTACCGAAGCCGTCGAGAGGAGAAAATCGTGAACCCGGTCCTCAAACGTATCCTTGTTTCGATTATTCCGGTTTCGTTGGCGGTTTACACCCTGCTCTTTGCTCCGCTATGGTTTTTCTTAATCGTGGTTGAAGCTCTTGTGCTTCTGGCGTTGAATGAGTATGTGGATATGGTGGAGATCAAGGGGGTCCCGGTGAGCCGTTTTGCGATCTTGTTCTTCGGGGCTTTGCTTCCCGTTTCCGTGGTTTGGTCCTCGGGTTTTTTGGTGATTGCCATGACTTGCCTTTCGCTTTTCATCTTGGATTTCAAAAAGCGAATGCATCAACATGCCCTGGTCAGCACGGCCGTCTCTATTTTTGGGATTATCTATATCAGCTGGTTTTTTTCATGTCTGGTCAAGATCCGGATGTTTGATCATGGGGTGTCGTGGGCTTTTTTCACGGTTTTCCTGGTCAAGATGGGAGATGCCGGGGCGTATTTTGTCGGTATCCGTTACGGGAAACAGAAATTGATTGAGACGGTGAGCCCGAATAAGTCGGTAGAGGGGGCCTTGGGGGGATTGGCCATGACGATGGTCCTGGCTTTTATTTCGAAGATTTATTTATGGCATGTCCCTGTGTATCATCTTCTTATCCTTGGATTTTTTACCGGGATTCTTGCCCAGCTCGGGGATTTGGTGGAAAGTTTGATCAAGCGGGATGTCGGGGTGAAGGATTCCGGGCATGTCCCCGGACTCGGCGGGGTCCTGGATGTCCTGGATAGTCTGCTTTTGACGACGCCCTTTGTTTTTTATTATGTCAGTACGTTTCTCGGAGAAAATCCTCTGTGAAAACACCGAAAAGGATTTCTATTTTAGGTTCCACGGGTTCGATCGGGATCAACACGCTTCGTATCGTTGAATCGCATCCGAAACAATTCCGCGTGGTGGCTTTGGCGGCCAGAAGGAATTTTGAGCTTTTATATGTACAGGCCCGTAAATTTCATCCGGATATTGTTTGTCTTTATGACGAGACGCTTGCCAGGCATTTGGAGAAAAGGTTAAAGCCTCTTGGAATCCGGCTCGTCGTAGGGGATGAGGGTTTGCATGAAGTCAGTACCTGGCCCAAGGCCGATCAGGTGATTTGTGCCATGGTGGGGGCCGCCGGGCTCGGGCCCATTTTTTCCGCGTTAAGAGCCCGCAAGGCGCTTGCGATTGCCAACAAAGAACCGCTGGTGGTGGCAGGAGAACTTCTCATGAAAGAGGCGCGGAGGTTGAAGATCCCTGTTTTTCCGATCGACAGCGAACATTCGGCGCTTTGGCAATGTTTAGAGGGTCGGCAGTCTTCGGATGTCAAGAAACTGGTTTTAACTTCTTCGGGAGGGCCTTTTAGAACAAAAAAAGGGTCCTTTGCCGGGATCCGGCCCCAGGAAGCGCTCCGGCATCCCAAATGGAAGATGGGGCCCAAGATCACGATCGATTCGGCGACTTTAATGAATAAGGGGCTTGAGGTCATTGAAGCCGCGAACCTTTTTTCGGTGCCTGTCGATAAGATTGATGTTCTCATTCATCCGGAAGCGATTGTGCATGCGATGGTGGAACTGGCCGACGGCAGTTTTCTTGCGCATCTTGGGATCACGGATATGCGGCTTCCCATCCAGTATGCGTTGAGTTATCCCGAAAGGCTCCTTAATCATTTACCCACGCTTGATTTTGCGAAGCTCCATTCGCTCAGTTTTGAAAAACCGAATGGTCGCCGTTTTCCCTGTTTAGAGTTGGGTTATGAAGCCAGCCGTGTGGGCCGGAGCATGCCGGCTTGTTTGAATGCGGCCAATGAGATTGCCGTGGAGGCTTTCTTAAACGGCCGGATTTCTTTTAATGGTATCCCGCGTTTGATCGAGAAGGTCATGTCCCAACACCGTGTGATTGCGAACCCGAGTCTTCTGGACCTTCTTTCGACAAACCAGTGGGCGCGTGAAAAAGCAAAGGAGCTTGTGTAATTTATGCTGACGATCCTTCCGGCGATTATTGTTTTAGGCGTTCTTATCATTGTGCATGAATTCGGACATTTTATCGCCTGCCGTTTGACGAGAGTCAAAGTCGATAAGTTTTCAATTGGGTTCGGTCCGGAGATCCTGCATTGGCAGGGCAAGGAGACGCGTTATTCACTTTCCCTTTTTCCTTTGGGCGGATTTGTCAAGCCGGCGGGTGAATCGATTGAAGAGGTGGACGAATCCGGTCCCAAACCCGGGGATTACCTGGCGGCCCCTCTTAAGTCACGTATGCTGATTGTTTCAGCAGGTGTCGTGATGAATTATTTCTTGGCCTTGGTGATCTTTATCGTGCTCTTTATGACGGGGATTCCTGTGATCGGGACCAAGATCGGCGGGTTTGTGGACGGCTATCCTGCCGCCGCAAGCGGTCTTCAGGCGGGTGACGAAGTTCTTCAGGTGAATGGGACAGAGGTCTATTCCTGGGATGGCTTGACGGAGGCTTTTCAAAATCCCGCTTTTGAAGATTTGGAGCTGGTGGTTCAACGCGGACGGGAAACCCTGAGCTTGACACTTGCGCCGAAGGTTGAGGATGTCCCGGATATGTTTGGAGAGGTCCATCAGTTAAGGCGTGTGGGCATTACCCCGACCATGGAGCCTGCCGGCTATGAACGGTTCGGGTTCTTCGAGTCCGTCCGTTTGGCTTGGGAAAAAGAGGTGTTTTTGACCGTGATGACCTACAAAGGAATTATTTATTTGATCATGGGCAAACTTTCCATGAAGGCAGTGGGCGGCCCTCTGAAGATCATGAAGTATTCGAAGGATGCGGCCGAGGAAGGTGTTTCGTCCCTGCTTTATCTCATCGGGCTTTTGAGCATATCGCTTGCGGTGATTAATTTTTTCCCCATTCCTGCTTTGGACGGAGGGCATTTGGTTTTCCTCTTGATTGAAGGGATCCGCCGTAAACCCGTGAGCCTGCATTTTCAGGAACGGGCGGCCCAGGTCGGTTTTTTTCTTTTGATTTCACTCTTGGTTTTTATTACGTATCATGATGTTTTGGATTTTCAATTAGTCGATCGAATCCGGCAAATGCTGGGGAGATAAAATGCGCTGGTCTCAAACCCTTATTCCGACATTACGCGAAGTGCCCAAAGATGCCGAGGCGGTCAGCCATAAGCTGGCCTTGAGGGCGGGATTGATCCGTCAGCTTTCTTCAGGCGTCTACAGTTATCTGCCGCTGGGATTTCGCGTCCTGAAGAAGATTGTCCAGATTATTCGTGAAGAGATGCTTCGCGGAGGGGCCGATGAGGTCCTGATGCCTGCCCTTCATCCTGCGGAATTGTGGAAAGCGTCCGGCCGTTATGAATCGCTGGGTGAGGATAAGATCGCTTTCAAAAACCGCAGCGGCCATGAATTTGTCCTGGGGCCGACGCATGAGGAAGTGATCACGAGCCTTGTCGGGTCTTCGATCAAGTCCTTCCGGGATCTTCCCGTCAATCTCTTTCAGATTCAAACCAAGTTCCGCGATGAGGCAAGGCCGCGGTTTGGAGTTATCCGCACCAAGGAATTTATCATGAAGGATGCCTACAGTTTTGATATCGATGAAAAAGGACTGGATGAAAATTACCGGAAGATGTCCGAGGCGTACCACCGGATCTTTACGCGTTGCGGATTGACCTTCCAGGTGGTGAATGCCGATCCGGGGATGATGGGCGGAAAGATGAGTCAGGAGTTTATGGTGGAGTGTCCTTACGGTGAAGACCGTGTCGCAACGTCGGAAGGCGGATATCTCGCGAGTGTGGATATTGCCCAGCGAGCGAACCCGAATTTAAAGACGCCGGCTCCGAAATCCGAGAAACCCGAAGTTTTTGACACCCCCAATCTGAGGACGATCGAAGAGATCGGCAAAAGTTTCAAGGTCAAACCCGGGCAAATGTTAAAAACGATTATTTATAGGGCGGACGGAAAACCCGTGGCGGCCGTTGTGCCGGGTGATACCGAAGTCAATGAAGGCAAGCTCAGGCGGCATTTGGGCGCTTCCGAGATCAGGCAGGCAACCCCTGAAGAGATTGAATCGGCGACGGGTGCACCCGTGGGTTTTGCAGGACCGGTTGGGCTTAAAATCCCCGTCATTTGTGATTGGGATGTTTTGGGGATGGCCGATTCGGTGACCGGTGCCAATCAGAAAGATAAACACATCCGTAACGTCAATCTCAACCGAGATTTTAAACCGGCTTCATTCGGGGATATCCGCTATGTCCGCGAAGGGGACAAGAGTCCGGACGGGAAGGGAAATCTTCGGCTGACGACCACCATGGAGATCGGGCATATCTTTAAATTGGGGACGCGTTATACGGAATGTTTGAATGCGGTATTTGTGGATGAAAAAGGGGACAGGCGCCCGGCTCTCATGGGGTGTTACGGGATCGGTGTTAACCGGATCCTCGCCGCGGCAATTGAGGAGCATCATGATGATAAAGGGATCAAGTGGCCCGCTGAAATCGCCCCCTTTGAAATTGAAATTGTGACCGTCAATCAGGATCATCTTGAGACGCGTGAAGCGGCCGAGAAAATTTACGAAGAACTCCTCCGCGAGGGGCGCGAAGTTTTCTACGATGACCGTAACGAAAGGGCCGGCGTCAAATTCAATGATGCCGATTTGATCGGGATCCCTTTACGGGTGGTTGTCGGGGAACGTAATCTCGCCGCCGGAAATGTCGAAGTAAAATCCCGAATGACGGGTGAAACCCAGCTTGTTTCCTTGCGTGATTTGGCGAAGGCACTCTCTAATCAAAAGAAACCCGCCTAAGAAATTTTAAATCCGGATAAGTTCGATTCGATTTAGGGGATATTCGGTTTTTTAAGATCTTTGGGGGCATTGACCGTGCTGATATTGGTCGATTGCATCACATAGACGGGATTTCCCTCAGCGTCATATTGATCCACCACCCGAAGGACTTTCTTGAGGACAAGCTTCATCTTGAGGACCGTTCCGTCTTCGCAGAGGTATTCGTTCCACCGCTCATTGCTTTGGTTGACATCGATATGAACCGCTTCGACTTGCTTGCCGCCGAGGTTGATCGTCACTCTTTCTTCTGGCATGATACGTCCTTTCATCCTGTCGATTAGCGGGTATTATAACCCGATAAGGGCATAATTCCAAGGACAGAAGGGGAACGCGCGGTAGAACTAAGGACTCAGGACAGAGAACTAAGCAAGACGACAGAAGCTAAAGAGCCGTCGTTTAACAAATAACGTTCAACGTTGAACGTCGTACAATCATCCAGCTTTTGGTATCCAGTAGCTAGCATCTTTTTGAAGCCTTTAGCCCGAAGCTTGTAGCTTAGTTCTGTTCGCTCGAATATGAAAACTAACTGGCTTCGAAAAATCATCCACCTCGACATGGACGCCTTCTTCGCGGCGATCGAGCAACGGGACCATCCGGAATTGAAGGGGAAACCTGTTGTGGTGGGGGGTGACCCCTTCGGACGCGGGGTGGTGAGTACAGCTTCCTATGAAGCCCGTCAATTCGGGATCCGCTCGGCCATGCCGGCGGCCCACGCCCGGAGGCTTTGTCCCGGAGCGGTTTTTCTCCGGCCGGACTTCAAAAAATATTCCGAAGCCTCGGGGCAAATCATGGGAATTTTGAGGCAGCATACCCATTGGGTGGAGCCCGTTTCATTGGATGAAGCCTATATGGACGTTACGGAAAACCGGTTTAAGATCGGTGATCCGGTGATCCTGGCCAAGCTCCTCAAGCAGACGATCTTTGCCCGGACGCGTCTGACGGCCTCGGCGGGTGTGGCCCCCAATCTTTTTTTGGCCAAAATAGCTTCCGATTACGAAAAGCCCGACGGCCTCACCGTCATTTTGCCCGAGCAGGTTGCATCTTTTTTGGAGGATTTGCCGGTGCGCAAAATTCCGGGCGTCGGACCTGTAACCGAAAAGGAACTTCATGCCCTGGGGATTACTAAGTGCGGAGAACTAGCCGTTGCGAAAGAGGAAATCCTTGCCCGAAGGCTCGGGAAGAACGGGATTTATCTGAGGGATTTGGCGCGGGGGATCGATGAGCGCAAAGTAGAACCCGATGTCCTTTCTAAACAATTGAGCACCGAAGAGACTTTCCAGACGGATATCCGTGATAAGACCTGGCTTGAAACCAAACTCCGCGGGTTTGCTGAAGAGGTTTTCCGGGGACTTCAAGCTGACGGGCGTATGGGAAGGACCGTTGTCCTGAAGGTGAAATATTTTGATTTTGAACAAATCACGCGGTCGAAAACATTAGATCATTACCCGGAAGACGCCGAGGAAATTTTTCAGGTGGCAGCGAGACTGATGACGGAGAAGACCGAAGCTGGAAGGAGACCGGTTCGGTTATTAGGATTGGGGATCTCGAATCTCGATGAACGTCCCGTGCAAAAAGACCTATTCGAGTTGTAACCGCTCGCTTCGCTCGCCCACCTCGTAGGGGGCCTTTTCAAACAGACCAAACATGGCGTTAGCCCCTTTTCTCTTGTCTTTTCGAGGACCATTCGGATCACATCATATGAATGCCGGTTTGAGGGATCCTCTCTGTTTCGATCCGCCATTTTCCATCTCATCGGAAAGGGTGTCTCTTAACTCCTCTTCAAAGACAAAGAGAAAAGTATCTAGTGTACAAGCAAACAAACTGCAGACTTCGCGCAAAACATTAAATGTTGAATGTGGCCCCATTGAACATAAAACATCGAACATTTAATCTGGTTGTATCCCCGGCGCTTGCAGCTACGTATTCACAAAGACGAGGTAGATAATGACGGCGGCGGCGATCCACCAAATCCATTGGCCTTTTTGGATCAAGGCGGCGAGTTTACTGATCAAGCCGGCTTCTTCCAGGACGCGTTTTCCGCAGTAAAGGCAGAAGAATTCATTTTCGCCGATCATTTCTCCGCAATGGGGACACGGCTTTTGGAGTTTTCCCGAGACCATTTCATCGAGATCTTCGGCATCCCATTTGCGGCGGAGGCTCTCGGGTTCCTTTTCTTCGGGGATAGAATCGAATTCCTCGTCATCAAATGTCATGGATGATTTATTCTCCCATAATTTGGAGGACGACCTGGCGGGAGCGAGGCGTGTTGTCAAAATCAATCAGGATCACTTGCTGCCAAGTTCCCAGAGTCATCTCACCGTTGACGAGGGGGACGCTCAAGGACGGTTTCAGGAGTGAGGCGCGGACGTGGGAAAAACCGTTTCCGTCATGCCAGGTATCCTCGTGATAGTAGCGTCCGTTTTCGGGTGCAAGCTTCTCGAAGACGACTTTAAGGTCTTTGATGAGACCGGGTTCGTATTCGACGGTCGTGATGCCGGCTGTCGAACCGACAACAAAAAAAGTGACCTGGCCGTTTTTTACCTTACTGGTCTCAATCTTCCGGTGGGCCTCCGGGGTCAAATCATGGATGTCACAAAACCCGCGCGTTCTCAATTCAATTTTATGATTTTCGATCTTCATCGTTACGAAACCTCTTTGAAAGCGAAAAAAGCGTTAAACGAACTCGAGTTCTTGTGAAGTAATAAGGGCTTCGCCGGATCCCTCGACCATCGACATGATTTTCTGCATCATGTCCCTTAAATGGTCCTGATCGGTGCTGATCGAGGAAAATCCGAGGTTGACCCGCTGCCATTTATCCAGATCTCCGAACTCAGCAACCGAGACATTATACTTGGCGCGGACCTTGTCTTTAATACTTTTTAGGACCTGACGTTTGGATTTCAAGGATTGGGCGTCGGGGATATGAAGCTCCAGGATCAAGATGGCAACATGGATTTTTGTGTCCATAGGGGTTTACCATATCAAAACTCTTCCTAAAACACAAGCCACCGCTTCGCCCACCGCGGCGGTGGCCTTTTTAACCATTCCTAAGGTTAGGTTTGTGGGAAAAGGCCACCGCCGCGGTGGGCGAAGCGGTTCCCGCAAGCCCTAAGCTGCAGGCCGGAGGCTCCAAACGAAACGTTAAATGTGGAATGTTAAATGGGAGCACATTCAACATTTAACCTGAGGGGGCGGAACATCCAGTTTACCCGCTACGTTTTTGGGCGGGCCTTTAGTATCAAGTATCCAGCATCTGTTTTCCCTGTTACCACCCTTTAGCTTCCAGCTTCAGCTTTTGTCCAGTAGCTGGTTTCTAACTTTGTTTTTCCTTCCACCCTCCACCTACTCCCCATTTCAGATTGTAGGCTTGCTGGCCGATAACACAATATTAAATAGGACTACTATCTCTAAGGAGGAATCTATGAAGACAATGCGAAATCATCGACAAATCGTTATGATTCTGGGGATTCTATTGACATTCTCGATGGTCATAGGGGCCGGTTCCGCCTATGCTTACAAGGAACCCAAGAAATATGACCTATGGAATAAGCTGGGCCGGGGTGTCGGCAATATAGTGGCTTGCCCTATGGAACTCCTCAATCAACCCAGCCAGATGTATAAAGATGGGGAGCGTCTCCTACCTGCTATTGTCGGAGGCCTCGGCAAGGGAGTGGTCTATACCGCAACTCGCGCTGTGGTAGGAGTTTATGAAGTTGCGACATTCCCCCTGCCTTTACCTGAGGGGTATAAACCCATCATGGAGCCTGAATTCGCTTTCCCTGAAGAATAGGGAATTCCTCGCCAGAGGCGGTTCTTTTTGATACACTACCACCCTGTTTTTTCTTCGAAAAAGTGTGAATAAACCATCCATTCTCTACGTCTATAAATCAGGTAGGTTCTATGCGTGATCCCGACGGCAGTTTGGTGAGCCGTGCAAAAAAGGGCGATAAGGACGCTTTCGGAAAGCTGGTTAAGCAGTATTACGAAATGGTTTACGGACTGGCTTTGGGCGTTTGCCGCGAAAGGGAAGCTGCGCGCGATATTGCCCAGGAAGCTTTTTTTAAAGCGTTTCGCCAGCTGGAACATTTCGAAGGCCGTTCGAAGTTTAAGACCTGGCTTTATCGGATCGCGATGAATACCGCGATTGATTTTGTCCGCCGGAAGAAGCCGGTGGTTTCGATGGATCAGGGCAAGGACGAGTACGATGAGATTCCTCTGGAGGCGGGGATTGCCGATGAAAACCCAAATCCCCGGGATTTAGCCTCGCAGTCGGAGTTGCGCGAACGCATCGATCGGGCCATCGAAAAATTGAGTCCTGAACACCGTGCGATCTTGGTGCTGCGCGAGTGGCAGCAGTTGAGTTACGAAGACATTGCCGAAACCCTGGAGATTGAATCCGGGACCGTGATGTCGCGTCTCTTTTATGCGAGAAAGAAACTCGGAGAAATTCTGAGGCATGAAGACGAAGGGATCTTTGGAGCGCTGAGTGATGAGAGAATATAAATTCGAAAAACCGGTCCTGAAAGCATACCGGAGTTGGATTGAGTCCGAAATCCGAAGGCCCGAGGTCCGCCGCGAGAAAGACGCTTTTGTTAAAACATATTTCTCAAAACCCCCGCTCTTCTTCTTAAGACCGGCATTCTTGGCACCTGCCAGCAGTTTTGCGGTGATGATGTTCATCGCGGTCCTGTGGTATTGGCCGACCACTTCTTTAAAACCCGGACGGGAAATTCAGATGATGCATCGCGAAGGTGCCGTTGTCGAAAATGTTGCTTCCGGGGATTCGGACGTCGTGGTTTCTCCCGGAATGGTGGACGTCAAAAGAGTCGCGAGCCGTGTCGGAACGCCGATGGTTTATTACAAATCCAATCACGGGCAACCTATCACCATCATTTGGATCTTTACCGGAGGAAATACCCCATGAGGAAATTATCTTTCTTTGTCTTGAGCGCTGTTCTCATCTCCCTGTGGATCAATCCCAGTCTCCAAGCGGCCGAAAGGGTGCGTGTCAAAGTGCAGGTGCTTACCGCTTCCAATGAAGGAACTGATTTTAATTTGGTCAATGATGCTTACCGCGATCAGTTGATCGAGCTTTTTTCCTACAGCCATTATGAGCAGGAAGAACCCGTTCTGGTATCGCTCCAAAGGGCGGAACGTTCCAAGATTGATTTGCCGGACGGCTATGAACTGATCTTGACGCTTCAGGCCGTGGAATCGAACCGGGTCTTGGTGCAGGCCCTGATTCGCCGTGAAGGGCGTCAGTATGTGGATACGGTTTTATCGATCTTAAATCCCGGTGTGGTTTTCCTGGGTGGGCCTCCGGTCGGAGCAAATGGGGCCTTGATTATTGTCCTGGAAACAGGCTTTTAAAATGAATAAAATTACAGTTTACCTCGTCATGTCCATGGTGGACCAATAGGGGATCTGGCCCCGTTCGTAAAAGGGGTATTACGGATTTTTGATTATTGAGGTAAACGGTATTATCTCGGTACTGCGCCTTAAGTCAGATGAAAGGGGTCGCAGGCCATCAGAAAGGAGCTAAGAACATGAAAGTAAGAAACATATGGCTCTGTGCTGTATTGGCGATTTTCATGGTCCTCCCAATGGGCCTTGTCATGAGTCAATTAGCGTGTGCTGCGCAAGAGCTTGTCGTTGCCGACTTTGACACGGGCGATAAACCCAATAACATTGGGGGAGATTTCGGAGCCTGGGATAAGGATCCAAACGATGAAACCCAATCCACTCAGCTGGCTTTCGAGCCGGAAGATTGCCTTGGGGATCCCGCTGGTTATTCTATCCGCCTCGATTACGATGTGGATTCACCCAACCCCGCTTATAACGGGTTCTGGATGAAATTCAACGGCGAGGATGCCACAGCCTACAATACGCTTAACTTCTACTTGCGTGGAAGTGCGGAAGCAGGCTTCACCAAGCGGATCAAGATTGAGATGAAGGATATGACGAATAAGGCGTCGCCCTACATCGTTTCAGGCTTGTCCGACCAGTGGCAGAAGTTCTCGATCCCTTTCAGCAAGTTCCGTAGAATTACGGATTGGTCGAGTTTGAACGAATTTGTCATTGTGTTCGATGACATCAACTCGAATCCGAAAAAGGGAACCATTTATTTGGATCAAATCACTCTCTCGTATGAATAAAGGGGAGTCGAGGGTCCAATAAGGATTTAAGCGAGTGTGCCAGATCCCCTTTAAAAAAGGGGGCTGGCACGCTTGCTTTGTTACCCAGGGAGGCCGCAAGATGCTACCGAATCCGATCAGGCACGTGGTAATTGCAGTTAGTTTGGCGGTTTTGACCGGTTGTGCTTCAGCGCATGAATTGTTGGGGATTCATTCCTTAGATATCCCGCCCGAATTTAATCAAAAAATTGTTCTTATTGTGGATGACAGCTATTACATGCACCAGGCCCCGGCTTCCGGTTATGATGTGGGAGACCTTCAGAGTTTTCACACGCAGCACACCCTGCCGATCGTGATCGAAGATGCTTTCAGGGAGATGTTCGGGGATGTCAAGAGACTCAAAAAGGGTGCGAACATCGAGACGCAGGCCCCGGACGTCCCGGCCATCTTTGAGGTGAGGATTATTGATGTGGCCAATGACAGGACCATCGAATTTGTTGAGACCTACCGGGCGGAGGTCACCTTAGCGGTTGCCATGAGAAGCCCGCGGGACAATATCTTCTGGCAGAAGGCGTTCCGGGGAGACGGGTTCGTCCAGGTCAACAATTCCTTTTCGACGAATCTGGGTCCTGACCAGGCCCTTCAGGATGCGATGCGGGATGCGATCGAAAAGATGCAAAAGGGGATCACGACCTCACCGGAGGTTGCGGCCCAGATGAAATATTATCAGGATATTGAAAAAGCGCGCCGGGAAACGGAAATCAAAATTTAAAGAGGGGATGTATGCGACAAAAAAAATGGATGGCTTTCATTTTTATGCTGTGTCTTTTTCTGGGGCCGGCTTTAAGTTACAGCGCGCCGAAGTTCGGGGAACCCGCCCCGGATTTTTCAGAGAAGGATATCCGGGGGAAGCATCATTCGGTTGAAATGTACCGCGGGGACTATCTCGTTCTCTATTTTTGGGCGACATGGTGTCCGGCTTGCGTTCGGGAAGTCGAATCCATCAAGGAAGTCTATTCCAATCGCCCCGGCAATTTTCAATTCGTCTCGGTCAGTTTGGACCGCGATCTGGACCGTTTGGAGAAGTTTGTCGAAGAGGCAAAAATTGAATACCCGGTCATCTTTAAGGGGCAGGCCTGGGATAATGAACTCGCCAAGCTTTATGGTATCCGCCAGACGCCTACCTATGTCTTGATCAACAAGGACGGCAAGATCGAAGATTATGGGAGCTGGGGCGAACAGCTGGAATGGGAGATGCATAAAATCCTGAAAAGCTGATCAGCGGAATCCTGAGTTTCCTTCGAAATCGCTAGTGAAAACGCTCAATTTCTAATTTTTTTCCATCTATTTTTCATTCCGCTTTTAAAGCCAGAAGCTTTCCCCTTGAAACTATCCAAACTAACATCTTCATTATTCTTAAATCGGCCAAACTAAGTTTATGAAGATACTTTATTAAGTCTTAAATAATTGATACGACTAGGGTTGCGGTTTGACAGATCCGAAAAAGGTGGGTATTTTTAAACTAGGAGTGGGGAATTGGTGTTTTAGGGCAAGCCATGTTGGTTTCGAGGGAGGCCTCATGGAACAGGCAGCGCGGTTGCAGAAATCCAGGCAGGACCGTGATCTAGTCCAGATGCTCTACACGATCAAAGGGATCGCGGAGTCCTACCTGCCGAAGATCCAAGACTCGAAGGTTCATCAATTCGAAGAAATCCTCAATCAGATTAAAGCGAGTCTGTCACAAACGTTAAAGCGTGCCGATTACATCCTTAATCAAATCCATGAGCCTTTATCGGTCCCCGGCCGGGAAGAGGCTGCACGGCCCGACCACGCCAATTTTCCGCAGTGCGTTGAACGGATCCTTGAGATCCTCCACCAGGAGTTTGCCTTCGATAGGATTACGGTTGTGAAAATTTTCTCTCATGATTTACCTCTCTTACCCGTAAGCCAGGAACATTTGGATGCGATGATGTTCCAGTTACTGCTGCAAGCCAGACGGGCCATCGGACGAAGCGGTGGACTTCTGACCATTGAAGCCCACGAAGAGATGAACGGGTCCTCCGAGCCATGCGGGGAGCGCCGCTTAACCGTCCGGGTCTCGGACACAGGACCGATGATCCCGGAAGATGATCTGGATCATCTCTTTGACCCTGTATTCGCCGCTCGAAGCTACCGCTTCGAAGATGGCCTCGGCCTTTATACGGTGCGAAAAATTATCGAGCGTTACGGAGGCAGCGTTCGCGTGGAAAACAAATTCCGCCAGGCTGCCTTCTACCTCGATGTGCCATTAGCTTAAACTAAAGACTAAAGATTGACACCGAATCTTGGTGATTCGGTGCGACTTCGGCAGGAACTTGATGTTCCTGTCCGAGTCGAGACCAAAGACCGGAGAAAAGCTGCAAGCTACAAGCTTCAAAAAGATGCTAGATGCCCGCCAAAAAATGTGGCGGGCAAACTTCTAGCTTCCCGTCGCATGATGGCCTAATATCCAGTATCAAGCGTCCAGTCTCTAGTCTTGGGTCATGGGTCTTGAGTCCTGTGTCTGTTTTTTCAACACTTTTCCCGTTGCCCATTTCGTCGTATTTCCTACTTCCTACCTCTTACTTCGTTCCTCTCATCCCTTATCACTTACCGCTGCTTTTAAGCTTTTGGTCTTTAGTCTTGCTTAGTTCTGTGTTCTAAGTCCTTAGTTCTATATGTTTAACATTGAACAGTATGTGAACCTTAAGCATTATGCGTCGCATGATGGCCTAATATCCAGTATCAAGCGTCCAGTCTCTAGTCTTGGGTCATGGGTCTTGAGTCCTGTGTCGTCTATTCCTCTCTTCCCTTCCCCGTTGACCTTTTTGTCCTTTCGGGGTAGATTAATTGAACCCAGAAATACCCATTTATGACTATTTTTCCTGGGTCACGGGAGTGGGAGCCCGAAGGAAGGTTCTTCGCTTACTGCCTCCTGGATGCTGATTCAGCCAGGTTTTATCTATTCTGTTGAAAGGAAACGGGTTAACCCATGGGACCTTTTGAAATCAAGTCTCAAAACGCGAATCCATTTTTGACCTTTCCTCAAGTTCAGTTCTATCTCGGGATCAAATCACGAAAAACCATTTTGAAATATATCCGCAACGGGATCCTGCCGGCCTACAAGCTGGGCGGGACACGCTGGCGGATTGCCGAGAAGGATGTCCGTGATTTTTTAGATAAACATAGCAGCGGCAACGGTCACGGAGACGGAAACGGGAATGGCAGCGGAAATGGAAATGGCGGAAATAAAAACGGGGGCAACGGCTCAAACTAATTGAACCGCTCGTCCGCCTGCCGGCGGACGAGCCCACCGCGGCGGTGGCCTTTTTCAGGCTTCAAGCCACAGGCAGCCGGTAGCAAAAGACTTTTGTAGCCTGAATCTTGAAGCTTGTAGCTTTAAAAGGCCACCGCCGCGGTGGGCGCTAGCGGTGGGGGCGAACGGAGTTCGCAGCGAGGGAAAGGAGTGTTAAGGTGTCAGACCGATCAGTCAAAGTATCACGCGTGATCAAGGCAAAAAAATGGCAGCTGGTACGTCTTATTACCCATGTCGAGGATTTTCCGCGGTTCATGCCGAACGTCAAACAGGTCTCCGTCTTTGAAAAGAGCCGTGCCGGCGCGACGACCTGCTGGAGTGTCGAAGTTGACCGGATTCCTTTGAGCTGGAAAGAGAGGGACGAATTTGATATCAAAAAAGGGATCATCCGGTTCCGTGCCTTCGAAGGAGACCTCGAGGAATTCTCAGGCGAGTGGCGCGTCCGGGCCCTGCCCACAGGCGAGACTGAAGTCACCATCGAGGCCCAGTTCAAGATCGGCATCCCCATGATCGAGAACATCATCCGCGATGCCTTTGCCGTCAAACTCGCGAGCAATTTCGACGCGATGCTCCTCGCCCTGGAGGAACGCATAACGATGGGCCGATACAAAAAGATCAGCCGCCAACTTCACCGGGACCTCAACGGATTCGGCGTGATCGGCCACCCTTACAATTTTCAGCACCTGGTCCGCTATTTTCAGTTTTACAAACCCGATATCAAACTCCCGAGCCGCGAGTTCATCGCCCAGCTTTTCGATCTGACACCGGCCTACAAATCCTACGATATCAAGGGATTTAAATCGATGACCGGCGAAGAAGCGAACGGCTACTTCATCATGTGCCCGATCATCCCCGACATGATCCATATCGCGCCCGAAAAAGTCGTCGAGAAGGTCGAACAGGCCTGCCGCGTCGCAGAAAAATTGAATGTGGGGATCGTCACGCTCGGGGGATTTACCTCCATCGCAGGCGAAAGGTACGGCAAGACCCTTTCAAGCCATGTCAGCATCCCCATCACGACCGGCAACACCCTGACCTGCGCAATGACCCTGGACGGAATTTTTAAAGCAGCCCAGATCATGGAAGTCGATCTTCCCAAAGCCAAAGTCACCGTGATTGGCGGAAGCGGCGACATCGGAAGCACCTGCGCCAGGATCCTGGCCGAACACGTGAGCGAAATTACCATCACCGGCCGCAACGAAAAGAGCCTGATGGAAACCGAACGGCTTCTGACATATTTGGGGAAAGCTAGGATCCACACCAGCACCAATAACGACAAAGCCATCCAGGGCGCCGATATTGTCCTGGCCGCCGCAAGCGCTTCGCAGTCCATGATCGACTTCAATCATTTCAAGCGCGGCGCGGTCATCTGCGATGTCGGATACCCGAAAAATATATCCTATACGGCCTGCAGCCGCCGCGACATCCTGATCTTCTCGGGCGGCATCGCCCAGCTCCCGAACGATTTCCACCTGGGATTCGATATCGGGATGCCGAGCCCGCGCGCTCTCTACGGATGTTTCACCGAGGCCCTCATCCTGGACCTGGAGAAACGCTACGAGAATTTTTCGATGGGAAAAGGCAATATCACCAAAGAGCGCATCAGCTTTATCCGGGAACTGGGGAAAAAACACGGCTTCGATCTGGCGCCCTTTTTCTGGGGCAACAAACTTCTCACGGAACAGGATCTGGATGAGATCCGCTCGAACGCAAGGGCGGCCGTGTAATTAAGTCAAAAGTGAAAAGTCAAAAGTTAGAAGTAGGAAATAAGAAGTAAGAAAAATGGGCAATAAGAGATCTGAAGCTGGAAGTTTACCCGCCATCATGTTGGGCGGAAAACCGGCGGCTGGAGGATGATCACCCGGGGCCCGGCTCAAAGCAAGACTTGATTTTATCACGGTAATAAGTTACCGTATATACGGTAAGTAAATACCGTAAATAGGAGGAAGGATGCTCAACCTTCGCTCGAAAATCACTCGAGCCGTTTTAAGCTACTTGATGCTCCACGACCATGCTGAGTTGTACGTTCAGGAGATGGCACGCCGCCTTTGCCTGGATGACAGCAATTTGGCCAAGAAATTGGTGGAGCTTGAAAAAGACGGGCTCTTGAGGAGCCGTTCGAGGGGCCGTGAACGGTATTATTCACTCGACCCGAAATTTCCGCTCTTAAAGGAATACAGACAAATTGTCCTCAAAACGGTCGGCCTTGAGGCGGTCCTTAAAAATGTGTTGAGCGAAATCAAGGGACTTGAAGAGGCTTATCTCTATGGGTCCTACGCCCGGGATCGAATGGACAGTGCCAGTGATGTCGATTTATTGGCTGTCGGGAGTCATAGCACGATCGACCTTCAGAAGGCGCTTGCAAAGGTGCAAAAAACCACCGACCGGGAAATCAATCTTGTCAGTATGAGCCGTCAAGAATATGACCGGCGGAAAAAGGAGGATTCGTTTATCCGTTCTCTTCAGAAAACAAAAAAAGTGAAACTGGTCTCATGAAAATCGTGCAGGATTATTTCAGGAAGTTTGATTTCAAGCCGGAGGATATCAAGCGTTATCTCAGAAGCGCCCTGCGTGATCTTGAAATTGCCGAGAAGGACAAGTTTCCGGAAGTTAAGTTTACTTACAGCTATCAGGCTTTGATCAAGACCGGAATTGCCTTGCTGGCCAAAGTCAGAAAACTCAAGGTCCGGAGCGTACCGGGGCATCATGTCAAGATCCTCGATGAGATGGGGGAAATCTTGAAGCGGGAAGATGTCGTCGTCATCGGTAATGCCATGAGAATGAAGCGCAATGCGGACTTGTACGGCGGCGGCGAAATTGTGGGCGAAAAAGAGACGGATGATTATTTTAAGTTCGTCCAAACGGTCATCGCCGAAGCCGGGAAGAAGATCGGAAACGGATGAGGACGTGCAGCGGGCAATGTTGAATGTGGGAAAAAGCTTTTACATTAAACATTTCACATAACACATTTAACGGTCTATGTGCCTTAAACATCACACGTTGCACGTCGCACGTGGTACGTTGCACAACGATTTACTGTTTTTAGCCTGAAGCTCTGAGAACATTGAACTTTAAACATTGAACGTTGAACTAGAAACTTAAAACCATGAACCAGTTAACACAACTTTTCGAAATCAATTGGCATGCGATACCGATAGCGGCGGTCAGTTTTGTGATCCTCGCGATCGGGATCTTTATCTTTATCCAGAACCGTAAATCGCTTGTCAATTTCTCGTTTTTCATGATTTGCCTTTGCGTAACCCTGTGGCTTTTCAGTATCTCATTCGTTTATGCCGCGCGTACGAGCGAGACGGCCATCAGAATTTACCGCACCTTCACCTTTCTGGGTGTCGCTTATATCGCCCCCTCGGTCTACACCTTTTCTGTCCTTTGGCTCAATCTCTACGCCAGACAGAGACTTTATGTCCTGGGGGCCTTTGCCGGCGCAGCGATCTTCTATTTGTTCGGCGTCTTCACACCCTACGGTTTTGACGGGGCCTACGAATATTACTGGGGCCATTACCCGATGTACGGTATGACCAGCCGGATCTTCCTTGCGTTTTTCTTCTCGTATTTCTTCCTGGCCTTCGCCAATTTTATGAGGGCGTATCTGAAGGAGCCCAAAGGCATCCGCCGCACTCAAATCGGTCTTATTGCCTTCGCCTTTTTGATCTCGTTTCTGGGCTCGGTGGATTATGTTTCAAAACTCGTGCGCATCGCGGTCTACCCGGTGGGCTATCTTTGCGTCTTCACCTGGATCATGACCGTTGCTTACGCCATTGTCCGGTACAAGGTAATGGATATCCAGACGGTGATCCATAAAACCATCATGTGGCTCTTCACGCCGCTTGTGGTCGGCTCTCCCTTGATCTTCTTCATTTATTTCCGCCGCGACTGGCTCTTTCACCTGCACCCGATCGCGTTCTTAAGTTTCGTGGCCTCGACCTTTGTCCTTTACGCCCTTTATGCCCGTTACGTACAGCCGAGGATCGACCACCTTTTCCAGCGCCGTCAATGGGACCTCAACCTCGTGCTGGAACGTTTCACCGACGAACTGGTGCACTTAAAGGACCTCGATCAGGTGGCGACGCATATCTTAAATACCGTCAAAAATGTTTTCTATGTCCCGAACGTGTCGCTTCTCGTACGCCGGGGCGACACCGACAACTTTACCGTCATGGATCCTGCCCACGAAAAACCAACGCTTCAATACGATATGCAGAACTCATTCTTTAAATGGCTGTCCGCTAATGACATGGTGGTCATTGCAGAATACGTGACGATCGACCCGCGCCTGGGGGAAGTCGCCGAGACCGCGAAGGCCTATTTCGAGAGCCTGGGTGCGAAGATCTCGGTCCCGATGGTCGTGAATCAAAAACTCGTCGGGGTCCTGAATATCGGCGCTAAGCAGAACCTGCAGCCTTTCCGTTCACCGGAGATCGCCTTCCTGGCTGACTTAAGACGCAGTGCGGCGATTGCCCTCTCCAACTCGCTTCATTTGATCGCGATGCAGGAGAACCTTCGCAAGTGGAATATCGAACTCGAGAAAAAGGTGGAGGAGCGTACGCGCCAGTTAAAGGAGATGCAGGCCCAGCTGGTTCAGGCCGAGAAGATGGCCACGATGGGGACCATGGCGGGCGGTATCGCGCATGAGATCAATAACCCGCTCACGGCTGTTCTCACCAATGCCCAGATCCTCAAGATGGACGCCAAAGAAGAAGACCTGGAGTCCATCACGCTGATTGAAGAAGGCGCCAAACGCTGCCAGGAAATCATCCAGAAGATCATGAAATATGCGCGAAAACCGCTGGGGCCCGAGACCGTCGGGATGGTGAGCCTTAAGAATGTTGTCACGAACGCCGTCGCCTTTTTGGAATATCAACTTAAGCAGGACAATATCGAACTCATTTTACAGACAGCGGGCGATCTTCCCGCGATTTCGGGGAACGGCAACGAACTCGAACAGGTGGTGACCAATCTGGTTCTTAACGCCAAGGACGCGGTCAAGCAGACGCACCGTTCGGGCCGGATCTCGATCGAGACCTTTGAGAAGAAAAACGTGGTGGGTTTTCACGTCGTGGATAACGGTTACGGGATCCCGAAAGAGCATCTGAACAAGATCTTCGACCCGTTTTTTACCACGAAGGAGATCGGAAAAGGGACGGGGCTGGGATTGGCCGTCACTTACGGGATTGTGGAAAAACATAAAGGCAAAATCGACGTCGATTCCAAGATCGGGGAGGGAACGCGCTTTACCGTCGAATTGCCGAAAGGGTGAAAAGTCAAAAAAAGTCAAAAGTTAGAAGTCAAAAGTCAAAAAAAGTCAAAAGTTAGAAGTCAAAAGTCAAAAAAAGTCAAAAGTTA
>JAFGHI010000013.1 GCA_016930235.1 Candidatus Omnitrophota bacterium
AACCTTCCCGTAAAGAATAATGATCAAAATCTGTGAGAGAAGTAGCCACGGATAAGGCAAAAGTCCCGATTGCCATTCGGGCATGGGCGGAAGGAATCCAGGGTTCCATCCGCAAGCGACTAATATCTGGCCGATAACCCTCAAAATAAAAATAAAAAGTAGCCCGCATAACATAAGGGCCAAACGACGAGCGACAGATTGGTTCTCTTGATTAGCCATGTCGTTTCACCGCAATTCCGTCGATTTCAAACAAAAGATCATCCCGGCACACGTCGGCATAAACAGGAACAAAAGGAATATCTTCAAGGCCCAGATACTTTGCGATATCCCGGAATGCCTCGTACACCTTTTTGTTTTTGCAGTAAGCAGCCGTGAGCACCACATCCCTTAAATGTGCCTTTTTGCTCTCAAGCAAAGCCCCGATATTAATCAGCGTTTCCGTAATCTGCCCCTGTTCATCCCCGAGATAAATGGTCTCGCCTTTCGGGTTGATGCTGGCAGTACCGGAAATATGCATGAGAGACGCTTGCTCCATTTTGATTTCGACACCCCGTGAAAAGGTAGCGCCATACTTTCTGGCTTCATCCTGACGTTTGCTTCTCATATTAGAAACAAATCCGATCCGCTTTTTTTTGGGAACAAAACCGATCAAATCGACAAAAATCTCTTCTCCGGGCCTTCCGCCTCCTTGAATCCCCGTACTGGCCGGCAGGTAGTGCTTGTCCCGGGAGATTAAGCCAAATTCCTGAAAATACTTTGCCCGGATTTTATTAAAACGCTTATACCAGTGAAGAATTCTGGGAAAATAAATCCATGTCCGGGCCACGTTCTGGGCGGTGAGATCATAGCGGCTAAAAATATCCTTGCATTGTTCAATGATAAATTCTGTCTGTCTGGAAGCCGATTGGTTATGCGCTTTGTCATTTTTCTTCAACCCAGAAATCCCGGAGAGATAAACCCCTCGAAAACCACCCGTCTCGAGAACGCGCCCAACGGGTTTTGACCGGAAGAGGATTGTATTCACTTTCACACTTTTATCCGGTTGAACGATCCCTATCATTTGCAGGCCGGCCAGCTTACCGCCCACGCAAGGTGTGCTTCCGATATAGGTGAACGGCACGGCTTCACCCTTTGACAAACCCCGGACATGATAATCGCGAATCCGATCGACCTTCGCCCTGACCGACGGAAGGCCGTAGATTTTCTCGAGGAGGATTTGAATTTTTTCTTTTCGGAGGTACTGATAAAGTTTCTTGAATAAAAAGCGGATGGTTGTTTCACTCCGAATCGGCTTATCGGGTAAAACGGTCAAATAAACCGCTTTCCACTTTCCGTAATTCATTTCACGAATTCTGAGCGATAATCCATGTCTCCAATGAATAAGCATAAGTCCCCCTTTTACCAATCCGTATCTTTTGAAGTTATCATGTGATTTGAACAGGTATGATTAAATTCCAATTGCCTGACCATTTCGGTCTTCCCATCCGAAATATTCGCAACCTGAAAGGATCTCGTTGTTTGAATATAAAGCTTTTTTCCGTCCGGAGAGGGCGCGAATGTCCCTATGTAACAGTCTGTGTCCGGATTCTCAATTTCGATTTTCCGTATTAATTTCATATGATCCGGATCAATGATAAATATAAAATTCGGTGCGCCCATGGCGGCGATTATCTTCCGCCCTTCCGAGTAAAAGATATGAAAGTTCGTCATTCGAAATAACTCAGGATCACTATAAACCCCGATTTCTTTAGGGCCGTCGGGGGTTATTCGATATTTGTGCACTGAAGCAGGACCGAAAAATTTAATCGTATAAGACCCTTTTTTTATCAATTCAAAAAATGGCGTATGGATAAATTTAAAGTTGTGATTAGAAAAATAAATCACTTCCTGATCATCCGGATCGAACATGACATGCGCAGCGTTTGGGATGTCTCTAATCAGCCATTCCTTTTTATGGTGCAAATCCAGAACCAATAACCTCGAGGGAATCAGGCTATCTTCATCTTTTGAAAATCTCCCCATATCACAGACAACAAGATACCTTTTATCATCACTTAATATAAGGTCGTGCATATAGTCGGAAAAAACCCCTGACCATACTTCTCCGGTTTTTCCCGTTCTATTTTCGTATTTCAGTATTCTGCTCGAGACGCCACCGTATGGATCTATGGTTTTCCTCATCGAGTCCTCTGCTGAATACGTCATGTAATAGAGCGAATCTGAACTCGCATCATATATTTGGTTGGAGCCGAACAGGTGATTCTCCTGATTGTTGTCGAGCAGTTTATAAACAACCCTTCGATTCCTGCAATCGACCTCGAGAAAACCATAATACGACCATAAACTCACAATAAAACGACCCTGCCCCAAGGAAGTTACGCAATGGGGAACGGTCATCAGCATAATCTGTTCAAAAAAATTAAACCCGTAATGATATTTTTGAAACAGCATTCTTGCTTTCGCTAGAAATCTATATTTTTTGTAATTGGCTTTTGAAAGTTGATCCAGTCCGGGCAAAATAATGTCTTTGTGTCGAATTCTTACGCATAGACCTTTTAGAGTCTTGAAATTCTGAAAATAGTAGCAATGAGTTCCGATTTTCGATTTCTTTGTCCGGCTAAACGTAGGAATGGCCATTGATACTTCTTCTCGAATAGTCTCTTCGGGCAAATCAAATTCTTCAAACTTAGCATGGATCGGTCGTTCCATCATTTAGTCCTCCCTCCTTTCGACTTTTTTCCGGATGGCGGCCAAATCTTCACGAACGGCCTCGGGACTAAGCACCCGCCACTTAAACTGAACATCTTTTTTCCCAGCTTCTAAAAAACGGCGACATTCATCCTCGGCCCATCCTCTCTTCATTAGGGCAATCGCAGGAAGCTTAAGGCGCTTGGATGCCCGTTTTTGATCGTATTCGACATTCACTTTCCTAAGCGCTCGATCGATGAGCGGGATTGTTTTGTCCCTCAAAATTTCTTCCGAAACATCACCGCTTGTTTCGATATAGATACAATAACGGCTGTTCTCATAATCAGGCGACACCCGATAGTGAGCAATCGGAAGATTCAATTCTCTGCGAATTTCACCGACTGCCGAAATAAAATGATTGGCATGCATTTTCTCGCCGGTAATGTTCGTCATGTCGCGGCCCTTACGGACAAAAGCAAGAAGCGGAGTTTGATGATAAAAACCCGTGACCTCCACAATGTCATTGATGTCGTAGCGATAGAGCCCGGCTGAAGTCGTCAATAAAAGGGCGTATCGTTTTCCTTGCTCGACCTGGTGACCAGATAGAACCGGCGGATTTTGAGTTCCGTGGGCTTCTTCCGGGACGAATTCATAATAGTTGGTCTGGATCGCAAGAATGCCCGAAGCCGTGTCATCCTGAATAGGTACGGTAACGTGGGCTTCACTCGCAACATAGCCGAAATCCCGGACCGGGACGTTTCCATAAAATTCAGAAAGCCGGCTTGCCTGCATCCCCACACTGCCTCCCAGCCAGCATGCGATCAGTTTTAATTCCGGCCATACATCAGAAGGACGAAGAGTCCCTTTTGTTTTTAACCTGCGCTCAAGAAATTTTGCACGCGAAGGATCCGGCGTTAATCTCTGAGCTAAATCATTCAATAGGTCAGGCTGACTGGATAAATCCCTGCCGGGATTACCGTCACGGATCGCTTGAATCATTTCATCGGCATGGGACTGGATGATTTCTGCCAAACGAATCAATGTGCTCGGATTAGGTGTCAGAACAAATGAAACTTTTTGGGCGACAGCATACCGCGCCATCAAAAAATACCGGTCGTCATAGTCTTTGATTTGAAATACAGAGTCCGGCAACGCATAGAAGCGGCGAATAAAAGTCGGGATACGACTAAAAACCATCCCCGAAGCATTCCCGTAAGAAATCCCTGAATCCGTTTTCCCGTCATTCAGCGGGCTTACAATCGCGACCCGGTAATGATCCAGAAAGCCGGGGTGATCGCGTAATGCCCTGTAATACCATTGCCCGATCAGATTCAATTCCTGGTTCTGGTAGGTGCGTGTGACCGGAACGAATTTGGGTTCGCCCGTCGTGCCGCTCGTTACATTAAACCGGATGGGTTCACCGGCGGTCAGAACTGCCTTCTTTCCCGCTAAAATGCTGTTAATGTAAGGGCGGATTTCTTCAAATTCCCGGATCGGGACTTGTTTCCGGAACCCTTCCTCGGAATGAATGTCCGAAAAACCGTGGGCTTTGCCAAACGCGCTTTCCTGATTCTTTCTCAGGATTTTTTTCAAA
>JAFGHI010000014.1 GCA_016930235.1 Candidatus Omnitrophota bacterium
ACCTTCCCACGGTCAACTTTGACATCAATGAGGGCATCATCCACCAGAATGTCCCACCTGAGCGCTTGTTCAATTTCAGCTTTAATTTCTAAATCCGGCCTTTCTTCGGGATAAGCAACGGTGATATCATCAGTGATCCCCATAACGCCCTTTACACTCTTTGCGACGTTAATCGTCAGCTCCTTTTCCTCCCATGACTCGACGGTACCGTTCAATGCAACAATCCCGTCTTTAACGCGCGTGTTAATTTCGTAGGAATCGGTCGCAGGATCGGCGAGCAAAGCGTTCTCCACATTTTTTCGGATTTCCTCATCCGACCATTCATGCACGGGTTTAATCTCTATCTCATTAACCACCGCCCGGACGCCTTTGACTGTTTCCGCAATTCGTTCGGCCCGCTCTTTTGCCATGATGTTGTTAACTGTTCCGGACAAAGTCACGATCCCTTCATGGGTGCTAATATCGAGCGGCCCTATGGCCACTGCGTGATCAAACAAAATCTCATCCTCAATCGCATCACTGATTGCCTGATCTCTCATCACCATCTGCGCTGCATAAACTGGAACTACAACCAAACCCAGCATCAGCAGACTGACCAGCCCAAAGATGAGTTTTGACGTTCTTACGCCGGTTTGTTTCGGTCGTTTCAATATCCGCATGCTCTACCTACCTTTCAAATGATTCGCGCTGATTCCCGATTTGAAGTTTTCTGTGTTCGTGATCTCATCATCTATTTTTCTATGAAAAACACGGCTCAAAAAATATCAGGGGAAGGAAAAATCTTTTTTAAGAGATACCCTGAAGGGGAAGGTCAGAGAATGCCCGATAAGAAAAACTAATCATGTGTGAATTTCTCCAGCGCGAGAAAGAGAATAACGGACTGCAAAAGGGGCTGTTAATTCGTTAATTAACGTCGCACCTACAATGATGTTTAACATTGTCTCGCTCAGAATGGGTAGCGATGGAGAAAAATTATGATAGGCCTCCAAAGCAAGCCCGATCGTAACGCCGGCCGTGGGCAACAACGCCAGACCTATGTATTTCCGGACACTGCTAGGCGCTTTTCCTATAACTGCACCAGTATAAGCACCTATTAATTTGCCGGCATAGCGGACCAAGATCAAAATAAACGCCAAACCAAGCACCGCGCGAGCAAGATGAAGATCCAAATGAGTACCCGCTAAAAGAAAAAATGCGCCAAAAATGGGCTCTTCAATGTCCCTGATGACGCCGAAGATTTCATCGGAACGCCTGTGTCTGATGTGATTCGCAACATAAAAACCAAGAACCATATTCGCCAGGAGTGCTGACAATCCAAAACTTAAAGCCAGGCCGCTCGTTAAAAGAACCGATCCGATAACGACTCCCAACACTGTGTCGCGGTGGTGAAAATAGGATACGGCTTTTCTCAGAACAAAACCGGCGACGAAACCCAAAAACAACGCAGCTGCGATTTTTGCGACCGGGATTAAAATCGCATCTTGCCAAAGCATCAAATCGCCACTGATTAGATTTTTCGCTGCCACGGAAGCAAACGAAAAAAAGATCAAGACCAAGGCATCATCCAATGCCACAAGCCCCAGCAGAACAGTCGTAAAAGGCCCTTTTGATTTGTATTCTTGAATGATACTCAAAATCGCCGCGGGGGCTGTCGCGGCAGAAATTGCGCCGATAATAATCGCTATCGGCAAAAATGACTTGAGAAGTGGCTGTGCACGACTGGCCGAGTCCAGGAAAAAGGGCATCACAAAACACATCACACCGAGCACCAAAGCAAAGGCGCAGAATGCCTGCAGGAGAGTGATCCACAAAATGGCGCCCTTCAGGTCTCTCAATTTTTCTCTTCGCAGAGATCCGCCGATCGAAAAGGCAATCATAGCGAGTGCAATCTCTGTGACGACGGCAAATTGATCTTGGACCAAACTCGCCGAAAACAACTTTAGAACAGACGGCCCGATCAAGATCCCCGCGAGAAGATAACCAACAAGCCGCGGCGCCTTGAAGCGCTGAGCTAACCGCCCGCTTGCCTGACTGAGTAAAAACAAAATACCTGTGTAAAATAGAATATGTAAACTCATGTCTCGCAGGAATCCTCACTATCATACGAGCGCATATTTGTGCGTTTTCTTAGCCTTGATTTTCTTAAGCTCTTGGTAATGAAATTCTTTTTTCTGTTGTTGCTTCCCGTGCACATGTTTTTGTGAATGTTTACGGTCTCTTTTTATCCCCATAAAACCCCCGCCTGCACGGCTTCAGATCAGAGCCGGATCCGGCCTTCTTTTTGATAACGCTGAACCAATTGAATGATGCGTTTCATTGTTTTTACCGCACGAACGGGATACTTTCCGACCGCAGTCTCTCCCGAAAGCATGACGGCATCGGTGCCGTCTAAAACCGCATTCGCTACATCCGAGGCTTCCGCTCTTGTCGGCCGGGGCTTTCGAATCATGCTTTCGAGCATTTCCGTGGCCGTCACCGTATAGACATCCCTTTGGTTCGCTTTCCTGATAAGCTCTTTCTGGATTAACGGAACTTTTTCATACCCAACTTCAATTCCTAAATCCCCCCGTGCCACCATAACTCCCTCAACATTGTTCAAAATGGACTCAAAATGCCTAACAGGTTCGGGCCTTTCGATCTTCGCCATCACGGGAATTTTCTTCCGATAGCAGCGAATTTCCTTTTTGAGCTTGTTGATTTCATCGATAGATTTCACAAATGACAAGGCAATCCAATCAATATTCATTTTTAGTGCGGCACGTAAGTCTTTTCGGTCTTTGCCGGTAAAAACGGATGCCGGAAACGGAACACCCGGAAGATTAATTCCTTTATTTTCACCGAGCACACCTCCGGTCAAAATACGGCAGAGAATTTCTTTCTTTTTTTTATCTACTCTCAGAATTCCAAGCTCCAAAAGGCCGTTGTCGATAAAAAGGCTTCGCCGCGGTGCAGCCATTTTTAGAATCGTCTTATCCGGGGAGGTCAGTATTTTTTCACTGCCGGGTTGACCACTAACCCGTAATCGCACTTTATGTTTTTCTTTTAGTTCGACAGGTTTCCCTTGTTTTAGTTTTCCCGTCCTCATCCTAGGGCCCTGCAAATCTATTAGGATCGAACCCTTTTTCCCTTCTTTCGATTCCTGCCGTCTGATTTTTAGGCATGTTTCTTTCATGGATTGGGGCGTCTGGTGAGACATGTTGATGCGAAAAATGTCAACTCCTGCCCGGATCATCTTTCGTAAAATTTTATCGTCCAGCGAGGCCGGTCCGAGGGTGGCTATGATGTCGACGTGATTCATCGGTGCACAAATTTCCTAGTTGGCACGGAAATTCCTCCTTAGAATGAAGTAGTTGTGATAAAAACTCCCAACCAAAACAATTAGGTGCTGCCTGCCGGAATCGGTTTCTTGCCCATTTGGACCGCTTCACGAACCATTTGTGCCGCATAGCCCCATTCGTTATCGTACCAGCTCATGATTTTGACCAGATTTCCGTCTACAACCTGAGTCATACCGAGATCCACAACCGAAGCGTGCGGATCGCGAATGATGTCGGAGGATACATACGGATCATTTGTAACCCCCAGAATACCCTTAAAGCGTTCGCTCTCTGATTCCTCTTTAAAGATCGAATTGATTTCCTCTGCCGAGGTTTGCTTTTCTGTCACAAACACAAGATCTGCCAGGGACCCCGCCGGAATCGGGCCTCGGACAGCCACCCCGTCAAATTTCCCCTCATAGGCCGGAAGCACCTTGGTGGTCGCTTTGGCCGCACCCGTCGACGTGGGAACAAAATTATGGGCGCCGGCTCTCCCGCGCCGTATCTTCTTGCTC
>JAFGHI010000015.1 GCA_016930235.1 Candidatus Omnitrophota bacterium
ACTTGAGAATCGAAATCGCCGTTCTTCAAAATGGCAAGCCTGCGTCAAGACATGCTGAGTTTCACATCTTTAGGGGAGAAGAACAAGACCCTCAAACTCCTAAACTTATCGGCGTTGTCCATTAATCCAGTTTCCTTGAGCGACTGCTTTTAAAGAATTCCTCTTCATATTCCAGTTCGAACAGATGGATCAATTTCTAACACGGTTAAACTTTCGGCAACGGCCAGATCTTTCCCTAGCTATCCTTGCGCTCTTTATTCAACCCCTTATCAAATACAGTCTTAACCAAGAGCAACTCTTATTACAGTTTATTATAAATCTATAAATAATGCTTTTTTTATAACCGTATTTGTACTAGAATGAATGTGTTGGGTAAATTTGGAACGGTTCTTTTTTTGTAACCATATCAGCTTTAAGGGAGAAGCAATATGGATATTAGCCGCTTAACGCTTAAGCGAAGAACCGAAGATCTTCGGGAAGAGTTGGCACAAGTTAAAAGAGAAATCAACGAATCCGGGTATAAAGACGCCGCAGATCTTCAAATCTTTGTGCACCTCAAAATGCAAGAAATCGAACTTCTTGCTGCCACGGTCGATAATCTCAACATCGCAGAAGATCCTCTCATCCAAAGCAAATTCCACGAGCCCTTTCGGCAACTCCGAAATGATGTCCGGCAAGCCGTCCTCAAGTGGAAATGTATCTTCTCGAAGCACCATCGCAGAAAAAGAGGATCAAGGCTCAAGGAAGCACAAACCGTTCAGTCTGTGAATCCTTGACGGTCGTTTTTGGATTAGCCTAAAAGAAGAGATTATTCAGACAATCCTACACTTAAGGAATTCTGTCTCCCGCGGAAAGTACCGCTCCTTGGGGAAAAACTATTCGATGGGAATCTCTATTTCTTGTCCTGGTTGGAGTTTTTGAGGATCTTTGATTCTCTTGCGATTAAAATTATAAAGACGCCGCCATTGATCCCCGTCACCGTATTCCTTAAGGGCAATTTTCCATAAGCTATCATTCTTTTGGATAATATACTTCTTAACTCTGGCCCGTATTTCTCCTTCGATGTTTTCGCTCTCCTCAATCACCTCGGGACCCCGATAACCGTCCCTCGATTCCTCCACCTGGACTTCTTCGACTTCAGCAAGCACAAAATGAACATTCCGGTCTTTCTGTAAGCCCACAAGATCATCAACCGGCGCAACGGCATCCAGTTCACCGCGGCTTAAAACCCGAATATGAGCTGCCGGGATTCCTTTTGCCATAAAATAATCCCGTACGGCATAGGCCCGGTTTTTCCCCAATTCAAGATTATACTGTTCCTCCCCTCTCTGATCCGTATGCCCGGTTAATAGCAGCGAAAGAGAATTGTCTCTTTTCATCAATTTAAACGCCGAGTCTAAAACCTGAATGGCATCATCCCGAAGATCATACTTATCAAAATCAAAATACACATGAACGTTTCGGACGATCCTCTTCAAGACAAGAAAAGGACGTCCCTTTTCATCAAAAAGAATCTTCCGGATGTAAATGTACCCTCGATTTCCCCAAAGGGCTTCTTTCCCGGGTTCTTCCGGCCACCACCAGTAACCTCCTCGATCCGAATCCTGGACGGGATCAGGTTTGGCATCGGTCGGCCACCAAGCAAACTTTTCAGCTATGACTCGGTCATGTGTCTCTTGTTTTTGAGCTTTTTCGTCAGGCGAGATGGGAGCACGAAGACAGCCGCCCGTCATGAAGGCAATCATGAATAATAGCATGGGAATTCTATGTTGGAACATCCAATTCTCCATATTGAAGTCAAGATTCAGCTTACGCGATTTCCAGGTTCCTGTCAATTGCTCTAGAAAAACCGGGTATCTCGTCAAAAAACCTGGCAAAGACAGCCTTTTAGATATTCTCCCTCGGGATGATAAAGGCATACCGGATGATCCAAAGCATGGGACGTCTTAGCCAGAATTCTGACCGAACGTTTTGCATCGCGGGCTGCTTGGAATAAAACTTGCTGAAATAATTCGGGGGTAATATAAGAGGAACAAGAAGCACTAAAGAGAAATCCACCGCTTTCAATTTTCTTGAAAGCATGCAAGTTAATGTCTTTATATCCCCGCATGGCCTTCTCAACTTGCTGTTTATGTCGGCAAAAAGCCGGAGGATCTAAAATAATCATATCGAAAGTGCTCCTTGAGCTTCGGAGATAATCCGCCACATCCTCCCGTACCCACTCAAATCGATCTGAAGGGAAACCATTCCGTTCACGGTTCTCCTCCGCAAGGTCAAGTGCCGGCTGAGAAGTCTCAACCGAAACAACGGATTCGGCACCTCCCCGAGCTGCATAGATAGAAAAAGCCCCCGTATAAGCAAAACAATTCAAAACCCGCGCGCCGGAACAGAAATCCTGAATAAGTCTTCGATTGTCACGCTGATCACAGAAAAAACCTGATTTTTGCCCACAACGGACATCGATCAAAAAGGTTAAACCGTTTTCAGTCGCCTCCACTCTTTGCGGAAGATCTTCGCCCCAAACCACCGCTACCTGTTTCTCAAGCCCTTCCCACTCGCGCCATTCACCGTCATCCTTTTGAAAAATTCCCTTCGGCTTTAATTCATCCGCCAGAATCTCGATGATGATCGGCTTCCACTTCTCCATCCCAGCCGTGAGGCATTGAATCACGACATAATCGCCAAAACGCTCCGCCACCAAACCCGGCAGCTCATCCCCTTCAGAATGAATCAACCTGTAAAGGCTATGAGACTCTGGAAGGTGCTTCCTTCTGAGATTTAAAGCACGCTGAATCCGCTTCTTAAAGAATCCTTCGTTAATACTCACATCATCAAAGGACAACATTCGCACAGCAATCTGGGAGGAAGGGTTAAGATAACCCAAACCGAGAAATTTATTGTCGCTGGAAAAGACTTTCACAATATCCCCCGCCTGATGGCTTTCTTCAATTTGATCTATCGCCCCGGAGAAAATCCATGGATGGCGCGAGAGAAGCGGCTTTTCCTTGCCTTTTTTTAATACGCAATGGATAGGTTTCATTAATCAGCAACCGAATAGGTTAGAAAAATATTTCTTTAAGGACGGTTCCCAATCCCACAATCAAACAATAGAATCCAAAAATATACAACTGTCCCTTTTTAACGAGTTTCATCAGAACAGCAACCGCCAGAAATCCGACCCCCGTTGAAGTCAGCACCCCGAATAACGAAGCGGCAGGATAATCCCTCGCAAAGGCAATGCCTTCCTTCAGTTCAAGGATTCCAGCACCCAGAATGACGGGGATAGCCATCCAAAAAGCAAAACGGGCCGCGTCTTCCTTTTTTAAGCCCAGAACCATCCCTGCTAAAATGGTTGTGCCCGAACGTGAAATCCCCGGGATCAGGGCAATACATTGTGCGCAGCCAATCAAAAAAGCTAACGGGAAGGTCATTTCTTGAAGCCCTAACATTCCTTTCTGAAACCTAAGGCTAGCCATCAACATACTTCCCATAAAAAGCCAGGCGATGCCGACATACAAGACCGACTCGAAAACCGTTTCAAACCAATCGTTGAAAAGTATGCCGATGATGACCGCCGGCAATGTAGCAATGATAATTAAAATAGCAAAACGCGGATGCGCTAAATTATCCGGGGGTTCCTTGACCTTCTGACGACTAAAAAAAATCCCCAAAACTCCTTGGGTTATTTGGATAAGGTCCTTCCAAAAATAAATCACGACAGCGAAGAGTGTCCCAAAATGGACCATAATAAAAAAGGGAATCATCGAGCCGTGGATACCCAGGATATCCTTAAAAACAACAAGGTGCCCTGAACTGGAAACCGGCAGGAACTCCGTCAGCCCTTGGATCGCTCCTAATAGAATGGATTCAAAAAGGGTCATCGTTTTATTCAATTAGAGGTACTGCTTGAGGTTTTTGGCCTTGAGGGCCTGAACGATTTTGCGGACAGATTCTGCCTGCTCTTTCGGGCATACCAGCAAAGCATCCCGTGAGTCAATAATGGCGTAATTCTCAACTCCAACCATCGCAACAAGCCGGCCTTCGGCTTTGACGATATTCCCTTTACTTTCAACAGAAAGAACATTCCCCAACCAAACATTGTTTTGTTTGTCTTTTTTCCACCTTTCGGGTGGATTTTCTTTCAAACACAAGTCGGCAAACCCCTGCCACCCGCCAAGGTCGTTCCAGCCTAAATCAACAGGGATAGTTAGGATTCTCCCTTTCATCCTCTCCATAAGTCCGTAATCAATGGAGATGTTCTCGAGTTTCGCGTAAAACTGGTGCATGCCCTTTTTGACATTGCCCGCGGTAATCTTTTGAATGAGTCTCGCTATTCCTAAAAGATAACGGTCAGCCGCCATTAAGAGCTCATCCGCCCGCCAAAAAAACATCCCGCTATTCCACAAATATCTTTTAGACCTCAAAAACAATTTTGCTTTCTTCAAGGAGGGTTTTTCATGAAAACGTTTCAATCGATAATAAGCACATCCCCCGTATTGGCCGGCTAAACGATCCATCTCCAAATATCCGTAACCCGTGTGGGGAAATGTTGGGCGAATACCCAAAGTCACGGGCAAATGGGTTTTTTGCGCAATTCCATAAGCGGCTTTGACCGCCCTTTCAAAAACACCCTCCTTGCTAATACAGTGATCTGATGGAAGAATCGCTAAAACAGCTTCCGGATCTTTCTTCAAGATCACAGAGGCAGCCAAAGCACTGCAAGGCGCCGTATTCCTGCCGATGGGTTCACCTATCACATGGGCTGATGGCAATCTCAAAAGTTTCTTCACGCAAGAAACCTGATCTTCTTGAGTCACAACAAGAATTCGAGAATTCGGGATGATTCCTTTGAGCCGACGGACAGTCTGTTCAAGTAGAGTTTTTTTACCGAAGATTTGAAGAAATTGTTTTGGCTTTTTTTCTCGGCTCTCAGGCCAGAAACGGGTTCCTGACCCCCCTGCCATAATAACCGCCCAAAGCATTAGAGTGTGCGCCTCAGAGTTTGGATTTGTTCTTCCACGATGTCGCGAATCTCATCCAGCCGTTTCTGACTTGTTGCCTCAAACCGCATCACCAAAGCAGGTTGCGTATTGGAAGCCCGGACAAGTCCCCATCCATCCTCAAATTCAACCCTTGCCCCGTCAATATCGACGACTTTATATTTTTCCTTGAATGCCCTAATCGCCTCTTCGATTAATTTGAATTTGATCTCATCAGGACAATCGACGCGAATTTCAGGGGTTGAAACCGTAGGGGGCAAATCCGAAAGGAGCCCGGATAAAGGCTCTTTGTGGTCATCGACGATTTCAAGCATCCGGCATGCTGCATAAATGGCGTCATCAAAACCCAGCCACCGGTCAACGAAAAACATATGCCCGCTCATTTCTCCTGCCAATTCAGCTTTCGTTTCTTTGATTTTAGCCTTAATCAGGGAATGCCCTGTTTTCCACATAATAGGATGCCCGTTTCTCTTAGCGATATCATCATAAAGAACCTTGGAACATTTCACATCGCCAATAATCGTTGCTCCGGGTTTTCGTTTCAAAATGGCCCGAGCATACAACAGAAGAACGCGATCCCCCATGATAATTCCACCTTTTTCATCAATCACGCCTATACGGTCAGCATCTCCGTCAAAAGCAACTCCAATGTCCGCTTTCTCAGCTTTGACTCTTGCCTGGATATCTTTGAGATTTTCCATAACAGTCGGATCGGGATGATGATCCGGGAAACGGGAATCCAGGTTCGAATAAAGCTCAATCACTTCATGCCCCATTCGACGGATCAAATCCGGCGCCACAATTCCGCCCATTCCATGACCGGAATCAACCACCACTTTGAGTTTCTTCTTAAATTTAAATTTTTCGATAACAAACCGCTTGTAATCTTCAATGATTTCTCTTTTCTCAACTCTGCCTTTGCCGGACACAAAGTTTTCACTGTCGATAATTTCTTTGAGTCGCTGGATCTCTTCACCAAAAAAAGGCCTGTCCGAGAGATGGAATTTTATCCCGTTATATTCAGGTGGGTTATGAGATCCTGTTATCGAGATACCTCCATCGAGTTTGAAAAAAGACACTGAGAAATAAAGCAAGGGGGTCGGAATAAGTCCTAAATCAATAACATGAAGACCGCCTTCTTGAAGGCCTTTTACGAGGCCTTTTAATATCCTCTCCGAACTCGACCTCATATCATGGCCGACAGAAACCTTTTTTTTGCCTTCTTTGACAAGAACAGTCGCGAAAGCTCGAGCGATCCGGTAGACAACATCGTCATTTAATTCAATCGCTGATTGGTCAGGAAGATCCGCTAAGCCGCGGATATCGTATTCTCGAAAAATATTATCTGGTATCATAAAAATAGTAGCGCACAGCAAAGAGATACCGTCGCCTAGCTGATCGCTACTCCCTTGTTTTGAATGTTCAGTTCTATGGTGCGAGCGAGAGGACTCGAACCTCCATGGCTTGCGCCGCCAGCCCCTCAAGCTGGTGTGTCTGCCAATTCCACCACGCTCGCAAAAAGGTTAACGTTACTGAAGATTCGCCTTCTTCTTGCGTTCCTTTTTAAGAGAAGTTTCGACACGCCGAAGTTTATCCGCATGCCTTTTTGTCTCACCAACCAGACGCTTGATCTTAGCATCTTTCAGCGAAACGTCACTGCTCTTCTCAGAAGCCTTATCGTAGACATAATGGCCGATTTCCGCAAACTTTTGGCTCAGTTTATGTTCTAACGTCGCTTTTTCGATAAATAGGCGCGTCACTTGTGCAGCTTCACCCGCCTTTTCCGAAAAAACTTTCGCGGATTGCTTAGCAATTTCAAAAGCCTGATTAATGGCCTTTTCTGTCTTCTCATAAAGCAATTTTCGGTCCACGGTCATTCCCTCCGTTGTTGATTAAACTATGATTATACCTCTTAATCCCTATTAACGAACAGCCTTGCCCTTCACTACTAAAATACTTGGACATCCGCCTTTCGACTCCGCTCAGTCTTGTCCCCAGTGCTAAGCGTCTTTTGTCGAAGCGCTGGGGGACCTGGATTCGAACCAAGACTAAGTGGTCCAGAGCCACTTGTGCTACCATTACACTATCCCCCAATATAATTAGGCAACATACCGTTTTTAAAACTAACCTTTCGAATGGAATTACCCATCCTAGCGCTTTATCGCAAATGCCCTTTTGAATAGGTAACAACGCCATTACAAAAAGTTATTTAGCTCGCAAACGACTGGATCCTATGATGCCTGCGGGGGTTGCATTATAGCTGGTCTGGAAGGGGTTCTTCAAGATTTATCATTATAAGCGAGAAACGCAGATCTTATAGGCCGGTGGTGCAGTTCTTATCTCTCATCCTGGGCAATGACGCCACCAATCCCTAACAGACTTCTTACCTTGTCAATAAGGATATCACTAAGAAAAGGTTTGCCCATACAATCTGAGACACCTGCCGCTAAAATATCCTCGCGTTTTCCTTTATTGGCAAGTGATGTTATAGCGAGAACAGGGATATCCCTTGTCTGTGGATTTTCCCTGATTTTTCTGCACACCTCAAACCCGTTCATCCCCGGAATCACAAAATCAAGCATAATGAGATCCGGATGCCACCCTTCCCCTAAGAGAGTTGCATGATAACCGTTTTCTTCCGTCCGGACTTCAACTCCGAGCTCACCTTTTAATAAATCACGCATAATTTCAAGCAAATCCTTTTCATCTTCGACCACCAGGACCCTAAAATGGCCTGGGATGAGATCCCATGAAACGGATCGATCCTCTAAGTGTTTTTTTAAAAAATTCTCTACCATCGGCCTCGAGAAACGCCGGTGACCGCCTAAGACCTCAAAAGAAGCTATCTTCCCCTCCTTTAACCACTGAAAAACATCTTCCTGCGTAACTTGGCACATCTGGGCAAGATCATAAGGTGAATAAATACTCTTTTTTAAAAAAGGTTCCATTGATTTCCTATCCTGGCGGCCAAAGCATCGGCCGTCCGCTTAGAAGATGACAGTGAATGTGAAAAACCGATTGGCCCGCCTCCTCGCCATTATTCAAAACAAGCCGGTAGTGTTTCCAACCTTTCTTCTGAGCGATGTTCTTTGCTCCTATCAAAACTTGACCGATAAGGTCCCTGTCCGTTTCTTTCAAATCAGAAACCGAGGCCACATGTTTTTTAGGTATGACTAATAGGTGCGCGGGAGCTTGCGGATGAATATCGCGAATGGCGATCAAATCATCATCTTCATGCTCAATTTTACAAGGCATCTTCTTTTCAATCATCTTACAGAAGATACAATCAGACACCATGCCCCCTTTGGGTTTTCTCTTATCCGAAACCTCGAACCCTAACAGCTATATTCTTATCTCTATGACTTAAGTATCGGACATTTTGAGGAATTTTTTCACTCGTTCGAGACAAATTTCTTTCCCCAAAAGACTCATCAGTTGAAAAAGACCTGGGCTCCCCGTCCTTCCTGTCATCATGAATCGCAAAGGATGGATAATCTCTTTTGCTTCGAATCCGCACTGGTCAGCCCATTGGCGCGTTAAACGTTCAATCTCCTTATCATTTTCGAAATCAGCCCCTCGCGAAACATTCTCTGCCCAACCCTGCAGACATTGGATCAATGGCTGATTGCTTAAGATCTCGGCCTTCAATCCTGCCTCATATTCTCCAACGTCACGAAAGCAATAATTCGCTTGTTCTATAAACTCACCCAGGAATCTTATCCTAGGCCGATAAAGCATGACGAGTTTCTCCCATCGTCCTTTGGGATACTTTTTGGATTCTTCCGGATAAAACGAAGTCATCAGGCTTACATAATCTTGGTCCGAAAGGTGTTTCATATGCTGGGCATTCACCCAGTCTAGCTTCTCTTCATCAAAGCGGGCGTTACTTTTATGTATTCTCTTGATGGAAAACTTCCCGACCAGCTCTTTTAATGTAAAAATTTCATGATCCCCGGGAGTACTCCAACCAAGCAAGACCAGATAATTCAATAACCCTTCGGCAAGATATCCTCTCGAGCGAAATTCCGATAAGGCCGTTGCACCATGCCGCTTCGACAGTGGCGTACCATCAGTCCCCAGGATCAAAGGTAAATGAACATACTTAGGGGGCTTCCACTCCATAGCCGCATAGAGCAGAAGTTGCTTGGGCGTATTGGTTAAATGGTCTTCCCCCCGAATCACATGGGAAATTTCCATCTCATGATCATCGACAATGCAAGCCCAATGATAGGTTGGATTCCCATCAGACTTGATCAGGACAATATCATCAAAGAGTTTTGTATCCACACGAATTTCACCGTGAACAAGATCATGAAACACTGATTCCTGAACCGGGATCTTGAATTTAATGGCTTCTTGACCATCTCGGGATTCCCGATAAGCAAGGCCGCGATTCACAAGTGACTCGGCCAGTTCACGATAATGAGCCACTCTCTGACTTTGCCTGACAAGATCCCCGTCCCATTCAAGCCCAAGCCATTTCATGGATGCGAGGATATCCTCTTCAAATCTTTTTTCGGAACGTTCGCGGTCCGTATCTTCAATCCTCATTAAAAAATGCCCCTTTTGATTGCGTGCGTACAGATAATTAAAAAGTGCCGTCCGGACACCCCCGATATGGAGATAACCCGTCGGAGAAGGGGCAAATCGGACACGAATACTATTCATGGGACCTAATGTGATGGGATAACCCTGATCGATCAGTCCCCCTATAAGAAAAAGGACTATTCAGGTGATTTTTTTGATTCAATTGACCGCACAAGACTTTTGACACGTTCCAACTCGAGAGGCTTTCTCAAACAAGCAATGGCTCCTAACCCAAGGACTTCGCGTTCTTTGTTGGGCGGCATATATCCAGACATAATCGCTACAGGTGTGTTTCGAATGGCCTTGATTCTTTCAAAAACCTCCCGGCCTTCCATCTTGGGCATCAAAACATCCAAAAAAATGAGGTCATAGGCCTTCTCTTTGATTTTTTCAAGAGCTTCTTCGCCTCCAAGCGCAATATCAACCTCATGATTTTCCTCGATCAAAATATCGCGGAACTCTTCGCAGATAAGCTTTTCATCATCGACAATCAATATCGTGGCCATTCTTGGGGTCTCCTTACACAAGCTTTCTTGAGAAATTACGATGGAAATTTAAAATTTTCCCTGAGCGTCGCAAAATAGCTCCGTTTCGAACTTTTAACCAATCTCAACGGAGTACTTGAACGCGTAATTTCGATACTATAGCTATCGTCGATTTCAAGATTTTCTTGACCATCCGCCGTCAAAAGCCCCCTTGCGGTATCCTGTCCTCCCTGAATCCGAATCGATATCCTTTCGCTTCCTCCGACCACGATGGTCCTTAAAGCTGATGCATGAGGGCAAATGGGTGTAATGATAATGGCATCCAGCTTCGGATGAACAATCGCGCCACCCGCAGAAAGCGAATAAGCAGTCGAACCCGTTGGGGTCGCCACAATGACCCCATCACCAGAATAAGTGGTTAAATTCTCCCTCCCGACACGAACCTCCACTTTCAACATTCTTGAAAGACCTTCCCGACTTACGACCATATCATTTAAGGCAACTAACCGCCTTTCCTGACGAGTCTTCTCATTACGTGCCGAACAAGCCAGCATCAAACGTTCCTCAACTTCAAATTTGCCTAGAAAACAAGCATTGAGCTCCTCAAAGATTTCACTTTCTTTAACTTCTGTCAAAAAACCTAAAGCGCCCAAATTCACCCCTAGCACCGGAATAGGTTTCTGTTTGAGATGGCGCGCGACTGAAAGAAGAGTCCCATCACCCCCAAGACAAATCACCAAAGAAGCCTCTTGGAGAATTTCATCCATCGGATGCGTGGAGGAATCTTGTACAACAACGTCCCTCTTGGAAAGCCACTCCTGGAGTTTCGGCAATAATCTTTCAGCCTGGGGTTTACGCGCATTAACACAAATAGCCACTTTCTTGATCATTCTCTAAGACCTTTCGGGTAAAGAATACGAGTCTTTGATTTTTGTCATTTCCAATACACAATCAGCCACCTTCTGAGCCGATAGCCCAAAAGTATCAAAAATTTGCTCCCTTGAACCATGCTCGATAAATTGATCGGGCAAGGCAAAACGATGCAGGTTCACTCCTGTGAGATGATGACGCTCCAATAACTCCAGAACCCGCGCTCCAAATCCTCCGGCATAGACATGTTCTTCAATCGTAAAAAGCCACTTGCTTCTTTCAAGCGAACTAAATACCAAAGACGCATCCAAGGGCTTTGCAAACCGCATATTGACCACACGGGCATCCACCCCTTCCCTCTCTAATATTTCAGCGGCTTCAAGCGCAATAACCACCGTACTCCCCAAAACCAGGAGCGATACGTCACGACCCTCCCTGAGGACCTCCCCTTGCCCGATATCAAAGGGTGTCGATTTAGGCAACTTATCATAAATCTTGGGAATATTCGCACGGGGAAACCGAATAGCAAAAATATGGGGATAATGAACGGCTAATTTCATCATCTGGTTCATTTCCGTTTCGTCTTTGGGCGCCCCAATCACCGTATTCGGAATATGGGAAAGAAAACTAATATCAAAAACCCCATTATGGGTCGCTCCATCAGCTCCGACAATGCCCGCCCGATCAATCCCCAAAATAAGAGGTTTACGTTGTAAAGCCACATCATGGATCAAGGAATCATGGGACCGTTGAAGGAAGGAAGAATAAATCGCGCAAACGGGTTTCAAACCTCCCGCTGCTAAAGCGCCGGCAAATGTTACCGCATGTTGTTCAGCAATTCCGACATCAAAAAAGCGGTCAGGAAATTCCTTTTGGAAGGTATTGAGTCCTGTCCCTGACGGCATAGCCGCTGTAATCGCAACGATATCTTTTTTCTCTCTGGCAACCTTAACCAGGCTTTGGACAAAGGCTTCCGTATAGGAGATCCCTTCTTGTTTATATTTTTTGAGCTCTTTCGTCCCTTGGACTTTTTCACCCGTCTTCACATTAAAAGGACTTACCCCATGCAACCGTTCGGCATCTTTTTCAGCAAAGGCATACCCCTTCCCTTTTTGGGTAATCACGTGAAGGAGACAACACTCGTGAAGCGAGAGAATTTTCTTCAGCGTCTTAATCATTCCGACGACATCATGCCCGTCAATCGGGCCAAAATAACGAAACCCAAGCTCTTCGAAGATGACCCCCGGAACAAAGATATGCTTCATCCCTTCCAAACTTGTATTGGCAAACCGGCGCAAACGGGGAAACCGATCAAGCTGTTTTTCCACCTCTTGACGAACTTGGTTATAAATTGGATTTGTGATAACTTTATTAAGATACTTGCTGATGGCCCCGACATTTTTCGAAATCGACATTTCATTATCATTCAGGATCAGCAACATATCCTTTTTCATATGCCCCGCGTTATTCAGCGCTTCATAAGAAAGTCCCGCCGTTAACGCACCGTCTCCGGCAACCGCAACCACATGATTCTTTTTCTTCTTGATATCCCGCGTCACAGCCAATCCCAGGGCTTGAGAAATCGCGGTCCCTGCATGACCGACGATAAAAGGGTCATGTTCGCTTTCAAACGGAGAAGGAAAACCGCTAAGTCCCCCGGGCTGTCTTAACGTTAACATTCGATCACGACGCCCCGTAATCATTTTATGCACATACGCCTGATGCCCTACATCCCAGCAAATCTTATCTTCGGGGGAATTTAAAACATAATGGAGAGCAATACAAAGCTCGACCGTCCCCAAACTTGCACCTAAATGTCCTCCGGTTTTGGAGACTGCTTTAATGAGGAAATGACGGTATTCCCTGGCAACTTCGGACAGTTTTGCCAAAGGAACTGCCTTCAAATCTTTCGGTGAATTGATTTTGTTAATCCACTTTAGCATGAACTTTCTTGGGCATCCTTTCCAACAAATAATTGGCTAATGCAATCAGTTTGGCGCTTCGCTTACCAAGAACGCGAACTTCGCGCTTTGCTTGAGCGATAAGATCGCGGACTTTTTGGCGCACTTCCCGTATTTTCATGAGTTGGAGATATCCATCACCGTCCAACATATCATCGATCGATTGAAAAGCGAGCCCCAAAAGTTCTCCATACTTAGCAATGTGTTGAAAACCCTTGGGTGAAGCACCGCCCATCACAGCACCCGCCACAGCGCTGACCTTGATCAATTTACCTGTCTTGTGAATATTGATGTAGTCCAACATAGGTAAACTGAGAGTTCGATCGGAAGATTCGATATCGGCAACCTGGCCTCCGATCATACCATAAGAGCCCGCAGCCGTCGATATCTCCCCGATCAACCGAACGGCTTTTTCAGCGGATGAAATTTGGGATAAAACATTAAACGCGAGGGTCAACAAACCATCCCCCGTTAAAACCGCGATGGATTCTCCGAACTTCTTATGTACAGTAGGGTTACCGCGTCTTACCGCATCATTATCAAGCGCCGGCAAATCATCATGCACCAGGGAATAAGCATGAATAAGTTCAATCCCGGCAGCGGCTAAACGGGCGTCTTCCGTCTTACCTCCAGCGGCCTCAGCTGCGGCCAATGTCAAAACCGGCCGAAATCTTTTGCCTCCATGCAGCACAGCATACCTCATCGCTTCATGAATCACATTCGGGTATTGATTCCCCTGGGGGAGAATCTCATTGAGCGTTTTTTCGATCAGCTGGATGTAATTTTTAAAATAATTTTCATACTTCAAAGCAACAAATCCTCGTCATCATTCAGGTTTGTTTTGGACGTTAAACTTGCCTTTTTTGATTTCTTCTTAGGAGCCGACGACGGGCCTGCTCTCTCCCCGTCCTCATCATACTCAAAAGACTCTTTCGTTAAACTCCCATCCAAAGCGCGGTTCAATATCTCTATTTTCTTCTCAGCCTGACCTAATTTCTTCTGGCAAATCCCCGACAACTGGACGCCTTCCTCATACTTTTTGAGGGCTTCCTCCAAAGATATTTCTCCCGCCTCGAGATCTTCCACAATTTTTTCTAATCTCTCCATCGCCTTCTCAAACTTGATTTCTTCAGCCATCGCGTTTTTCCTCCCGATCCTCAACCTTAGTCACTTTTGAATGTAATAGACCCCGGTGTAAACGTGTTTTTATTTCGTCGCCAATTTTAACTTGCCCCGCTTCTTTTAAGACCTTCCCCCGAGAATCAAAATTCAAGGAATAGCCTCTCTCTAATACCCCAAGGGGACTTAAAGCATGCAGTTTTCCTACCAAAGATTGAAACGCTTGTCCTTTTTGTGAAACATAAGAGCGCCAATAATTTTGAAGCTGCCGCAACAACTCATCGATACGTTGCGAAAATTGCTGAATGAGTATCGCCGGCTGCCGGAATGCATAACTTTCTAAAATCCTTTCAAGGCTACCTTTCCACCCTTCGGTCAAATTCACCATAGCATTCCTTAACCGAACCTGGCTATTCTCAACTCTTTTCTGAAGTTCCTCGCGGTTCTGAACAACCAATTCCGCAGCCGCTGAAGGTGTCGGAGCCCGCAAATCAGCAACAAGATCACAAATCGTCCAGTCAATTTCATGGCCGACGGCCGAAATAATGGGTATCTTGGAAGCAAAAACCTCTCGAGCAACCACTTCCTCGTTAAAGGCCCAAAGATCCTCAAGACTCCCTCCCCCTCGCCCGACGATCATGACATCCACTTGCCCCATTCGATTCATTTCCCGAATCGCTTGGGCTATCTCTTCGGCGGCTCCTTCTCCTTGGACCTTGACAGGGTAAAGTAAAATGTTGGTTCCACCAAAGCGACGATTGACAACATTCAAAATATCCCGGATGGCAGCACCTGTCGGAGATGTCACAACCCCGACAGTCGACGGAAATTTTGGGATTATCTTTTTATGGTCTCTGGAAAAAAGTCCTTCCTTCTCTAATTTCTCTTTTAATTGCAAAAAAGCCAGCTGTAAGGCTCCAACACCTTTGGGTTCCAAACGCTCGATATACAACTGATACTGCCCCCTTGATTCATAAAGAGAAATCTTCCCGCAAGCAAGGACTTTCAGCCCGTCTTTGATTTCAAATTTGACAACCTGATTATAGCGCGAGAAAAAAACAGCGCTGATTTGGGCCTTGTCATCTTTTAAACTCAGATACATATGCCCGGAAGAATGATGCTTAAAATTAGAGATCTCCCCTTCAACCCAAATGTTTTGAAAATGCCCTTCCAGCAACATTCGGGCGCGGCGGTTAAGCTCATAGACCGAATAAACCTTTGTTTCCTTCTGGATACCTTCTTGTAGATGCGCTTCAGACATTTACAGTTACTCCACCCTGCGGTGAATACGCTTTACGGATACCGCGCGCTTCTCATCCAAGTCCATTTCAAAAATAACCCCCGAAAACCGGACATCATCCTTTGCCATCTCGAACCTTGCCGGCATTTGAGTGATAAACATATGTAGAACGCTTTCAATGTCTCTCCCAATAATGGACTTGTAAGGGCCGCACATCCCGACATCGGTAATATAAGCCGTCCCCTGGGGAAGAATCGTCTCATCCGCTGTTTGAACATGCGTATGAGTGCCAAAAATACCGCTTACTTTGCCGTCTAAATACCACCCCATCGCAATCTTTTCGGATGTCGCCTCGGCATGGAAATCAACGACAATAATATCAACCTTGTTTCTTAGCTCCTCAACTAATTTTCTTGCCGTTTCAAAAGGACATTCAACGGTCTTAAGAAAAACTCTTCCAATAAGATTAATGACACCTATCTTAATCCCTGTTCGGGTCTGATAGATCCCTTTGCCTTCGCCCGGAACCATCGAAGGGAAATTGGCCGGCCTTAGGATCCGGTGATCCTCTTGAATAAGTTGTTCAGCCTCTTTCTTTTTAAAAACATGGTCGCCGGTCGTCAAACAATCGATTCCACAGCCGAAAAGTTCTTCGGTGGTAGCCTCCGTAATTCCCGATCCGCCCGCCGCATTTTCAGCGTTTATTATCACAAAATCGATTTTTTCCTCCCTCTTGATCTGTGGGATCACTTCAGCGCAGGCCTTCCGCCCAGGCTTCCCCACGACATCTCCACCTATAAGAATCTTGATCCTATTCAAGGGACTCCCTTTCTAAGAAATAATCTTTGTTTCTTTATCCGTAATGTACCCGTCCAAAAGCTTGTCATGCACATCTTTGGGTAATCGTTCTTGTGTTTGTTCAGAAAATGAAATTCCGATCGCCTTCGTTGATATCCTTCTCCCTGCTAAAAAACGGTCAAAATAGCCTCCTCCTCGTCCCAAACGAACACCTCGAGGGTCAAAAGCGACTCCGGGGACGAATAAAACACCGAAATCGTTTATGTTTGCTCTCTTCCCTCTCCTCGATATCGGTTCAAGAATTCCGAAAGGTCCTTTCCTCAAATCCCTCTTCACATTTTGAATCCTGACCGCACTTAACACTCTCGCTTTTCCCAAACGCGGCAAATAGACTTCGATCCCACTGCGGATGAACCGCCTTATAAGATTCAGGGTATCCACTTCCCAGTCTTTTGAGACAAAGATAAAAAGACGCTTGTATTTGTTTTGCCTGACGAAACTCCATAAACGTCTTTGGATAGACCTTATTTTTCTCCTTCGGACCGCTGGAGGTATACTCCTGACTTCCTTCCTTATCTTGTTTCTGTACAATGATTTATAAACTTCTATTTGTGAGGCATTCATGCTTTTGGTGGGGATCATTTTAGCGAAATTAGGGGTTTTTAGCCACAAATAAAAAACCCTGGGGCCTTTTCAAGCCCCAGGGTTTCGATTCTAAATTTTCTACGTGTTAGAACGCTAAGCTGACTGTCCCAACAACCTCTTTGGCAGTCTCTGTTGCCTGGTTCATCGATGACCCAAACGTATTTACGGTCGTACGATCCGTGTCAAAATAATCACCGGGCCAGAAGAACGCACCGATCAAGCCAAACGTTAAATCTTCCGTATAGGCGTAATCAAGTGTCATATCCAATTCGTTCCCGATAAATTTGCCACGACCGGCAATAGGCACTTCATCTAACCAGAAAAGCAACCAACGAGTGAAGAAGGTCAAATCCTGGTTGTTAAACGGATGGAAAGAAGCATCAAACATGACTTGATGCTGATTGGTGTAGCCAGGTGTAACACCCACATCGGTAAAGTAAAACTGCCCTTGAAACTCCCGAATCGCGCTATAGTACTTACCCCGGAAGAGAGGACGATAATTGGTTGAGGTGTTATCACTTTCATTACGATCTTCACCCGAATAGAAAACCCATCCTAAACCGAGTTTGGTCGGCCACGGGGCTTCCAGCCAATCCCATTCAGCTCTCAAATCATACGCAAGGGCCATAATGTTTTGACGTTCACGCCCGTTAAGCGTAAAAGCACGCAATGTGGAGCTGGCGTCATTAACTCCTTGAGGAAGCACACCGTTCGCTCCACCTTCTTCACCAAATTCCCACACAACTTCGCCGGCCAACTTCAAACGATCCCACGGCCGAACGCTTCCGCGAAGCCCGATAGCATAGACAACTTCGGGTTCTGTATAAACATCACCCCAGTTGTTTGCTTGATCTCGATCGCGGCTTAAGAGTGTGTAAATTTCACCTTCTGCAGAATAAGCATCAAAAACACGCCCCACATTGATACCTACCAGATCATGATCATCACCCGCATCGATCTGATCTTCACGAACTTTCGCAGCCACCAAATCAAAATGCCATGGAGCATTATCAATTCTCGCTGTAATGGCATCGAAGCTGTTGAACATCGAAAATTCGTCTGCGGAAATGGTGTTGGAAGGATCGGGATTCCCAAGTTGACTCGAGCCAATGGCAAACCCTTCACCCCACTGAATATTCTGGCGGCCAATCTTAACCGACAATTCGGGGTAATAAAGTTCTTTGATGGTGATATTGGCAAGATTCAGAATCACATCAAACTGGTCATTCGCTGCGCTTCCACCCGCGCCTTGAAAAACAGTACCATTGGTTGCCAATGGCGAACCCTGTGCACCCCCGGAAGGCGCATCAATGTCCCGCTGGTTCATGAGTTCAACTTCAGCGGAAATATTTTCGGTTAAATCAGCATCCACTCTCAAGCGGACGGTGCTCATGAAAAACTTCTGGTCATCATCACCCGCAAAAACACCACCGTTGTAAGTCGACGTTTCTAAATTACCAAGCGTATAACCGTCACGATACAAACCACGAATCGTTATGTCACCGCTCAGTTTCACATTCTCGACTGCTGCAAACGCTGGTACTGCTAAAGCCACACACAAAACCAACGTAAGCCAGAACGCTTGTTTGCGAAACATATGCTTGCCTCCCCTGTTTTGCACTTGTTAATTTAATTGCGTTTTGGTTCTTAGCCTCATAACATCCGGCTAAATAACAAATTCCACCCTATCCCTAAATATGTCGGCATGTTAGAAAAAAAGCTTAACATTGTCAATTCTTTTTTTTCTGAAGGCCAGTGATCGCCAAAGTTATATGTTCCCTTTGAAAAGCTGATCGAAATATATTATCGGACGCTTCATCTTTGAAGCTGAGACCCTAAGTCGGATTGCCGTGTTTCCTGAGAACTAATAGGGCCGCCCCATCGTCCTTGTTGAGGTGGAATCGACAAGTTTTCAGAATCAATTGCAAACTGTTTTCCCTCAAGGAAATAAGCCTGTTTCTTCAATCGATTCTCCCATTCCAGGAACCGGGCTTCTTGCTTCCTTTGATCCTCAAACATCGTTTTCCGCATCCGGTCGAGATCTCCTTCAGCTTTTCTCAAAGCTGTCCATTCCTGCTGAACCTGCTGCTGCATTTGCCGCAATTCTTTCTCCCGCTCAGCAATCGCGGTAAATTTCCGCTGCAATTCTTCTTCACTATGCTGAACCGCATTGGTTCTATTTTTTTCTTCTTCCTGCCAGCGCATTTTATCGTGTTCGAGCCTATTCTTAGCAGAAAGAAGTTCTTGTTTTTCTTTTTCGATTTCACTCCTTTTAGCCAGCAGTTCGTCTCTTAGATTTTTTTGAGAATCGCTAAAACCCGCCACTTCCCGTTCGAACCGGTCTCTTTCTTCTTGGAGGGCAATCATTTTTTGTTTCAAATCACTTTGATCAAGGCTAAATTGTCTTTTCTCCTTTTCCAGGGTAATCCTTTCTTGACGTGCTTGCTCAGATTCTTGGAGCATTTGTTCTTTACGCCCGTCAAGCTCTTTGGCCCCCTGCTTCAAGATGGCCTGTCCTTGCTCCATGGATTGTTCTTTCTCGCGAATCCGATTCTCCCATTCCAGCTTTTTCTGCTCCCAATCCATTAATTTCCTTTCAAAGGCCTGGAAACGTTCTTCCATCTCCTGCTCATGCAACCGCATATCCTCTTCACGAGCAGCTAGCTGTTGTTTCTTCTGGTTCATCTCCTGTTCAAGGATATCCAATTCCTGCCTCTGCCGAAGGGCGTCTTCCTTCCATTCGACTTGGGTATTGTGTAACTTATCCCTCTGAACCCTGAGCTGCTCTTCACGTTCTTGGAGATTCTGTCCCATCCTTACGAGACCTTGCTTCTCTTCAAGAAAGGCATTGTAATTTTTTTCAAAATCCGTTTTCGCAACATCAAAAGCTTCTTTTCTTTCATTAAACTGTGAAATCTCTTGAGCAATCGAATTTTGCTTTTCCTGAAGCAATTGGTTCTTTCGGGCCCATTCTTCCTGAATCTGAGCCAAAGCGGACTTATCTTCATCAAACTGTTTGCGTTCCTGTTCGAGATCAACCCGCTTTTTCTCCATATCCCTCTCAGATTCCTTAAACGCCGCCAACCGCCTGATAAATGCCTCCCGTTCAATCCTGAAAGCCTCGCCATCTTCCTCTAATTTCTGTTCTCGTGTGGCAAGGATTCTCTTTTCACGTTCAATGTCAGCCTTAGATGCATCCAGTTCTTTAACGAACTTCTGTTTTTCCGTTTCAAATATCTGCTTTTCTTCATTCAAATAAGAAGACGCGCGGATAAAGGCCTGCTCTTTTTCAGAAACAGACCGGATTCTTTCATCAAGATTAGCCTTTTCTTTAAGGATACTACTCTCCAGGGCCTCGAATTCCCTCTTCCTTTGATTGGTCTTCTCTTCCTCTTGGTTAAGCTCCATCCGTTTTCTGGTGACGAGTTCCTGCATCTGATTGAGCTTGGTCTCTTCTGCTTGGACAATCTGTTCCCTTTCGGCTAAGGACTCCGCCTTTTGGCGTAAAGCAAGCTCTTCTCCGTTCAATTCCTCACGATAGCGGTCTAATCCTTTCTTTTGCGATTCGATGTCCGAACGCAAATCCTGAAGCTGTTTGGCTTCATCCCGAATCCGGCCTGCACGTTCATCCAAGCTCTGTCTCGTTGCATCGAGCGCATTGCGAATCCTATTCTTTTCATCGTTAAAGGCTCCCAGATCTTCAGCTAACTTAAGTTTCTCATCCTTTAACGCCTCTTCACGGGTCACAGTTTCTGTTTCAAACTGAACGCGCTTATTCTCCCAGTCTTCACGCTGTTGCCGGAAATCCTTCAACTCCTTAAAAAACATGGCCCGAGCTTCTTCAAGCGCACCCCGCTCCTGATTAAGATCTTCCAACTGAACCTGTCTGTCCTTTTCCCACTGTTCTTTCTCGCGAGAAAATTCAGCCCACTGATTGTCCAGTTCTTCCGAGCTCAAAAGAATCTGTTCTTCAGCTCCCCAGCGCGCACGTTGTTCCTCATAATTTTCAATCTCAGCCATCAATTGCTGCTTGCGATCCATAAGATTTGATATCGTTTGTGCAAGCTCTTCTTTCTCATCCCCAAACGATCTTTTCATTTCCTCCAATTGTCTTTCCCTTTGCGCCAATTCTTCCTCTTTTTCATCCAAGGCCGATTGACGGGATTGAATATCGGTCTGAGCATCATAAATCCGCTGCCGTTCCTCATCCAAAGCCTTTTGCTGTTTTTCGAAAATCTTAAACCGCTCTTCAAGCTCGGCACCCTGTCCATCGATGCTGCCTTCTTGATGAGTCAACTTCGCAAGCTGTTTCTTTAAGTATTCCTCTTTCTCAACGATGGCTTGGACTTTTCCGACAAGATCGCTTTCGATTTTTGCCTTTTTCTTTTCCCATGAAGCTTTCTCTTCCCGAAATGTCTTCTCTTGTTCTCCAAGTTCAGAAGCCTTATTTTCGAGAACCTCCATCCTGGCTTCGACAGTAAGCTGGCGGTCTGCGATTTCTTTTTCTTGTTCGCTTGAAAGCTGTGTTTCGCGTGTCGATAGTTCTCTTAATCGAGAAACAAGTTCCTCCTCTTTGCCCTTTAAGGTTTCCCAATTGCTTTGTCTTTCTTCAAGCGCTTCTCTCGCCCGCGTATACGCTTCGCGCTCTTCAGTGAGCTGAATCTCCTGCTCCGACAAAGCTTCCTTAAGTTCAGCCACCATTTCTTTGTCTTTGTCCAGAACATCGAGCCGGGCATTGAGTTCTGCTCTTTCTTTCTCTAGCTTCTGGAAGCTTTCCTTTAATCTTTGTTCGATACCGTCTTTTTGAACTTCCCAATCAAACCGGCGCTGAGCCAATTCCTGCCTTTCCTTTTCAATCTCATCATTACGGACATTTAAAAATTCGATTTTCTGTTCCCATTCTTTTTTAAGAGTCTCCGCCGCATTAAGCTTTTGTTTTAATTCCTCGGACCGCCGCCTCAGCATCTGCTCCTGCTCCTGCAAATCCTCCTTTTTACCCGAACGGCTCAGGAGCTCAGTGCGCCTTCCGGCCAATTCCATCTTTTCCTGCTCGAGACTTCTGCGTTCACGGGTTAAACGGTCCTCAATGGCCCTTAACTCCCTTTCTTTTTGTTCGAGTTGACTCTGGCCGCTTGCCATGCCGCGATCCTGCTCATAACTGACTTCGGACATTTGCTTTCTTAAATCAGCAAGCGTCTGTTTCAGATTTTCAATCATTAAGTTTCGATCGTGTAATTCATTCGTCAGCCGATCGATTTGAGTCTGCTGATCCTTTTGAGCACCCTGGCCTTGACGTTTTTCGATCACCGCCCTTAAATCATTCTCGAGCTTTTTCTTAAGTCCTTCGAGTTTCATCTTCTCTTCTTCGATGGCAAGCCGCTGATTCTGCTCAAGATCCTGCATTCTCTCCTCAAATTCCTTTTCCCGCTGCGCTAGAGCATCTGACTGAGCCTTCTTTTCCCCTACCCATGCTTCACGCTCCTGCTGAAACTTTTCTATTTTATCTAAGAGCGTTCGTTTGATTTCTTCAAGGCGGGCTTCCTTCTTATCCAAGAGCTGAATCTGGTTATTCCGGTCTTCCGTCCAGCGTCGTTGAGCGGCTTCAAATTGAGCGATTTCCTGCGCAAAACCGTAGTCGGCGTTTGACCCTTCTTGAGCCATCGAATTAAGAGTGTAAGCAAAGCACAGAAGAAAAGCGATGTGTCCAATAACAATCGTTCGGGTGAGAGACTTTTCTACTATACGGTTCATAAAAGGATGAGAATTTTTATTCCTATGATTTATTTCCTTACAAAAATCACATTTTGAGGATAGAAAAAAAGCCCCATCGCGCGATGGAGCTTGTTTACCTCTTCGTCATGAAAATCATTTCTGCGCCCGTGGAAAGACCTCCGGTCAATTTTGTAATAAAGTAGCACGAGCAATGACTTATGTCAAGACGAGGATTAGAGTTATAGCAAATTTGTTTCGGAAAAATGAGAGCGCCCAAATTTCCATTTTAGAACACGCTATGAATATCTCAGAGAAGAAGAGTTGTTTTGAACTAACTCTTTCTGGATAGGGGGCTTAGACTATTTCCCGGATCTTATGTTTTGTATCTTTGCAAGTAACGCTACGCGAACCTGTTCAACAAGTTGTTCCTTGCTTTCAAGTTCTTGGATTTTGGCTTGCGCCACTTTCTGCCAAGCTTCTTTTTGCGTTTCAAACTGGGTTTCTTTATTCTTTAAGGTATTCCAATGGTTTTCAAATTCTTTGATACGACGGTTGAGATCCTCTTCACGGTTTTGGAAATTCTTTTCGGTTTCCTTATTATCTTGCTCCAATTTCTGCCGTTTCTCTTCAATCTCAACTAAGAGCGACTCGATCCTTTTCCGATCTACGCCGATAATTGCTTTCTCCCTCTGAAGTTGCAGAATTTTTTCACCGGCTTCCGACTTCAATTTTTCGTCACTAATCATCCGTTTGATTTCCTGCCAATCGTCTCTCTGTTTGGCAAAGAAGGCCTTCTCCCGTCTTAATTGGGCACTCGCCTTATCAAAACGAGCTGTCTTTTCTCTGATCCGTGTCTCCTGATTTTCTACTCTATTTTCGCGCTGTTTGAGTTGTTCTTTTTCGCGATCCAAGGCGCGGCGCTCAGTTTCAAGACCCACTTTTTCCTTTTCAACAGCAGCGACACGCGCTTTCAATTCTTCATAATTTTGCAATTGATTCTTAAGTGAGGATTCTTTGTCGGCAAGTGCCTTTTCTCGCACCCGAAGAGCCTCTTCTTCCTGTTTCTTTTCAGCTTGCAAAGACACACGCTCGGCTTTCAAAAGTTTTAATTGATCCGCCAGAGCTTGTTTTTCCTGCGCCATTTTCTTTCTAGCGTCATCAAAACTTGCATTCCGGGATTCCCATTCTTTCTTCTTCTCCTCCCAAGAATTGATTTCCGTACGATAATCATTCCATTTTTCATCCAGCACAGCTTTCTCGTTTTGTACGGTCTTGGCCCGCAAAACAAGACTTTCTTCCTCTTTTCTTTTCTCCGCCGCCCATAGACCTTGCTGCTCTTCAAAAGCTTGTTTCTGCTGATAAAGTTCGTTACGTGCACGGACAACGTCCTGTGCTTTTTGATCAAGAGCTACCCTCTTGGCCTCAACCATCTCACGAAGCTTCTCAAGATCCTGCCTTTCCTTTTCCAATCCTTGGCGCATCACCCGAAGAGATTCCCGATCTCTCTCCAATTCCTGGATCTGCCCCTCCAATGATTGAACTTTGAGTTCAAGCAACTTCTTTTCCTTCGAAACCCTGCCCTGCTCCAACATTCTTTCTTCTTCGATCGATCTTCGCTTAGCTTCAATCGCCGTCATGGCGCGCCGCATTTCTTCCCGTTCCAACGACATCGCTTTTCTTTCTTCCTCAAAAGCCATGATCTTCTGCTGCCATTTCCCCCTTTCCTCATTCCATTGAGCGGCTTTCCCTTGAAACTCGCGAACACGGGATTCTAACAGCGTTTTTTGCTCCTGAAGTTTTTCAGCTCTCACCGAAATCTGGTTCAAGGCGTCATCTTTCTTCGAACCCCAAGCGCTTTGCATTTCCTGAAATTCTTGTTTTTCAGCTTGGATGCCTTTGCGGACGAGCGCCAATTCCTGAAGCTTCTCGTTTAACTCGCGCTCGCGCGCACTCAATGCTTCTTTTTCCTGATCCACCCCGGACATTCTCGCTTCAAATTCTCGCTCTCTATCTTTCAAGATCTGCCATTGTTTCTCCAATTGCTGACCCTTTACCTGCAACTCGCTAAAAGCAGCTTTCTTTTTTTCTCCCAAAATCTGCTGGGCCTCGTTTATTTTTCTCTGTTGCTCGTGAAGTTTTTCCCGCACCAAAACAAGATTCGAAACCTTCTCGCGAAGAGCCTCCTCCTTAAGTTGAATCTGCTTACGAGCTTCGCCCAGGTCCTTCACTTTCTGTCCCACATCTTGTTCTTTTACACTCAGGGCTTTTTCACGCTCCCCCAATTGGGTCATTGCACGCTCAATCGTTTTCGATTTTTCCTCGATTTCTCGCTCTTTTTGGGTGAGCCATTTTTCCTTCCGTTCAAGAGACTGCCTTTCTTTGTCAACGGAAGATTCGTATTCCTTAAACTCATTGATCTTTTCCTGCATTAAAGGCCACTCGCGACGTACTTCCTGCGGGATCGACTTAACGGCCCTTTCTTCTTTGATCACGGAAGGCGCTTCGGGCCGGATAATGGTTTCATCAAGAATGGGTTTTGCCAAATCGCTCATCATGGAATCAAATTCGTTTTCCCACTGATCATCCAAAACACCTTCTGAAAAATCCGTCTCCCAAGGCTCAGGATCTCCGCTTTGCGGCATCACAACCCCTTGGAAGGCGCCTTTCATCTCATCCATTCGGGGGTCACTTTGCTTGGGGGCAGACTCTTTCCACCAAAAACTCTCGTTCTTCTGAGATTTGAAGGCCTCCATTTCTTCGGTAATCTGCTGAAGGGTTTTCGAGGGATCTGCGCTGTTGCCTTCGGCCATTTCCTGATTCTCTCTGGAAGGAACCTTGGGCCCGTCAAAACCAGAGGCAATTTGTTTGGCTATCTGCCGGCCGGCAATGACAGCTTGAACAGGAACTTCGAAAACAAAACAAATGAAAACAAAACAGATAAGGGTACAAGTGAAAAGAAGAACCGGTGATCTCTTTTTCATAATCGACCTCGTCGATGGAAGGATAAAAACATTTTCTCGCTTTATGGGTTCGGTGTCGAGCCCTTTTTTGAATTTTGTTTGTTGGGTTCGTAATTCAATCTCATTAATACAATCGGCCATTCCAATCACGAACCTTACTATGTTCTTTAAACGTTACCCTAGTCCTCAAAATACTTTCCGACTTGAAAGGTTGGCACCTCCCGGAAACATTGCTATAATACGCTTCCCATATTTTGAGCCCCTATAGCTCAAATGGATAGAGCATCTCCGTCCTAAGGAGAGGGTTGCATGTTCGAGTCATGCTGGGGGCACTTACCCCTTCTTGCCAAAAGAAAGAACACCGGAACGGATACCCAACTGGGAGAAGAATGACTTGATGATCTTCGTGAAGTTTTAAAGCTTAAGCCGCTAAAACTGAATCAGTGAAAAAATATCATATTTTGATAGTTTTTCGCGGCCTTTGAGGAAAAGAAGCTCAACAAGGAAGACAATGCGGGCAACCTGCCCTCCCAACTTTTCAACCAACTCAGCTGCAGCTAACGCCGTTCCTCCCGTCGCCAAGAGGTCATCCACAACAATAACCCTGGCCCCTGATTCGATCGCGTCCTTATGGATCTCAAGCGTCGCCTCTCCGTATTCCAGTTGGTAGGAGATCTCCTCTGTCTGATAAGGAAGTTTCCCTTTTTTTCGGACAGGAATAAAACCCGCGCCCAAGCGATAAGCTAAAACGGGGCTAAAAATAAACCCCCGCGACTCAATCCCCACCACATAACGAATATTGAGATCCTTTAAAGCATTCACCATCTCATCCAAGATGTGGCGGAAAACAACCGGATGTTTTAAAAGCGGCGTGATATCCTTAAAAACAATGCCTTTTTTAGGAAAATCGGGGATATCCCGCACAAAATTCTTGACCTCTTTATCATTGAGTTTGTTCATGAGGTTAAATAATTCTCCAGCCGGTCGTTTTCTTCGGATAGACGCAACCGAATCTTTTTAAGCGCCGACGCTTCAATCTGCCGCACGCGTTCCCGGGTAATCCCAAACTGCTGAGCGACTTCTTCCAAGGTATGCTCTTCTTCTTTGCCCAAACCAAACCGCAAAACCAAAATTTTACGCTCCCTTTCATCCAAAGTATCCAACAACCTCTGAATCCGTTCGTCCTTAAAAATCTCGGCCATATAAGCGTCCGGCATATGGGATGAATCATCTTCGATAAGATCAATCAGTTCAGCGGTCCCATCCAAGCTGACAGGAGCATTCAGTGAACTCGGCTTGCCTGCGATATTTTCAATCTCTTTGACTTTATGAATTGAAATCTGCATCACGTTGGCAATCTCTTTACGGGTCGGCGGACGGTTTAATTTCTGCGTCAACCCATCCCGGACTTTCCGCCACTTGGCAATGACATCGTACATGTAAACAGGAATCCGTATGGTTTTCCCTTGGTTCGAGAGTGACCTCATAATGGCCTGTTTGATCCACCAAGAAGCATACGTTGAGAAACGGTACCCCCGGTCAGGGTTGAATTTCGTCACTGCACGCATTAATCCGATATTCCCTTCTTCAACAAGATCCGAAAAAGACAACCCCATATTGGCGTATCGTTTCGCAATGGAGATCACCAAACGAAGATTCGACCGAATCATTTGGGAACGAGCTTGAATGGCACCGCGGCTCTTATCGCGTACCCTTTCGGAAAGAACGACCTCTTCTTCAGGAGTCAGCAAGGGAATATTCTCGATCTGATCGAGATAGATTTTCATGGGAGTCCGGTCAAGCGTTTGATCTTGGGAAGTACCGCCCTGAGTTTGGCTTTCGTCATCGGGTTCGCGACGGCGTCGGCGCCGCTCATCGGGAGCTTCTAGGACGGCTTCATTTCGAAGAATGTCCCGCGCTTCCTGCCTTAACGACTGTTCTGCCGTTTTCAGCGCCTCTTTTTCCTTTGAGGTTGCGCGGGTTTTACGGACACGCTGCCTTGCAGCTTCTCTTTCAACGCGCTTCTTTTCCTGCCGGGACCGAATCAGGGATAAAACCTCAGCCAGCGTTTTTTTCTGAGGTTTCTTTTTTGAGCGCGGCGCCCGTCCCCGTCTTTTTCCAGACGCGGTTTGACGCCGACTCTTAGTAGATTTCTTGTTTTTCCTGCGTTTTGACTGTCCCATTCTCTCTCGTCAAAAACTATTTTTTTTCGCGAATCACCGCTTGAGCCGCCGCTAACCTGGCAATCGGAACTCGATAAGGCGAACAGCTGACATAATTCATCCCCACGTGATGACAAAACTCAACCGATTCCGGATCACCGCCGTGCTCACCGCAAATCCCAATTTTTAAATCTGGTCTAACTTTTCGACCTTTTTGAACGCCAAGTTGAACTAAAATCCCGACCCCCTCTTGGTCAAGGCTCTGGAAAGGATCTTTCTCATAAATCCCCTGAGCCACATATTCCCCGAGAAAAGACCCGGCATCATCACGCGAAAAACCTAAAGCCATTTGAGTCAAGTCATTGGTTCCAAACGAGAAAAATTCCGCGCTCTCGGCAATACGATCAGCCGTCAAAGCGGCCCGAGGAACTTCAATCATCGTCCCGATCATATAGTCGACCTTGGTCTTCTTCTCTTCAAAAACCTGAGCAATCACCTTTTCCACTTTCTCTTTAATAATATCGAATTCCTTCTTATGGCCCACGAGTGGGATCATGATCTCAGGAAGGACTTTAATCCCCTGCTTCTTGACATTGCATGCCGCTTCCACAATCGCCCGAACCTGCATTTCATAAATTTCAGGATAGGTGATGGCAAGACGGCATCCACGGTGCCCCAGCATCGGATTAAATTCGTGGAGGCTGTTGACTTTCTGCTTAACCGTTTCGGGAGACACCTTTAAGACTTCCGCCATTTCACGTTGATTTTCATCTTCGTGCGGCAAGAACTCATGGAGCGGCGGGTCCAGCAAACGAACCGTCACAGGAAGTCCCTTCATGGCCTTGAAGATCCCTTCAAAATCCGCACGCTGGATCGGAAGCAGCTTCTGCAGGGCTTTCTCCCGGCCTTCTTTATTTTCCGCAAGAATCATCTCCCGGACAGCGATAATCCGGTCCCCTTCAAAAAACATATGCTCGGTTCGGCAAAGCCCGATCCCTTCGGCTCCGAAATTCCTGGCAACCTCCGAATCTTTGGGCGTATCCGCATTCGTCCTAACCTTCAATTTGCGGAATTTGTCGGCCCATTTCATTAACTTGCCGAAATCCCCGGACAACTGGACCTCAACAGTATTAATTTTACCCGCATAAACCTCCCCCAATGTCCCATCGAGAGAAATAAATTCTCCCTCTTTAATCACCCGGTTTCCTATGCGGAATTCTTTCGCATCGTAATTGATCTTCATATCACCGGCGCCGGCAACACAACATTTTCCCATTCCGCGTGCCACAACGGCTGCATGGGAAGTCATTCCTCCGCGTGCCGTCAAAATACCTTTAGCAGCATCCATCCCGCCGATATCTTCAGGAGAAGTTTCAATCCGAACCAGGATGACCTTTTCTCCTTTGGCGGTCCAGGCTTCAGCATCATCCGCATTAAAGACCACTTTCCCTGACGCCGCTCCCGGAGAAGCCGGAAGCCCTTTGACCAAAAAATCCCGTTTGGCTTTGGGATCAAAGGTCGGATGAAGTAACTGATCTAACTGTTTGGGGTCCACCCGCAAAATAGCTTCTTTCTCCGTCAGGACCCCTTCCTTCACAAATTCGACCGCAGTACGCACAGCCGCGTGGGCCGTTCTTTTTCCATTGCGCGTCTGCAGGAGAAACAGTTTCCCCTCTTGAATTGTAAATTCGATATCTTGCATATCGCGGTAATGTTTCTCCAGCCTTGCGCGAATCGCACACAGTTCTTTATAAATTACCGGCCAATGTTTTGCCATATCGGAAAGAGGTTCGGGCGTCCGGATCCCTGCAACAACGTCCTCCCCTTGAGCATTGACTAAGAATTCACCGTAAAATTTGTTTTCCCCCGTTGATGGGTTGCGCGTAAAACAAACCCCCGTCCCGGAAGTATCACCCATATTTCCAAAAACCATGGCTTGGACGTTTACCGCCGTCCCCAACAATCCGCGGATTTCATTCAGTTGACGATACCGAATCGCGCGGGGATTATGCCACGAACTAAAAACAGCATTAATTGCCTTCGAAAGCTGCTCATAGGGGTCTGATGGAAATTCTTCGCCCGTTTCTTCCTGATAAACCTTCTTATATTGACGGACAATTTCCTTCAGATCATTGCCCGTGAGTTCCACATCCAACTTATACCCGCATTGTTCTTTTTTCTTCTCCAGAATGTGTTCAAATTTTTCGTGTTTCACATTCATCACGACGTTCCCGAACATCTGAATGAACCGGCGGTAAGCGTCCCAGGCAAAACGGTCGTTTTCTGTTTTGATGATGAGTCCCTGAACAACATCCGAATTAAGCCCAAGATTAAGAACTGTATCCATCATCCCCGGCATCGAGACAGCGGCCCCGCTTCGAACCGAAACTAGAAGTGGATTATCACGATCGCCAAAACCGGCACCCATCGAATGCTCAAGTTTTTTCATATTGTCTTTGATTTGTTCTTCTAAACCGGCAGGCCACTTTTTCCCCGATTGATAAAAAAGATCGCAGGTCTCTGTTGTAATGGTAAACCCGGAAGGCACAGGAATGTCAAGATTGGTCATCTCCGCCAAGTTGGCCCCTTTTCCACCCAGGAGCCCCTTCATCTTGGCGCTTCCTTCAGCTTTTCCACTCCCGAAAAAATAAACGTATTTAGACTTTTTTGTTTTGGATGTCTTAGATGTCATCTTGCCCTTCCTTGTTAGTGTTTTCATAATAGATTCCCCTTTCAAATGATGGCACCGGATAATTACGATGCTAAAATGAACTCAGGCTGGTCTTCTTGTGGAAGATTACCGCGTTCCCCAACGTTAATGATGATAATCACTTACAGCTATTATCACCGCGAACAAACGAGGTATTATATCACTTCCCCTCTAATTTTGTAAGCAAAGAAAGATCGGCTGTTTTTTCAGCATAAAGACGGTTAATCTTTTTCATTAAGGCATGCCTGTTCAATCGTATTCCCGGGTCCTCCACATTGACGAGAACCGTCTCAAAAAAATCGTGAACCGTTTGATAGAAAACCTCTCCGAAAACAAGGGTCCCTTTCCGATAATCCTTCCTTTGAAGTATCTCTCTGATCTCATCGGACTTGCTTTCGAATAAAGCAAAAAGTTTATGCTCAAGATCATGCTGAAATAATCCGGAATCAACTTTTTCGGGAACGCTTTCCTTAACCCCTTTTAAGATATTGGCGGTCCTTTCGACAACCTTAGCCGCTTTCAAAAAAGCCTCGGGATTTTTTTGATTCAATTCCAATAAAACATGATAACGTTCAAAAACATCCGCAAGATCATCCGAAGAGGCCTCCCAAACAGCTTGGAAGATCTCCATCGACCGGTCCTGAAAATTTGTCTGCAGCTCAAACGCAACTCTTTCCTTAAAAAAACCTGTTAACCGGCTTTTCAATTCCGGAAAATCCAGGCTGATGACCTTTCCGTACAACGAAGCCGATTCCTCGACCGCTTTCGACAAAGAAAAATGAAATCGGAAAGCCCGAATAAGTTTAACCAAGATCCCGCCGGCGCGCCGAAGCGCAAAAGGGTCCTGACTGCCCGTCGGTTCGAGACCTGTCCCAAAAGCACCGACCACAAGATCCAAGCGGTCCAGGACCCCAAAAAGCCCGCCTAAGCGAGTCATGCTCGATGCTACTTCTTGAAAATCTTCGCTCAAATTCTTCGGTAAATATTGAGCCCCGATGGCTTTCGCAACACTTTCTTTCTCCCCGGCTTCCAGCGCATATTCCCGGCCGACAATCCCTTGAAGATCCGGGAATTCATAGACAAGTTGGGTCACCAAATCAATCTTAGAAAGTTTGGCGGCCCTTTTAAGGTCTTCCTGGAACTCCCCCAACCCGGTCATTTCACACAAACGTTGCGCTAACTTCTCTAACCGGGCTGTCTTATCCCGCATCGTACCGAGTTTCCCCAAGTAGACAATCTGCTCCAGTAACGGCTCTTTCTTCCCAAGCGTTTCTTTGGTATCCGCATCATAGAAATACCTCGCGTCCTTCAGCCGGGATTCCAACACGTTTTCATAATCTGCCTTAATCTGGGAAAGCGCCCCGCGTTTACCATTCATCACGGCCACAAATTTACCGGTTGGGCGCTTCTTCAAGTCATAACACGCAAAGATCTTTTGATTCTTCTTCATGCAGCTGGCGAGAACCTCGGACGGAAGATCCAAATAGGACTTTGAAAACTTGCCCTCTAAAATAAAGGGTTCCTCCACAAGCTGGGCGGTCGTATGGACCAATTCCTCATCGATAAATTTCTGTTGATATTTTCTGGCAAGGGCCTGTTCAATCACAGCTTTCCTTTTCTCCAAACTCAGGACGACATGATGTCTTTTAAGCAAGGATTCATAAGTTTTCCAGTCCGCTTTTTTCAGCGGAAAGGATTTGGGAGATAAGAATCTGTGGCCATAACTTTTGGCTTCGGCTTCCAAGCCGGCCAATTCGAAATTGACTTTCTTCTGATCCAATAAAGCAACGACCCAGCGGACCGGCCGGGGGAAGCGAAAACCGCTCGGTTCCCACCGCATGAGTTTGGGGAACGGCAACGTTGTAAAAACTTCCGTCAAAAGAGAAGGAAGCAGTGAAACCATGAATTTCCCTTTTTCCTTCTTTTGAATAGCAACGAATTTCCCTTTCGGTGTTTCCCGGCTCTTGACATCCTTTTCAGCCGCATTCTTGGCTTTCAAAAAACCTTGAAGGGCAGTTGTGGCTTTCCCCTCCGTATTGAAAGCCTTCTCCCACGATGGCCCCGTTATCTCAAGTATTTGATCTTCCTGTTTGACGGGCAGGCCCGTTATCCATAAGGCGATACGTCGGGGAGTTGCCTCGACTTTGATTTCCTTTGGAGCAATTCTGTTTTCCCGAAAAACACTTCTAACCTTTTGCTCCAATTGCGAATAGATCACATCTAAGCTGGCCAGAGGCAATTCCTCGGTTCCGATTTCGACAAGAAGGTTGGGCATGAAAGATCCTTTACCTTTTGGCCTTTCTTTTCTTGAGAGGGTACCCTTGTTTTTCGCGGCTTTCCAAGTAACTCTTGGCACATTCCCGGGCGAGGGCACGGACACGGCCGATATAACGCGGTCTTTCATTAACGCTAACAGCCCCGCGGGCGTCCAGCAAATTAAAAAGATGAGATGTTTTCAGGCAACAATCATAAGCCGGCAGAACAAGACCCTCTTCCAACAGTTTTCGAACTTGCTTTTCGTAATCTTCAAAATGGCGTTTGATCATTTCCGGATTCGAGCCTTCAAAATTGAAGCGAGAAAACTCTTTTTCACCCTGCAAATGAACATCTCCGTAAGTCACCCCTCGGGACCATTCAATATCAAAAATGGATTCCTTCTTTTGGAGGAACATTGCAATCCGTTCCAAGCCGTAAGTGATTTCACAAGACACGACGTCTAGATCAATCCCGCCGCATTGCTGAAAGTAAGTGAATTGCGTGATTTCCATGCTGTCCAGCCACACTTCCCAGCCCAACCCCCACGCCCCCAATGTCGGCGATTCCCAATCGTCTTCCACAAAACGGACATCGTGCGAGAGAAGGTCAATCCCCAGATATTTCAAACTGTCAAGGTACAGCTGTTGAGAATTTTCGGGTGAGGGTTTTAAAATAACTTGATATTGATAGTAATGCTGCGTTCGGTGGGGATTTTCTCCGTACCGGCCATCGGTCGGCCTGCGGGAAGGTTCCACATAAGCTGCATTCCAAGGTTCGGGCCCCAAGGCACGCAAAAAAGTATGAGGTGAAAAAGTCCCGGCCCCCACTTCGAGGTCATAAGGCTGCATAATCAGGCAACCCCGCTCGCTCCAATAAGTATTTAACTTCTGGATTAACTCCTGAAAACTAAGTGACTTAGGCATAAAGTGGAAGGATTGTAACAAATTGGTGCCATGGATTCAAGATAACTGCAACTCTTGTCCAACGAAAAAACCCCCGCCTTGCTTAAGGCGGGGGTTTCATGCTACTGCTCGGACCTCGGTTTTAGCCAAAATCCCGGTTTTAGACGGAAATCTGGCTTTTAATCTTCTGGAGCTTAGCTCCTCCAATACCGCGAACATTCGCCAAATCTTCAAGCGTCTCGAAAGGACCATTGTCCTTACGGAACTGGACAATCCGCTCAGCAAGAGCGGGCCCAATCCCTCGAATGGCTTGAAGCTCTTCAAGACCGGCTTTATTGATGTTCACAGGACCGGAAACAGCCGCCTGCCCCTGTGCTACGGGGCGTTGGGCTGCCTCTAGGGGATTCAATCCCATCATAGAAAAGCTCCCGAAAATCAGAGTGACAAGCAGGGTTAACTGCAAAACTCTCATCTTCGAACGCATAACTGCCATGACTTTCACCTCCTCTAACGAAACATTCAAAAGCAGGTGGAGTATAGGGCAAATATGATTATTCGTCAAGTATTATTTATATTATATTAATATACTGAATTCCCTTACTTTTTGTCTAATCTCATATTTTTATTGACAATTCTTACTTAAGGGGTAATATCCACTTATCCGCTAGGAGCAAGCCAAAATGCTAAAAAACCTCGGACAACGCATCCGAAGCTTACGCAAAGAAAAAGGATTAACTCTCGTCGAAGTAGCAGAGAAAACGGGAGTCGCACAAGCCACCCTTTCGCGAATCGAAACCGGAACCATGATGGGGACGGTCGAAAGCCATGAAAAAATATCCGAGGTTCTGGGAATTGGCTTAGCCGAACTTTACACCGGTGTTGACCGGAGGCACGAACAGATCACCCATCTGACCCAGGAAGCGGATAAGAAAGTCACCTTCCATAACAAGAACGTCCAAATCGAACTTCTCACAACGGGAAGTTCCAAAAAGAAAATTACCCCCCTTCTGATGACCCTGCAAGCCGGGAGTGAAACTCCAACCGATCATCTTGAACGCGGGGTCGAAAAGTTTATCTACGTACTGGAAGGCGAAATTCATGTCAAACTCGAAAAAGAAATTTATCCGCTCAAGACAGGCGAAACACTCTACTTTGATGCTTCCCTCGCCCATCAATGCATCAACGACAAGCAAAAGACAGCGCGAGCTTTGATCACTGTTTCTCCTTCTAAAATTTAGATAAGATCCTGGGCCAATAATCCCTTCAAGAAAGATTCGATCCGTAACGGAACCCTTTTGTCAGCTCTGACATTTTTATCCAGGGTCAGTGTCACTGCCCCGTAAGTCTTCGTATCGAAGAAGAAGCTCCCGCTCCCTACAGCAATCCTTGAAAGAGATTCATCGCTTTCAGGTGTTAAGATGACTTTGGGCTGAAAAACATCTATCATCTCTTCAAAGACTTTTTGATCCGACCCCCTGAGAGGCGGCATCACCAAAACGTCGATCCGGTCCAAAGTTGTGAAATCTCTTTCTCCAAACCGGGGCGCTTCATCCAGGTTTGGAATTACAAGGAACCGCCACCCCTTCACCTCAAGAAGATAAAACATCTGATTCCCTTGGAAATGAACAGCCCGAATCTTCTCGTCTTTTTCGAACCGAATAACTTCGCCCGGTCGAATTGTCGCTCGATTGACTTCTCTTTGCATTTCATAGGGAAGAACATTCCTAAAAATTGAATCTAGCCCCTCGGGATAGATCAAGTACTGAATGGAAAAATTCCTGAGAATAGTTGCCAGACCCCCCGTATGTTTCTTCATAAGATCAGTCAGCACGACTCCGGTCAGTGTTTTGATCCCTTTTTCCCGCAGGTAGGGCGCAAGAATCCACTGGCCCTGATCGGAAGGAAACCCCCGGCCCGCATTCACTAACCAGTGGTTGGAATCTTCAAATTGAAGATGGAGAATCTGATTTTTGCCCGCCGAAAACAAAGTCCCCGAAAAGAGAGGAGCAGGCCTTGGATAAAAAAAACCAACCAATACACAAAGCCAAAAGCTCCATAAAAATGACAACCCCCACCGGTTTGTTATCATTTTTAGCGGCTTCCGAAAACCCGGCAAAAAATCTCCTTCTTTCTTTGCTTTGAACCGAAAACCATAACCGGCCACCAACAACCCAAGCCCGAAGTAATAAAGTCCGATCTGAAATGAAGAGGGGGACGGAAGATAAGCATATCCCCATTCGAGCCCCGCGCATTGGTGAATCCAGAAAAGAACAAATTGGATGCAAGTCGACGAAAATCCGGTTAGAAAACTGCCGATCCAAGGAAGAAAACCCAATCCTAAGGACAGAAAAGCACCGAGTAAGGCCAAATGGAAAACGGGGATCGCGATAAAATTGGCGGCCAGGCTGATCGGCGAGAAAATATGAAAATAGCAAATAACGACGGGAAAAGTTCCCGCCAGGACAGCCAAGGTGTTCATCACCGCCTCCGACCATCTCCATGTTTCAAATTCCCTTCTTAAAAAAAGAATCAGCGAAAAAACCGATAGAAAAGATAAATGAAAGGACCAATGAAAGAGATTTTTGGGGTCGATAAAGACAAGGAAAAAGAACGCCATAAAAAAAGTGTTGAGAGAATTGCGTTCGCGTTCAAGCAAAAGGGCAAGGAAACTAAGCCCCCCCATCCATCCCGCTCTCTGGACGGGAATCCCCCAGCCTGCAATCGCGGCATAAAAAAGAATCACGCCGAGGGACAGGAACGCGGAAAGTTTCTGATCACACCCCAAAGCCATGAGCGCAAGATAAAAACTCCCCGAAAGCAGGATGATATGCAAACCGCTGATCGCCAAAAGATGTGCCGTTCCTGTCTTAATGAAATCATCCCGTATCTGGGGATCCAATTGCTTTCGATCCCCCAGGATTAAGGCCCGAAAAACCGAAGCGTGCTCAGGCGAAAATAATCCGTTGAGTCTTACAGCAATTTTTCGACGTGCCGAATGGAGCAAACGAAGTGCATTCCATGGATTAGCGCTTGCGATCCTGCGGCTGGAGGAACGGCCGTATGCCTTCAAAACCACCTGGATCCCCCTTTGTTTTAAATAATGTCCGTAATCAAAACCGCCGGGATTCGTTACGGGATAGGGATAATCGAGGTGCCCGTAAATCCTTAAACGGTCGGCAAAATCAGGAATTTCTTCGGGTTGAAAAAGAAATACCTGAACCCGGCCCGTTACCTTAAAGAATTCTTTTCTCCCGGAGATCTTCCGGACAATATTTTTCGAATCCAGGACAAATGAAACCGTTTTCTTTTTGCCCTGACTCTTGACTTCCGGGGGAGAAACCACGATCCCTTCCAAGGAAACCCGAGTCAAACCCGCAAAGGATTCAACCGGAGGATCACTGGCCCAAGAAAACATTTTCCCCCGAACAAACCCAAGCAAACATAAAGAGATCATAAAAATGGGCAGGAAAAATCGCTTCCCGCGGAGAACCCATAAAAAAGGGATAAAAGACAAACTCATCAAAAAGAGCCACCACATCGAAACATGGACGAACTCGCACAAAAAGACCCCCGTCACAAAACCAAGCGAGATCCAAAAAAAAGGAACCCTCATCCCTTACACCGAGCCCTTTCGGAGGCTCTCTTCTTGACGCTCCTGGACTTGGACATGAACATCGTGCCACTTGACGTCTTGGGCAAGCAGGCCCAGGAAATACCGCATCAGGCTGTAAATAACGAGAGTGACTAGAGCAAAAAAAAGAAGAGTGTGTTGATACTGTTTAAGTCTGGACATAGTTGACTATGGTTGATATATATGCATATTATTATTGCATATATATCAATGATTATCAACCTTCCGTATGCCCATCGGCCGCGCAGGCCAAATTCCGACCAGCCGGCCGGAATTCAACGTTGAGCGTAACTGCTTAAACAGGAAGGACATAGGCAATCGGAATATTGCTCTGCCAGGCGAGTTAAGACCTCTTTCGATAAGGAGGATTGAGAACACCAACAGGGCATTGGGCTCTCATCTTGGCAAGAAAATTCACCAAGACACCTGGGACACTTCTTTTTTTTACCCATTCCGGTTTCCCCAGGCCGATCTTTTATAATCTCTTCCACGGGATCACGTAAAATTCCTGATCAAAGTGTCCGTAGCGGGCATTGATGCCGTAGCCTTCTTTCAAGTTGTCCGGAGACAAAACATCGGCAGCGGACCCGGAAGCCAGGATTTTGCCTTCCCGCAAAAGATAAAGCCGGTCGCAAAAACGGGCGGCCAGGGTCAAATCATGCAGCACCACCATCACCCCGGACCCTCGAAACGCAACGTCCTTCAACAATTGCATGACTTGGATCTGATGATTGGGGTCCAATCCCGCGACGGGTTCATCGGCCAAGATCATTTCTGAATTCCCCGCCAAAACACGGGCAAACATTACGAGGGCTTTTTCGCCCCCTGCCAAATGATCCATCGGGCGGTCCGCCAAATGCAACACATCCGATTTTTTCATCGCATTGTAAATGGCCTCGTAATCAATTTTCCGAAGGTCCTGCCAGGGCAAAAGATGCGGAATTCTTCCCAGGGCCACGACCCTTTGGGCCGTTAACGACCAGGAAACAGACGCCCCTTGCGGGAGATAGGAAAAATATTGGGCAAGCCGGCGTCTATGGATTTCCGACAAAGACTGTCCTTTAACTTCAATCCTCCCTTTCTGAAAAGGAAGAAACCGAAGAAGCGTCCGCATCAAGGTCGATTTCCCCGCTCCGTTGGGGCCGATCAGGCCGATCAACTCTCCCCGGGGAAGATCCATATTCACCTTGCTTAGGACAAGTTTCTTGTCGAGCGAAACATCCAAATCCCGAATCTGAACAAAATCTTTCATCAGGATACGTTCCTCCGCATTTTAAAGATAAGGGCCAGGAAAAATGGGGCCCCGATTAAGGACGTCAGGACCCCGAGCTTTAATTCCGTGCCGACCGAAAAATATCTGACGAACAAATCCGCCCAAAGAACAAGGACCGCGCCGCCCACTGCACTTATTCCCAGCAGTTTCCCGGGCTCATGTTTGACAAGGGGCCTGAACAAATGAGGAACCATCAACCCGACAAACACCACACTCCCGCAAACAGCCGTCACGCCTCCGACAGCCAGGGCCGTCCCTAAAATAATCCGGAACCGGACCCGCTGAATGGGAATCCCTAAACTCATGGCCGCTTCTTCCCCGAGACTCAAGGCATTCAGTGCACGGCCGTCCCACAAAAGAAGTAAACATCCCAACAAAACAAAGGGAGCAACTAAAGTTAGATGATCAAAACTGCGGTCGGTCAAAGACCCCATCTGCCAGAAAACAATTTCAAGCGCCGCATAAGGATCTTTGGAAAGATTGAGCACCAGAGACGTTCCGGCAAAGGCCAGGGTATTGATTGCGATACCCGCCAGGATAAGTGTCTGGACACTGGCCATGTACCCGGCAAAAAGATAAAGAATCAAAACCGTAAGAAAAGCACCCGCCATTCCCCCCAGCGGCAACGCCAGCGAAAAGGAAGAAGCCAACCCCGAGTAAATTACGAGGACGGCCCCCAAAACAGCCCCTCCATTCACCCCCAAAACACCGGGCTCGGCCAGAGGATTACGTAATAATCCCTGCATCGACGCCCCTGCAAGCCCTAACGACGCCCCCAGGAAAACGGCCAATAAACTCCGGGGCATCCGAATATCCCAAAGAATGACCACCGCCTCGGAACTTTTTCCGTGAACAATGTCGAGTGCCGTGTCCCAGAGAGAAATCTCCGAAGCCCCGGCATTGAGGGAAATCAAAAAACTCAGAAGCAAGAGAATACTCATTGAGAAAAAGAGAAAAAAGCCGGAGAATTTTGATCCAACCGCAGGTTGCTTCATGTCTTATCCCTCAACCGTTACCTTGAAATTCCCGATAATGCCCCTGAAATCTTTTCGACCGCCTCGACCGACCTTGGAGATCCGCAATTGAGCAAGCAGGCCGGAAGCTCAATCACTTTAACTCCCGGCAAAGCTTTACGGATCGCCGGATGATTGAGGATATCACGTCTCTCGGTCCGCGTGTGGCGCCAAACATCCGACAAAATAATGAGGTCTGGTTGTTGGACAATCAAGGTTTCCACAGACATCAATTGATGCCCCTTGGCCCCCGTCCGGACGGCAATATTCTCCGCACCCGCCTCCGTCAAAATCGAATGCTCAAAGGTATCTTTTCCCGGAACGCTCCCGCGGATCCCCCAGAAAACAGCCGACCGGCCGCTCTGTGGCCGAGCAATATGTCCCAGCCGTTCATTGATTTCACGGATGATTTCCTCGCCCCGTTCTTTTTCCTGAAGGACCTCGGCCATTTGCCGGATCATGTCCCGAATCTCATCGAAATTCTTGGGGATAGGGACCGACACGACCCGAACGCCTAATTTCTCCAGAAACTGAATGGTCTGCCGCCGCGTGAAAGGCCCGGCAAAAACCAAATCGGGTTTCAAAACCATGATCTCCTCGGCATCACCGCGAATCATCGGGATCCCTTTGACCTCGTCCGTGATGGGAGAAAAGACCTGGTCCTTTGAATAACGTGTAATCGCCACGATCCGTTCCCGATCGGCAAGCCGGATGAGGAGTTCATCGGAACAAAAATTCGCAGAAATAATCCGGGACGGTTTCAGTACCGTTTCTTCTTGGGAGGCAATCTCAAGAGACTGCGCCGAGACAATGTCCCTTCCCGAGAGAGCAAACAAAACCAGGAAGAAAAAAAACCAAACCCTTAGCATACCAACCGCCTCCGGCTTTGAAACAGTTAAAATTCCCAGCGTACCCCACATTGGTATTCCCGCGGAGCTCCGGGCACAACAAAGGTATACGTTCCATCGGGAAGGACCGTCGCACCGCCCCAAGCCGCTGGGAAGACTGTCGCATCCACAGCACGGGAATAATACTTGTTATTAAAAACGTTGTTCACCTTAAAATAAACCTCGAAATTTCTCCAGGAATAGGAAACGAGAAAATCCCAAACCGAATAGGCCTTGATTTGATGGCCCGCCCCGCCGGTCGCATCCAAGGTTGCCTGAGCGGTCGACTCATAAGCCAGCACGTGTTGGTCCCCGGTATAAATCCCATTGAGGGACAATTTTAAACCGTCATAAGGTTCTCCCAAACGGACCAAGGGATAAAGCGTCGTTCCCCAGGTAAAACGGTGTTCCGGGATTTGCCCCAAGTCCCGGCCGTCGATGAGACTCCCTCCCTGGTCGGTTTCCCGCACGTAAGCATCCGTGAGCGTATAAGACCCGTAAAGTGAAATCTCGTCGACTGGCTTGACGTCCAATCGCGTCTCAATCCCCGAACGCCTGCTTTTTCCGATATTAATATTCTGTCCGAAAGGCGCATTGACCGTCACCGAAGTAGAGTCCCAAACAATCTCATCCTTTAAATCAATCAGAAAGAAACTGCATTTGAAAAGCCCCATCTCTTTCGGTAAACGAATCCGGGTACCGACTTCGTAACTATCCGAGACCTCGGGACGAAGACTTGTCGAAATAGTCCCGGAGAAAGGAGACAATTCACTGATCGTCGGCACACGAAACCCCTGGCTGTAATTGCCGTAAAGATCCGTCCAAGAAAGGGGTTTGATAATCAGACCGGTTGACCAACTCGCTTCATCCCACCGGCGGCTGATATTCTGGGTCGGCATCATGGCATCCGAGGCATTCAAGCGATATTGGTCGAGCCTCATCCCAACATGCGCGGTCACCCGTTGGGCGATCTCTCCGGTCTGGCGCCAGTAGAGTGCCCAGTTTCTCGGGTCCGAGCTCCTGTCGGTTTCGCGCGGACTGTTTTCAACGACATTTCCTCCGAAGGCATCCTGTTCCAATCCGTAATTGGAGGCGTTACGAAACTCCATCCCCAGGGTTGTTTGGTTGTGATACCAGCCCCACTCGTCCTCATAAGCAAGCTGCCAGACAAGATCGGTCGCCCTTGATTTTGTCGTCACCAGATCCGTATCGGGATTAAAAGCACCGTCGGCGAACGTAAGCGATGTCGTGTAAAAGTGAGCGAGATTGACCCGCCAGGAAGCCAAGATCGAGGCCAAAACACGGTGGTCCCAAAAATATTTATTGGCCTCCATTTGAAGGATTGTCATCCGGTAATCCCGGCCATCCAAGGGCTTTAAGGTCATTTCTTCATTGATCTGATACAAATCGTAAGGCAGCGCCCCCGGATTGGAAACCGCATCATCCACGTGCTTCAACCCGAACCGAAAGTTCCCCTGGTCGTCGGGAAGTTCATAAGCGGTCTTGATATTAAAGGAAGTAATCCGGTATTCCCCATTACTGCGGAAACCGTCCCCTAATTTACGGCTGCTGTTGAAATAGTAGGTCCACTTTCCCGCCAAGGGCGTTATTTTATCCTGAAGCGTCCCGCTAAATCCGTTATAGAATTGAATGCCCCGGTTGCTTGAGAATTCAAAACCTCCGAAAAGGCTCAGACGCTTTTCACTCGGCCGGCGCGTCGTCAAATGGACCACTCCGGCAAAGGCACCGCTCCCAAAAATAGGCGAAGCCGAACCGCGGTCAATTTGGATCGATTCAAGATCGCTCATATCGATCAAGGGATAAATCACATCATCCCCGTCCACTTCATTGATACGGACCCCGTCCAAAAGATGGACGACCGCGCTCCCTTCCGAAAAACCCCGGAGACTGAACGTGCGGTCGACCCCGTTTCCGACCTGGTCATAAAAAAGGGCGCCCTCCACATCCTCGATGGACCCTTGATAATCACGCGGATGATAGGCATGAACTTCTTCGCCTTCGCGGCGCGTGACATTGGCGGGAATGTAACTTATATTGGCAGGAACATCGGCAAATGGGACTTTGAAACAAGGAAGCCGTGAAGCCACCACCGTCACCTGATCATAGGTTAACACCCGTGATTCATCGGTCTTCAACTCGTCTGTAACTTCTGGAGTTTCTGTTGGGTTCGGTGAAGGAACCTCAGCAAAAACCGGGTACGACACACTCAAAAAAACCAAAAGCAAAAACTTACTGACTTGAAGCAACATCCTTTCCATCTCTCCTCCTTTACCCGCGTAAAGAGACCCTAGGGGTTCTAGGATCTGTTTCCTTGAAAAGAGCGAGATCTTCTGGCTTGTGGCAACAGTCGCAATCACCTACTTGCAGCACCTTCCCAACAAAATAAGTTAAAAGTAAAAAGTCAAAAATTAAAACTATCGAAAATCATTTTCTTAACCCGTAACTCGCTTTTGACTTTTGATTTATTACTTCTAACTTTTAAGTCAGTGGTCTTCGGCTGCTTTCGTTCCACGTACAGCTGCGGGGCAGCGGCGGCTCATCCGCCTTCCCTCCACTCTCAAGTTTTGATTGTGAACGAACAAAAAAAATCCCTTTGAGCAAGTTCCGAGGAGAATACGCTGCTCAAAGGGAAAACACTTCCTAAGCTTTTTTCAATCCTCTGCTCGGAGGCTCAATCTTTCATGTTGATGAGGGTAGGTCTTCTGACTGACGAGCGTTCGTATCCTACTTACGAACCTTCCCACCCGCCAAAACTGAGGCAGGCAGTGGTTAATTTCGCTTTCGTTCTCGTCGACAGCGGCGGCACCGTGGAGTCAATTGCACACAGCAATTGCTCGCTTCCCTATGAAGTTCGAAATCCCTTTCGAACACCCACACCGTTTAAGAAAGAACATTCAATAGTGGAGTCATTATAGAAAAAAGAGGGGGCTTGTAAAGATGATTTTTGAAGAAAAGGAAAACAAGACAATTACATGCTGAGGATAATTTCTTCGCCGGACTGCTCAAGGATGACCGAACGTCCCTGAATATCTTTGACTACCGTATCTTGGTTCACCTCATCCCCGATCATGTAAATACGGTTATTGATGAGCGCCAGTTGCCTGCCCGCGGAAGTCGTAATCCCGCTCAAAACATATTTGCTCGTCCGCGGCCTAACAACGACGGGCTCAAATGATTCTCTTAGGACGGGCTGTTTGGGAGCGGTCACGGCCGGCTTGGGGGCCCGCTGGAAGTTTTCCATCATGACCGTCGTTGCAATCACCATCGCCCCGAGCACCATCACACTGACCAGCACAATGCAACAAACAACAACGGCCTTCATGAGATTTTTTTTCGTCCGGGAATCCAGAACCGGAGCACGATAAGGGCGATGCGTTTCTCTAATCTCCTTGTGGAAATCAAACGGCGGCTTGGGTTCAGGTTTCGGCACAACCCGCTTCGGTAGTTCTTTCTGTTTCGGCGGCGGCTCCATCACGGAAGTGGCCGCACTCAAATCCTGAGGCAACCGTCCCGTCTTTTCAAGCGCCTGCTGGATGAGACTCATACATGAACTCCTTCAAGATCGGCTTGGGCACATTCCACCATCTGCTGCGTCACCACCGTTGAATTTTGAGTGAATGCCGCCATCAGGGCACGATCGGCCAAGACATTGATCACACGCGGGATTCCGGAGGACAAATGATAAATAAGCTCACCCGCTTCTTCGGAAAAAAAGTTTCGTTCCGCACCCGCAACCGTAAGCCGGTGAGCAATATAATTTCTGACATCCTCCCGTGAAAGCTCAGGCAAATGATAGCGGATCGTGATCCTCTGGCGAAGCTGTTTTAAACAAGGACGGTTTAAAAGATCTTTGAGTTCGGGCTGGCCCACTAAAATAATTTGAAGCAATTTATGAATCGGCGTCTCGAGATTGGATAAAAGACGGACCTGCTCCAGGGCCTTCGGGCTCAAAAGCTGGCATTCGTCAATAATCGCCACCGCATTAAACCCCTTCTGCGACTCTTCAATCAGAAAATTGTTGAGGGCATCAAAATAATGCTTTCGTTTCTTCCCCGGAGGCGTGATGCCAAAATCCTCGACAATGGCCTGCAAGACCTCAAACTCCGAAAGCCTGGGATTGAAAAGCAAGGAGGTATGCGCCTTGCCTTCCAACTTATTGAGGAGTGTCCGGCAAATCGTTGTCTTCCCGGCCCCGATCTCCCCTGTAATCTGAATAAATCCCCTGCGGCTCTCGACCCCGTAAAGAAGATTGGACAGGGCCTCCAAGTGATGCCGGCTAAAATAGACAAACCGTGGGTCCGGCGTCATGTTGAAGGGAGATTCTCTCAATCCAAAGAAATTCTCGTACATAATCTCAACCTTTTTCTTATTTCGAAATGGTGCTGATAGGCTTACTCAAAGTAACGGCAAATCCGGGAAACTCTGAAGCGCTCCGGCGTCAAGCCCGAGCGAACTGGAAGACCTTGCCGTCTTTTCGGGGAATCTCAAAGACAAACGGTTTTCCCTTTTCCCACAAAATCTTCTCGGCCTTCCCCGCGAGGATATCTTCAATCTTAACGTTGGATACCGATTGCTCCAGTCCCGGCAAATAAACACTCGCGCTCTTATCTTCGTCCCCGTTATTCACCGCCACCAGATAGGAAAACTTGCCCCGTTCGAACCAAGCCGTCTTGATATCACGAGTAACACTCCGGGAAGGCCGCAAAACACCCAGAAAACTCAGAACCTCCTCAATCAAAGAAGGCGTTGGGTCCACACCTAAATGAAGGAGATATCCCTTCCCGATTTTCTTCTTATAGCCGATTGTCTTTCGTCCGTAGCTTCCCAAATCCGCTTGAACGGGATTTCCTGAAACGTTACGGAAACAATAAACCGAACTGATGATCTCCACACCGCTTCTTTTTTTGCTCAGGCACACCTTGAATTTTCTTTTGAATTCGAAAAGAACACTCTGCGGCTCTTCGAATCCGACGATCGAACGCGGGATAAAGCACTCATCCTTGCGGGGGTAATCGCGGAAAGCCACCAGGACACCGCCTCTTTCAACGTAACGGCGAAGGTTTTCCTGAGCCTTCGGTGCGAGCCATTGATTGCCCGAATAAAAAAGGCATTTTTTGTCCGGAAGACCTTTCCTGGGGTCCAAAAGTTCATAATCGACGTCCGCATCATAAAGGGCCGTCAAAACCGGACTGTCGTGCGAAAGGGTCCTTGCCGCGTATTGAAGCGGATTCAACGTCACGCCGATATCGCAAACTTTCTTGAGCTCCGGTAAATACATTTTCTCGGCCACCTTCACCATTTGCCCGAAAGCCTCGTAAAGTTCCGGCCGCACCCTTCCCCATTCATTGATCGGAGACATGTACCAGTTGTCCCGGTTCACCAGCATATACCAATTCCAGCCCGCCACGCCGCCCAGGATCGCACTCAAACCCAGCAGGCGGTAATGATTCGGCGTCAAAACCCCGCTTTCGTAATGCCGCGAATGCCAGATACCGGATTCGAATTCCGCAATAAAAGGGAGCCGGGAAGTATTTTTCAGGAATCGCACCTTGTCGATAAATTTCCTCTGCTCAAACTTATCTTCGCCGAATTCATTGGAGGGATAAAGGTCCACACCGACAAGGTCCGAGACTTCCTGCATATCCGACCAATCGTGCGCATAAAAGAAGGGATAAACGTTCAGATAGATCGGAATATCCACGCCCAGCTTCCGGTAAGCCTGGACATTCCACTCGGCACATTGGCGCGAATAACTATATTTGAACCTAAAATAATCCAGATGCCGCTGCAGCTCGTGATCGCCCTTGAGCTGAAAACCTTCGGACCGGTTGAGCATCGTCGCAAGAAATGCGCCCGCCTCTTCAAATCTTTTGTAATGAGTCCCCCACCGTTCGTTGAGATCCTTAATCCGACCGGCATAAAGTTTCTTTAAAAATCCCTGAAATAGCCCCGGCTTGCCGGCCAACCCGTATTGAGCACCGAAGACATCCGGCCACGGATCGATTTCGTTATCCGCTTGAAGGAGCAGGATATGGCCGCGGCTCCTCGTGGCAAAATAAGGGCTCAAAACCTTGACGACTTTTTTTAAATAATTGCCGGCAAACTTCAGAAACTGAGGATGCAAACGGTGATAACGATACGCATAAGCGGGAACCCCTTCGCGCGGCCATTCACTGTAGATATAAGGCCCGGGCCGGATCACGACCCAAAATCCCATCCGCCGGGTCAAATCAAGAAATGCGACAAGATTTCTTTTAGGATCCGTTTGGCCCGTGAAATCAAATTGTCCCCGGCGGGGCTCATGATAATCCCAGGGGATGTAAGTCGAAACGATCTTGAGTCCGAGTCCTTTAACTTGCGTGAGGATTTCTTCCCAGGCATCCGGATGAAGCCTCCAGTAATGCACCTCTCCGGAAAGAAGCGGGATCTTTTTTGGGCCTACGACGATTTGATTGTTCCTGATTTCAACTTTGGGCATTATTGGGCCACAATATTGACAATCCGTCCGGGGACGACGATGACTTGTTTGATCTCCTTGCCTTCCAGCCACTGTTTGACTTGTTCATCTTGGAAAACCTTTTCCCGGATGTTGTCTTCCTTTTCCTCTTTCGAAACGGAGATCTTGGCGCGTACCTTGCCGCCGATGAGGACCGCCATTTCGACGGTTTCCTCAACCAAATAAGAAGGATCGTATTCCGGCCAAGCTTCATAAGCAAGTGTCCCGGAATGTCCTAAACGCTTCCATAACTCTTCGGTCAGGTGAGGCGCAAAGGGCGCCAGGAGCAAAACAAATTTTTCCATCACTTCACGGGAACATGTTTCTTCTTTGAGCATCACGTTGACAAAAATCATCAGGGCCGAGATCGCCGTGTTCAATCGAATGCCTTCGATATCTTCGGTCACCTTTTTGACCGTCTGGTGAATCAACTTTTGTTCGGCCGCGTTCGGCTTCCTATTCTGAACCTTGGAATGAAGAGTCCCTTCCGAGATAAAGAGCCGCCACGTCCGGCCGAGGAACCGGTAAACGCCTTCGACCCCCTGCATCGACCACGGCTTGGTCATTTCAAGCGGTCCCATAAACATCTCATACAAGCGGATACTGTCGGCCCCGTAGCGTTCGATGAGTTCGTCGGGATTGAGAATGTTCCCGCGCGACTTGGACATCTTTTGATTGTCCTCCCCGAGGATCATCCCCTGATTGACTAATCGTTTAAAAGGCTCGACTTCCGAAACCACCCCGCAATCGTAAAGAACTTTATGCCAGAATCTCGCGTAAAGAAGATGCAGCACCGCGTGTTCGGCCCCTCCGACATATAAATCCACCGGCATCCAGTATTTCTCTTTCTTTTCTGCAACCGCTGCCTTCGGATTCTTAGGATCGATAAACCGCAGGTAATACCAGCAAGACCCCGCCCATTGAGGCATCGTATTCGTTTCCCGTTTCGCAGGCCTTCCGGTCTTCGGGTCTTGGGTGTTCACCCATTCCTTCATCAAAGCAAGCGGACTTTCACCCGTCCCCGTCGGTTTGTAGCTTCTCGACTCCGGCAGCCGGATCGGGAGTTCCTTTTCATCCACCAGGCAAGGTTTCTCATCCACGTGAATAACAGGGATCGGTTCCCCCCAGTATCTTTGACGGCTGAAGAGCCAGTCCCTCAATTTATATTGGATTGACTTCTTTCCGATCCCTTTTTTCTTCAGCCAATCCGTAATTTTTGGGATTGCCTGGTCGCTCGGCATCTCATCGATTGAAAAAGATTTGTCCGGCGTCGTTGAATTCTTGCAAAGACCGACACCGACGAAAGCGCGTTCCTTATTGTCTTCCGGAACACCAGGTTCCTGGATCACCCAAACAATCGGAAGTTTAAACTTCGTCGCAAATTCAAAATCGCGCTCGTCGTGCGCCGGGACAGCCATAATGGCCCCGGTCCCGTAACTGATCAGCACATAATCGGCAATCCAGATCGGGATCTCTTTTTGCGTGAGTGGATTCGTCGCATACGCGCCCGTAAAAACACCCGTTTTTTCCTTGGCAAGATCCGTCCGGTCTAAATCAGATTTTAAAGAGGCTTGCCGGACATAAGCCTCCACTTCTTTTTTCTTATCAGGAGTCACAATCTTTTTAACGAGAGGATGTTCCGGGGCAAGCACCATATAAGTCGCTCCGAACAAAGTGTCGGGACGGGTCGTGAATACCCGGATGACATCGTCGGACACCGCAACCGGGAAATCAACTTCCGCGCCGACGGATTTCCCGATCCAGTTTCTCTGCATCTCCTTGATCGGTTCCGGCCAATCAAGAAGATTCAGATCTTCCAGCAGCCTTTCGGCATAGGCAGTAATCTTAAGAACCCATTGACGCATAGGCTTACGAACTACCGGATGTCCTCCCCGTTCACTTTTCCCGTTAATCACTTCTTCATTCGCCAAAACGGTCCCAAGTGCCGGACACCAGTTAACAGGGACCTCCGCCTCGTAAGCCAGCCCTTTCTCAAAAAGCTTCATAAAAATCCACTGGGTCCACCGGTAATAGCCGGGGTCCGTCGTGTTGATTTCCCTCTGCCAGTCGTAACTGAATCCGATACGTTTAATCTGCCTTTTGAAATTCTGGATATTTTTCTCGGTCGTCTCGCGCGGGTGGGTCCCGGTATCCAGGGCGTGTTGTTCGGCCGGCAACCCGAAGGCGTCCCAGCCCATCGGATGCAGGACATTGAACCCACGCATCCTTTTGTAACGGGAAATAATATCGGTGGCGGTATACCCTTCCAGATGGCCTACGTGCAGTCCGGACCCCGAAGGGTACGGGAACATATCCAGGATATAATACTTGGGTTTCTCGCTCCCCTTTTCGCCCGGATCGGGTGAACGGAAAGTGCCGTGCTTTTCCCAATATTCCTGCCAGGAAAGTTCTATCTCATCAAAGGGATATTGTTTGATTCCGCTTGCCATAGGCGGGTATTTTAACACAAGCGCAAAAAATCACGAAACTTCTTCAGGAAAAACTGCGGAGGGAGAGAGTCGAACTCTCACGGCCTTGCGGCCACTGGATTTTGAGTCCAGCGCGTCTGCCAGTTCCGCCACCCCCGCAAATCACAGGTAAGAATAAAAAAACTTGGACCGGAGGGGAGTTGAACCCCTGACCTCCACAATGCCATTGTGGCGTTCTCCCAACTGAACTACCGGCCCACGTAAGAAATTATACCAAAGCAAACTTTATACAGGCAGTGTCTACCGTCAAAACCACTTACCAAAACATCGCAGTCCTGCAAAGTTCCTGAGGAACGAAGCAGGACCGGCCCATGAATGAATTGCAGGGTATCTTAATCAAAAGCGGGTATCGAGACAAGGATTAAGTAATGAAAAACCCTGAAGAATATTCCCATAAGAAAAAGGGCCAGATCTTTTTGATCTGGCCCTTTTTAAAGAAATTCGCCTCGCTTAATTTAGAACAAGGTTTCAGGATCCACTGGCATTCCCTGCTGATGATCAGGAATAAATGCAGCAATGAAATCCCACATACCACTGCCCGTGCGAACAACTGTTTGGAAGAGTCCGTCAAGGGCACCCGAAATATGGCGGATGACCGGACGTCCTGCCCCTTGGTGGTATTCCTGAATCGTGATAGGGACTTCCATCCATCCGCCAATCACATTCTTGAAACCACGCACAAAATCCTTCTGCATGTTATCCTGATACTCGCCCGCGAAAGCCGGTGTGACCGAAGCAGCTAAGATCAGGACTAACAATACCGCAAGAATTTTCTTCATATTGATTCCCTCCCTTGGATTATCAATGGTCGAAATAAGAAATACTGACCTCACTATCCTAAGGTTTATCGACCTCTTGTCAAGTTAGTTCAATATTCACGTAATTGGGTGTTTCGGCAAAACGCTTAAAAAGTGTAGCCTAAATATTCAATTGTTTCCGGCATCCCCCTCAAAAAAGACTCGCCCTCCGGTCACAATTCCCGGCACGTTCTTCAGAAATTCCTCTCGGAAAGCTGCGGGGATCCCCTTAAACCGAGTAAAGTTTTGGGTGCCAAGGCCGATGTTCCATATACGGCGAGATTGACCAAATAGTGGGGGAAAAATTGAAACCGTTATACACCTGTTCGAGCTGTCAGTGGTCGGGGGATGAAACCCATTTTATCACCAAAATCCTCTCGATCATGTACCGCCCCAAGCACGAAAATATCCAGGCCTTCAAACAAATCAAGTGTCCCAAGTGTCACAATCTCGTCACGATCATTTTCGAGACCCTTGACGGTCAAGTCGCGAAGTAAGACTTCTCCCCTTCCTTAAATTGTTTCAGCCAGTTCTCGACCGGTTTCATCGCATCATAATCCGTTAAATCGAGTTTCAAAGGCGTAATCGAAATATATTTTTCGATAATGGCTTCTTCATCACTCGAGCCGTCCGCATCATCGACTTCAATCTGACCGGCCAGGGTATAAATCTTATCTCCCTCATGAAGACCGTGAGAAATAAACTCCTCGATGAACCGGCTGGAGGCCTGTTTGGTCACCCGGATCCCTTTGATTTCATTTCCGGGAACCGGAGGAATATTAATGTTTAACATAATGCCGCGGGGCAAACTTCCCTGCTCATACCCGGTTGCGATCTTTTTCGCGAGATCAACCCCGACCGAAAAATCGCTGAAAGTCGGGCTGCATAACGACATCGCCACCGCCGGAATGCGATTGATCAAACTTTCCCGAGCCGCCGAGATAGTTCCCGAATAATAAACGCTGACCCCCGTATTCGTTCCGTGATTGATCCCTGAAATCACGAGGTCGGGACGAAAATCAGGGATCTCGGAAAGCGCAAACTTGACACAATCAGCAGGCGTCCCTTCCACTGAAAAATGCCTGAGCCCCGAAATTTCGAATTCCTTAATGCGCAATTTCTGGCGTAACGAGATGGAATGGCTTGAAGCCGATTTCTCGTTTTTGGGAGCCACCAAAAGGACCTCCGCGCTCCCTTTTAACCCTTGGGCCAAGGCCTCAATCCCCGGCGCTTGAATCCCGTCATCATTGGTCAATAATATTTTCATTCTTCGTTGACTCCCTTTGTATCACTCCGCGGCTCAACCTGCGCGAACGGGCATCCTAGTTTGTTGCAATGTCATTGCGGATAAATTCACGAAAAGCCAATCTTCAATGGTCACTGCGGGATCATCATAAAAACAGTCGCAATAGCGTAATCTCTTTCGTGCGACATCGAAAGCTCGATCTGGCAGCGTTTGGGAACGCCGAAACGTTTTCTCGATTCCTCCGAAAGATAAATGAAAGGTTTGCCCGTCGGCCGTCTTCTGACCTCAATCTCCCGGAACCGGTAGCGGTGCTCGCGCTTCACTTCAAAGGCCTTCATCGCGGCCTCTTTGGCGGCAAACCGTGAAGCATAATGTTCGGCCTTCATCCGTTTGGATTCGCAGTAATCCCGCTCGGCCTGGGTAAAAACCCGATGAAGAAACCGGCTTCCGCGGCGCTTCATGACCCGCTCAACCCTGCGGACGTTGGTAATATCGATCCCTTGGCGGATTTCCATACGGTCGGATCTTGCTAGGTTCGGAACATAAAATAAGCGATGGCAATGACAATCAGGATGGAAATAATGTAGAAATTATTAAATCGCCAAAAATCACTCACCTTGGCCAAAAGGTTAATGCTGCTCTTCTTACGGTAGGAAAGAATATCACTTCGAAGATTAAGAGCGTCTTCCTTGCGGAAGCGGATATACGTTCCCCCGATTTTATATGCCCGCAATCTCCTTTGTTTCAAATAATGTTCGAGCTGCTCCTGATCAATCTCGAGGAATCTTTTGACTTCATCAACCGTTAGCATGTTATTCATAATGCGTCTCTCGCTCTCCGCTAAAACCTATCCCGAACAGGAAAGAAACCTTCCGCTCCGGAAGTTTCTGCCTGCCCTTGGTAAATAAGACAACAATCTCAAACTGGAAATGGATCGCTTAGGCCTTGACGTTCTCTTCCTGAATCCAGCGGTCCACAGACGCCTTCGAAAAAACCCAGCTGTTATTTTGATACTGGGCCGGGATCTTGCTCTGCTGAGCCCAATCCTCAACGACCTTGGCTTCCACTTCCAAATACTGAGCGACATCTTTAAGGGTCAGATAAACATCCGGGCTGTCATCCCCAGGGCGCAAATTCATCATCGAAATCTGCCCTTCAAGGACAGCACCTTCCGTCACACTCAGTTGAGGCGTCGAAATGTTCCCCCGAATAAGGGCGGGCGCGATCACGGACAAACTCTTCGTGGCTGCAATATCCCCCGTGATTTTCCCGGCGACAATAATCCGGTCCCCTTCAATGTTGGCTTTGACCTTGGCATTCTCACCAATGGTCAAGTTCCCCCGGGTTTCCAATTTTCCCTCAAAACTGCCGTTAATGCGTAGATTGACGGGATCCTTAAAGGTAATGGTCCCCTGCATACTCGCATCAACGTCGAGTATCTTTTCTTCCAGATCTCCACTCTTTTTCTTCGCCATGGAAGAATCCTCCTTTATTCCTCGTTTGCCCGACTTAAAATGGTAATTTTTTGATTGTTAAAAAAGGGCGCTTCATTATCCCATAATTGATCGAAGAGTAAAGTAAAAAAGGCGGTTTGGACGGGATAACGGAAACGTTGAAGATTTGCTCAGGCTCCGGTAAAATCTTATAGCTATGCTGATCCGTTCAACACTCTTAATCGGTGTGACCAGCTTTTGGTTAACGATGATGAGTATGCTCATCGGCCGTGAGTTTTTCGAGCTCACGCCCATTCAAACCGCCTACGAAGTCCTTCCGCTCACGACAGGACAGTTAAGGCGGGAAGACCAAGGGATCTATCTTGGAAACCGGCGCATCGGTCTTTCTTTCTCCCGGCTTGAGGCCGATCCGGAAAAGGAAACCGCCTTCGAGCTTCACGTGCATACTTATATGTCTTTTTTCCTGCTTGGCGAACGCGTCGAAATGCTGGTGAAGGGAAAGGCAAAATTGGATGAGTCATTTTATCTCAAGCGTTTTGCGATCAAAATCACCTCCCAAGATTATTGGACGGAACTCCAGGGCGAAGTCCTGGACCATACGATCAACCTTGTCGTTGAAGAGAAAGACACGGCGGCCGATAGACGCTTAATCCCGATTAAAGGTCCTATCCTCTTCTCAGAATCGCTGGATTATCTTTGGACCCCCGAAAACCTCAAAACCGGAAAACGGGGCCGGCTGCAAATCTTCAACCCCATGGTCGCCAACCCCGAGGACATCGAATTCCGGGTCGGAGAAAAAGAAACCATGAACTACCGGGGTGAAACAAAAGAGGTCTATCGGGTCTACCTGAAAAAGGGCGAAATCGAAACGACTTCCTGGGTGACCCCGGAAGGGATCACGCTTCAAAAGGAAAGCTATACGGGACTTCTCTTCGTAAAAGAACCCGCCTGGGAGCTTTACGAAGCTATGAGGAACGAGATGAGTTCCCCGCCTGACCTTCCCAATCTCTTTTCGATCCCGACAAACCAAATACTCGGGGACCTGGAAAACTTATCTTACCTGAAGGCCGTCTTAAAATCTCAAGACAAAGAAGAAATCGTGGAGATCACACGCCGGCCCTTAAGTGAAGTGAAAGATCTTCCTTGGCCCGTTAAAACCGAAGATCCGTCTTTTGATGTATATCTGAATCCTTCTGTCTTCATTCAATCGGATGACGGCGAAATTAAAGCCAAAGCGCGCGAAATTGTCGGCGAAGAAACCACCGCGCTGGGGGCCAGCCTCAAAATCATGAAATGGGTCCACAAAAATATGAATCCACTCCCAACGGTGGGAATCCCTTCAGCCAAACAGATTCTGACCACGCTGAAAGGAGACTGCAACGAATACACGGCCCTTTTCACCGCCCTTACCCGTTCGCTTGGGATCCCCACCAAGATGATTGCCGGACTCGTTTACCGGGACGGCCGTTTCTTTTATCACGCGTGGCCCGAGGTTTATACCGGCCAATGGGTCAGCCTGGATCCGACCTTCAATCAAGCCCCGAGTGATGTCGGGCATATCCCCCTTCTTGACGGAGATTTGAAGGAACAAATCAACCTTGTGAGCCGCTTAGGCCAAACCAAAGTTTTGATCCTTGAAACAAAAAAAGACAGCGAGAAAAAACTATGAATCCAATTCTAAAAATCCAAGGACTGAAAAAAAATTACGAAAAAAAAGAGGCCGTCAAAGGCATTGACCTTGAGATCCGGGAGGGCGAGCTCTTTTCCCTGCTCGGACCCAACGGGGCCGGCAAAACCACCACCCTCAAGATGCTGGTCGGCCTTTTGAAACCGACGTCGGGAGAGATCCGTATCGGCGGGTTTGACATAGTCCGGAACCCGATCGAGGCCAAAAAAATCATCAGTTTTGTCCCGGACGTCCCTTATATTTATGACAAATTGACCCCCTGGGAATTCCTTCGGTTTATCGGAAAACTTTACGCGATCGAACCCAAAACGTCAAACGATCGCGCCGCGGAACTCCTCAAATTTTTCGAGATGTGGTCCTACCGGGACGTCTTGATCGAAGAATTCTCCCACGGAATGAAGCAAAAAATTATTCTCTCGGGAGCTCTTCTTCCCGAACCAAAAGTTTTTATCCTGGACGAACCGATGGTCGGCCTGGACCCGGTCAGTATCCATAGTTTCAAGGAAATGATGAAGCGCAAAGCCAAGGAAGGGATGACCATTATTTTTTCGACCCACACCCTGGCTTGGGCCGAGGAACTGGCGGACCGGATCGGGATTATTCACCAGGGCCGTTTGATCTCCCTGGGCACTTTATCGCAACTCCAGCAGCAATTCCAGTCGAGGGAAAACCTGGAAGAAATGTTTATGAGCCTGGTGGCCAAGGAAAACGAATCCGTTTAAATCGATATGAAAACATTTTATTCCCTTCTAGAACTTAAAGCGGCTATGATCCGCAATGCCTTCCGGAAACTCCTGACACGGTCAAAGTTTGAGTTGATCACGCTGATCTTCTTTTTTCTCGTGACCGGTATCGGGCTTTTTATTTTTTTTCATCAGGGATTCCGATTCTTTAAAGGCCAGGAACCTTTCGGCTCGATCCTGATCGACCAAACTTTTTATCTCTTTAATTTCGTCCTTTTTACGATGCTTTTTGTCTCTTCGGCGATTTCCTCGTACGCGTCACTTTTCCGTTCCAATGAAGTGGTCTTTCTATTGGCCAGGCCGATTCCCTGGAACCAGGTCTATTTCTTGAAAGTGACAGAGGCCGTATGGTTCAGTTCCTGGGCCTTCCTCTTTCTGGCAGTTCCTTTTATGAGCGCTTACGGATTAAGCAAGGAGGTCCCCTGGTTAGTGATCCTTCTTCTGACCTTTCTTTTTTATCTGCCCTTTGTTTTGCTGGCAGGCGTTTTAGGGACGATCGCTTCTGTCCTGACGGTTTGGCTGCTGCCCAACCGGCAAAGCCGGCATATTGCACTTCTGATTGCCGTAGCGATTGCTATTCTTTTCCTCTTTAAAACCGGCCCGGAAGCGATTCAAGAGCAGGGCTCGGTCGCAAGCATTCTGAGCGGTTATTTGCCGCAGGTCACGTTCTCAAAATACCCGCTCTTGCCTTCGGCCTGGACCACCCAAGGGATCCTGGCCCTCACTTCAGACCCGGGATCACTCTGGCGGTGGAGTGACGGGACCTTTTACCTGCTTGTCTTACTATCCAACTTATTCTTTTTCATGATCCCGTCTTATTCGATCGGCTGTCTCCTCTTCCCAAAAACTTATTTGCGCGCGCAGGATCACGGAGAGTCTGATCCCAAGAAAAGGGCCCGCATTCACCGGCACCTGGAAAGCTGGCTCGACCGGATCCCGTTTACCTCGCGCTCAGCGATGGCCTTTCTCGAAAAAGACATCAAGACATTTTCACGGGAGGCCTCGGAATGGTCCCAGCTCATCATTTTCTTCGGGCTGCTTTTAGTCTATTTTCTTAACTTGAAAAATCTGGAGTTTCATATCCTGAAGGATTTCTGGAAGAATCTGGTCTTTATCTTAAACACCGTCGGAACGTACGTCGTCCTCTCAAGTTTCAGTATGCGTTTTGTCTTTCCGATGCTGTCCCTGGAAGGTTCGCGCGCGTGGATTATCGGGGTCGCTCCGATCCGTTTGTCGTCTCCGGTCTTTGAGAAATTCTTCCTCGGGACCTTTGTCTCGGCCCTTTTGACACTGCCCCTCGTTTATCTTTCCGGCTGGCTGCTTGAAATCCCAATGGAACGGGTCTTCTTCACAACCGGCCTGGGATTTTTTGTCTGTATCGCTTTGACGGGACTTTCGGTGGGATTGGGTGCCATCTTCCCCAATTTCAAATCGACAAACCCTTCGGAAATTATCTCGGGATTCGGCGGCGCCATGGTCTTAACCACTCACTTGGGCTATTTGACCGCTATCGGACTCGCCCTTTTTCTTTTTAAGGACCCCAGCGGGCCTGCCTTTCTCAGTCTTGCCCTCGCAAGCCTTGCGGTGGGAATATTTCCCCTTCAACTCGGCATCCGGGCCTTAAAGAAAATGGAATTCTGATTTCGAGCCTTCTTAAAACCATTCAAACCGGTTCTCGTCCCCGCTCAGCACAATCTATCCACCGAAATCTTCCGTAATCGATAGGAAAACAGTTGTTTTGGGGTTGTCCCTTGACTTATCAAAAACGATAAGTTATTATTATTGATAATGTGGCGAATCCAAGAGCATAAAGATATTGCCAAGCTTTGTCGCAAGTTACCCGAACATATCGTCAAGAAATATGAAGTTTGGAAAAACATCGTATTCCGACACGGTCCCGGCAAATTGAAAGAATTCCCAGGACTTCACGATGAGGCGCTTAAGGGTGAACGAAAAGGCAAGCGTTCTTCACGTCTGAGTTTGCAGTATCATGTCGTCTATACGGTTCGACATGACATTGTGACGGTTTATGTATTAGAGATTACGCCCCATCGTTATTAGGAGGTTGTTCCAATGCCAAAGAATAGAGAAAATGAATTTGTGCCCGCGAAGAAGCATGCCAGTCTGACAACCGGCGAAGTCATTCGCATGCTCCGTGAACTTAAGGGCTGGACTCAGGAAGAATTGGCCAACCGCTCGGGAATTACAGCCACCAACATCAGTTCGCTTGAGAACGGCCGAGTCGAGATCGGCAAGAAACGCGCAGAGCAGCTTGCCGCAGCATTCAAGATCCACCCCGCAATTATTATGTTTCCGGAATATGAAGAGGGTACTGTTCTAAAAGCTGCTTGACACAACTTCACGGCAGGGGGTTTTCTTACTTTTCCAACTCGTCCAGTTTTTCCTGCAGGCTGCACCACTCGCTTTCGGCCTTTTCGATATAGATCTGGATATTCTTCAGGCGGACGTTGCGGTCTTTGGAAAAATAGAAGGGGTTCTTGCGGATCTCTTCCAGCAGTTTATTGCGTTCCTCCGTATGATGACTGATACGTTTCTCCACTTTGGTCATCTCTCTTTTGACCTTTGCGATCTCCGACTTCAATTTCTTCTTCTGAACGTATTCCTTGGTCACCGGCTCTTCCTTCCTGGAAGAATGTTCTTGGGCCTTTTGATGCGTCCTTCCGGAGACGGGCGAGGGCGCTTCCACTTCCTCGCCCCGGGCAAGACTCTCCAGGGAATAAACGTAATCCTCATAAGTCCCGGGATAGCGAATGATCTTACCTTTCTTGATCTCGAGAATATATTGAGCCACAAGATTCACGAAGGTGCGGTCGTGGCTGATGAAAAAGATCATTCCTTCGAATCTTTTGAGCGCACGCCCCAGGGCCTCCACGGTTTCAAAATCCAGATGGTTGGTCGGTTCATCCAAAAGCAGGACCTGACTTTTTGAGAGAAGCAATCCCGCCAGGACCAGCCGCGCGCGTTCCCCGCCGCTTAGGACCTTGATCTTCTTTTTGACGTCATCCCCCTTGAAAAGAAAACAGCCGGCCATCGTGAGGATTTCCTGATTCGTCACGCCCTCTGCGCTTTCGCGCATCAGATGGGCATAGATATTATCTTCCGGATCCAGAACGGAAAAAACATGCTGGGCATAATAGGCAACTTTCAGACCCGCGGCCCACCGGAAAGTCCCGCCTTTGGCGGCTAGGTCCCCGGCAATGGTCCGAAGAAAAGTGGTTTTGCCTTCGCCGTTGTCCCCCAGGATCGCGACATGTTTTCCGCGGTCAATATCCAGGCAAATCCCGCTGGCCACATCCTTCTCGGAATAACCGATCCCGAGGTCCTCGCAGGAAAAACCGGGGCCGACTTTGGGTTCAACGGGCGGGATATAAATACGTACGCGGCCCGTCTCGTGTGCAATTTCAATCGTCTTAAGCTTTGCGATCTGTTTCATCTTGGACTGCGCCCGCGTTGCGGTTGAAGCCTTCGCACGAAATCGGTCCACGAAAGCCTGAAGCTGGCTGCGTTTTTTTTCGATCCCCCGGTTGTAGGCCTGAATCTGCGCAAGCTGCTCTTCCTTAAACTCGAAATACTCCTCGATGTCCCCGGGATAAAGCGTGAGTTCGCCGTTTTCCACTTCGAGGGTGTGGTCGCAGGTCCGTTTCAGGAATTCGCGGTCGTGGGAAACGATCAGGTACCCGCCCCTGAAATCGAGAAGGAAATTCTCAAGGAGGATCATCGTGCTCAAATCCAGGTAATTACTCGGCTCATCGAGAATCAAAAAATTCGGATCTCCCAAAAGCATGGCGGCAAGCTTGACCCGGGTTTGATAGCCGCCGGGAAGATTCCCGACCGGTTCATTTAACATTTCATTTTTGAGTTGAAAACGCGCCGCTGTCTGGCCGCATTCCCAGTGCTCACTACCGGTCACACGCATCAGAAAATCCAGGACGGTTTCCCCGGGCTTGAAGGTATCGTGCTGTTCGAGATAACTCAGTCGGAGTGACTTGTTGCGGGTTATGTCACCGCTGTCGGCCGTTTCGTGACCGGTGATGATGCGGCAAAGCGTCGACTTCCCGGCCCCGTTTCGTCCGATCATGCCGATCTTTTGGTCGTTCGAAAAGGACGCGGTCGCGTCTTCCAAAATGCGGGACGCCCCGTAGGCTTTCGAGATATCTTTGATCTGAAGAAGAACCGTCATTTTTTAATTTTAACCAAAACCTCGAGAGAAACAAAGGATTGTTTGAAGAATTTTCAAGCCAAGACATCCGTTCTTATGCTAGGCTACCTGCGGTCATATTGTTTTTCACCTCAAAGGAATCAAAAAGAGGCCGTTACTTCTACAACCGTGAAAATTCAATTATGGGTCTTTCCCGTTCTTCTTTTAATGGCCGTTGCGCGCGTGGGGCTTTCTGTCGCTCCCGAGGAAAACAGCTGGGATGAAGACAAACCCAAAAAGGACATTTCGGTTTATCACCGCGCAGTGGAAGGCACCCATCGCAAAGACGTGAAAGCGGTCACGGCCCTGAAGGTCCCGAAAGAAAAGGTCATGGCAGCGCTCCGGGCCACCGAGCTTTCCTCCGAGTGGATGTATGCACTCGAAACCTCCGAGATTTTCGAAACGACCGAAGAGGGGCATACCGTTTACTATTTTTACTGGAATGTTCTGCCGCCCTTCCCCGACCACGACACTTATCTCATTCGCGAGGAAGAACCGGGTCCCTCCCCTGAAATAACGATTTTTCGGCACACTTATTATGACGGAGGATATCCCAAAAAAGACGGCCTGAGCCGCATGGATACCTTTGGATGCCTCTGGGAAATCGAAGCCCTGGGCCCTGAAGCAACAAAGATAGCTTTGACGCTCCAAGCCAACCCTAGCGGGACAATCCCCGCCTGGTTTGTCAATTATATGACGACCCTGAATGCCACCGAAAGTCTCGAAGGCCTCAAAAAATTTATCCTGGAAGAACGGTACCAAAAGGCCCAGGCAGGCTAAAACTGAAAATCCGTTGGACATCTCTTTAAACTTTCCCTAGAATCTTTTTACACAATGACGGCCAATTCTTCTTCTCAACGGTTTTCTGTTTTTCTTTTTTCCGTAACTCTCTTTGTAAGCGCCTTTCTTTTATTTTCCGTCCAGCCGATGTTTGCCAAGATGGTCCTGCCGCTCTTGGGCGGCGCTCCGAATGTTTGGAACACCTGTCTCGTCTTCTTTCAGATGACACTCCTTCTTGGGTATTGTTACGCACACGTTTTGGCATCATTTAAAATCCGTCACCAATTATGGATTCACGGACTTTTTCTGACGCTGGCTTTCTTGGCACTTCCGGTTGCGATCCCCCAGGGCGCCGTTCCGCCCACGAATACGAACCCGGTGCCGTGGCTGTTGCGCATCCTCCTGGTCGGGATCGGGCTGCCTTTCTTTGTCGTCTCAACGACATCACCCCTTATCCAAAAGTGGTTCTCCGGGATCAAGCACGCGTCGTCCCATGATCCTTATTTTCTTTATGCCGCAAGCAATCTTGGAAGCCTCATCGCCCTTTTAAGTTATCCGGTATGGATTGAGGCCGCCTGGGCCCTTCAAACCCAGAGCCACTATTGGGGACTCGTCTACATCCTTTTCTTCCTCCTGACATTATCCTGCGCCTTTTTACTGGTCCATTCGCAACGAAGACAAATAGAGTCACCGCAGGAAACAGCTTCTCTTACGAACCGGCCGCTCACGGCAAAAAAACGGTTATTCTGGATCCTCCTCGCTTTCGTCCCTTCAAGCCTGATGTTGGGAGTCACCACTTTTATCACGACGGATGTCGCCGCTGTTCCGCTGCTTTGGATCATTCCGCTCTCACTTTATCTTCTCTCATTTATCTTTGTCTTTGCAAAAAGAACCTGGATTTCCCCGGCTCTGATGAATTGGTCCTTTGCCTTTTTTGTGGTCCCGATCTTCATCAGCTTTGCCGCAAAAGCACCCGCACCGGCCTGGCTGCACATTCTCTTCTTTTTCACGGCCGCCATGATTTGCCATAAAAGGCTCGCTGACGACAGGCCGGACCCCAGGCACTTGACGGAATTTTATCTGTGGATCTCTGTCGGCGGAGCCCTCGGCGGTTTCTTTAACGCCCTGGCCGCGCCCGTTCTCTTTTCGGATATCCTGGAATATCCATTTGTCATTATCCTGCTTTGCTTCTTAAGGCCGAATCTAAGGCAGGAAAAAAAAAGGCCTTTTTTTCTCGCTCAAGATTTCGTCGCGCCTGTTCTCATTTTTTTAGTGGTCATCGCCATCAAACTTGTTTTCTATCAACTCAAAATCACACCTTCTTTAACTCATATGCTGACTCCGGCCAATATTGTGACCGTCATCTTTTTCTATGCGGTCCCCGCCCTCCTGTGCTTTGTCTTCCGGAACCGCTCCGCAAGATTTGGGCTCTGCATTCTGGCTTTTTTCTCGGCACATTTATTCCTTTCACAAGTCGGCTGGTTTTCCAAAGAAAAAACCCTCCACCAGGAAAGGAGTTTCTTCGGGGTGACAACGGTGATCGAAACCCCAATCTACCGGATCTTGCGTCACGGGACCACGGTTCATGGGATGCAATTTCTCGACCCGGCAAAACAGCGGGAACCTCTTACCTATTTTCACCGTAAAGGACCGATCGGCGACATTTTCAAAACCGCTTACGGAAAAGGTCCCTTGGAAAAAATCGCTGTGGTGGGTCTAGGGGCGGGGACCCTTGCAAGCTACGCCAAGGAAGGCCAGCATTGGGATTTCTACGAGATCGATCCTGTCATCCAAAGGATCGCTGCGGACCCCGCTTATTTCACCTATCTTTCCGGTAGTAAGGCCGAAAACGAAATTATCCTCGGTGACGGCCGTTTGGAAATCGCCGGGGCCGCGGAGCAGTCCTACGATCTCATCTTTTTAGACGTCTTCAGTTCGGATGCCATCCCGGTTCACATCCTGACCAAAGAAGCCATCCTACTTTACCTTTCGAAATTGAAACCCGAAGGAATGCTCGCCTTGAATATTTCCAACCGCTACCTCAAGCTCGAGACTGTATTGAGCAGTCTGGCAAAAACGCTCGGGTTGGTTTGTCTGGTGAAGTATGACATCAAGTCAACACTAAAAATCGACGAAAGCGGCAAGATATCCTCAGCCTGGGCCGTCCTAACGCGAAGACCGGAATCGGTTCAAAACCTAATCCATAAGGAAGATTGGAAACAGCTAACGGTCTATTCCAAACCGGCCGAATGGACGGACAATTACTCGAATATCCTCAGTCTCTATGAATGGGGAATCTTGAAATAGCCTGCCTGTTGTCCATTTTCTAAACCTTAAACAACCGCCGGGATAAACCGTTATCAGCTTAAAAATCCACCTGCCCGCGAAGACCGGCAATAACGACATTGGAACTCGCAAACTCCGGATCGTTGCCCGCCGGATTCCAGATCACCTGAAGATCAGGGCCGATGATCAGGTGATCATTGAGGGCGTAATTATAATAAAGCTCAAGGTGATGTTCGGTATCAGCAAGTCTCGTCTCTTGACCGATTTTGGTTGTCGCCAGATGATAATCCCCTCCGGGGAACACTTGTCCGAACGCAATACCGATTCGATCGTCTGTTCTGTTCCAAAGTTGCCCGTCCAATTGAATACCAAAACTCCACGCGATCTCGGCATTGGAAACCGTCTCATCCTGCCAGCCGAAGCGGCTGAATAACGTGACCGTATCCGTAATGCACTGGTCGGCGCTCACACCCCAGCCGTGATTTTCGTCCCAAACCCGGTCGGTTTCCATCAGGTTGGTATGGTTAGTGTCATTGTGCCAGAAATAAAACCGGTAATTGCCGGGCAGATCTTCTCCCCAAAAATCCGGCTTCAAATTAATCTGCGCGAAACTAAAGGCCGTATCAAAAAAGTCATTGCCGTCCAGGTCCCCGTCAATCATCCCGCTTGTCACCTCAATCCACGGGGCCCACTCGGGAGCATAAATCCCACGGAAACCCAAATGATTGCCGGGCAGCTCCGTCACCACGGAATTGCGGAACATCAGACTCAGGAACTGCGACGCCTCATCGTGCGCAATCTCGTTCTGATCCATGATGATTGTAGAGTCAAGATAACCGCCGGTCAAAGTCAACTGATGGTCCAACAGATAATGCTCATAATAAACCTCCGTCAGGGTAATCAGATTACCCGAGTCATCCGCATCCCGGTTGATTGAAGCGAAGACATCGGCGAGATTGCGATCGACACCTGCGCCGTCCCCTGTTTCCAAATGAAGGAAGGCATATCCCCAATCGTCAAATTCTTTTTCCACCTCGAGATCAATCGAATAGCTGGCATCCGTTTCATCTTCGCCACGCTTGGCCCCGTGAATGTTATAGGCATGCTGTCCGACAAAGGTCGCGCCCGCCCCGAACTTCAAACCGCCCAGCCATTCGTAATTTTCGCGTTCTACGAGCGGGTGTTCATAAACTTGCGCAGCCAGCTGTTTCATCTGATCATCGTCTATTTTGATATCGATTTTTCGTCCCCGGATTTCCTCGATATCCGCCTGGAGCTCCGCGAGACGGGCCTCCTGGTTCGCAATCATTTGATTCTGGTCTTCGATGACCGCCTTCTGGTCCAGCACCATTTTTTCCAGACGGTCAAAACGCTGAACGATCTGATCCAACGATTGCGCCGCAAGCTCGTTGGCCCATCCCGGCCCGGCGAAAATACTTATCCATAAAATTAGGCAAAAAAATCCGTAAAACAATTTCATCTCATTCCCCCCAGTTAATGTGTTACTAATTATTTATTCGTGCCACCTTCGGCGAAAAAAATATTAGCGGATCGGACAGGTAATAAGCTCGCCGCTTTTGATCCCTTTTAAGCCGATCATCTTTTTCGCGAGATCATTCAATTCCTTGGCGCGGCCTTTCAAGAGGATGGTTTCCAGGCAATTATCGTGGTCGAGGTGAACGTGCTGGCCGGAGAGGATCAAATGATGGAAATCATGCTGAAGACAAACCAGTTTATTGAGTAATTCGCGTTTGTGATGATCGTAGACAATCGCCAGGCAGCCGGTCACGAGTTTGTTCCCCTGACAATCCTCCCGGATCAAAGTCTTACGGATCAAAAAACGGATTGCCTGCGAACGGTTGGGCAATTTATGTTTCTGGACTAACCGGTCCAGTTCGCGCAATAAGTCATCTTCTAAAGAAACACCGAATCGTTTCATCTTGAAATCTTCTCCGATCCACGCATTCTAGCCCAAGTTTTCAAATGACCACTACAAATATTTTAAGCTGCCACTCTCTTCAAGGAAAAACAGGTCACGACGGCAGCCACCGCCCACCCCAAAAGAAAGGTGGCAAAGACACCGATCATCCCGGCCAGTCCTGTGGACAAAGCCTCAACCGGGATCCCTGCGACGGCATAATCAGGCATCGGACTCGCAAAGGCCGGGGCCGCTTCGTGAAGAAACTGATATTTTTCGGCGACCCACTCCAAGCCGTCCGGAAAACCGCTCGCAAAAGGGCTCAAGAGACCGGCAATCAATCCCGAAGCCAGAAGCGGAGCCCCAATGATCCATTCCGGCACCTTTTCATAAGTCTCTTCCGCAAACAAATAATAAGCGGAAAGTGTGATGAGCGCCTCGCCGATCCCGATCAGCGCATGGGTCCCCAACATGGAGACGGCCACTTTTGAAAAATCAATGGTCCCGGCAACGGCAAGTTCAAGGCTGCAAGCAAAAGCGGCCGCCACAACCGAAATCCAGGCAACCGATCCAACCGACACAATCCGTTTCAAGGAAGTAAACGGGAAAGACCGAACCCTCTTGCTTCGCAAGATCCCCCCCAAACCCGCACCGATCACCGCCATATTGAGGACGTTCGCCCCCAAAACCGAAAAACCGCCGTCTGAAAAAAGAAGGCACTGGACTGAAACCACCAGGGCCATTGCCAGGATCCCGAAAGGTGTCCCCAAAAGCGCCGAGGCCAAGACACCGCCCAATAAATGTCCCGATGTCCCGTTTTGAATCGGAAAATTCATCATCTGACCTGAGAAAATGAGCGCGGCCACCGCCCCGAAACGCGCAGCCTTCGGTCTTTCTTTGGATTTCACCGCCGCGACCGCGGCTCCAACGATTCCCACGGCGCTTACAGCCGCCGTGACAGGGCAAATCGTACCGTTTAACATTTCATTAGGAATATGCATAAAAACCCTCCTTAAATTTTTGATAATGGAGTAATCGTCCAACGCAACCTTGTCATTAAGGCTACCGGATGGGTGTTACTTTTTGAAAAAAGATGATACCACTCAAAAAGGGATTGTCAAACGGTTTCTGGGCAAGCAATGGATTAGAAATAAAAATGGGTTTTTCCGGAGGACAGATTTGATTCGAAGACCGCGTTCCCGCTGCTCAACTTTTATCCTCCCCTTTTCGGAATAAGGAGAGATATTCGCCGTAGCCTTCGGACTCGAGATTCTCGAGCGGAACAAATCGTAGGGCCGCGGAATTGATACAGTAGCGGCGTCCCGTCGGCTGAGGGCCGTCTTCAAACACGTGCCCAAGATGCGAGTCGGCCTCTTTGCTGCGGACTTCTGTCCTTTCCATCAACATCCGCTTGTCTTTCTGGGTCATCACATTCTCAGATTGAATCGGGCGCGTAAAACTCGGCCAACCGGTACCCGAATCGTATTTATCAAGGGAACTGAAAAGCGGCTCGCCGGAGACCACATCCACATAAATCCCGGGGCGTTTATGGTCCCAGAATTCATTATTGAAAGGGGCCTCGGTCCCGTCTTCCTGCGTCACATGATATTGAATGGATGTCAGCTTCTCCTTCATCTCTTTGGGGTCCATGGTCTTCGCCTCCTCGGCATAAACACTTATGCCTAGAATGAAAAATATCAGGATACCTGCTCCCAATCCGCCTAGTCTCATTTTAGGGCGCCTCGCAAGGTATAACGCTACCGAAGTTTAGGAAGTTCCGAAGCAAGAAGTTTGAAGCCTGCCGCTTGCCGCTGCGACTATTAGGAGCTGTAAACCAACGCCGCCAATCCCTTGTCCAACAATGTCTGATTGATGTAGGTCTTCCCCGCCCAAATATCTGCCAGATACCGATCATATTTATCGGATTTTGAAGTGGTTATCAGGATTTCTTTGCCGGGTTTGAGCTTGCCCTGAAGAAAACTTTTGGCCTTACGTCCCGCCGGTTCTGTAAGTTCGGGCGTATCGATCCCGCGAAGCCTGAGTTTCTGGTGCGTAAAATAATTCGCGTTTAAGGAAACTTTCGCCCACACCGTATCTCCGTCAATCACCCGCTCAATCTCGGCCTTATAGGTATAAGAAGACATCCGGACTTCATATTTCCTGCCTGGCGGTAAATTGTGGTAGACCTCAAATCCCAAATCAGCAATCCACCTTGTCCCCGATCGGAAGATCCCGTACTCCCCTATCTTCCCTTTCTTCGGAAGGAGACACGCTAAAATGTTTTCCTCGTCTTTGCCCGCTTTCAACTGGCGGATTTTTGCGCGAAGAACGCGCTTACTCCAGCCCTTCGCTGCCGCCTGTTTTGTCAAACGCTCTCTTAATGCCGGATCATTCACGGTAAGCAACGCTTCATAGTGTCCCCATTTCATTTTTCCGTCCGGACGGAAAAATGGATATGCGCGGGCGAATTCAAGGCAATAGTAGAGATATGTTTTCTTGAAATTTAAGTCACGGGCCAATCGCACCAGCAAAAAGGAACCCTTCGGCGCACGTTTTTGATACTTCAGGATATACCGGTCAATCGCCCGGCCCATGTCCCAATTCACCTGCAGCCTTGTCTTCTCGATACGCGATTTACCTGCGGTAGATAAACGTTTGAGCCGGCTGATAAGCTTTGGGTAGGCGGATAAGGTAGATGTCATAGAGATAGTTTAAAGTTTCTAGTTTCTTGTTTCAAGGGGTCTATCATGTTCCGACTAGAAACCGGCAACGGATAACACACCGTCAGGACCTGCCCTTGCAGTTACCTTACGCTCCCGTGATTTGCTATAATGCGGCATGCCGGATACGAATCGAGATATTTTCCTTCCCACAACGCACTCTGAAATGGAAGGCCGCGGCTGGGACGAACTGGACGTCATCCTGATTACCGGAGACGCTTATGTCGACCATCCTTCCTACGGAGCGGCGGTTATCGGACGCGTGCTCGAAGACGCGGGGTTCCGTACCGGGATCATCGCCCAGCCGGACTGGAAGAAGACCGCGGATTTCAAAAAACTCGGGAGGCCGAAACTCTTTTTCGGAATCACGGCCGGCAATCTTGATTCGGCGCTCAGCAATTACACGCCGGCCAGAAAAATCCGGCACAAGGATTATTATTCCCCCGGCGGACGGTCCGGACTCCGGCCCAATCTCGCAACCGTTGTGTACGCCAATAAAGTCCGCGAAGCGTGGCCGGGCGCACCGGTCGTGATCGGCGGCATCGAGGCAAGCCTCCGGCGGCTCGCTCATTACAGCTATTGGGATGACAGTGTCCGCCGTTCGATCCTGCTGGATGCCAAGGCCGACATCCTCGTCTACGGAATGGGAGAAAGACAGACCGTTGAAATTGCAAAGCGGATCCGCGACGGCGAAGACATCAAACACTTGGACGGAATCCCGGGAACGGTTGTCGCAAGATCCGCTCACCTCCAAATTCCAAAGTCCGTCACCCTCCCGTCTTATGAAGAGGTACGCAAGGATCCGGTAAAATTCAACGAGGCCTTCAAACTTTCTTATTATGAATGTGATGCCGTACGGGGCCGGCCCGTCGTCCAGCCGCACGCAGATCGTTCCATTATCCAGTATCCGCCGCCGCTGCCTTTAAAAACGGCCGAGATCGATCACCTTTATGATCTTCCTTTTACACGCCGCTGGCATCCCTGTTACGACGTCGAGGGCGGCGTGCCGGGATTTGAAGTCGTACGCTTTTCGATCACCTCCCACCGCGGCTGTTCGGCCGAATGCAATTTCTGTTCGCTTTACGCGCATCAGGGCCGCATCATCCAGAGCCGCAGCCACGATTCGATCCTGCGCGAAGTCAAGCGGATCGCGGCGCTGGCCGAATTCAAGGGGACGATCACCGATATCGGAGGGCCGACCGCCAATCTCTA
>JAFGHI010000016.1 GCA_016930235.1 Candidatus Omnitrophota bacterium
ACTTGACGTTGCTCGGAGCGGGATGAATCTTGTTGATTCTGCACCGCAGGCTTTCGAGCAACTTGACGTTGCTCGGAGCGGGATGAAATCCTTTCATACCGATGAACATACCCTAACTTTTTGATTTTTTTAAGATGGATCTGAACCGCCGGTATCCCTGAGATCCCTTTAAAGGAAACCGTGAGGACATCCTCCACCCCCGCAAGACCATCGGAATAAAGGACTCCGTTTTGTTTGAGATATTGCAGAATAAAACCTAATTTCTGTTCCAAACCGCCGTCTTTTAAATATCCCAATACCCTCTTCTTAAATACAAAATCCTGACTCGCCGGGGCCACAGCATGACCATCCATTTGATCCAATTGATCCAAATCCACGGGATAAAACCGGAAATAGGCATGCCATTCGGGTTTGAGCCGAAAACCGCGTTTTTCCCGGTCAAAATAATCGGACGGCGAAAATCCCGTTTTTTCAACCTCGGCAATATCTGCCGGATCATAATAAATTTTATTCTGGGTCATCTTTTCAAAAAGCCCTGAATCATCCCGCTTATCCATTACATGAATCACAAAGTCGAGATCTTTTAAATCGAGGCCTGCTTCTTGAGCAACTTGATGAGCCAGCATCAAAATGGCAATGGGCTCCTGCATCAATCCGGGACCAACGACTAAAACCGATGTTTTCTTTTGACTTTGAAATCTTGCAAGCAACTGTCCTTTAAAATCCTGCCCCAAGGCACCTGACATATCTCGGAAGAAACTGCCGATCCTCTGATGAAGATCATACCGCCAAAAACCCGGAAGCTCCCGGGATTGAAATGACGGCAATGTCACTCCATCGTCACGGGGAAGTTGCTCATGAGGGTTCAAGGCCGCCAAACGCGGGAATTGCTCCACCAACTCATCCCAAAAGGTCCGAATCAGGTTGGACTTGTGAATCATAAGCATGGTCGTAAAGGGTGTAGGCCAATCTTGAGTAGGCCCTTTTAGCAGAGCATGAATTCTTCGATCAAAGGCATCGGCAGCCGTAATGGTTCGCCATTCGGAGTTTAAAGGTTCGGAAAGATCCCGTTTTCCTTTGCGTAACTCACCTCGGGGGTGCTGGAGGAGATAGATGTCAAGGGGTGCTTTAACGAGCCGGCTCCCAAATCTAATTTTCAACTTCCGGGCAGGGATCGGGACAACTTCCAAACCGGCTTTTTGTGCCGCTTCCCGAACCTGTTCGGGTGTATATTGTATAAATTTGAGACGTTGATAGCGCTCGTAGGCCGTGCCTTCTTTCGGTATCGGGAGGGTCATCAGAATATGACCGTATTTTTTCAACCGGGCCCTTGCCCTCTTTAAGACAACCTCCAAATCCATATGCCCGATCGATTCCGAGAAAAGAATGAGATCGTATTTTTTTCCTCTGGCCGGTAATCGATGAATGTCCTGAAGAATGGTTTCGACACCCCGCTCACGTGAAAATTTCACGAGATTGGGGCTGAGATCCATACCGGTCACTTGGTGTCCTGCTTCCTGCAGCATAACTTCGTTCTGGCCGGCGCCCGACCCCACGGATAGGATTTCCATCTTCTCGCCCAACCCATTGACGAAATCGATAAACCACTTCCCCCACTTGGCATCACCGGATACATACCCCAAGGTATAAATCTCGGTGGGTAACCGTTTATACCCCCACTCATCGAATCCCTGATAAACACCAACGACCTCTTCCGGCTTTGGCACCGGAAAGTTTCCGCCACGCAGCTCGGCCCTTTGATCCATTCCAGATGTGGGCGCTTTCACATTTTTCCACACCCCCGGCATTCCCTTCGCATGCTGGGCGATCCAATTTCGATTACCGACCACGCCGACGATTGGATCCTCACTTTTTCGATCGTCTACGATACGGCTCTGGAAATGCGTTGAATATAAAACGCCGTCATCTTTTAACCGGTCATGAGCAAGATCAAAAACCCTCATACGTTTCCCAAGCGGAACATAAGCGAGCATATTATTTAAAAACATGAAATCGTAAGGCTGCCCTTGAGAATGAAATTGAGCTACTTGCTCATCATCAGCAAGATCTAACGCGTGGAATGTAAACATTTGGTGGATTTCATCCTTTAAACGATACCCCCGGTCCTGTCTTTCAAAATACTGTTCGATAGGAAATGTATCCCGGATGCGCACTATATCCCTAGGATCATAATAGATTTCGTTACGAACCATTTTGCCGAACACACCGGTTTGATCGCGCTTATCATAAACATCGATTGCCAATTCGAAACCATCATGCCCCGTCTCAAGACGTTTTAACTGTTCCATGATCGCCATTAAGATAATAATGGGTTCCTGCATCATTCCCGGCGCAAAAGCGGCAACGCGAATAGATCTTCCCGACTGCAATCGTTCCGAAATCTCATTCTCAAAATCACTCGTCCCATTCAGGGAATAATTTCGTGCAAACCTGCTCATTTTTTGGCCGATCCCTAATTTGCTGAGAAAAGGAATGCCCCCAGAAAAAGACGGCAAACTTGAAGCCATGGTAAGAATATCGCCCGACTGAAGTGTCCCGAGGGCCGGGTAAAATCTTACAAGGTCATCCCAATAAGTCCGGATCACATTTCTTTTATGGATATTCGCCATGCCGCCTTTGCGGGTCGCATCATCCCACAAGACGGTCTCGACCAATTCATCGAACGGCGTCCATTCTTTTTCAACGGACGAATCTGCGACTGTCTGATCTTCGAGTAAGTCTTCTTCCTCACGCAGCTCGGCCCTTTGGGCGGTCGGCCCAAAGGACTGAGCAGTACCAATTTCGATCGGAAATTGGTGCAGCTCGGAGCGCACCTGATCTTTTTGATCAGGTACCGCAGACGTCCGAACAACTTGACGATTTTCGGAACGTCCAGTTCCGAAATGCTTATCTGTGTCCCTGCCAAAAGGCAGGGACCGTTGCTCGGAGCGGCTCGGTAGTCTGGCGGTATAATATTGAAGACTGATGCCACGAGGATCATAGGGTATGACTAAAGACCCTTTCGTCCCTAACTCAAAGCCGGCATCTTTCATGGCCTTGAGCAAATAATCGGCCGAGTACCGGATGTACAAGGATTCCTGATACTCTTTCACGGTTTGCTGTGTCTTCGTCTGCGGTGTCGTCACAAGAAGCTTGCCGCCGTTACGGAGATATTTTTTCGCCTGCTCAAAAATAACCGGAGGATCCATCTGCCCGATCGCATCGATGATAATCACAAGATCATATTTTTCTTTTAAATCAAGCGGCTGGTGCACATCCGCCACGATCGTTTTGACACCCAGCGCTTTCGAAAACCGCGCATTCTTTTCGCTCAAATCAACCGCCGTTACCGAATGACCGCCTTCCATCAAAGCCCTTTCAAGCTGCCCGCGTCCAGAACCCAAGGAGAGGATTTTTAAATGATCCCCAAGATCGTTGATCCATCCCCGATAGGCATCCAGGATCCTGGGACTCAACTGGACCATCCCCACAGGAACATCACGATCGCCTGAAAGCGGTTTCAATCCTTCCTGATTGTGCGCTTCATAAAAGGGAATCAGCTGATCTTTTGAAGGCAAAGGAAAAGGCGGCCGTTCTGCCCTTTCAGGCGAAAATGAATGTCCTGCCAGATCTTTATCAAAAAACTCAGGGTAGAGACGAGCCCATAATCGAGTCCGGACAAAACGGAGGTCTTCTAATACTTTTTGCAGGACTTCCGTCCAATCCCCCGACAAATCGATAGTCTTTTCCATTCGATACTTCAAATCCGTCAAATCAACTTGCTGAGAAATATCTTCCCCGTCTTCGGTAAAAGCGCGGATTTCCACTCCATTTTCACCCGTAACAACATCCACATAGGCGCGAATCGAAACGCTTCTTGCTGACGGCACCAAAACAACCGTGATCTTGGCCGTTCTTTCGTCCCGGTTGTAAGTCGCTTCGACGGTGTGTTCTTTATCAAACCGGACGATTCGTCCGCGGCCCATCCCTCCAGGAACACCTGAAAGCTGAAGCTGTTGTTCAACCGCACTCATCAATTCGATAACCTGCTCGGGTCCTAGAGATGAATCCAAACGAAGCTCCGAACGCATTTCTGCTTTATTTTGTAACCTTCGTTGCAACGCTTGCACGGAATCCGCGTTATGAAGATAATATTTTTCGATATCCCCTTCCGGAATCCAGCGCAATAAATATCGCTTTGGCAAAATTCCCAACTCAACAAAGGAGGCCGCACCCGCCTCCAGCACGGTATCTAAAGCGTCATTCCACAAAACCGGTTCGGTAACCTGTCTGAGCAATTCTGCCCGGGCCTCTTCGGCCGTTTGAATCACTTTGCCCTGATTATTTGAAATGACCGCCACACGGGGAGGCCGTATTTGAATCATGCCGAGCATCTTTTCCATGACCGGTCTTATGCTTTGCATCCGGCTGGAATGAACGGGATAATGGATCCCCAAATCGATGACTGTAGCTCCCCTGGAGATCGCCTCATCCCTAAGAGGATCAAGTCCCTCCTGAAGACCCGAAACATGCACGACTCGATCGCTAAAAACTCCCGAAATCTCGACATGGTATTTATCCGCAAGCGCCTTAACTTCTTCTTTCGGAAGGCCCGCCACCATGGCCATACTGCCTTGATAACCGCCGAGTATTTCTTCCGCCATGCTCCCGAGCATATGACTGTAGCGAACCCCGTCCTCAAACGATAAAACACCTGCGACGACCATGGAAACCACCTGCCCCAGGGAATTGCCCACCATCGCGCCGACCGGAATTCGATCGTGAAACTCGCTTTGAAGCAGTTGATAAAGACCGTAAGAAATAGCCGTGGTGATCGGCATGATATATTTGGCCCGATCCAAATCTGCTTGCGGCCCCTCAAACAACATCCGCTTGAGATCAAAACCACTCACCGCATCCGCCTCGTCTAAAACCCTCCGGAACACATCATAGCGCTCATAAAGATCTCGCGCCAAACCCACGTGAATGGGGCTCGCTCCGGGGAAAAAGACAACCGTTTTGTCTTTTAAATTCAAATCTCTTAATTCGGAACGGTTACCATTCTCATTCCCAGGACCCTGGCGCGGTTCGGGTTTCTTTGCTTCACTGCTTTTGATGCGCCGGCGGCTTGTCCAGGTGCGGATCAAGCCGCGGAGCCCACCGGAATCTATCCTTTCTTCGGGGAGTTTCTGGATAATGCTGTGGATTTCACGCAATCTTTCTCCGATCGGTTTAAAAGGCGGGAGGATCTTGACCGCAATACCGTCCCGGAGCGCATCGCGTGTTTCCACTTCGCGGACGGGAGCATCGAGAAGCTGATACTTCCCCGACTGGTTGTCTTTTTCAAACTCCACCACAAAACGCATATTGCCAAGTCCCGGCGCCTCAAAAACCGAGTAGCTGATCCGGTTGGGGAGTTCGAAAACTCCTCCGTTTTTCTGATACTCCTCGACGGTAAAATTGACAATTCTTTGGAGCTTGAGCAGAAATTTGTTCAGTTTATCGTGTTTGTCCTCGTGCGGGAATGTCTTGACAACTTGATGAATCCTTTCCCTTTGAAACGGTGGAATATAAACGGGCGCAAGACCAAGCAGTTTCCGGGCTTCGGCTGTCTCGGACGAATCATCTTCCTGAGCCCCTTCCTTCAAAGCTGTTTCCTCATCCGGGAACAGCATTTTTTTCGCGCGGGAAGTCCGGGAAACCGAAAGCCGGTCCAAGTGAAAAGTGATCCGCGAAAGCCGCGGCACCCTCTCCCCCAGAAACGTATACGCCAAATCTTCCAGAACAAAAAGGGCGTCCCGGTCCTTCTTCTTGGTCTGGGACTCATTGTGGGTCCCCTGTTCGCCGATAAGAACGGCCATTTCCCGCCCGCCGTGACGCCGGTCAAAGGCCACAATATCCGGAAGGAACTTTTTCTCTCCCGTCTGCATTACCGGAGTTCTGATACCTTTCGTTCGATCTTCCTCTAAGATAAACCGTTTGCCGTTCGCAGTTAAAAGATAGGCATTCACTTTTTGGCCATCGTCATCGGGATAAATTTCCCAGGTTGCGTAGCGCTTAAGCCGGGGTTTGAGGACCGTAAGCAAATCCCCAGTTGAAAGAGGTGACTTGATCAAACCCACAAGGTTACCGCCCCTTAAAATCCCGGATCGCGGAAGCTGGGCCGCGAGGTGAAGAGGCACGGGAGATTTTACGTAATGCTTTTTATCGTCCGGAGGGGCCTTTGCATAATAAAAGATCCGCCCATCGGCAAAACCCGCCTTTCGCACATCCTGATCCAATAATTTGTCCTGGGCCTCCAGCCGGAAGACAAGAAAATCTTCCAAAATTTCCAGGATTTCCTCGCCTCTGATGACATTGCCTTTCCTTGTCTTCTGCCATCGGTTTGTCTTCAGATGCGCAATCACAACCTGATTGTTCTCCTCATCATAAAGCGGCATCCAGCGGTCCGGATCACCCGGCAGAGAAAAGATGAGCCGTTGTTGGGTATGTTCATCCAAAAATTCCCGTAGCGGCGGCTGTTTCATCCCGGGCAATCGCCAGTACGGCAATTCGAGATCCGTATAGCCTTCCCTCAGACTTTTAGGATCGATTTTAAGCGGAGTAAGCCAAGGTTGACTCGTTGCATGAAGTTCGGAACGGCTAATAAAAATAGATGCTAGATGAGAACCGATGGCATACTGCGGGAGTAGGAAGTATGAGGCAGGAAGTACGAAAATCCTACTTCCGACTTCTGACTTCCTACTTTCTTCCGCGCGAAGCTCGGAGCTTTCGATGATTTCATCTTGGTAAAAATCCGAGGGCTTATAATCCTCAGACGGTTGATTGCGGAACCGAACTACTTGAACGTAACTCCCCCTTTCAATATCGGGCTTGAGAAATATCCTTTCCGTTGTCTCCGGTGAAAACAAGATTCGTTCTTTCGGCGTCCCAACGATCATATAACCCTTCCCGTCCGACTTGACGGCCTGCCGCAGAAAATCAATATTACGCACCTTGGGATCCCCCGATTCAACACCCCTTATGTCGGGCCATCCCAGCAAGGAATCCACAATCGGAAATTCATAATCTAAATTCATCGTAACAAGTTCGACCCCGTGGTTCTGTCCCTCGGCAATCTCACGCGCAAGACAGATCTCATGCGACGTTGCGCCGCCGGGGAAAACACCCCACCTAAGCGAAAAAATAATTTGTTCCAAAAGATCATATTCGGTATGGATCCGAAACCGCCCCTGAGCGAGATAATAAAGAGGAGCCGGGATACCCATGAATCCGAGGCGCTCGAGCAAAGAATTAATTTCGGAGGGCCCAACCACAAAAGCATGCTTCTCCGCAAGTTCCGTCCGCGCAGGCTCATCTCCTTCGAGAAACCGCGTGATAGCTTCCCATACGGGACGAAGTTCCGAGCGATCAATCAACTCCTCCCGATATCTTTGTACCGGGTGATAATTTTTGGGCGGTTCCAGGAACCGGACGATACGGAAATAAGTTCCCCTTGAAACATTCGGACGTAAGGCCACGGGCTCTGGATCATTCGGTAAATAAAGTAAGCGCTCCCGCCCGGTCCCGATTTCAAGGTAACCATAAGAAATCGCCGCAGACCGGATGAACCCCAAGCCCTTGCCGCGGCTTGGATCAACCGTTCTCGAAGCGGTATGCAGCATCGCGTTTTCGATGGAAACAATTCCAGACCCCGAATCCGCCGCTATGATTTCGACGGCAGGGACTCCTCCTTCTTCAATCCGCCGTGCGATAAGGATCTTTTTTGCTTCAGGACCGGCATGCTCAAAGTTCGTCGTCATCTCACTGATCACTAAATTTAACAATTGATAATCGGTCCCGGTTTTTTTATCCCGCTGGAACATAAAAGATATCGGAGCCGGGATCATGCCGAATCCCATATCGAGAACAAGCTCGCGAACATCTTTGGGCCCCATAACAAACCCGCGGGTTCCTAATTCTTCTAGAGCGGTCGGGTCATCCGACAAAGCACGATCGATCATGGCCATGATCTCGCGGGATTCGGAACGACCTTGATTCTGAATATTCGATCCTGGATGCTGGATGCCAGATGCTAGATAAAAACCAAAAACATACTGAGGAACTAAGAGGTAAAAGATACGAGGTAGGAAAATCCTACTTCCGACTTCTGACTTCATACTGCCTTCCGCGCGAAGCTCGGAGCGTTCGGCACGTAATCCCAGACGTGCAATCCTTTCGGCTTCTTCGGTAATCCTTTGATGAATAGCTTCTAAAATGGAGTTCACTCTTTCTTCGGGCAACGGCTTGTCGGTGGGTCTATAAACAATTTCGTAAACGCTTGCCCGGGCATTTCCCAAAAGCTCACGCTTTGCCTGAAGCCAGTTTCTTTCATCATCGCTCAAATTTTCAGAAATAATATCTTCATCCAGACGATTGGCCGTTTCAATCAGCTCCGCTTCAAGACGGGTCAAGGCCTCAATGGCTTTCAGCCGGTAATCCACCTCCTCACGGTTCATTCCCTGGACGGCTTCCAGGTTTTCTTCCAATAGATTCTTTTTGGCTTCAAGCCAAATCCGCTCTTCATCCCAAGGCTCCCCCGGATCCGACCTTGTTTCCCATTCCTGAATTCGGTCTGTCACTTCCCGGTATTTTTCCAAATAAATGGGCTCTGCAGTCGAAAAAAGTTCCAGTTTCATTTCATCGGTGAGAATTGCACTTTCAACAAGGTGTTGGCTCGCCAAATCCAGATTGTAGATCCCCAGTTTCCTGTTCCTGGCTAATTGCTTGGCCAAGGCGGGCACCTGACGCTCAACGGCTTCAATCAGCATGCGGATCCGATCCGTCGTCAAAAGGGTATGCGCCATCCGAAAAACGAATCGGCGGTAACTTCTTAAAAGAAACCGCTTGGCGTGATACCAATTCAGATCATCATCGGAGAGATGAAAATCCAGGCGTTGCTTTCGGAACTGACGCTCAATTTCACGCAACTCCATTTCGTAAGGGATCATGATCTCAATCGCACGAAGACGGTTTTCCACCTGAGCGGGCATCATCACCAGGGTCTGGCGGGCATTTTCCTCCAGCAACCTTTTCTTGGCCAGAAGCCATTCCTCTGCCGTCTCCCAATTTGCGTCTTGAGGCATCAGGATTTCCTTCTCGATTCTTTCGGTCACTTCCTGATAGGCAGCCGAATAGGCAGGAGGTAATGACTGCCATAACTTATCTCTTAATCTGGAGTAAATCTCAACCGCCCGCAAATTGAAAGCCAGAGGAGGCACCTCAACAGCCCTTCTTTCAATGGCTATCCTGGGCATTTCTACGCCCAGTTGATACATCCCTTCATCTTCCAAAGGGAACCACCAAAAATTGTGTCTATTTTTACTCGAACTGTTTTCAATCATTCCCAAGGAAGGATAAAAAGTATTTAATCTTCCGCCGTAAACCCTGAAGTGCTTATGTCCCAACCCCTTGGCGATGCGAAAGACCATCGACATAAGAGAGGCCCCAATGCCCCGATATTTTTCTTGATATGCATCGGTAACGAAAATCGCAAACATTTGATACTCAGGATATTTCTGATCATTCCAGCCCAATCGAGAAGTTCGAAACTGCAAACGTCCGGCAACTGCGTCCTGATGACGGATTTCAAGATGAGGACCTCTTCTTGGACGATCTTCGCCAGCATCATTTGCCAAGACGACTTGGAAAACCTCGCCGTCATCCGCCACAATTTCACGGGGGATCACCTTCCCCAACATTTCTTCAGGACGAAGCTGTTTATCCAGCGGGCTCTCCGCTCTCGGCGATTTCATAGACCGTCGCTCCGATCTCAACATGTCCAATTTGAGCAACTTCCGGATATTCACTTTTTGACGTCTTAAATTGCTACCTTCTGTCGCAACGACATTCTGGCGCGGGAAAGTAAGACTCCTCATTGTTGTATCAATATCTTTAAGAGTTTCTACGGTCTTATGATGAGGTGCTTTCGCTAGCAAACTCGTCAAAACAATGATCCGCTTGAGCGCGGCTAAAGCTTTTTCTAATTTTTCTTTTGTGCGTGCATCTAATTGTCCGCCAATGGCTTCCTCCATTGTTTTCGGGCCACCACCCTCAGTCCACGCGTTTAGAGCATCCCGAATTTGATGAAGCTGCGCAAGCGCTTGTTCAATCTCACGCCGATTTGGCGGGACAAACTCTAAATCATCACGAAACTCGGAACGGGCAGAAACGCTAGAAGCTGGATACCGGATGCTGCCCACCTGCTCGCCTCGCTTCGCGGGCGAAGCAGGCCACCTGTGGGACAGAGCAGCTAAATAAGATCCAACTGCATATTGAGGAAGCAGGAAGTAGGCGGTACGAGGCAAGAAAATCCTACTTCCGACTTCTGACTTCTGACTTCCAGTTTCCCGCAATTCCGAGAGCAAGTTTGCCCTATGGAGAGCCTTGAGTTCGGCATAGGATGTGAGCACATTGGCCAAAGCAGGTTTTTTTCGTAAAAGCTCTTTAAATAAATCGTTTTCTCTCCACTCGCGCAAGAATTCTTCGGATACGACAATCCTCGGGACAGTTGCACCCAGAAGGAATGCGGCATCTAAACTCTGAAAAGGGTTCTCCCCCGCCCATTCGAAATCAGGTTCCCGCGTTTCTCGTTCTTCCTGCGGAGGCGGAAATTTTCTGATCTCAGCCCCTTCTTCATTAAAATAATATTCAAAAATCTGGAACGCCTCATCCAAAGGTTCTTGGGCATCGAAAAGTCCGACGACAACTCCCCCACCCGGAAAAAATTGAACCGAATAGGCATAGCGGTCATTTCCGTGAAGTTCCTTTAACAAAATCGAATCGTAAGGCCGCACCCCCAAGGAAGGCACATAACTGACATCAAAATCATTAAAAGCAACCTGCCTAAGGTGGTGATAAATCATCTCCGGCGATTCCCGTTGTTCGGAGCGTTGAGGATAGATGTTCGACCTGACCGCTTTTGCTGGTTGCGGATCAAGTTCAACAAAAAAACGTGTGAAGGCATGTTCGAAAGCCGACCATCCAAGCACAGGATCATCACCTTTGTCTCCTTCCTCGATTTCATAAGTCACAAATTTCACGCCCGCTTCTTGATACTCCAGAAGTTTCTCCTTGATTTGAGCGTTTTCACCCGTTGGGTTTTTGAAAGCAAGAATTCGATCCAGCCACTTTTTCGTTTCGGGATGAACAATGACATACTCCATATCCGTGATGTTGATTGGCCCGGCAATAAAAGGATATTTACCGCCATAATCTCTAAATACAGCCGCTTGACCTTCTGCTAGCAGACGATTAAATACACTTCCCTTAAAAATAAGATAGGCCGCATCCTTTGGATCGGGGGGATAAATACTAAAAGAAGGCGTTGCATCTGACGGCTCTTCGGAAACAAGGGCTATACCATGTTCTTTTTCCAAATCGCCATAAACCATATTATGCCCATAAGGTTTATACTTACCGGTCAAAATAGCTTCTTTTAAGCCTTGCCCAATTCCGCGGAAGAGATACCCCTCGTCTGAAAATTTCACCGGGAGAAACGGAACCTTCTTTTCCAACATTCGCTGAATCTCCGGCGCCCATTCGGGCTGGGTGGGTTTTTTCCGAAGCTCGGAGCGGGTTTCGATTTTAACACGGTCGAAAGAACGGCCGACTTTGAGGACCTTTTTGGCTTTCTTTTTAAGGATGAGCTCGGCTTCGACGTAACCGTCACCGGTCCTAATGATGTAAGTGAAGTTACCGGTTCTCTCGACAATTTTTCTGGCAGGATAATCTTTTGGTGGATTGTAATCTCCGAGGATCTTGACGCTTTCGATTTTGACAGGACTTCCGCGTATCGCGGTCTCAGCCCGCTCCCCTTCAAAATGCCAGGCACGGACCCTTCGAGCAATCATCTCGCTCGGCAAAGTCCAATCAATCATTTGGGTTGCCACTAAGGGCACGCCATCTACTTTGGACATTGAAAAGGCCGGATAAAGGGATTCCCCTTCCTGAGACTGCATCTCGATCTGGCCTGTGGCCAAACCGTCAACACTCTTTAAAATAGCTTCGGAAAGATAAGGAACCAATTTTTCGATAATATCATCCGATGTATCCTCAGGCGAAATCGGAATATCCTTCATCTGATAAACAATTTTCCCGCTATCGGTCTTCTCCACCGTTTCATGGACTGTGACACCGATCTCAGTTTCCCCTTCCAAGATGGCGCGGACAATAGGAAATCTCCCTTTTAATTTGGGCAAGCTGGAAGTATGAACATTCAAAGACTTCTTTGCCGGGATTCCCAACGCTTCATTGGGAAGAATCTCAAAACCAATCGTGACCGCAATATCCGGATTCGTCTTTTTTACCCGTGAGATAAATCGTTCCATTCTCTTTCTGAAATCCGGATCTTCTTTCATGCGCCCATTCACATCCGGTTCATCATAGTCTTCCGGTGCGCGAAACACCGGGATGTGATGCTTACGGGCATAAAATCTCAGAAAAATATCCGAAGCATTATCGATCACCACGCCAACAATTCGATGACGATTCCCGGCCATGAGTTTTCTCATCACAGGAATGGCAAATTTCCCGAACTGCGAAAGGATCAGCACTTTTTGCTGCGGCACGTTGCGCAGTTCGAATCTGGCTTCAGGCTTCAGGCTCCAAGCTTCAGCCTTTTGAGGCCCGTAGCTTGCGGCTTGCAGCTCGTCTTCCCGTAATTCCGAGCGCTTTCCAACAGGTTTCATAAGTTCCTTGATCATTTTTTTAAATTCACCAAGGCTTTTCCGGCTGCGTTCAAGATCGTAAATAGCAAGATCGATTTTTTCATACGCATCTAAAATGGCACGTTCTTCGGGCGTTGGGGTATCCGGATGTTCACGCCGCCAGACTTTCCGTTCCGCACGTTGAAATACGGGATCTCTCCTGATCTGTTTGAGGTCATTCGATAAAGAGTTGAGTTTTTCATCCAGCGTGTCTTGAAGGCCTTCATCCCACGGAGCATCGCTTTCTTCTATTTTTTTCCACTGGGCTTCCACCACATCATCGGGCAGGGTCTTAATCACATCCCATGCCTTCGATAAAGTCTCGCCGGCTCCATCCAGATGAGCCCGAAAAGCACGAGCCATGGCATCATCACTCAACCGGAGGTGTTCTTGCATCAGTTCGACAAACCGGCGTTCACGAAGGACATTCGACATCGCTTCACGGAGTTCTCCGGGATAATCTTCTACATTAAATTTGACCGGTGTTTTTGCCCACATGCGGGTCAAAAGCCCTTGGTGAGTCTTGATAAAACCAGCAAGGCCGGCTCCTTGCGTAACAACCTGCGTATGGATTTGTGCTTCAGCTTTTGTCAGGATAGAATACCGAGGCCCTGAAGATTGAGGGCTAAAAATGGGTCCATCTCGAAGCCAATAGTGTCCTCCGACATCATCAAGCTCCATGAAAAGGGCAAAATTGACCGCGGATCCAATCTGGGCAAGATTGCCCAAACCACTTAAAGCAGCCAATGCCGCGACGACTTCCTTGCCTCCCGGCACAGACAGGTTCATCGCCAAAGTCATCATCTTCATAAAACTCCGCCTCGATATTCCTTTGGAATCCGATGCCTTTGTTTCTTCGCGCAGTTCGGATTTAGCTTCAAGCCCCAGGCTCCAAGCCTCAGCCCCAGCTTTTTGAGGCCTGTAGCTTGCGGCTTGCAGCCCGTCTTCCCGCACCTCCGAGCGCTCCGGTTTCCAGCCTTCGCGTTCAAAACGTTCGATGGCCCGATTAAACAGTTCAGGAGGATACTCGGCAAATAGCCGCCCCAGCAATACCCTGCGCACGTTTAAAAAACTACCCAAGGCATCTACCGCATCAAGGATTCTACCCACCAACTCTTCAATTGCTCCTTCCGACGGTTCTTCGCCGAACTTTTCATGAAGCTGAAGGATGTTTTCATCGATATAAGCATCGTAACCTTCGATAATCCCCCTGACCAATGTCTCGGAGGCCTTCCTCTCGTAAACATCTTGATCGAGTTCCGCTTTGAGCATTTGAAAGGCATGCCCTTCAACAGTGCCCCCCATGAGATCGTCCCGGAATTCTTCAACGGCCATCAGCAGTTCTTGACCTTTTTTCCCCCCAATAAGATTAGAAAAAATATTGATGATGACGTTGCTGACAATAAATTCGGCATTCTCCAAATACAAAATCATCTTCGCAATACCCTCCTCGCTATCGCCCTTTAATGTTTCACGGTATTTGAGATGATCCTGGTTGGTACGGATCACGGCATTCTGATCAAATAGAATTTCCAATTCTTTTTCGATCTGACCTTCGTCTAGAACACCCTGATGCTCCAAAATGCGAACCTCCCGGATCCGCTCACCCAGTTTTCGGCGGTAATCGACATGGAATTGGCGATACTGACGGTAAATCTTTTCGACGAGCGCGTCTTCATCGGACAGCCTGAGTTCCGAGCGGTCCAAATCTTGTGTAGA
>JAFGHI010000017.1 GCA_016930235.1 Candidatus Omnitrophota bacterium
GATATGTTGGGCCGCCCCGTATGGGTCTCGGATATTGCGGAATCGACAGCATGGGGAACCGCCAAGCTTGCGGGAAAGGTTTCCGGAGTATGGAGAGATCTCAAAGCCATTGATCGGAAGAGGAAATATCATATTTACCGTCCGAAAATGGGTCAAAAAGAAGTCTCGAATTTGAGGAAAGAGTGGAAGCGGGCCGTTCAAGCTGTTTTGCATTATTCTCAATCTTAAAATTCCCCCTTGGCTTCAATGAATTGAATCTTTTAGAAGTGAAGGGTTAGGAGATTCAACTAACCTGCCGATAATACTAGCGTTATGGCGTTTTTCTTTTTTCAGAAAAAGATAGAATCCTCGAAAGAATATTCCTTGGAGGATATCCCTGTCTTTTCGTCCCTGACCCCGGCCGAACAGCAGCTTATCGAAAAGAAGGCGCGTCTTGTCGAATATAAGCGCGGCGATATTGTTTATGAAGAAGGGACGCCCTCGGAGGCATTCTATGTCGTGATATCAGGCCGTTTCCGGCTGTTTACAAAATCACGGGCGGACGGGGAAGAAGAGACCCTGATGTATTTTTATCGGGGAGATCATTTCGGGGAAGCCTCCCTGCTTACCAATCAGTCTCACAGTGCTTCAGTCGAAGCGAGAAGGGACGGGGTGATTTTAAAACTTCCTAAGGAAGAGTTCTTGAAATTTGTGAACGAAATCCCTGCCATTTCCTTGCATTTGAACCGGAGCTTGGGGCACCGCCTCACGAAAAGCGAAGGGATCCGTTCGCATCGTGAAGTCAAAGTTGCCGCCTTCATGACAAAGAAATCCGTAGCCGATGAGATTCCGTTTTACTTGAATTTTTCGGCCCAGTTAGAAAAGGAATCGAAGAGAAAAGTCATTTTGGTTGATTTCGTTTACCCTTCGGATGCGGTATTTCAAAGCGAGTTGGGATCGAAATCTGAAAAATATTTTGATTTGGCAAAGGAAGAAGCGAATCTGGGAACGGACCTTAAGCTTTATCTTGTGGAACATCAAACCGGCTATGTTTATATGTCCGTCAAATTTGACGATTCCAGTGGCGAGGTGGATCGCAAGATAGGGGCTTTTGTCACACTTTTGAGTTACCGGTACGATTATATTTTATTGAGATTGCCGAACGTGATTAATCCCAGCGCCTACAAGCTTTTAAAACATTCCGATCTTGTCTACTTTATTGTCTCAAATACCTTTGAGGATTTGTCCGACGGCGGGAAATTGGTTCAGGAGCTGAGTAGAGGATTCGGTTTCAGTAAGAGCGAAATACGGATTCTGGTTCCTGAAAATCAGAGCGGGGATATGATCCCATATGAAGAGAAGGAAAAGATCCTGGGGATGCGTGTCTTTTCGCAATTACCGTCGATGACGGAGAGGCCTGAGCGATACCACGCTACGATGCGTTATCTGGCGAGAGAATTGGCAGGACGACTGTTAGGTTTGGTTCTAGGCAGCGGCGCAGCTTATGGTTTAGCTCATATTGGGGTCTTACGTGTTTTAGAAAAGGAGGGGATTAAACCGGATATTATTGCGGGTTCCAGCATCGGGGCCCTTGTCGGTGGCTTATGGGCAAAAGGGTATTCAGCCGATCAAATCGAGGAGATTGCCAAAGAAATTGATATGAAACACGGATTTTTTAGATTATTGGGTTTAAGGGATTTGTCATTGCCTCATCATGGCTTTTTTAAAGGGCGGCAGGTGAGTCGATGGCTTCAGAAGTTTTTGGGGGGTCAGACATTCCAAGACTTAAATATCCCGCTCAAAATTGTCGGTTGCGATCTTTTTAGTTCAGAAGAAGTAGTTTTGGAAACCGGGAGTGTTGTGGATGCCATTCGAGCAAGCATTTCAATTCCGGGTATTTTTCGACCGGTCCCTTATCAGGAAACCCTTTTGATTGATGGCGGCGTCATTGATCCTTTGCCGGTTGGAATTTTGTCGGAGATGGGCGTCAAAAAGATTATTGCTGTGAATGTCCTGATGGGGCCTGACGATAGGATTGCCTGCAATCGATTACGAAACCGAAGAAGGAAGAGAAAAATGGCGGCCTTGTCAAACAAAAATGTGATTTGGAAAAGCATGATCAGTGGGGTGGATAAAATAAGGGGCCGATATGCGGGGAATATTTTCAATGTCATTATGAGCACGATTCAGTTTATGGAATATGAAATGGCGACTTATTGGGGAAATCAGGCGGATATCCTGATTCATCCGGTAGTTCACGAGGGGCATTGGGCGGAGTTTTATTCACCCGATAAATTTATCAGGATGGGTGAAGAAAAGACTATGGAGCAGATAGACGAAATAAGGCGTTTATTGATAGAATAGTCAGGGATTAATGGTAAAATCGATACGATAGGATGGGTATGAAGAATAAAATTGGATTGCTGATATTGTTGGCGGGGGTTGTCGGCATTGCCGGGATGGCATGGTTTGTCACGAGGCCTGGCGAAAAATCTTCGGGTCAAGACATACGAAAAGAAACTCTCGACAAAGCAACGCAGTTTGAGACCAATCTAACCGCAAAGGGAACGGAAGAAATTCCCGAAAGCGTCAGGAAGGTTCTTGATCTGCCTAATCTTCGGTTACCCCAAAAGACTGTTCCGCAAATGCCTAAGGTTCCCAAGACAAAAATGGCGGGTGATTTAGCCAATATTCAGAAAGTGACCCAGGTGAACAAAGCGGTTGAGGCCGGAAAGATGACCCAGACGGTGCCGCCTGAAATGCAAGTCGCAAGGATTCAAAGCCGTATTAACCAAATCATTGACCTCAATCAGCTGGTGAAATCACAAACGCAGGAGCAGGCGCGTGAGATGCAGGCGATTCGGGAACGCGCGGAGATCCATCAACAGATTTTGTCGGATCTCCAGGTTGTCAATGACATGGCAAAACTCCCTGAGGGTGATATTGCGAGAGAAAAATTGATCCAGGCAGAAAAGATGAGGATTATCAACGAGGAAACGGAAAAGGATTATCAAGTTTTGGAGGATGCCGCAGGTTTGTCGAGTCATCGTTGACCGTTCAACGAAGCAGGGACAGAACCGCTCCAAAGATGTTCGAAACGATACGAGGTTATGATTGCAAAGTTACCGTTCGGCAATGTTTGAATCACACCCGGAAAACCAACTCAATCTTGTCCAGATTTTCTTAAAGCGCGCATCGCTTTACGGTCAAAAGACGGGCCTTCTTTATAAAAAAAGCGGTCGATATCAATCGATTGCATGGAGTGAATGGAAAAGCTGTGTTCACGAGGTCGCCTATGGACTTCATGCCTTGGGAGTTAAAGAAGGTGACCGAGTCGGGCTTCTTTCGGAAAACCGTCCTGAGTGGACGTATGCCGATCTTGGGATTTTGAGTCTTGGGGCGGTTGTCGTTCCTATTTATGCGACATCGTCGAATGATGATATTGCTTATGTCATCCAGGACTCAGGCAGCGAAGTGATTTTTATCTCCGCCGAGATTTCCGAAGAGAAGATGAATTGGATCATTCAAAAAATTCCACAAATTCGCCGCATAATCTCTTTCGGAGAAACCCGGGTCAAAAGTCAAAAAATCATTTCCCTCTCGGATCTTCAGGAGATGGGAAGGACGGAATCTCGGAGGGCTGTGGGGTTCCTTCAGCAAAGAATTGATCAGGTCAAACCGGATGATTTGGCCACCCTTATCTATACTTCGGGAACGACGGGACCTCCCAAAGGGGTGATGCTGACCCACCGAAATTTTATTGCCAACTATCTGGGTGCGGGCGCGGTGATTAAGGTGAATCCAAGCGATATCGCTCTTTCTTTGTTGCCGCTCAGTCATGTTTTTGAAAGGCTCGCCGGATATTATTTTATGTGCTTTCATGGAGTTACCATTGCTTATGCGGAGAGTATGCAGACAGTGCCCGAGGATATTTTGCTTGTTCGGCCAACGATTGCCGCAGCGGTCCCTCGGTTTTATGAAAAGATCCACGCAAAGATTATGGAGCGAGTTGAAAAAGCACCTTCGCTGATGAAAAAAATCTTTATATGGTCGCTTGGCGTAGGCCAAAAAGTCGTGGAAAAGAAGCGGCATCAGGAAACCATTTCATGGTTACTGTGTCTCCAATATTTCATTGCAAAATTATTGGTATTCAATAAAGTCAAATCAGGATTAGGCGGGAAGACCCGTTTTTTTATTTCCGGAGGGGCGCCTTTAAATAAGGAATTGGGCGAATTTTTTTATTCTGCCGGGCTCGTGATTATTGAAGGTTACGGCTTGACAGAGACGGCTCCTGTGATTGCCGCGAATACGGTTCAAGGAGTAAGATTTGGAACCGTGGGACGTCCGTTGCCTAACGTCGAGGTCAAGATAGCGGAAGACGGCGAGATCTTAACGAGGAGTGAATGTGTTATGCGCGGGTATTATCACAATGAAAGCGCCACTCAGGAGGTCTTAAGGGAAGGCTGGTTTCATACGGGCGATATCGGCTCGATCGACAAAGAAGGTTTCTTAAGAATTACCGACCGGAAAAAGGATATCATTGTGACATCAAGCGGAAAGAATATTGCTCCGCAGAATATCGAACAGAGAATTTTAAGGGATTCCTTGTTTAATCAGGTGATTGTGATCGGGGATAAGAGAAATTATCTTGTGGCGATCGTTGTCCCGAATCCAGGGCGTATGGAATGCTATGGCAAGGAAACAGGAATTCGCTTTAAGGTTTGGCAGGAATTGCTTCAGCATGAAGGGGTGCAAGGTTGGGTTGCCTCCAGGTTGCGCATGCAAATGGAGGGATTGGCTCCGTTTGAACGGGTCAAGTATTTTGCAATGCTTCCTGAAGAGTTAACACAACGCTCAGGGGAGTTAACGCCGACACTCAAGATTAAGCGGCAGGTGGTGGGTGAGAGATACCGTGATCTTGTTCGCGAACTCTATGAGGGCGGCTCTCGTCGTATTCCTTGTGAATAAATCTGAAGATTTAAATATCTCAAAACATGACGGCAGACCAAAGTTCTGATTACTTCATCACACACGATCGATTGCGATTGGCTTATCGGTATCTCAGGAAGGACCATGCTCAGGGAACGCTTCTTATTCTTCATGGACACGGGGAACATTATGGGCGGTATCTTAAATTCGAAAAGGAACTTGAAAACATTCCTCTTTCAATTGCATTGTTTGATCAAAGAGGGCAGGGACGGTCCGAGGGCAGGGAAGTTTATTGCGACTCTTTTCGTGATTTTACCGGGGATGTGACATCCTTCGTTCAATATTTAAAGGCAAAGTACGAAATTCCAGATCCGATCTATCTCCTGGGGCATAGCTTAGGTGCTCTCGTCGCTGTTTTCTGGGCCATGGAACATCCGGAAAACGTTCGATCGATGGTTCTGTCTTCGCCTTGCCTTGGGTTGAGACTTCCTCAATGGATACAGACGCTTAATGATTGTCTTAATCAATGGCTCCCCAAGTTTTGTTATCATAATCCGGTTTATCCTCCTCATTTAACACATCATCCTGAAGAGGTGAAAAAGTATCGGCAGGATCCGTTCATTAAACGAAAAATTACTGTAAGGATGCTTCATGAGATGCTATCATACATGGCTCAATTGGATGCTATGACAACGATTTCCTGGCCTTTTCCGGTCCATATCCTTATGGCCGGTTCCGAGAAGATTGTCGATGCGAGCAAAACAAAACAGTTTTTTGAGAAATTACGTGTTCCGGATAAAGAGATATTCGTGTTTGAAGGTTTTTATCACGAGATCTTTAATGAATGGGAACAGGAAAAGGCATTCGAGGAGATAAGGCGGGTTCTCACATCTGGAATAAAGAATACGCGGTAGTGTGGAGTTATTTCAGCATTTAGTTTTTACAGTAAAAGTTTTTTTATTTGTTTTGGGCCCGCCCCCATAAGATTTGGGACGGCGGGAAAGGTCAAGAAGCCCAATCGCCGTTAGAGACCGTAGGCATTCGGTATTCATACATCAAGTTGTTTTGGGCCCGTAGCTCAGCTGGGAGAGCGCCACACTCGCA
>JAFGHI010000002.1 GCA_016930235.1 Candidatus Omnitrophota bacterium
AAATAAAAGGCTATCCGTTCTAGTAACGATTGTTTTTGTAATCTCTTCTATAACTGGCAACGGCCTGATCGCCTTTTCCGCGGACGAATACACTATACAAGGAAGCACCTATATCCCGGCGACACAGTATTACGCCTCTCCTTCGCCGGTGAGTTCATCGTCTCCTAATGTTGTCCAAAGTACTTATGCAGCCGGTCTTCAACCGACGACTTCTCTTTTAAATCTTGCAAAGGCTGATACGAATCCGTTGAGCTCCGGAGAATCAGAATCAGAGGCAGTCAGTGAACCCGAACTGGCGATGTCGACAACGACAACGGAAGAGCCGGAAGCGATGACCCCCGAAGAGGCGTTTCACGAGTTGCAATTACGAGCAATTGGCGTGGAAGAGGAATTTGTGAACCGTAAGAATACGGCAATCGGGGAATGGGTTGATAGTTACGAAGCAATCAATAAGGAACGCGTGGAGAAGGCTATCAGCTTGCTAAGTTATGCGATTAGTGTAATCGAAGGTTCAAATTCGGCTTACCCAAGTGCGAGCCCCAGTTCGGCTTCATCGCCTTCACCTAATTACGGTGCGTCTCCTGTACCAGTGCTAAGTTCTCCGCCATCGCCAAGCCCTGGGCCTTCGGCGTCACCAAATCCGAGCCCAGCTCCGGGTTATCATGTGGAAATGAAGCGGTATGAAGCCTTCGGCTCCATCAGCCAATTTGAATCTCTCGCCGGTGGCGGGGATTTGACAGCAGATATTAAGGCCATGGAGGAATTGAGGGCTAACACGGAGGCAATGAGATTATCGGCGATTGCCTCGGGGGACAGTTCTTTGGCTAACCGTTCGGCGGCGTTACTGGCTTATATCGATTCCGTACTTAGTGTTTTGAATGCCGTTCAGGCAAAATACGATGCCGTCAATACGGCCAAAAAAGCGGCCGGGGATGCATGGTTACAATATCAAAAAAGGATCCAAGAAATCAACGAGGAGTTCAATACGGGATCAAAGGAACTGATTGATTATTACAAAAGGGGTCTTTATATCGAGGGCAAGCTTGTTAAGCCCGGTGACGAGATCTATTTAAAGAAGCAATGGGTTTTCGCATGCCCTAGTTATCCGAAAACGAGTCCGGGATGCGAATCCCAATGGTTCGAATATGAGACACCTTCCCCTTATTACAATAGCCATCAGGATTATTATCAAAAGACAGGTGTCATTTTAAATTCCAGCGTGTCTACCTGGATGCCTTATCAAAAGGCCTACCAGGATCTTCAATTTTGGCAGGCACAAGTTAAGGCGTTTGCAGCAGCCGATTACTATGAGGCGGTGTTGAATTATTTTAACGTCCTGAAAAATACGGAGGCGCCGACGGAGATACTTTCCGGCGTTGCTTCCGCTTACATTCAATATTTAAAGGTCGTCGAAAATGAACGCTCGGCCGCCGGGGGCGATCTTAATGTGGCATGTTCGCCTTTTACCAGCGCGCAAGGAGTGGATTGTGTCACCTCATCGGGAACGGTATCCGGCATGAATCTTCGAGCTGACTTTTATGGTAAGGCCGCGAACGCCGTTACGGGATTGGTGAAAATGATCAAAGGGGCTTTAAATGAGCCGTCAGGAAAGGATGCGAAAAAAGGGCCGATAGCCTATGGTGAAGAACAGGCCGTCAAGGCTCTTGGGGCCTTGAGGGATAAAAAGATAGCTCAGATAAAATGGAATCGGGATAGCGGCTACCGGGATTATCTTGCTTCAGCTGAGGTTAGAGATGAGGCCTACCGTCTTTTGGAATATTGGGCAAGAGAAATGGGAAAGATCCACCAAATCAATTGTTTCGGAAATATAGAGTGCGAAAAGCGGGAAGCAAGATATTGGTCGGGTTATGCGTCATCGCGTTGGAGTAATGAATTAACAGTGAGCAAATGGTATTGGAGCGGTGTCGGCTGGTATGTTTCTGAAGTGCTTAACTGGGCTGATAGCAGATCCAATAAAAATTTGCCACCTGTTTTGGGGACAAACTACTTTCCCAAGTTTCCGGGTTGGCAGGCGTTAACTTTCGTCCTTTCTTTACCGATTGAAAATGGTGATGTCGGTCGGCTTGACCGATGGGACCCCGAAGTCGCGGCGGCTTTGAGTCAATTTCGAGCAACATTCAATCCCATGGTGTCGGCATTTTCGCTGAAATTAAACGCTACAGGCAAAAGTCTTGAAACTACTTACTCGTCGGCAGCGAAAGCGGCGAGCGATGTGTTCGAACAGCAGAAGAAAAATCTGGCAGCGATGTTGGCACCTTGGAAAGACATGGCTGCGATTGAATCGGAATATGCTGAAGCGGATAAAATATTTGCGGATAAAATGGTGATTTTTAACCGGAATCGCAGCAACTCACTTGCCGGAGCCTGGAGCGCTTACCGGAGAGCCATTGCCTAGACCGTAGGGGCGCTGGGGACACGTGCGGGACGTTGAATGTTGAGGTATGAGGTCAGAAGTAAGAGAGACGTGTTTTAAATTCGAAATTCGAATATCGAAGCACGTCCGCTAAAGTACGTAGCGGATCCGCCATCTTGTTGGGCGGAAAATCCGAAGGAATATCGAAATTCGAAATACGAAAGAAAAAAGAAATAAGCTTCAAGCATCAAGCCACAGACGTTAGCTGTGCATACAGGTTAAATGTTTAATGTTTTATGTTAAATGGGGACACATGTAACATTCAACATTTCACATTTAACGTTTTGTCTTTTGTTTGCTGTTTAAAATTTCGAAATTCGGATTTTTCATGCATTGCGTGGGCCGGTGTGCCGGCGTACCCTGCCAACGAGATAACCCTGGCCTTACGGGAATGAAACTCCTATACTGAAGGCATTATGGATGTGGTCCTTCAATTTCCTGCCTTTTATGCGGTGCTGGTTCTTCGTTTCTTTGCGGGGCTTGTTCTTCTGACGGGGTTTTTTTGTTTTGTCTGGCCGGCCAAATCCATTGGGTTCTATATCTGGGTGATGGATCAATTCAATTGGGCGGTGCGGCCGAAGGATGAAAACAGGGAAGTTCGAACAACACGTTTCTTGGGGCTCCTTCTTATTTGTTTGGGTGCTATGACTTCGTATGTGGTGATGTTTATGCCGTCTTACTATCCGCCTATCTAAAATATTAAGCTGATCGGGAGGTTTCCCGTGAATGAGAAAAAAATATTGGTTGTCGATGATGACAAAGACTTTGCCCAATTGCTCCGGCACGACCTTACCCAAAAGGGGTATCAGGTGGAGGAAGCTTATGACGGGGAAGAGGGTTTAAAGAGGATCCATGAAGACCCACCCGATCTTGTCATTTTGGATGTGCGGATGCCCGGTCTTACGGGGGAACAGCTGGTCCATGAAATCCACCGTATCCGTGAAGGGCTTCCGATCATTGTCGTTTCGGCCTTCCTGGGGAACACGCGGGACCGCGAGAATCTGATGAAAAAAGGCGTGCGCAAAGTCATCGATAAGAAATCCGATCAGGAAGATTTACTGGCCGCGATTGCCGAGATCCTGGGCGGTTAGTGGTATCGAGTTTCGCGTAGAATAGTACCGGGTACCCGGTACTATTTTTTTCTGGGAAGGGTCAAGCTTTCTTATTGACAGGGGATTTTTTTAACCCTATATTCACCCATTCTTTTTAAGCCGTTTAGGGTGGGTGCCCATTCTTTGTTGAGGTGAATAAATGGCAGCGAAAGGGCGTCTTATAGACGCAATGGCAAGATTTCATGTATAGGAGGCAGACAATGTCAAGAGTATTAGCTTTAGTGGTAGCCATGATCTTCGTGTTTTCAGGGAGTTTTCCGATCCAGGCCTTGGCCGCTCAGAAAGAACTCAAACCGGAGAAAGAAATGAAGGCAGCCGTGAGTTCTGAAAAAGGGGCCGTGATGGAAGAGGATAAGAAAGCCTTGAAAGAAGAGCTCATGGATGAGGATGAGTTCCTCTATGAAGAGGACATGGAAAATGAAGATGCATATCTGGATGATGACCGCTATTGGCCTGGGGATGATGCTATGGATTCCGAGGATGGCGGCGTTGATTGGCCCGAGACCGACCAGGGTGTCAATTATACCGGTGAAGGCGGCGACGAATAACACGCCTTGATCTTTAAAAATCAGGGGAAGTCTTAGCCTTTCGAAATCAGAAATCGTTTTAAAGAAAGTCGGCCTTACCCGTTACGGCGGGTAAGGTAACGACTTTCTTTCATTTTAAGGGAAAGTCACCCGCAAAAAAAAGTAACATTCCTTCCATTTTTTCCATTCAGCAGGTACGCTTTAAGGTAGAGATATCAGGATGCGTTCTTGGATCCCTTTGGAGGTATCGAACAAGATGAGACCCAAAATCCTCGTGGTTGATGACGAAGAAGATATCCGGATGCTTTTAAAGGACCTGCTTTCCCTTTCCGGATACGATGTGGTTTCGGCCGCCAATAAAGAAGAATTCCATTCGATGGCATTTCGCGAACACCCGGATGCGATCATTCTGGATTTAATTCTGGGAGACGACGAAGGCACCGAGGTCTATAACGAATTAATCCGGGATGGACTGGATCCGGCGATCCCGGTTATTTTTCTGACTGCCTTGGCAGCGAATATGCCGCCCGATAAACCCCATGAAGGCCGGCGTTATCTCTTGAGGGGGAAGCCTTTTGACGGCCATGCGCTGGTCCACGATCTTGGAATCCTCTTAGAGCCTGCGGCTTGAGTTTCTTCGGCTTTCTCTGGGATCTTCGATCCCTTCCCCGCACAAATTCAGGGTTCCCTTGTGTACTGTGATTACCCGAGGGGGGCATGTCTTATCTTATGACCCATAAATAAGTTGCGTTTGCCATGGGTATGTTATGAAATGATATTGATTGATAGCTATTTGCCGTTCAAGTTTGAAATTATTAAAATGGAGTGTTAGCCTTTATTTAAGTAAGAAATAACAAAAGACATTTCCGCCAGCGGTATGTTTCTCAATAACGTTTTTGTGTGCTGATTGTGGCGGATTTCAACAACGAGTTTTTTTAACCCGGATCCGGAAGCTATGGTCACACAATGCAGTAAATGCGGGTGCGCACTGGGTGGGGGAGTTGTGAAATGTCCCCGCTGCGGTGAACTTTATATTGAAAATAAAAACCGGGAGGAATTGCCTGAAGAAACGTCCAAACCCTCTGTGCCACCCGGGTACGACGTACAGAATTCCGAGTTCGAATCATCCCCTCAGCCGGAGAAGTTTTTGAAAGGTCCCGTTCCTGTTCCCGACCGGGAGGAAACCCCTGTTTCTTCCTCCAAACGCGAAGAATTACCGCGGAATTTTTCTTATGAGATTGGGCAGCTCGATCAGAAGGTTCAGGGACTCAATCAGGATCTCGAGTTGCTCAAAAGGGAAAAGGAAAACCTTGGGGTGGATATCGCGGGGGTTGTCCAGGCCAAGCTCCGCGGACGTTTTTTTGTCTGGACGGTTCTGATGATTTGGACGGTTGTTTTTACGTTCGTCAGCGGTTACCTACTCTTTCAGATCCATACGGGTTCCTCGGCTTTCCTCAACAAGGCAGTTACCGAAAAATTTTCAGAATCTTCTGTCCGTAGCACGCTTGAAAATGTTGCCAAAGGAGAGGCGAGCGGCATCATCCAGTCGCAATTGGAACCCTCGGTCCTTGAATTCCACAAGGATGTGGCTGTTTTCGAAGGCTATCTGGATGAAACCAGGAAGAAATTCGATGAGAAATACGAAGCCCTTGCCAAAGAACTTCTTGTGATCGATGCCAGGAGGAACATGATGCAGTCAGCGGAGCGGGCGCTTTTGGGATCGCGTAAGGCTTACGAAGAGTTACAAGGTTACCGGGACGGCTCAGAATATATTGAACTCAAGACGATTGCAGCGGAACAGCTGAAAAAGGTCGAGGCCTTCATGAAGGTGACCAACCGGATCGGGGATGTCAGCGTGAATTACTTGAGCGAAGAAGGGCAAGGCCTTATTGACGAAGCGATCCCGACCCAAGGGTTGATTGAGGTTTTGAGAAGTTCTCCGCATTGGAAATTCCGCGCGAAAGCTGCCGAGCTTTTGGGAAACCGCGTCGAAGCGGGAGTCCCCGAAGTCCTGCTTGAGGTTGCAGAATTAGATCCCTTCCTGGATGTCGTCAAAGAGGCCCTGAAAAGCTTTTCCAAAGTGACAGGGTATGATGGAGAAGGTATTTTTGATGTGGGCTCGGCCCAAAGCTGGTGGCAGGAGCACCGCCCCTCGGGTCAAAGACAAGATATGGCATCCTAAGCAGCGCTTGAAAGGTCCTTCCGTGACGACTGGTTCCTTTTAAGGATGGCAGTCAAATCACCCTATTCACGGAAAGCAGCGCAGTTTTATTGAAGCTGACATTGATAACATTCATATCATAGGTTACTATTGTAATAGGGCTAGCGAGACGCTGATAGTCGGGTTATTTCGCTTATTGACGAAAAATGGCTTTGTTTGAAAGTTGTTGGTGTCCTCCTTTCTTACAAGGTTGGAGAATCTGGGCCGCGTAGAACCTCACCGCAACGCACTCCGACCGGTAAGAAAGGGGGATTGTTTTTTGAGACAGGAAAATGCTACAAGCTTCAGGTTGCAGGCTTCAAACTTCAAAAAAGATTCCGAACTGGACAAGAGAGGCTGGAAACTTCTAATCCAGCATCTAGCTTCTGCTTGCTGCCTGTGGCCTGCGGCTTGAAGCCTGAGGCTTATAGCTTGAAGCCGGTAGCTTATAAAATGTATCATGGATACAAAGTAACCCTTGGTTATATAAATGAAACATCACGGCTCAATCTTACTTTTGTCTCTCTGCCTCGCCGGATGTGCGACCCTTTTCGGTTGGGATATCCACGCCCCGGGGATGCTCTCCTCGGATTTTTCCAAACAGATTCAGCCGGTGCCGGTACGTTTGGCGCTTTATCTTCCTCCGGAAGTGTCAGCCTATGAATCCCAGGATAAAGGCGGCCGTTTGGCCGATCCTCAAACGTATCATGTCGGGGAGGCCTTCAGTCCGATGGCACTTGAAGCCTTCCAGGAAGGTTTCGAGGAATTCATTTTGATGGAGACCGAACCGAGCGCGCAGATTCTTAAACAGTGTGGGATTCCTTACCTGGCGGTTGTCGCGATCACGGATTTTGGGAACAAGGTGACTCTTAAAGGCCAGGCGATCGCGATTCAGACGGAAGTGGTCCTCTATAACCAGGATCTTTATCCGGTGATCCATTTTCAGGCAAGCGGACTGAGCGATGCCGAAAAGGTGTTTGCCAAAAGGGGAGGACCCCAGGTCAATCTCAATGCCGCGATTGAACGGTGCCTCCTTGCGATCGTCCAGCAGCTTCAGGATTCCGTCCTCCAAAGGGAGGAAAAAGAAAATGGATAGCCAAGAAAGGGCCCCTCATCCCTACCTTCTCCCCAAAGGGGAAAAGGAGAGAAAAAAAAGATTTTTATTCCTTTGTGGTGCGAGGAGGGGCCAGGTGAAATTTCCTCTCCCTTGGGGAGAGCCCGCCTGCCCGCCTCGCTTTGCGGTCGAAGCGGGCCGGACGGACAGGGGGAAGGGTGAGGGGAAAAGAATTTTTTTAGGAATCTTTTTATTGATTTTTCTTTTAGTGTTTCAACCTCTTCCAACCTATACTTCCGAGGTTCTGCCTGAAACAGAAACCGAAGTACTCGTCCGCGAACACCCAAAAACAGGAAAGCCTTATATCAGCATTGTCTCGGTTTATGATCCTGAAGGAGGAAATCTTTTCAAGGATTCTCTGAAGGGAGGTGTTCGGCCGGATTACCGCTTACTGGACCGGACAACCAAACCCGGAGAGATTCCTTATGAAGGACCGGTGAGTGACAGGACCAAGGTTTATGTCCTGGCGGCAAGCCTGGCGACTTTGGGTGCAGTCGGAAGTGCCGTTGTTCCGGTGGCGGCGACAACCGGTTCCGCAGCCGGAGGGGCCGGTGCTTATGCAGCCGCGGGAGCAGCCGTTTCGGCCGGAACTGTCTCGACCGCCTGGCTGAAGACACGGCCGGACCCGGAAAAGGATGATTATGTGCTGGAGTCGAGCACGGCGGTGGTGGAGGAAGGTGAAAAGACGAAATAAGAAGTATGAAATAAGAAGCAGGAAGTAAGAGGTATGAAATAGAAAGAAACCGGCCTTTTTCACTTTTTTGTACTGTTAACGCGTGATATGCAATGAGTCTTTGGGTTTCCCTCTCCATGAAAGGGAGAGCCCGCCTGCCATGCAGTCGGGCAGGGGTTGGGGTGAGGGTTCTCTAAAGGAATGTACCCCTCAACCTAACCTTCTTCCCTTTGGGGAGAATGGACAAACCTATCAACTGCCAATGCCATTTGTTAATAGCGCACTTTTTTCTTACTTCTTACTTCATATTTTTTCATAATAAATTAAAAAAAATTAATGATAAACATGTTGAAAGTTCCTTCAGAAAATCTATGATACGTCGTTAAGAAACAAATCTGAGTTTTGTTCTATTCCCCCGAAAAAAATAGATCTCAGATCTTAAAACCCCTAAACCTGAAACCTTTCAGACAATAAACTTTAAAATATGGAATTTCTACGTTTAATCAAAACAGCCAACCTAGGGAGTTTGGGCAATGGCGAAGAGAATTCTGGTGATCGATGATGACGCACTTCTACGACAAACATTCAAAAGGCTGCTTACGAAAAAGGGTTTCGAAGTTTTCGCTGCGGGGTCGGGCCGGGAGGTCTTCGATTGCGTAGAGAATCTTGCGGTTGATCTCGTTATTTGTGATCTCAGGATGCCGGGAATGGATGGGTTTAAGGTGATGAATGCCTTGAAGCACTTTTGGCGCTCAAAAAAGCTCATGTGCCCTCCGGAGATTTTGGTTTCAGGTTACCGCGACGAGATCATGGAAGCGAAGGTCAGCGCGATGGCCCCTTCGGGGGTTTTATGGAAACCCTTTGGGGCGCAGGAACTTCTTCTTGCGGTCAAAAAAGCGCTGGCAGTATCTTGGATATTTCCAGTCAGTGTTTCGGCGTGAGAGATGGTCTTACCAGTAGGGTTTTGTCTTCTCAAATTCACTTAAAGGGGAGCCTTCCAGCGCGGGTTGAAGTGTTTCGACGGGGATGCCGAATCTGGCGAGGATCGTTGGAGCAATGTCGGTCCTTTCACCTCGTCGCATGACGGTTGTGTCGTTGGTGGCCAAAAAGATAAAAGGGGCGTCCGGGTGGTCAGTCATGCCCATGTTGTAGCCGTGATCCGCTGTGATATAAATGAGCGTTTTGTCGATGATTCCAACGGACTTTAATTTCTCCATAATTTTTCCAAGCCACCGGTCGGCATCCAGGATCCCTTCATAATATTCCTTGGAGCCGCCCCCGTGTCGATGGCCGGCTTCGTCGGGTTCGTGAAAATGAACAAAGAAGAAAAATCGCTGGTTATGATAAGTCTCGATGGCGGAAAGTGTCTCGGCACCGATTTCATCTTGAGTTTTTAAGGGGCTTACCATTTTATCAATAGAATCCAGCGCGTTATAGAAGAGTCCGCCGGAACGGTTGATATCGTGTGTGCTTCCTTTGCTTCCGACGACGGCAAAAGTTACGATACCATTCGGGCCGAATTCCTTTTTGAGGCGTTCGAAAAGGGTAAGACCTTTCGGGATCGGGGCTTTTGTTTTGGAGTCGTGGATTCCGGTGACCTCGGGCGGGTAGCCCGTCACAATTTCCGTGATTCCAGGGACCGTGCGCGTAACTCTTCGGATATCGATGGCAACGAGAGCGCCTTCCTCGGTCAGGGATTTGAGATTGGGAAGATCGTTCTTTTCCATGAGGAGTTTGATCGCATCCCGTCCTGTCCCGTCCCAAACGATCAAGAGAACGTGTTCGGGGATCTCACGGACACCGACCGCTTTACTGGGAAGAGAGGGCAGAAAGATAAGACTGACGGCTAAGAGTACTGTTAAACATTTCTTCATGGTTTCCCCCTTGTGTTAAGTATATATGGCATCGCAAGATACATCAATAGATAAGAAGGGGCAGGGGGTGGGGGGCAAAGGTTAAGATTCAGGGGCGACGAGCACAGGTCATTCTATTGATAAAGCTTTTAAAATAGCTGTTTTTCACCCTTTGCGTTTTACCCTTAGAATCTTGACGCTTGCCTCTTGCCCCTTGTCCCTAACTATGGTGAGCGGTGTTGGTCCGTGCTAAAATATGCTAGTTGTTGTCCCTTGAAAAAGCGGGGTTGGGCGGGTACCTTTTAATCACCTTTTTTCTTACGAAGGAAATCGTTTTGTTTGTTAAGTCTTTACTTTTTAAAAGGGGGCACGATAAGTGACGACGGCCACAGAGACGACAACCTCAAAAGCCTATATCCTGGTCATTGACGACGACCCGCTCCTGACGCGCACACTCAAGAAGGCCCTCGAAAAACAAGGTTACTTTGTGGATACCGCTCAGGACGGCCACGAAGGGATCCGCAAGGCCAAGAGCGGATTTTTTCACCTTGTCCTTTGTGATGTCCGCATGCCGGGCCTCGATGGGATTATGACCATCCGCCATATTCAGAATTTTCAGAAAAAAGCAGGCATCGGAAAATCAGGATTCATTGTCATCACGGCCTACGATACCGAAGAAACACGCCACAACGCCTTTCAGCTGGGAGTGACGGATTTTTTGAAGAAGCCTTTTGACCTCAACAAATTCAGGGAAGTCATCGAACACAATGCAGAATCCGTGGTCGAAAGGACCCCCGTCGAAGAAGTCGCCGTTTTAAATGAGCGGCTCGAACGCCTCATCGATACTCTGCACGAAGAACAGCCGACCGAAGACTGAAGACCATGTTGAATAGGAAGAAGTACGAAGTAGGAGGTAAGAAGTAAGAGGATTGATCATTGCGCAACAGGCAACGGGCAATGTGAAATGTTGAGAGTTGAATGTTGAAAGTGATCCCATTTAACATAAAGCATTAAACAGCGCTTAAACATTTAACATCGAACTTGAGGCGTTAAGCATTTACATATAACATCAAACATTCCACATTTAACAGTCCCCGATCTCTAGTTTCTGGTCCCACCTACTTCGCCATGCAAGGCGAGCGAGGCTCGCCACGGTTTTTGGCGGCGCCGGTCTCCAGTCTAAGTTAGGCATTAGGAACTAAGAATTATGAATCAAGAATTAGGAATTTAATCTTTGCTTTACCGTTTTTTTTACTTCTTATTTCCTATTTCGTACCTCCTGTTTTTATGTCCCCAGCATCTAGCATCCCGTATCCCGTATCCAGTATCTTTCCTATTCGGCTTTTTTCCCCCTTGCAATCTTCTTTGAATCGAATAAAATCAATTCCTACAGACAACGAAAAGGATCCACCATGAAATATTATGCACTCGATATCCCGGATGTGATGGTCATTGAACCCCGTGTTTATGAGGATGAGCGGGGGTTCTTTTATGAAAGTTATCGCCAGTCCTTTTTTTCCGATCTGGGGATCCGGGACTATTTTGTTCAGGACAATCACTGCCGTTCCCAAAAGGGGGTCCTTCGGGGACTCCATTTTCAGGTGGCTCCTTGTGAACAGGCGAAATTGGTTCGCTGCGTTGAAGGAAAAATTTTTGATGTGGTGGTCGATATCCGGCCGGATTCCAAGACATTCGGGAAATACGCGAGCGTTGAGCTGAGTGCCGAGAACAAAAAGATTCTGTATGTTCCGATCGGATTTGCCCACGGTTATCTGGCTTTGGAAGACGGGACGGAGGTCCTTTATAAGGTGACGGCGATATGGTCGCCTTCCCATGAACGGGGGATTGTCTGGAACGATCCCGATGTCAAAATCAGCTGGCCGAAATTAGAGAAGAGTTACGTCCTCTCCGAAAGAGATCAGAAGTATCCTACCCTCAAAGAATATTTCCAGTAACAAGCTGCAGGCTACAAGCTTCAGGCCGCAAACGAAAGACAAAACGTTAAATGCGGAATGTTAAATGTGGCCCCAGTTAACATAAAACATCTAACATTTAACAGTATGTGAACCTTGAACATTACGCGTGGTACGTCGCACGTGGTACGTTGCACGATGATCTAGCTTCCAGTATCCAGCTTCTGGTTTCTTTTTGTAGCTTGTGGCTTGTAGCTTGCAGCTTGCTTCTATTCCCCAACCGCTTGATCTAGAACAAGACCTGCATTTTCTCGGATCACAAGGTCTGCAATGCCATCCAAAGGCGTAGGATCCCGGTTAATAATGACAAGGCTTGCACCGGATCCCTTAGCATACCGTGGCATGGAGGCTGCGGGTTCAACGACCAGAGTGGAACCGACGGCGATCATAAGGTCACAACTTTCTGCATGGTGGATGGAGCGGTTTAAAACCTCGGGGTTCAGGTTTTGTCCGAACGAGATGGTGTTCGGTTTGAGGAGGCCGCCGCATTTCAGGCAGAGGGGAATTTCTTCGCCTTCTTCGAGGCGTTTCAAAGTGGGCTCAAACGATTCAATGCGTTGACAGCCGAAACAAATAACTTCCCGGGTTGTGCCGTGGATCTCGAGCACATTCCGGCTGCCGGCAAGCTGATGAAGGCCGTCGATATTTTGAGTGATGACACAAGTTATCTTCCCCTGTCTTTCCAAACGCGCAATCGCAAAATGGGCAAGATTCGGTTTGGCGTCCTTCATCTGAACCATGGTGAACTTTTTACGTTCCCAGTAAAGGCGACGTTTGTCCTCATCGGCAAGAAATTCCTGAAGGGTCACCGGCTGAAACCGCTGCCAGAGACCGCCCTGTGACCGATAGTCGGAGATCCCGCTTTCCGTGGAAATCCCCGCTCCGGTAAAGACAACAAGGCGGCTGTGATGGTTGACAAGATCACGAAGTTGTTTAATCCACGGAGTGTTTTTTTGCGCCATCGTAGAACCACAGTATCATAAGACAGGGGAAGGAGCAATGGGGCGTTGGCGCATTTCGAATTTATAAAATTAAGGATCTTTTTTGCCGATAATATCAATGGTTGATAACCCAAAAAGTCCAATAGGAGCATGCCCTGAAGAAGACACTCGCTGTTAATTTGATCGTCTTGACCGTCAGTATCATTTTCAGTGTCGGGTTCGGACTCATTGGCTTAAGGATCATTCAATTCCGGGGTTCCCTGGATCGCGATGTATGTTTCCATGATCCTCTTACCCAGTTTGATCCCGAACTCGGCTGGGCCCCTATCCCGAGCCGTCATGTCAAAGATGCCATAGGAGATATTACGAATAATTCTTTGGGTTTTCGATCAGCCGAACTTGATCCTCAAAGGGACCAAGTGGTTCTGATGGGGGACTCTGTTGCTTGGGGCTACGGTGTCAATGACGATCAAACGATTTCCGCTTATTTGGATCCGATCCTAAAACCTTTAGGTTCTCAAGCCGTCAATCTTGCGGTTTCCGGTTATGGATTTGATCAACATTACCTTTTCCTTAAAAGGTATATCGACCGGTTTGACCGCTTGAAGACAGTGATCTTGTTCGTTTGTGTCGTCAATGATTTTGAGGATACCCAAAGCAATATGAGGTACGGAAGGAGCAAGCCGTTATTTCGTTTCCGGGATGAAGGACTTCAATTAACAAATTATCCGGTTTCGAAATACAGCGTCCGCAATCTTTTATCCCAAAGTTATTTGTTCCGTAAGCGTTTTGATGAGGATTCAAACTGGGACAAATTCTTTTCATGGATTGCCGGGGATGTGACAATGCCGAGGGAAGAGACAGCGCAAGTGATCAAAGCTTTGCTCCGCCGTATGGACGAATTGATTGCGCGAAAAGGTGCCGAGTTCAAGATCGTTTTGATGACTCCTAAAATCATCGAAGTCGGATTAACCGAGGGTTATGGATTTTTCCAGAAATTGCTCGAGCAGGAAGGCTATGATTATCTGGATTTTCCCACGGCACTTGAAAACCAGGGTCTCACGGTCGAAGGCCTTTATCCTGATGACGACTACCTGCATTTGTCACCCAACGGCAGCCGGGTGGTGGCCGAGATTGTGTCCCGGACCTATTTCGCCGGAGAAATGGCCGGACAAGGCGCAGAAAAATGAATCGGAATAAATCCCTCTCTATTTTTATTTTCTTTTTCGCCCTTTTCTTGTTGACACACCATGGTTTCGATAAATCCGAAGGGGGCGGGCAATACTGGCTGGCTGAAAATATCCTCCGAAACGGTTCTCTCAGTTATCCTTTGTCCGAAGCTACGTTTCAACCGAGTTATAGTTCGGCCATTCCGGATTTGAATTCCGGCAGAGAGATCTCAATCAAGGAGCGGACAGGGACTATTGCATTTAATAGTAATCCCGCGATTCTGACGCCGAACGGAAGGGTTTATCTGGCGCATGAAATCGGTCAGACACTTGTGATGTTGCCTGTGGCTTGGTGGAATTGGGGCATCGAGATCCTAATGCAAAGAAGGGGATTTAATCCTTGGACGATTTATCGCACTAAAATCTTTTTTTATTCCTTGATGGGGGCGCTTTATGGTGCGCTTGCGGCCTTTCTTTTCTATCGGGTTCTCCGGACGGGCTTTGGCCAAAGCCATCTTGGGAGCTTCAGTGCGACCCTGCTTTTATGCCTGACAACCTATTGCTGGTCTTATACACGCTATTTATTTGAGGGGGTCCTGCAGGGTGTTTTTTTTCTATTTTCTTACTCGATGCTTCTTCGATTCCGGGAAAAAAGGAAGGGAAGGTTTCTTTTCTGGGTGTTTCTGGGCCTCGGTTTTTCTCTGATCACACGCGTCACTTCAATTCTTGCCATCAGCGTTTTTCTGTTTTATCTCATGAGGTTATCTTATCCATCGAAAACGGAGCGTTTGAAGGTTTTGCTTTCCGCTGTCATCATTCTCGTTCCTTTTGGGGTCTGGCAGGCTTGGTACAATTGGATACGAACCGGTTTTTTTTATCTTTCGCCTCTTATGACGGAGGGAATATCGGAAGGTAAGGGCCGGTTTTTAGGCGGGCTGCCGGGACTTCTCTTCAGTCCCGGGATGAGCCTTTTTGTTTTTGCTCCGCTTTTACTTTTTTCGGTTTATTTTTTTCCTCGGTTTTACCGGCGGTTCAAATGGGATGGGGAGTGTGTTTTTTTACTGGCAATTTTGTGGTTCGGTCTCCATTCAAGTATAAAATTGTGGCATGGTGCTGCAAGCTGGGGGCCGAGATATTTTATCGCGATCCTGCCTTTTCTTTTTCTTCCGGTTGCCGTTTCTCTCCGGGAAATCATGAAGAGAACGGTTTTACGGCTTAGCGCAATGTCCCTGGGCGCGTGGGGTTTCTTGCTCAATCTTAGCTCGATCATTTCCGATTGGCATTTTCGGGTAGCGTGTGCAAATGCGCGCGGAAAGTTAGATCAAAGTTGGCTGTGGGATTTCTGGAAGGCTCAGCCGGCCGATATGTTTCGCGGGGCTTATGAGAATGTGGTGAGATTGATGACCCATGCGCCCCCCCGGATTTTGGAGAATTATTCCCAGGCCGATCTCTGGCCGGTCAATACGATCAATATCTGGCCTTTTGCGGTTGTCTATGCGGGGGTGCCTGTGTGGATGACTGTGATCGCAGTCGTTTTCCTCATGGGCGTTCTTTTTATCGCCTTGCGGAAAATTTTGACGCCCCCACCTCGCAGATAGTCTTTCGCATCATTTCTGCCATAACGCGAGCCCCTTTTCCCTTGACTCCTCTTCGAAGACAAGGAGAAAAGTGTCTCGAGATCCAAGCTTCAATCCGCAAGCCTCAAAAAGCTTTTTGTAGTCTGCTAGCCTAACAAGATGGCAGATCTGCCTTTTTGATGGGCGGAAAGCCTGCAACTTGCAGCTTGAGAAGGCCACTCGCCTCGCTCCGCTCGGCGGAGCGGACCTACGAGGCGAACGGTATAAGGGTTTTTCTTGTCAACGGACGTTCGTCCGTTTATAATGGGCGCATGCCGAAAAAAATAAATTACCCTCGAATCCTTTCCAAGCTGAGGACATTTTATTTTAAACGCAAACGCTTGCCTAGTTTCAGCGAACTTCAGCAGCTGCTCGGTTACCGCTCGAAAGGGGGTATCTCGGTCTTGATTCCCCGTTTACTGGAACGGGGAATTGTCGCGAGGGATACCAAAGGCAAGCTTTTACCGACTTCGGCCATGAAGCGCAGCGCCAAACTTTTGGGAACGGTCCAAGCCGGTTTTCCTTCACCGGCGGAGGAAGAACTTATCGATACCCTCTCGCTTGATGAATTTCTGATTAAGAAACCTGAGGCCAGTTATTTGGTTAAGGTGACCGGGGATTCGATGATCGGTGCCGGGATTCGTCCCGGTGACCTCGTGATCGTGGAACGCGGTCGCGATCCTAAATCAGGGGATATTGTCATTGCCCAAGTGGATGGGGAGTGGACCATGAAATATTTTGAAAAACGGGGAAGCCGTGTCATCCTTCGGGCTGCGAATCAGAAATATCCTCCGATTCAGCCCAAGGAAGAAATGGTTTTGGGCGGTGTGGTCATGGCCAATGTTCGGAAATATCATTAGGGTCAAGGGGCAAGAAGCAAGGAGGCATAAAAAAGGATGGAAGGATTTAGAAAATTAACCGCATGGCAAAAAGGCTTATGAATTGGGATTAGCGACTTACAAATACACAAAGGATTTCCCTCAGCGAGAACAGTATGGAATTGTTTCACAAATGAGGCGTTCTTCCATTTCTGTGTCTGCAAATATCGCTGAGGGGTATGAGAGGCAACATAGAAAGGAATATGTCCAATATTTAACAATAGCAAGAGGTTCGTTAGGGGAGCTTGAAACATATTTATTGTTTAGCCGGGATCTAGGATATTTCAACTCACGAGAATTTGAGGAATTAAATCAAAAACGCCAAGAAGTAGGTAAGCTTTTGAATGGTTTAATCAAATCCCTCTCCGAATAGGGCTCTTCTTTTTTCTTGTCCCTTGTCCCTTGCCCCCTGACCCTATGTGATGATGACAACAAATAATCTTATTTCGATTTCTTCTTTTCCTTCAGCAATCTTGCATATTGATGGGGATGCTTTTTTTACGTCGGTGGAACAGGCCCTGAAGCCCGAGCTTCAAGGAAAACCCCTGATTACGGGAAAAGAGCGGGGGATTGTTGCTTGTGCAAGCTATGAGGCCAAAAAGCTCGGGGTGAGACGGCCGATGCGGCTTTTTGAAGCCCGTCGAATTTGTCCCCGATTGATTTGTCTGCCGAGTGATTATGAAACTTATAGTTTGTATTCCAAGCGGATGTTTTCGATTATCCGGAAGTTTACGCCGGTCGTAGAAGAGTATTCCATCGATGAGGCCTTTGCCGAGATCACGGGCCTTCGCCGGATTTTTAGAACAAGTTACGCCGAAATAGCCTTTCGGATCAAAAAGCAGGTCGAAAAAGAATTGGGGCTGACGGTTTCAGTAGGCTTGAGCACTTCAAAGTCGCTCGCGAAATTGGCTTCCAAAGAGAATAAACCTAATGGTTTTACCGTGGTGAAGGGGCGGGACCTTCATGAGTTCATTAAGAAGATGCCGTTGGAATGTGTCTGCGGATTCGGCCCGAATTTGACGGCATTGCTTTTGAAGCATGGGGTGAAAACCGTTTTGGATTACGTGACGCGTCCGGAAGGGTGGGCGAAGCGGCTCTTGGGGAAGGTGGGCGGTGAGCTTTGGCATGAACTCAGGGGGGAGCCCGTTTACCCGGTTTCGGCTGCGATCAAAAGTGATTATCTCTCGATCAGCAAAACGAAAACGTTTACGCCGCCGTCTTCAGAGCAGGATTTTGTCCGCTCACAGCTCTTGAGGAATCTCGAGTCGGCCTTTATTAAACTCAGGCGGCATCACCTTCGGGCGAAAAAATTGGCGGTCTATCTTCGGACACAAGATTATAAAGGGTATGGATTGGAGGCCGAATTCCAGCGGAGTACGCGTTCGACATTAGAGGCTGTCCGGTTTGCGGTGCAGCTTTTCGACCGGGCGTTTCAGGAAGGCTTGCTTTACCGGGCGACCGGTGTTGTGCTTTCCAAAATCGAGGCGGATCATCACCAACAGTATTTTCTATTTGACGATGCTGTTAGAATAAGGACCTTGCGCCGGTTGGACAATGCTGTGGACGGGATTAACGATCTTTACGGGAAACATACGGTGCATTTGGGCACCAGTGTTTGGCTCGGGAAACATCGCCAGCACTTCAATGAAAGAGGCGATTTCCCGGATCGAAAACGGGTCCTTCTTCGAGGAGAGAATTTTCGCCAACGATTGAATGTTCCGGTGTGGCAGGTTAAAGTCTAGCAGAAAAGTTAAGGATAGGATTTCCGGATGAAAATCTTTGTGACGGCCAGACCCAATGCTAAAGAAAACAAGGTCGAGAAGCTGGACGAGACTCATTACCGTGTTCGTGTGAAGGCCGCGCCCGAGGAGGGGGAGGCCAACGCGGTGATTCTTGAGACCTTGGCCGATTATTTCGGATGTCCGAAATCCTCGGTCACTCTTTTGAGCGGGCAAAAATCCAAAAATAAAATTGTCGGGATTCAAAAATGAAAAAGATGAATTACGCCCTCATTTTTACTTGTCTTCTCGTCTTCGGCTGTGCGGGACTTCCTTTTCAAAGAGCGACCGTGTTTTTCGAAGACCCCATCGGCAGGCTCGGTATCGAGGAGATCGAGCCCGACGGCTGGGAACTCGGGGGCGTTGACCTGCATTTGGGCATCCCGGACGGCGGCGTTGAAAAGTCCGAGGAAAAGAATATCGTCTTTACGCAGATTGAAAAGGGAGAAGGTCTCAAGACCGAGTTTACGCGTTATCGAACGGATTCTTATAGGAAAGGATTTCAGGAAGGAAGCTTCATTCTTCGTTCCCTCAGCCGTTTTGAAGGGTTGAAAGGGGAAGTCACCGAAGAGGTCGAAATGACGGCGCGGGGAGAAATTGTCCGTCTGATCGAAGGCTATCATGATTCGAAGATGGGTAAGTTCAGGATCACGGATTGGAAACGGACCCCGGTTTTCCCCGAAGGCCGCGCCAAGATGGGTGACGAATGGACTTACCAGGAGGAAATGCAGATCGAGTTTGAATCCGGATGGGTGAAGCGCCAGACACGGGAACCTTACGTCATCCGGGCCAAAAGCAAACTGACCGGGTTTGCCCTCGTAAGCGGCAGGCGGTGTGCCGTGATTGAGACCGAGGCTTTCCAAACCCAGCTGGAAAAGATCAAGGTCTTATGGAAAGAGTTGAATTTGGAAATCTATTCGGATATCCGCGAATGGATGTATTTGGATTACCGGACCGGGACGGTGATTGCGAGAATTGTCCGTTCCGAGAACCGGACAACCTCTCCGGATGCCTCCATTATGGATTTCGGCCAGAGCCTTTCGGTTTATTCGCTTACCGAATGAATCAATTTGCGGACGCCTTCTTCAAAAATATCTTCCCGAGTCAGAAGACTCAGCACGAGATAGGGACTTTTCTCAAAATCAAAGAAATAGCCGGGATGGACAAGTACTTTTTCTCTTTGGAGAATTTCCAGGGCCCACGCTTCGTCCGACCGGTGATCGGGTAATTCGAGGACCGCCACCCAGCCGCCTTCAGGTTCATAAACCTTCACCTGGTTTTGTCCAGCAGAAAGCGCGCGGAGTTTTTTCAAATTGTTCCCTAGACGCGTCAGGATTTCATGCTGGATAGCCTCGCGTTTTTCCATCCAGTCAGGCAGGGCATGCTGAATAGGCGTGGAGACCGAGAGATAAGTGTCCGAAATAATTTCAAGCCGGCGAATGGCTTCTTTCCTGGCCTCTTCCGGGCCCGAGACAATGATCCATGAGAGTTTCATCTGAGGAAGGCCGAGAACTTTGGAGATCCCGCTTAGGGTAAAGGTCAAAATGTTTTCCGAGCCGGCAAAACTTTTCGGCTGGAATTTTTCCTTTAAGGTGTAATCGAAAAAGACTTCATCGGCAATCACGGGAATCGAGAGCTCCTTTGAGAAGGCTTCTATCATCCGCTGGTCGTTTTCCGAAACATAATTCCCCGAAGGATTGTTGGGGTGAACGACCAGGAGCACACGAATTTTTTTCCAGTCCAGATTTTGAAAAAAACCATGATCCGTCTGCCAGTTTCTTGCTTCATCCAGAGGATAGCGAAGCAGCTTAAGATCATGCAGATCCGCCAGGTAATCGAGGATCGGATAACTTGGCTGGGGCGCGAGCAAGGTATCGCCGGGAACCGTGAGAAGCCGAAAGACAAAGGAATAAGCTTCGCTCGTATTGGCGGTGAGGAAGATTTGATCCTTCGAAAGAGAAATCCCTTTTTCAGCATAATAGTCTTGTATCGACCGCCGGGCATCTTTTAAACCGTGCGGGTCGGGCTCGTAAACCAGATTTTTTGTTTTCCCAAAGGCTTCAAAGAGGGTAGGATGGAGATACTTGAAAGAGACCTGCGTTGGGTTAGAGACGGATAAATCAAGGATAGCCTGTCCTTTTCGTTTGAGACGCTCCAAGAGAAGAGCGAGTTCATTGGGGCTCGTTGCCCAACCGGTTTTGGATGAGAAGGTTGAAGAACCCATGGTGGCATTCTACACAAACCGGAAGTCTCAATGCAATCTTCAAGAGGGCTTCGAAAATCGAGCCTTGGTATGTGCTCCCTTGAAGGTTGAAGCCTAGGGGATGGTTTTAGAAAACAAAATGCCGGAGTTTATCGAGAGATAGTTTGCATGATGAAGAAAATTTTAGTCGTCTCTGTTTTTTTTGCTGTTTTGTTAACGCTGATTTATCTTGCTGTCGGGCATGCTGCCGTCACCTATTGCTACGAACGAGGATGGACGGGGTGGTGGGAGGCCGCTTGGAAAAATTTTGCCCAGGAATACGGCGGATTAATAGGGATCCCTCTTAAAAAACCCTCATTAGCTTTTTGTCTTCGGTACACCGACCTTTGGGTTGTCAAAAGCCTTGTTTATGCGGTGGCTATCCTCGTTCTGCTCTGGATTCCTCGTTCCTTTCAACTTTCGGTGATTTCTTTGCTCCTCCTTGTTCTTGTCTTCGAAGGTGGTTTGAGGGTTTATGAAAGTTACTGGCATCAAAAATGCCCTGCAGAACATCGTTATCGCGACTGGCTTTGGACTTATGACGAGTTTCGAGGCTGGAAATTAAAACCCAACCATACCGCCTATTTTGGGAGTCCGGAAAATGGTTTTTGTGCAAAAATCGAATCCAATTCCAAAGGATTGCGCGAAGAAGAAATCCCTTATGAAAAACAAGAGGGTCTCCGGCGTATCCTTCTTTTGGGTGATTCAGAGACCGCAGGCTTTGAAGTTCAAAGGCGTGATGTCATCGATTCACAGCTTGAAAAACTAGTTCTTCAACACGGTCCTTACGAGGTGATTAACGCGGCAACGCGGGGTTACGGTACCGATCAGTCCTATCTTTTCTTGAAAGAGGAAGGCTATCGCTATCAGCCGGATATCGTGATTTATCTATTTAGTGAAAATGATGTGATTGATAATGTGACCCTTCATAAGCCTTTCCGCAAGTATGGTAAATCGGCCTTTGTTCTGGATGACAGGGGAAAACTTGTTCTTGAAGGGGTGCCTGTGCCCGAGCGTTTTGAGCCCTTTGGCCGGTGGAGAATGACCGATCCCGGGCTGGAAGCTTTCTACAATGAGAAACTCAAAGAAGATCAAGGCCGGCAGCTTACCGTTTTTCGTTTGATTAAATGTGACCTTCGTGGGTGGAAAGTCTATCAATGGATAGCCCCTCGGCTCAAGAAACTGTCTTTTATTAGCGAGAAACTCACTTCAAGTAAGATAATCCTAAAATTACCTAATGAAGGCGATGTCATGTTCGCTGGTGACTTAAGTCAGGCTGTTACCTTTGCTTTGATTGAAGCCATGCGGAATTTTTCAGAATCGATCCAAAGTCGGTTCCTTTTGGCGGAATATTACCAACTAAGGCCAGGACAACATACCGGCATCCAGGAAAAGGTTGCGGCTAGGGATATTCCTTATGTGAATTTGTGGACAAAAATTTCCCCGCGGCCGGTTGTCGAAGACTTTCTTTTCCCTTTTGACCGGCACTGGAACGCCAAAGGGCATCATTTAATGGCCCGCGCCCTTTATGAGAGTTTGAAGGAAAGAAATTGGATTTGATCGGAATCAAAAATAAAAAGGACGGTTCTCGGTGGTATGTGTGGGCGAAAGAGAACCGTCCTTTTATGCGGTGGGGACATTCGATATCTCGAAAGAGCCTTCCAAGTTGGCCCCTTCGACAATAAAATAAATAATGCTGATCCTGCTCCAGTCGACTCCGGTTAAAAGTGACCTCGGGATGGCCCATACCTGTTCGGTGTCCGGTAAAATACCGCCGATGTAAAGAGAGGCCTTGTTCCCTTGATAATCGACGACCTCGAATTTCAGTTGAGAAACATCGCCTTTGATCCCGAAACGGAGTTCCGGAAGAGCGGTTAAGTTACCGCCTTCAACGGTTGTGGTGGAGAAATCGTCATAAGCAAATCCTCCGCCGGCCCAGCCGGCACCCTGGGCCGGATCTCCCGTATTGTAATCAATATGGGCGGCCCGTCCCGTCCAAGTGGCTAAATCACTGGCTCCACCTACACCCGGACCGACTGAGGTCATCGCCATTGGGCGCCCGTCATTACTCATAGGAAAAATGCTGATGGTTGAGGTATCGGTTGTCACGGGCTGCAGAAGTTCCGGTTGAGCAACAGGGCCTTTGTTATTGATCGTAAGAGTTCCGGTTTGGTTCGTGCCTTCAACGATAAAATAGATCAACCTTACCTGGGAGAGGTTAACTCCC
>JAFGHI010000018.1 GCA_016930235.1 Candidatus Omnitrophota bacterium
AACCCCTGTGGTACAAATGATAAAACCCATTTGCACCAAAGCTCTTCCTAGTGTATTTCTCATTTGTCGATGAGAAATGCGGGTTAGCTGTGGCACGCATCTTTCGGCGTTTCCATTTCCCGTAACCAATGGTACAATTTGTCCCAATCGAAGGTGTCCTCGAAGTTCAAATTGAAAATGGCAGCGTTTTTGCAGCCCTCGGAACGAAGCGTAGGGGGTTGGGGACTCCCTCATAACGACTTGATTAGGCAGGGTTTAATGTGGTTCAAGGTCGGTTCTCTGAATGGGGAATATGCCGGAATTTTGACAAAAAGCTGCCTATACGGTAAGGGTGGGAAATAGATAGGATTCCCTCATACGGATCACAAGGGGCGCTTGTTTTGCCTGCCCCAAATTGATTTCATTTGAACTGAAAGCAGATAAAACATTATGAAGCAATGGTACGAAGCATTATTTGAGAATTACGCCCAAAAGTACGACAAGGAATGTTTTGTTCAAGGGACGATGGGCGAATGTGATTTCATCGAAGATGAAATTAATCGCAATAAATCCCTGAAGATCATCGACATCGGTTGCGGCACCGGCCGTCATTCGATCGAATTGGCAAAAAGGGGATATGGCGTGACCGGTATTGATTTATCCGAATCGCAGATTGTTAGAGCGATAGAAAAAGCCAAAGAGGCAGGGGTGACAGTCGACTTCCGGAAACAAGACGCCAGAAATCTTCCGTTCGAAAGCGAATTTGATCTGGCGATCATGATTTGCGAGGGCGGGTTCTCTTTGATGGAAACGGATGAGATGAATTTTGAAATCCTCAAGAACGCGACAAAAGCGCTTAAAAGTAAAGGCAGGCTCATTTTCACCGCATTAAACGGACTGTTCCCGCTGTTTCATTCTGTCAATGACTTCTATGAGTCTGCGCAAAAAGAAGGCCAGTCCCAGTGTAAGGAGTGTTCCTTTGATCTGATGACTTTTCGCGATCATAACACCGTTGTTTTTGAGGACGATGCGGGCAACAAAAAGGAACTTAAGTGCAATGAACGCTATTATGTGCCGAGCGAAATAACCTGGCTTCTCAAAAGTCTCGGATTTAAGAAAATCGATATCTTTGGAGCAAAACTCGGCGCCTTTTCGAGAAAAGATAAACTAACGGCAGAAGATTTTGAAACGCTGGTCGTTGCGGAAAAATAATCAAGAGAAATAGGTGTTGCTTTTTTTCTATTCGAATTGGGCTCCCGGAAGGGGACGTTGCTATAACGTACAAGCTTCTTTCAGCGTTTCCGTTTCCCGGAGCCAGTGGTATAATCTGGGCCAATCGAAGGCGTCTCGAGAGTTCAAATTGAAAATGGCAGCGTTTTTTACAGCCCCAGGACGGCCGAAGGCCGGACGCGGGGTTGGGGACGCTTTTTTTTAGATTCTTTTTCCAATTACCCCCCCCTCCCCTATATGTTAAAATAATCGCCATGAAGCCTCCCGAACAAATACCGCCTGAGTTTATTGAGCAATATACGATGGCCAATAAGATTAAAATTGAATATTGGTATTTTGACGAGACCTCTTCGAGCGATAAGCCTTTGATCTACTCACGTGACACAATCGATCAATACATTGAAGAGATTAAGCAAGGGAGACTTTTTTATTATGGCAAAATGGATCGATGTCTCTATCAAGCCTTAAAGAAATATAGTATTTCGGGTATGCAAGTTGCAATCATGGGATCTCAAACCCCCCTTTATGAAAGTATTTGTTTGGCATATGGGGGACATCCGAAAACGATTGAATACAACCGGCTCATCTCCGAAGATCCACGCTTGGAGGTTATGACGCCTGCGGAATACGACGAAAGCCCAGTGCTGTTCGATGCTGGGTTTTCGATTTCGTCGTTCGAGCATGACGGATTGGGAAGATATGGGGATCCTTTGAATCCAGAGGGTGATCTTCTTGCCATGAAAAAGATGAAATCCATGATTAAAACCAACGGGTTATTATTTTTGTCTGTTCCTGTAGGTCGTGACATTCTTGTATGGAATGCACATCGAATATACGGAATACGGCGCTTGCCGTTACTCCTGAAAGGCTGGCGGTTGCTTGATGTTAAGTGGGCCTCGCTTGATCGGCCGTCATGGGAATATCAGCCCGTTTTTATTTTAGAAAATAGCGATACCGAGGGCAAAAATGTCCGATGGGTTTGGATGCAAATGATGCTATTTATGCCGCTCCAATTTTTTATGCGGAGTCTCAGGTTCGGTATTAAAAAAGTTCTGCGAAAAGCAATACGTTTTATGATTGGCGAGGCATCATTCATAAGATTAAAGAAATCGATCTATAAAAAGGGAGATTTGAACTGATGCTACCAATTATTATAATGACGCCATTAAGGTTTCGACCTCTCTAAGCCAGGCATATGACCTGCCCCCGTTTGTCGGACCGAACCTTATGTTAGTCCAGCCGTAATAAAATTGCTACTGTGTTCTTGTGTTTCAGGTGTTGGCGGCTTATAGCGCAAAGAGCTATGGGGTCTTTTTTGATTGTAATGGTTTCGCCACCGTTCAATGACGACTTTTGCTTCGGTTAACGTGTAAAAGATTTCTCCGTTCAAGATTTCATTTCTCAACTTGCCATTAAAAGATTCAACGTATCCGTTCTCCCAAGGGCTTCCGGGCTCGATAAAAAGCGTATTCACGCCGCCTCTCAGCAGCCACTCCCGGAGATCCTTGGCAATGAACTCTGGCCCATTGTCTGAACGAATATAAGCTGGCGTTCCTTTTAAAATAAATAACTCGGCTAGCCGTGCTAGAACGTCCTCTGATTTAAAACCTCTCCGGACATCAATAGCAAGACATTCCCGTGTGAATTCGTCCACAAGGGTTAAAATTTTAAGCGCTCTACCGTCATGTGTCCGCTCATGGACAAAGTCATACGCCCAAACCTGATTCGGATATTCAGCCCTCCGCCTGATACAAGAGCCGTCATTTCACCACAATCTGCCTTTCTTCGGCTGTTTCTTAGGCGCTTTCAAGCCTTCCTGTCTCCAAAGTCTTTCAATCCTCTTGTGATTGATACGCCATCCCTCAAGATTAAGCATCCCGGTCATTTGCCTGTAGCCGTATCTTCCATATTCCCGTGCCAGGGCAATCATTCTCTCAGTCAACCTTTTCACAAAACCGCTCTCAGATGATTTGTATCGCTTGGTTGATCTTGAAAGACCGATCGTTTTGCATGCCCGGCGTTCAGAAACGCCAAGCCGTTCCATCGCGAAATGAACGGCCTGGCGCTTCCGCTCCGGGCTTAGTAGTTTCCCTCAAGCGCCTCTTTGAGAATGGCTTTATCAAGAGTAACGTCAGCAACCACTCTCTTTAACCGCTGATTCTCTTTTTCAAGCTCCCTCAGACGCCGGGCCTGGTCCGTGCGCAAACCACCGTATCCCTTACGCCAGCGATAATAGGTTTGTTCGGTAACATTGATTTTTCTGCAGGCATCCGGCAGGGACAGCCCCTTGGATTGGTGAATTTCGACTTCGCGGAGTTTGTTGATGATTTCGTCAACCTTGAAGCGTTTTCGTG
>JAFGHI010000019.1 GCA_016930235.1 Candidatus Omnitrophota bacterium
CCTCGTCCGGGCCCGCGGGAAAATTGCCCGGAAAGCATTGGAGGACTTTTCTGCCTATGCGACCAACCCGGGCATGGAAAATGAAATTGGCGACATCACCAAACAAATTGAATCGATTGAAAAAGAGATGGTCAAGGAATTGGTCGATCCGAGCTGGGATTACCGATAAGGAGGGACCTATGCATTTCACGGCTTATGTTCTGATTCCATTAGAAAAGGCCACAACCAGCGCCGAAGCTCGACACCAAGCATCCGCCTACCTTGTGGACAACGAATTCGTCGGCGGAGAGGGACGCTGGGGATCTGGAATAAGCGACTGGTTTGTTATCGGCGGCAGGTGGTCCGGGTCCATGACCATGGCACGGCTCGATAAAAAGAAACTCAAAAGATTTTGGACAAGATTCGAAAAACAGAAATTAGGCTGGTCCGGCAAAGGGATCGATGACAACGAACGGAAAAACAAAATCAGCGCTCTCTTCTTGAAATACTTCCCCGATTTCGACGTCCAGAAAACCCCGTGCCCACCAACTCGAAGCCCCTATTCGGATTCCGGTTATGAAGATGATGCCGTGATAGTGGACGATCTCATTTGGGATGAAATTATTATCCCCGGCCTCAAGAAATCGCTCCTTGAAGGCGGGGCTATCATCCATGTCGATGGATGCGAGGAGTCAGAATCCGATTTAGACAAAGAAAAAATCGTCGGCCAATGCTGGTGCGTCGTTATCGATTTCCATTGTTAGGCGATTCATTTCGCCGACAGGATGGACAAAAACCAAGGAGGTCAACATCATGGATGCAATCAAAGCAGAGATAGGTAAAAAGTATCTTTCCCCAAAAGGGACGGCGGTTACCGTCGTCTCCCACAAAGACGGGAAGGCCGTATTAAAAATCAACAGCACGGGAAACGAAGTTGCCGTTCCCAAAAGTTACCAGTTGAAGCCCTATGAAGCGTCAAAGGTGAGCAACGATGATAAAGCCCTGGCCAAGGCCAACGGGCATGCAAAGGAAAAATCAGGGAATGGCAAAGGCAATGTAAAAACGCTCGCCGGGCTGATCGACCCGCTCCTCTTCGCGGGAGGAAAGACGGTGAGGGAAATCGCCGGGCTAATCATCAAAGAAGCCGGCGAATTAGCAAAGGACAAAGACATGGAGGCCAATGTCCGGGCCAGGATGGTCACCTACCGGCGCAAGAATTACACGATCCAAAAGGACGAGGCCAAACACATCCGGATACTTGATCCCAAAAAATAATGTCGAAGGAATCTCTCGACAAATTCATCGAATACCTTCGGGTGGAAAGAGGCCTAAGTGAAAACACTTGGGCCTCTTATCGTCGACAAATCTTATCCTACCTTCGATTTCTCAATGATAGAGGGCAAGATGCCGTAACGGTCGGCCGAGAAGCGATCATTGAATACCTCAGGCAAAGGAAAGACGGCGGTTTGAAAGGATCATCCCTCTTTATCGTAACCATTGCGATTCGGCAATTTCACCGGTTTTTAAAGGAGCGATCGTTGTCCGCCAATGATCCCACAGTTGGGATTCGCCTCCCCAAATTCAAACAGAAACTCCCTGATCCATTGAGCGCCGCCGAGATGGAAAAACTTCTTAGGCCAACATTGAGCCGCAAATTTTCAGCCGTCCGAAATATTGCTCTGGTTGAACTGGCCTATTCAACGGGCCTTAGGGCCACAGAACTCGTCACGTTAAAAATGAACCAAATAAATCTTACGGAAGGATGGGCCCGGGTTGTCGGCAAAGGAGACAAGGAACGCGTCGTTCCAGTTGGGAATAAGGCCAAGGAAGCGGTGTTGGCCTATATAGAAGTGCGAAAGAATCGATCCCCGATAGCCACTGATACCTTATTTCTTAATTCGCGAGGCCAACCCCTAACCAGGGGCGGTTTTGGGCGAGAATTAAAAGAGATGGCGAAGCGGAAAGGCATCATTGGCCGGGTTACACCGCACCAGCTGAGGCATAGTTTTGCAACGAGACTATTGGAAGGCGGAACCGATATACGAGTGATTCAAGAGGCCTTAGGCCAATCTGATATTTCGACCACACAACGGTACACCCATGTGCGGCCGGAATTAATTCGAACAAACTGTGAAAAATCTCACCCGCGATTTTAAATCGTTTTGATCATTCCATTGGCCATTTGTTCCAGAACACCATCGCGTATCAACCCAGTGATGACCTCACCTATTTTCTTCGAAGTGGGTTCATGAGTGGCCTGAAATCCGAGCAATCGCGATGATTGAACGACCAAATCGTCCGTTATGGTGGCGAACTGGTGTTTCAATACAATTTTAATTGCCTCGGAGATTTCTTCATCAGCAATATATTCTATGTCTGGTAAAGGATCATCTTTTCTTAAGCGAACTTTTGGAACTGCATTACCCGCTTCCCAGATGAAATTCCCTTTTCTCTGAAATGCACCTTTTCGATCCCCAAAGTCAACCGCTCGGTTTATTGCTTCTTGTATTCTCTGCCCCGATCGCTTCAACCCCCACAGTGAGCGGATTCGACGGACAAGCTCTTCAATATGAATGGGTGACTCAATCGCGACGACTTCTTTAACTGCTTCCATCAGAACGCTTGATGGCTGATCATGAAGTTCGCCATATCGTTTAGATGAGAGGCTTTTACAACATTGATATTCCTCAACAATTTGCGAGAGATCAATTTGTTTTTCAGCCAGGATTGAATCAGACGAAGCACTAACGCTGGGATTGGCATGTTGAATGGCGTGAGAAGGTTCATGCCCATTGTTTTTTGGGGTCCGGTTGTTTGGCTCTTTAACTGCTCTCTCAACAGCTGCCAACATTTTTGATTCAGTTTCCTTTCTGTTCCGAAACCAATCGGTTGACCATACTCGATATAGTCGCCACCCCAAGCCCTCCAAGATTTGTTGCCGAAGCCTATCCCTGTCCCGCGCTACTGGCGATGAATGATATCTTGCCCCATCACATTCAATTCCCAAAACATATCGGCCCGGAGATTTGGGATCGACCACAGCCAAATCAACGCGATAGCTTGCACAACCGACCTGCTTTCTGATTTGGAACCCATTTTCAGTGAGAAGTTTATAGACAGCATCCTCAAACGGTGAATCGGTATCATCCCCCAAAGGCTCAGCACTGGCCAGAGACCGATTCTCTGCATATTCCAAAAAGACCTTAAGAGCTTTCAGCCCCATGGGTGAATTATGTTCGAGTTTGAGATCGGATGCTTGGAAGTTTGAAAAAACCACGCATTTTTCCCTTGCGCGAGTGATTAGAACGTTAAGTCTTCTCTCTCCGCCCATATGGTTGAGCGGCC
>JAFGHI010000020.1 GCA_016930235.1 Candidatus Omnitrophota bacterium
GCGCTATACTGCCTGGCAGTTGAGCCAGAACATCTCGAAAGTTGCACTGCAAGCGGCTTGAGGTCATACTCGCTGAAAAACTCCGGTTTCGAGCTCCCCAACGCGTTTTTCCGCGTCATCACGAAGTCGTTTTTCCTTAATCAATTCATTTTTTATAGACTCCGATTGAGTCTGCAATGCCTCAGTAGTACGCTTGTACTTAGTGCCCGGATCCGCAAAATACTTCTGAATAATATGACCTATTTTTTCTCTGTCCTCTGCCTTTGAAGGGTCTGCGTTTGCCACAGCCTGTCGGATATCACGGATACATGCTTCAACATCCTCGGCGGGTAATAGTTTGGTTTCAATCCCCATGTCAGCAAATACTTGAAAATCACTTAATCGAAAGAATGTGTCTCTTGGCAATAGCTGGTACCTGATGGCTGCTGAAAATATTTCGGCTAATTGCCCCTCATTTGCTGTGTCACTTGTAACCGGTGACATCCATTGAAGAAAAGCATCCAAAGTAATCACTTTAGTCTTTCTTGTTTGTGCATTCCATTTTGCAAGCGTACTGTCCAGAGTCACAATCCACGACGCTCGGTTATCGGCATTTTCACGAGCAACCCACATTAGAAGAATCGCATCATGGATAGATGCATTTTTCCCTTTCGGCCGTTTACGTATTTCTTCGTATATTTTTGAAAGTTCCTGAGCGATCTTCTTTACTTCAACATCGTCCTGGCCCTCATCGAACCACCTATCATCTTCTCGAACAATACCAAATGAATCACGCAGTGTTTCAATAGTTTCCATAAATTCCCTTATGAAGTCATCCAACTGCAGGTCTGGCGTTTTTTGACGTTCAGCTAGATAACCTTCTAAAATAAAATTCTTAACCTCTTTTTGCATTTCATCCGGTATTTTTTCATATACCTTTTTTAACAATGCTGCGTGGCCAAGAATAACACTCTTAAGTTCTTCGGCCGTGGCATAGGAAACTTTCAGATTCACACCTAGAGCTTGGCAGGCTTTTGTCAATTCTAAAAAACTATTGTGATGGCGATTCCCAGGGGTAAGGCCGGCAATCAAGACATTCGTATCGCAATAAAGCGTTGCCTCTCTAAATAATTCGGACGAAAGAATATCCGTAGCTGTATCAATGCCTAAGGCCTTTGCTACATAAAAGTTCTGGGCCATATTCCATTTAATCTGATCAAACTGGGGCGTCGATTCGCGGAAAAACCTGTTCACTCCATAACGGAATGCTTCCTTATCCAAATTTCGCTCAGTCCTCAAGGTATCTTCAATAGCAGCCAAGAGCAGCCGATGCTCTGTAAATTCCTTATTTGGTTGTCGCGATGTAATAACTTGAACATAAACTTCGCTAAGTTTAGAAAACACTGTGCAAAGTACCCTAAGAAAGGCCCTTGAATATACTTTTTCTCCCCCCGTAGCAGAACCAAACAAATCTTTAATAACAATGTTAGTACGTTCTTCTGAATCGGTTATTATTCGGGCTATCACAGATCGAGTATCATCTGACAATTGATATCGCTTGGTCCGGCCATCAAGAGTTACTGATAATTTTCTTAATTTTTCCAGGGAATCGATCCCCTGTTTAATATCAGATGTCCGAAGCGTAGCGAAGTGGCCACTGAGGGCAACGAGATTTTGGAGTTGTTGTTCTGTTAGACCTTTAGCAGCTTCGGCAGACGCGAGATTTTGTTCAATAATACGCTCTATAGCCTGACTCCGAACACTTGCTCCCGACGGAGAAAAGCGAATCCTTGCACCTAATAAAAGAGATCGTTTTACTGCTGCATCATCACAGGTATTCATTTGTCAGACCTCCTCGCGAGTACGATCTAATTTCCATACTCCGCTTCTCCCTCCCTAACCACCATCGGCTTCGTCATGGCGTTCACTTCCAACCAATAATGAGCCACTTTAATAACCTGATGCCACGGGAAGCGGGCCGGATTATAAAATTCATTTCACCACTTCCCAATGCCCGCCTTTATCCGGGCCGACGCGGCGGAGTAACCCTTTTTTCTTCAAGTGGGCAATGTTTTTGTCTATGGCTGTGGTGCTGATCCCGATCTTGTCTGATAATTCTTTCTTGGATATACGCGGATTTTTATTAATAAAATCGATCATTTTCCGCTGATTTTCTACCAACCCTTCTACCAACCCTTCTACCAACCTTTTTTCCTCCGCTTTCTCCGCTTTTCCCATCTTCGTTTCCGGAAGCTTTTTTAGAGAGTATTCCGGATTCCGATAAAAAATCGCCCTGAAAAAGTTGGCGATCTCAAATTTAGGCGGCTCAAGTTTGGCGGCCAGCATCATATCCCGCATCCGGCCTATTCCGGATCCTATCCGTTCAACCTTTCCCATCCGGTGAAAAAGATCGGCGATGATTAAATTCCGCCTGACCGATAATTTCCCGAAATCCCTTTGCCCAAGCCCTTGCGGCAAACCGCCGGGATTCACGATTTCCACACGGTCGTCATAAACGTCCACATTAATGCCCGATCCTTTAAAACTGTAATCCCTGTGAATAATGGCGTTTACCAAGGCTTCCCGCAGGGCGTCCAGCGGAAGCTCGTAAATATCGATCCGGTTTAAGCCCCGTATCTCGCTGCGGATATTAAGCTGCCTTTGAATGAATGCCATCGTTTCATTGAGTTGGGTCAAAAGATCGCTTCGCACATCTTTACGATCATAAATATACGTTTTGTTTATCCCCTTGAACGCGCCGCATATGATTTCCGCATGAGGCATTAACCTGGCGACATCCTGCGCGAACATCAGTACGCAGGCATTATTGACGAATCCGTTCTTATAGACTCCAATACCGGACAGGAACGCACCGAGGTTTTGTCTGCCGACTTTGAATTTTGTTTTGGCTTCTTCCAGAAATGCCCTGACTTTTTTAATGGATATGCCGGAAAGGGAACATTCCTTGCTGGGCAGGTCTTCATAAAGCTTATCTGACGTTTCACGAAACATGCCGCGGACTTCTTTTTGAACCATCTTTTGGGTCACCGCGTCCAGCCGTCGAAAATAACCGGAAGAACAGCTGTAGGGTTTCTCATCCCCTTCCAGGACTTTGATCACGACAACCCCATCAACCCGCGAGATTTTCGGAATATTTATATGCGGATCGCAGTTTCTGGCCAGCGACAGGATATCCGCCTTCATTTGATTCGTGAGTCTTTCGCCGATAATTTTACCGTTGTCGTCGACGCCGAGCACAATAAATCCGCCCTTGGCGTTTGCCAATGCCACCATATCCCGGTCAATCCGGGTTGTATATTTCTCTTTGAATTCTACGGTAAGCCCCTCGCCCTCGGCAATCAGCAGCTTTAATTCATCTGTTTTCATTGGTAATCACTTCCATATTTCGGTGAATCCTCCCGCACCACCATGGGCCTTGTCATGGCATTGACTTCGAGCCAATAATGCGCCACTTTGGTGACTTGGTGCCATGGGAAGCGGGCCGGGTCGCGGACAGGTTCCTGCAATGTTGGATAATCCGCGCAATTCGTGACTATGTACAACCAATAGCAATCACGGCGGTCCTCGGCAATTCGCCCCGCGACTTGGGCGGCGACTTCCGCGGTCACTTGGGCGGCAACATGCGAGGTCATTTCATATTCACCCCGCCGCTCTTCTTCATCGCCTTTTCCCCAGCCGGGGTCAGCCGGTACTTCTGTAACCTGCTGTTGGGCTTGCC
>JAFGHI010000021.1 GCA_016930235.1 Candidatus Omnitrophota bacterium
CGCCCCTTGCGCAAGTGCTGCGCCGTCACTTCTAAGGTGTGACGTGTACGGCGCTGTATTCGTCCCTGAACCGGAAACAAAGATTGCGACTCTTTTCAAAAGTGTTCTCCTTTGTTCAAGCTGCAAAAAACTGATGCTGGATACTGGATGCTAGATGTTCTCCCCCTCACCCTGCCCTCTCCCCGTTGGGGAGAGGAGATTTTTTCTGTTCCCCTTCTCCCCTTTGGGGAGAAGGTTAGCCTGCCCGACTGCTTGGCAGGCGGGGATGAGGGGTTATCTCTCCAGCTTCTAGCGTCCAGCTTCCAGTCTCTCTTATTCAATATCACACATTAAATCACGCACTTGGCAATCCAACTTGAAACTTGAAACTAGTAACTAGAAACTTGTGGTTCTAAGACCTTCTTGCGGTCTTTGCCGGAAACCACAATCACAAACTCGCCCAGGACCTTTTTCTTTTCAAAGTGATTTATGATATCACTTAAGCGCCCGCGCGCAAATTCTTGAAACTTTTTGGTCATCTCGCGCGCGACGGCCGCTTCCCTGTCCCCCAGGACCTCGCGGATATCCCCCAAGGCCCTAAGCAGCCTGTAGGGCGATTCGTAAAAAATCAAGGTCTCTTCCCTATCCTTTAACTTCCCGAGTTCCTTTTTCCGTGCCGCCGATTTGGCAGAAAGGAATCCGAAAAAACTGAATTGGTCCACCGCAAGCCCGCTGGCCGCAAGCGCCGTCAACGCCGCATTGGGACCGGGCAGCACCTCAAACGGAAGATTCTTCCGGATCATTTCGCGCACCAAAGGGTATCCGGGGTCCGAGATGAGCGGCATGCCGCCGTCTGAGACCAAAGCAAACGTCTTGCCCGCTTCTAAAGAGGTGACGAGGTCTTGGATCTTTGCCGGCGACGTGTGCTCATGATAGGCGATCAGAGGCTTCTCAATCCCGTGATGGGCAAGAAGGATGCGGGTCCTCCGGGTATCTTCCGACAAAACGGCGTCCGCACCTTTCAAGGCCTCCAGGGCCCGGAGCGTGATGTCTTTCAAGTTTCCGATGGGTGTCGCTACGACGTAGAGCATAGTTAACAATTACAATTTAAAAGTTAAAAGTAAAAATTCAAAAAAGACAAAAGCTCAAAAAAGAAAGTCATAAATAACAAGCAATAAAACATGCCGCATAAGATTCATAAACTTTTTGAACAACTAATAGAATCTTTCTTTTAAATATCGCTTAGATAAAACCAGGACCACTTCTTATCTTCTTTCAAATTTATTAATTTTTGGTTCTTTTACGCTTTGATTTTGACTTTTGACCCACCTTCGTCCTTTGGACTCCGGCGGGCAAGCTTGTAATGTTAACAAGTCGTGTTGACAGTTGATAGGTTTGTCCCTTCTCCCCAAAGGGGAGAAGGTTAGGTTGAGGGGGTGCATTCCTTTAGGGAACCCTCACCCTAGCCCCTGCCCGACTGCATGGCAGGCGGGCTCTCCCTTTCAGGGAGAGGGAAATACAACGGTTAACCGTCAACATCACTCCTGAACAGTACAGCAAGCTTTTCACTTTTGACTTTTGACTTTTTGCTTTTGACTTTTTACTTTTTACTTTTGACTTTTTATCGTTTCCGTTCAATCACGTACTGAACCAGTTGTTCCAGACTTTGTTTGGCCGGGGAATCGCAAAAGACGGCAAGTTCAAGCCGGGCGCGGTCCGAGAATTCGCGCGCCCGGGCCATCGCGTAATCGATCGCACCGGTCTCGGTCACCATTGCATAAAGCGTTTCGTATTTCCTCGTCCCCATTTCCGATTTGAAAATTTTGAAGACCTGCCCCTTTTTGTTCTCGTCCACCAGATGAATCAGACGGATCAAAGGCAAAGTGAGGACTCCCACCGCGCAATCCTTGCCGAGGGTCTTGCCGAATTCCTGCTCCTGGCCGGTAAAATCCAGGCAGTCGTCGGTGATCTGAAAGGCTATCCCGAAATTCCGGCCGAAACGTTTTAAGGCGGCCGCCTGTTCGGGGGTGGCCCCTGCGAAAAGGCCGCCGGCCTCGACGGTGCAGGCCAGGAGTTCGGCCGTCTTCTTGGTGATGATCTCGATATATTCTTCTTCGGTCAGATTAAAATTGTCCTTTTCCTTGATCTCATGGATCTCACCGTCACAAACAGTCCCCGCCGTCTGAAGAAAAAGCGCCATGATCTTTTCGTCCCCGTGGTAAAAAATGGTGCGGTTCGCGCGGTCGTGCATGTAATCGCCCACCAGCACCGCCACTTCGGGGCCCCATTTCACGTTGATGGTGGGGATATGCCTGCGGATATAAGCCGAGTCAATGATGTCATCGTGAATCAGCGTTGCCGAATGAAAGACCTCGAAGGCGCTCGCCAGGTGAAGCAGCCTGCGTTCAGGATCGCCCCCGCTTCCGGACGGGCCCCTGTTAAACATTTCCGCTCCCAGAAGGGTCAAAGCAGGCCTCAGGAGTTTCCCCTGCCGTGAGAAAAAATAGCGGATCACCTCCCCCGCCAAATCATTCGGACTGGTCAGGATCGCCAGGACGGTGTCCGGGACCTTTTTCAATTTTTCTTGGACCGGCGCGTAAATGTCTTCGAGACTTGTTTTTTGACGGAGAGTCCCCACCAAAAGGCTCCTTGGATTCATCAAAGGTTAAAAGCTAATGACGTTCTCCCGAAAATAAGATTGGAAACCCCGGGAGAGCAACGATGCGAAATTATTTTCCCGAGACCTTGGCAAAGATTCCGACCAAAAGTAACGCCATCCCGAGAATAAAAAAGTTAATGGCCTGAAACCCCAAGAAGGTGGAATCCCCGATAAACCTGCCGATCCCGGCCACCGCACAGATCACCATCCCCACGACACCGCAGACATTCCCCAATTGAAACATCCTGTCCTCCCATTTGCGATAACACGTTGTCATAGCACCACTAAGATCGCTCGATTAGGTGCAAAAATCAAGCAAATCTTTTCTTCGAAATTTAGGAGTTTCTTAAAACTGCTTCAAGACTTTCCGGAAGGCAGAGAGCGCCTGCTCGAGATGGACGTCTTCATGAGCGGTCGAAATAAAATTGGCCTCAAATTGGGACGGCGCCAGATAGAGGCCTTCTTTTAGACATTTCCGGAAGAAACGCGCGTATTTTTTTGTATCCGATTGCCTGGCCGACCGATCATCCCGGACGGGTTCGGACGTAAAGAAAAGAGTGAACATCGAAGCCGATGTGTTGAGCTGCCAGGGCCGTCTGAACCGGACCAGGATCTCGCGAATGCCGTCAAAGAAACGGCGGGAGCGTTGATTTAAGAGCAGGATCCTTTTGGCATTGATCCTGTCGAGCATCCAGAGGGCGCTTGCCACCGCGACGGGATTCCCCGAAAGTGTGCCCGCCTGGTAAACGGGCCCGAGCGGCGCCAGACAATCCATGATTTCCGCACGGCCCCCGAACGCCGCAATGGGAAGCCCCCCGCCCAGGATCTTTCCCAAACACGTGAGGTCGGGCTTGATCCCGTAATATTCCTGAGCCCCGCCCGGCATCACACGAAACCCCGTGATCACCTCATCCAAGATCAGAAGCGCTCCGTCTTTTCGGGTCCATTCGCGGGCATGGTAAAGATAGCCCTCCTCGGGAAGTACCACCCCCATATTGGCGGGGACGGGTTCCAAGATCAGCGCGGCAATCTTTCCCTTTTCCTTTTTAAAAACCGCTTCCAGTGCCTTGCGGTCATTAAAAGGAAGGGTCAGGGTCAATTTGGCTAGGTCCTTGGGGACCCCCGCCGAACCGGGGACCCCATAGGTCAAGGCCCCCGAACCGGCCTTCACGAGCAGGCTGTCGGCATGTCCGTGATACCCGCCTTCGATCTTGATGATTTTCTCACGGCCCGTAAACCCGCGTGCCAGCCGGACGGCTGACATCACGGCCTCGGTCCCGGAGGAAACCATCCGGACCTTTTCTATCGACGGAAAAAAATTGCGGATCTTTTGGGCCAGTTCCACTTCCTGGCGGGTCGCGGCGCCGAAACTTGTCCCTTCCTTTAATTTCTCCTGAAGCGTATCGATGAGTCCCTGGGGGGCATGTCCAAAAAGGAGCGGCCCCCAGGAGCCGCAAAAATCCAGATACTTTTTCCCCGATTCGTCCCAAAGGAAGGGCCCCTTCCCTTTTCGGATCCAGACGGGATCGGTACCGACCGCGCAAAAGGCCCGGACCGGCGAATTCACTCCGCCGGGAATGAGGGACTGGGCCTTTTCGAAAATATCCTCCCTCGCCTTTTTTTTCTTAAGAACCTGGGGCATGAATCCTCTTCTTCCGAGGTTATTCGCGGTCGTCAAACCGCCAATTGGTGAAAAGATGGTAATCTGAAATCTCGCTGCGGTATTCCTTAAAACGAAAGACAAATGTTCCGATCGCCCCTTGCGGCAGTTTATCCGGCACCACATCGGTGCTCGTATTTAAGACAGGGATCTTTTTTTCATTAAAGAGGACGACGTTGGCTCGGACATCCCGGACCGACTGTCCGCAGTTATTGATCACAATCCCGCGAAGCTCGGCATCGCCCGAGGCCTCATCCAGGGAGGAACTTCCTCCCTTAATGATGATCTGGCGCGGCAGTTTCTGAAAGCTCTCGATTTCCGGAAAGGTCTCGATTCCCATGGCGGGATATTATATAGGAAAAGGGGCAAGGGGCAAGGGGCAAGGGCCAAGGGGCACACGGCAAGATGCAAAAAACTGGACCGCTGGCGCCCACCGCGTAGGTGGCCTTTTTCCAGGCTTCAGGCCACAGGCAGGCGGCAGGCTGCAAAAGACTTTTGAAGTTTGAATCTTGCAGCTTGTAGCTTGAAAAAGGCCACCTACGCGGTGGGCGCTAGCGGTAAACGCGAGCGGAGCGAGCATGTCTTTTCTTTAATCTTGAGGCTTGGGGCTTGGGACCGGGGGCTTGCTTACGCGGCTTCGCGGCGGGAGTCTTCCATCAAACTGATGAGATGTTGTTCATCAAACTCGAAATCCTTAAGCTCTCCGGTATTGGCAAGCACTGTGATAAAGGCCCTGACGATTTCGGGATCAAACTGGACGCCGGCACAGTTGATCAGTTCCCTGACCGCATCCTGGACTTTCACCGTCTTACGGTAGCGTCCGCCTGCCGTGCACATCGTGTCAAAGGCATCGATCACGGAAATGATGCGTGAGCCGAACGGGATTTCACGGCGTTTCAGGCGGCAGGGATAACCTTCCCCGTTAAACCATTCATGGTGATGCAAAACCAGGGTGGATTCCTTCTGCAAGAACTTGATCGGTTTCAAGATCCGGTAACCCAGGTAGGGATGCTGTTTCATCGATTCGAATTCTTCAAAGGTCAGCCGTCCGGGCTTCAGGAGAATTTCATCCGGGATGCAAATCTTCCCGATATCATGAAGGAGCGCGGCATGTTCGATCAGTTCCGAATCTTCAATATTGAGCCCCATCACCTGAGCAACTTGGCGGCAATATTTCGCGCAGCGTGTCGCATGCCCGACCGTAAACGGGTCTTTGATTTCAAGCGCCATGATGAGCGTCCTCGAGGCATCGATATAGGCCTGGCGGGCTATTGTCGCGACCTCCGACATGCGGCGCTGAAACTCCACAATCTTGCCTTCCTCAATTTTAAGTTCGGGGATGTCCCATCCGATAACCGGAAGTATTTCTTTATGAAGGATGACACTGTTGCGGCCCATGGCCTTGGCCCGGAAAAGGGCCTGGTGCGCGGCACGCAAAAGGTCCGTGCATTTTTCAAAATTGTCTTCCGGATAAGAGGCGATCCCCACCGAAACCGTAATCTGGACCTTTTGGTCCTCAGGGAAAAAGATCTTCTCGGCAAAGAGACTCCTTAAACGGTCGGCCAGTTTCTTGGCCCCCTGATAATCGGCATAAGGCATCAGGATCGCGAACTCCTCGCCGCTGTAGCGGGCAATGATATCGCTCAAACGGCAGTGTTCATAGATAGCATTGGCGCATTGTTTGATGAGGTTGTCCCCGATTTGATATCCCCATTTTGAATTGATCGCCTTAAAGTAATCGACGTCCAACATGACGCAGGACAACGGAAACTCATACTGTTTGGCATCCCTGAAATGATGATCAAGCCGTTCGTGAAGGAAACTATGCGAGTAAACACCCGTCAGCTGGTCCCGGATCCATTGTTTCGGGTCCGGTCTTTTCCTGGACCGTCTTTCATCGGCATTCTGAGATCGATGTTTCTTACCGTTGGATCCGTTTTTCCTGGAGGCCTTCCGTTTCCCGCCGTTGGTCTTGAGATACTCCTCACGGCAATGGATCAGCTGTTCGGGAAGGTTTTCAAAATCCAGGTGGTCCGTGAAAATAAGGTCGGAAATCCCCGAGGCGCGGGCACACTCAATGAGTTTTTCATCTTCACTCGATGAGAGGATCAACACAACCGGGATCTTGGGAGTCAGATTACCCAAAACCTGGAAAAAGGATTTTCCTTTTTTATCGTGAAGATCTTGTTCGACCAGAAAGACGTGATAAGAACGCTCTTTGATTTTCTTTTGGGCATCCTGAAGGCTTGAAACCTGCTCGACTTGGGAAGGAAAACGGGCATGTTCTTGAAGCGTCTTCATCAGAAGATAAGAAACGCTCGGATTTCTTTGCAGCAAAAGAACCGATAATTGTCCGTTCCTACGAAGTGCCACCGTCTCAATCTCCCTTGGTGACGGTTGTTAGGTCTTTTTTTAGACTACACCGGAAGTATAACCGCGGATTTTCCCATTTACAAACGGGCCCCCTCGGGAGGAAGGAAATCCGGATGAGGACATAAGGCGATTCTATGGACTCTAAAATAGCTGTATCTTAATGTAATGCAAGGACTTGTGCAGCCTCAGGGGTATCCTTAGATAGGGCGATATTTTTGGCAAAATAGGTGATGAAAATTTGTGCCCCGGCACGGGCCAGGGAGGTCATCATTTCAAACATAACTTTCCTTTCATCCAGATAGCCTTTTTCGGCCGCCGCTTTGACCATCGAGTACTCGCCGCTTACGGCATAAGCCGCCACCGGGACGGGGTAGGTCGTCGAGGCTTCGCGGATCACATCCAGATAAGGAAGTCCCGGTTTGATCATCACAATATCAGCGCCTTCGGCAATGTCCAATGCGATTTCTCTCATGGCCTCTTTGATGTTCGCAGGGTCCATTTGATAGGTCTTGCGGTCGCCGAAAGCGGGTGCCGAATGGGCGGCGTCACGGAATGGACCGTAAAAGGAAGACGCATATTTGGCCGAGTAACTCATGATCGGTGTATCGTGGAATTGATTCTGATCCAGGCACTGGCGGATCGTATGAACGACCCCATCCATCATCCCGCTCGGGGCCACGATATCGGAGCCTGCTTCGGCATGGGAAAGCGCCGTCTTTTGGAGGATCTGGAGGGTCATGTCATTATCCACACACCCGTTTGTGTCGAGGACCCCGCAATGGCCGTGCTCGGTATAAGCGCACAAGCAGACGTCAGTCATCACAAGGAGGTCCTGAAACCGTTTTTTGATCTCCCGGCAGGTCTTCTGGATAATTCCGTCCGCGTCCCAGGCGCCGAAAGCGGAAGAATCCTTCGCCTCCGGGATCCCGAATAGAAGGACCGCTCGGACCCCCGCCTCCTCAAGCACCTGAAGCTCTTCAAGAAGAACATCCGGAGAGTACCGGAATTGGCCCGGCATGGAATCGATCGGTTCACGGATATTCCGGCCGTCGCGCACAAAATAGGGCATCACCAATTGATCCAGGGAGATGCGCGTTTCACGCACAAGCCGGCGGAGATTATCATTTTTTCTAAGCCGTCTAAGCCTTGTTTCGGGATATCTTCCTTCCATAGACCCCTCCTAAAAATCCCTCGCTCAGCCCACCGCTGGCGCCCACCGCGTAGGTGGCCTTTTTCAAGCTACAAGCTGCAAGTTCCAAGCCTCAAGCTTCAAAAATCTCTTTGTAGCCTGCCGCCTGTGGCCTGAAGCCTGGGAAAAGGCCACCTACGCGGTGGGCGAAGCGGTTAAGGCTTTGATGAGTCCGTTGACGGTATGCGTCTTCGCTTCCCGGTAAGGTTCATGGCCGTAACGCCGGAGCGCTTCCGAAGTCACCGGTCCGATCGTCACAAAACGCGACGGCACTTTTTTTTTAAAACGTCCCGGAAGCAGATCAAAAAAACCCGAAACCGTCGACGCACTCGTAAGCGTAATATAATCGATCTTGCGTTCCTTTAAAAGTGTTTCCAGTTTGTTGAGGGATGTCCGTGTTGGTTTCGGGAAAACCGTCCGGTAGGCCGTCACCTGGGTAACGCATCCCCCATGCCTTTCGAGTTCCTCAGCCAAATATCCCGGGGCAATATCCGCACGGGGCAAGAGAAAATTCCGTCCCCGGACCCAGTCCTTTTCCCGAAAGGCCTCCAGGAGACCTTCGGAAGTAAATTGTCCGGGCACAAGGTCCGGTCTCCTGCCGGACTCCGTGAGGGCAAAAGCCGTCGCCTCCCCGATCGCAGCAATGCGGACATGATCGAGATAATGAAGGTCACGCCCGAGCGCATGCAGCCTCTGAAGGACACCCCTGACACCGTTCACGCTCGTCAAGATCATCCAATGATAGCGTTTGATTTGTTTCAAGGCCTCATCGAAAGGCCCCCAATCTTCAGGCTCAACAATTTGAATGACCGGCAAATTAAAAACCCTGGCCCCCATTTTCTCCAGCATCTTCTTCATGGAACCGGATTGGGACCCGGGACGCGTCACGAGAACCGCCTTCCCGCGCAAAGGCCCGTTATTTTTCTTTTTTCTCTGTTTCATGACGTACCCGCTCAAGGATTTCATGTCCGCCCTGTTCCAAAACCTTTTCGGCCGCCCTTTTTCCCAAGACCTCGGCATCCCCCAGAAGACCTTCGGCCTCACCGTCTGCCTGGACCTCCCCGTTCAAGCCCAGGACCATCCCCTTGACCGACAACCTGTCCCCTTCAACACGCGTCATGACCCCGCAAGGAAGCTGGCACCCGCCGCCGAGCGTCCGCAAAAAGGCCCGTTCGCAAGCAAGCCTGATACCGGAAGGCCCGTGATGGATCGGCCGCAATAATTCACTCAGGGAATCATCCTTGTCCCGAACCTCGACTACGATCGCACCCTGTCCAGGAGACGGCAGCATCTCTTCCTCGGGAAAGATCTCCGCGATATAAGTCATAAGGCCGAGACGCTTCAGACCCGCGACCGCAAGGATCATCCCCTCCAAATCGTTAGCGTGGAGTTTGCGGATGCGCGTGTCCACATTCCCGTGAATCTCCCGAATCACAAGATCCGGCCTTTTTCGGAGGACCTGGGCCTTTCTCCTCGGAGAACTGGTCCCGATACGGGCCCCGGCGGGAAGGTCCGCCAGCAGCCGTCCGTCTTTTGACACCAAACAGTCGCGGGCATCCTCGCGTTCCAGGACCGCCCCCATCCGAAGTCCTTCGGGAAGGTTGACCGACATGTCCTTGGCGCTGTGGACCGCAAGATCAATCTCTCCTTTTAAAAGGGCCTCCTCGATCTCGCGCGTAAAGACCCTTTTCGTCTGAAAAGGCGAAAGGCGCTGCCTGCGGATCATATCGCCCCCTGTCTTGATCCGGACAAGATCGATTGTGACGGCCCGAAAGTCCCTTTCGATTTTATTTTTGACGAGTTCGGCCTGGTAAACGGCCAGGGCACTTCCGCGGGTCCCGATCCGGATTTCATTTTTCATAAGGGCTCTTGGGAATCTTTTTCCGGCTCTTCTTTTTCGATCCCGAAAAGACCGTGAAGGATCTCCAGATAACGTTTCGTCTTGCCCGTGCGGGCGGCTTCTTTTAATTTGCGGCGCGTATTTTTCATCCAACGACCCAGGATGCGCTTATGCAGGACTTCTTCTTCCCCGGGGTTGGGCTTCGTAGAAGGAAATTGTTCCAGCGTCCGTTTCAGCATGTCATCCAAGTGCCATTCGATTTTCTGCATCACGGGTTTGGCCTTCCATTGTTCGGCCCATATTTCATAATCCGAAACAGCCTGATCGATTAAGCCTTCGGCCGACTGGATCTCTTCGCGCCTGGACCTGAGATTGGACGCCGCAAGGCTTTTTAAGTCATCGATATTATAAAGATAAACATCCTGGATGTTTTGAATATGCGGCTCGATATTTCTCGGGACCCCGATATCGATCAGAAAAAGCGGACGGTGGTTGCGTTTTGCCATCACCCGCTCGATTTGCTCACACCGGACCACAGGTCCGGGTGCCGAAGTCGAGGCAATCAAAATATCCACCGTGCCCAAATAATTTTCCCATTCCCCTAACGGTATCCATTGGGCCCCGAACGTTTCGGCCATTTGTTTGCCGCGCGATTCATGCCGGCTCACCACATAAAGGATCCTGGCACCCGATGCCTTCAAATTCTCAAGCGTGAGCCCGCTCATTTCTCCGGTCCCCAAGACCATGACATTTTCACTCTCGATTTTACCGAAGATCTTACGCGCGAGTTCAACGGCTACCGACGGGATGCTGACCGCCCCCTGATTAATCTTTGTTTCGGTCCGGATTTGTTTGCCGACTTTGAGCGCTTTTTCCATCAACCGGTGAAGCCAGGGGCCGACGGCCTTTTTCTTCCGCGCAAAGAGAAAGGCATCACGAACTTGTCCCAGGATTTCATTTTCGCCGATCACCATGGAATCCAATCCGCCTGCCACCCGGAAAAGATGATGAATCACCTCACGGCCTTCATAACGATAAATAAAAGGCAGGAACCCTTGAGGTTCGATTTCGTGACGTTGGGTAAAAATCCCCAGACAGGCGTCTTCGGGAAAAGCTTCCCCGGCACTTACGCCGTAGATTTCGACGCGGTTGCAGGTCGAGAGGATCATGATCTCTTGAAAGCCGTTTTTTTTGTGTGCGGTTTCCAAGGTCTTTTCGAGATCTTCTTCGCTGAAATGAAGTTTCTCGCGGACTTCGATAGGGCATTCCTTATAATTCAGGCCGTAAATAAATAATCCCATAACCTACACCCTTGCATGGAGTCAAAAATCCGAATCCCTAAGCACGAAATTCGAAGCAAACTGGACTGTCCACAAATCGTGTTTACAGTTTTTCATCCATCGGCTGATAGACTTGCCTCGTTCTCCCCATAGGGAAGAAGGCTTGGATGAGGGGGAATATTTTCATAACACCCTCACCCTGCCCCTCTCCCAAAGGGAGAGGGTAATACGATCGTTAACTGTCAACACCGCTCCTGAACAGTCCAAGCAAACGCAATACTCAATTCCCGTCAGGATGAACCTCGCGCCTTTCCGCAAGATAGAATCTTTAAACATCCCTGAAAAACGGAAAAAACGGCAACTGCCTGCGCCTGTGCCGTTAAGGCATTGGGTCCTTTGGTTATTCGAATTTCGATATTGTATGTGCTTCGAGATTCAAATTTCGAATTTGCATATTATTTAATTTTTACACGGTCAACGCAATCGACAAAAAAAGACCTGCGCAAAACCGACCATGATCCCGACTTGTCCGATAATTTTATTCCCGTACTGCTTCCGCCTCGACTTGATCCAGGAATTCCTCAAACTCATCTTCAAGGGCGAGACAGGGCACGGGTTTTAAGGACGTAATCCTTTCAATCGCATCCAGGGTCTTCAAATCAAAGGGGTCACACATCCCAAGGCGGATCTCCTCGCCCGAGATTTCAAGCGGCACAACGCGGTGCGAACGAACGAATTCCGTGGTGAAGAGCCGCAGCATTTCACGCTTCGGGGTATACTGTTTGAGACTGATATAAGGAACACTTAATTTTTTCTCGAGCATCTTCCCGACATCTTCGCTTTTAACGGCATTCATGGCAATCAGGATCTGCCCCAACCGTTGTCCGGTTTCAAGGTGCCTTTTCAGCGCATCCTGGAGCTGATCATAACTAATCAGTCCCGCCCCCAAAAGGATCTGCCCCAAAGGATCGACTTGCCCGGTCACCGGAAGCTCTTCCATTTCGGGCGCGAGGATCTCCATGGCCTCCTGGGTCCCGTGAACCGGGCTTGAGCGGCGGTCGCGCAGGTAATGGCTGCCGGGCTGGGATTTCAGAAAACCTTTGACCTCCGCGGCATCGCGGGCAATCTCCCCGAGGCTTTTATAGATCTTATGCAGATTGTTACAGGCCGCAACCGCACACGACATTAAAGGAAAGTCCTGCTTTTTCCCCTGGCGGTTGGTGACACGGATAAAACCGCGCTTACGGTCCTGCTCGTGATAATAGGTCGGAATGATCCGGTCGAATTCATTGATAAAGGTCCGCGCAAAGATTTCTTCGGCAGCCGGTGTGAGGACGACGATAAAATCATCCCCTCCGATATGCCCGATAAAACATTCGTTGTTTTGAGAAACCCGGTCACGGGTCTGGATCAGAATCTTGGCGGTTTGGCGGATGACATCATCCCCTTGCTCAAAGCTGTAACGGTCATTAAACGATTTGAAATTATTGATGTCGATATAAAGAACGGAGAATTTTTCGCCACTTTCGATCTTCGCGCGGATCATCCTATCAATGGAAGGATTTCCGGGAAGTCTCGTCAAGGCATTGGCTTCCATCCGCTGTGTGGCACGCGCGATATTCATGGCCACCCGAAGCTGCAGCACCAAAGGATTGAAGGGCTTCATCAGGAAATCATCGAATCCCCGTTCCTGGCTCATGATGAGTTCGGAAATTTTATCCTGTTCCGTCATCAAAATGATGGGGACCGCCATCAGGTGGGCCTTCTGCCGGATCTTGTCGATCGGAAGTTTTCCTTCGATACGGTCGAGGTTCGTCGCAAGAATAATGAGATCGAATTTCTGGACCTCGATGGCCCTTAAGACATCGAGACTTCTTGTGGCCTCCATCACTTCGTAACCGCGCGCTTTCAAGCGCGTCGCGACCAAAGTGCAAACCAACGGATCTTGATCAGCAACGAGTATTTTCATCATCTTAAAAGACCCCCGACCCATGACCCAAGACTCAAGACAGGAAAAATCACATCTTTTTATGTCATGGGTCTTGGGTCCTGAGTCCTGGGTCTAATGATAGCTCTCCTTTTCCGAGGGAAATTTTCCTTTCAAGACATCATCCCGGTAACCGGTCACTGCTTTTCGGATAACTTGCCCCAGGTCCGCATACTTACGGACAAATTTCGGGCTGACTTTTCCTTCAAAACCGAGCATATCGTGTAAAACCAGGACTTGGCCGTCCGTTTTGGGCCCTGCCCCGATTCCAACGGTCGGACATTTCACTTCGCGCGTGATCCGGTCGGCCAGCGCACTCGGCACACACTCCAAAACAATTGAGAAAACGCCGAGTTGATCCAACCGTTTTGCATCCTCAAAGATTTCTTCGGCTTGCTCGGCCTCTTTGCCCTGCACGTGGTAACCGCCGAGAGAACTTGCGGTTTGAGGTGTCATCCCCAAGTGGCCCATCACGGGAATTCCGGATTGAATCAACATTTTCACTTGTTCCTCGATCCGCCTGCCGCCTTCAACCTTCACCGCATCGGCCTTCGCTTCCTGGAGGAAACGCCTTGCACTGCGAAGGGCACGTTCCGGCGTGTCATAAGACCCGAACGGCATATCCGCAACCACCAAAGCATTCCGGACCGCCGCACCGACCGCTTTCGTGTGATGCAGCATATCGCGCATCGTCACCGGCACCGTGCTGTCGTAACCCAAAAGCACCATCCCCAACGAATCTCCGACCAGAATGATGTCCAGACCGGCTTCATCCAGGATCTTTGCCAAGGTGAAATCATAGGCCGTGAGCGCTGTGACTTTTTCCCCTTTCGATTTTTTATCGCGAATCGATTTTGCCGTGATTTTCATGAGATTATAATTTCTTCCGGTCAGTTATGCTGCCACGCGTAAGCGGTCATAAGATTTTGATAGAGCATCGTCACGGTCAAAGGCCCGACGCCCCCGGGCACCGGTGTGATAAATCCGGCGCGCTTCCTGGCTTCTTCGTATTCAATATCGCCGACCCATTTGCCGTCGACTTCCGTCGTTCCGATATCAATAACAATCGAGCCCGGTTTGACCCAGCGGCCTCGAATCATCTTGGGCTTTCCCGCGCAGGCAATCACGATATCGCTTTCCCCGACAAACCGCTGGATATCCTTCTCAGGCGTCCCGGTATTGCATACAATTGTCGTTACGCGGTTTTCCCCTAAAAGCAATTGGAGCGGACGGCCTGTAATCGCACTCTGGCCGATCAAAACGGCCTGCTTCCCCCGCAGAGAAACGCCGGTCGATTCAATCAGCCGGAAAGCCGCAAGCGCCGTGGAAGGGATGAGCTTCGCACGCCTTAAGACAATCAAACCGAGATTGGCCGGATGGATCCCTTCGATATCTTTTCTGGGATCCAATTTCAAGAGGGCCTTGTCGGGATCAAACCCTTGGGGCAAAGGCATGGTGATAAAGATGCCGTGGACTTTTTTCGCGGAGCTGGCTTTCCGGATTTCATCTTCCAATGCTTTTTGACCTTTCACTGTCTCAGGCTTCACCCATTCGTAGCGGACCCCCAGCTTCCCGGCCAGTTTTTCCTGCTGAGCGAGATACCAGGCCGCCGAAGGGTCTTCCCCCACCTGGATCGCCCGCAGGCAGGGCGTTTCCCGGCCGCGGTCCTTGATGGATTGCAGTGTTTCAAGAATCGACCCTTGAATTTCCTGAGCAAGAATTTTCCCCTGAAGGACCCTGGCCTCTTTAGTTTCCACTTTCATTTCCTTTCTCAAAACGTTTCTTGAGTTCCTCGAGGGCCTTCTCGGAACGTTTCTTCGCTTCCTTGTTTTTCATGTAACACACATTGATCATCGCCGTATGATAGGCCCCCTTGAAAGCCGCTTCCAGAAGCCCCGCGCTCACTAAAAGATCATTTTTGATCGAGCCCGTCACCAAATGCGCCATATGATGGTTCCATTCGTTGGCCATCACGACGAGCAGGGTCAAATCCGCCTGCAGCCGAAAAGAATTTTGAAGGGCATCCTCCATTTTATCTTCCTCACCCCAGGTTCTCATCACCTCTTCATACACCTTGGGATCCAAATCGACGATCTGAAAAGCATCTCTTTTGGTCTTTTCAAGGGACTCGACAATCCGGGCAATCATTTCGCGTTTTTCCGTATCCTTTTTTTCTTCTTCGGGACGCATCCCCGCCTTTTTCTTCCTTTTCACGGAGACCCGGCCGACCATTTGCGTCAATCCCATCGCGAGCGCGGCCACGTAAGCGGAAACACTTCCACCTCCCGGGACAGGTTTTTCACTGGATAATTCCTCAAGGTAAGCTCTTAGGGTATGATCCGTAAAGGTTGTCATTTGATTCAAATACTCCTTCGCGAATGATTACGGGCGGAAACGCAAGGTCAAATCCTCCTTGAGCATGCCCTTTGATTTCTAATTCGGGAGTTAGTATAGGGGCCCTGGCCCCGGCTGTCAATTAGCCCTCACCGCTAGCGCCCACCGCGTAGGTGGGCACAGCGGTTTCGAATGTGCTATAGTAGCAGCCATGAATCCGGAAGTGAGTGTGATTATTCCCACGTATAACCGTGCCGAGACACTACCGCGGGCGATAAGATCCGTTCTCGCTCAGGAAGGTGTCCCCTTTGAATTGATTGTGGTCGATGACGGCTCGAGCGACAATACCCGGGAGATGATTCAAAAGGACTTCCCTTCCGTCACTTACCTTTACCAGGACAACAAGGGCCCCGCCGCCGCACGAAATCTAGGCGTGAAAAATGCCAAGGGGCGCTGGATTGCTTTCCTGGATTCCGACGACGAATGGCTCCCCGGAAAACTCGAAATTCAACTTGGCTTTTTCCGTCAGCATCCCGAATACCGGATCGCCCAGACCGAAGAGATCTGGATCCGAAACGGCGAGCGCGTCAATCCCATGAAAAAACACCAAAAATCCGGAGGACGGATCTTCGAAAAATGTCTTCCCCTCTGCGTTATCAGCCCCTCCGCCGTCATGATGGAGCGCGACCTTTTCGAAGAAACGGGCGGATTTGATGAATCGTATCCGGCCTGCGAAGACTACGAACTTTGGCTTCGGATCAGCGTCCGTCACCCTGTGGGTCTCATCCATCAACCGATGATCAAAAAATACGGCGGCCACGAATCCCAACGCTCCCGCGAGTTCGAAGCGATGGACCGATTCCGGATCCACGCCCTCGCAAAAATCCTGGGAAGCGGGACCTTGGACAATCTCCAGCACCAAGCGGCCCTCAAAACGCTCAAAATGAAATCCGAAATTTTTCTGGTAGGCGCCCAAAAAAGATCAAAATTCGAGGAAGCGGAAAAAATCCGGCGTCTGGTCAAAGAATTTTTAGGCTGAGCATTCGGGAAGAAAAATCAGCTGGTGAGGGGAATTTTTTCAACCGTGGCTTCTTGAGTTTCGCGACTTTCGGCATTCTTGATCTGGACCAACTTGTCATCGATTTTTTTACGGACACTCGCAAGCTCGAGTTTTGCATGCCGGAGTTCCCTGGAAAACTGGTCTTTTAATTCCTCCATTTTTCCCCGGGCCACTTCTTCGACATCCAGCAGGGCCGCGCAAATCAGGAACCGTTGATTTTCCTTTTCGAGTTTCTTATAGACACCGTTGGCCCGTTTGTAATCCTCCTCCACCTTCCTGAGATCCGTCTCCGAAGGCTTCTTGCGGGCAATCAAACTCACGGTTTCATGTGCGCACTCGGCAATTTCATGCGAGCGGACACCGACCCGGTGAGAAATCCGGTTCAGCCAGAAGGAAAAACGCGCCGGGACATAAGACTCCTTAAAACGGACAAGGATATCTTCGTGGCGCTCCAGTCTTCCGCTGACAATCTCCGACTCGAGTGCCATCAGATGACGGACCGGCCCTTCACGAAGGATCCTCCCTACCAGGAGAGCGAACGCCATCAAGGACATCCAAAAAAGCCCGGTCACACGGAGATGCTCCATGAAGACGGGGCTTCCGACCGCGGTGATTTCCCAATAAGCCGCCACCAAGAAAATGAACAACGCGGAGTGAACCCCGAAAAGGACGGGGACCACTTTCTTTCCTTTCTCGAGGACCTTGATCACAGCTTGGGGGAAGAAAGCAAACCCAACCAAAGAAAAAAGAAATAAGACAACATAGAGAAGGGAAACGGCAAAACATGCCCACATCATAAAAACAAAATAACCCGAGACCCGCAAGGACCCCGCAGCCTGAAGCACCTGAATGTTCAGCGCGAGCGGAATCGCCGTTGTCACCAGCAACGCCAGCGTGACAAAGACAAGACTCGTAAAATCCCGAAGACCCAAAAGCCGCGCAATGGGTTTTTCCCCCCGCTGAAGAAGGCCCGGAAGATAAACCCCAAGCAGCAGGATCAAATGAAAGAGGACCATGAAAAGGACCTTGGACCCGAAAAGAAAAGTACGGCTTCCGGCCTCGCGGACAATATCAAGGGCAAAACCAAAACTGACGAGCCCCATCAAAGCGATCCCCCAGTTTTGGACCTTTCCGGCCGTGTCCAGCGAAACTTCGGATTTGATTTTGGATGAGAGAAATTCAAGCCACCGGTTTTTTTCCATGACGGCTGCTATTATAAAAGGAAGTCCGGCATGTGGAAAGAAGAAAAACGAAAGGCCCGCAGAAAAGACAGGCCCCTTGTTCAATGAGTTCCTTTGAAATTTTCCCTGCGCCTTTCGCCTTTAAAGTTTCCAGGTCTGGACAGGGATAAAGGCAATCAACACAAAAAGCAGCACCACCCAGAAAATCACGGCATAAAGAAGCAGCCCGAGGGGGCCTGTGCTTTTGCCGAGGGTGGGCTTGCGCTGAGCCGGCTGAAGCATCGCCGAAACCCTTTTTTCCAAGATTTGAACGCGGTGAAGGTAATCGTGAAGCTTAAAAATACTTGAGAAAATCAGAAAGGCCAACCCGATATCCCGGTACATCAAGGTCGGTTGGTAAAAATGGTAAACGACAATGCATCCTAACGCTGTGACCAGGCAAAACGTCGAAGCGAGTGATAATAACATAAAAAGCCGGCTGTCGGATTCTCGATACATGGTGACTCTCCTCTTCCTTTTATAGGTAGACTGGTCTTTTTTCTGTTTTTTTATTATCGGCCATTCACCGCAAGTAGATTAGTGAAAAATCGAAAGACGCCCCGGCTCCCTGGCCGTTCGAACCCGGCTTCCGGTGAAGATTCTTCGTGCAATCTCGGCGCAACTACATAAAATAGAAGGTGTTAAGCCCATGAAGATATTATCCCTTGAAACCTCAAGCCCTGTCTTAAGCGTAGCCTTAAAAAATGAGACAAACCCTGTGCGCCAGAAGACCTGCGAGGGTTACCGCGAGCATGTCGAAAATATGCTTGTCCTAATCCATTCCCTCCTTCAAGACGAGCGGCTTTCCTTAAAAGAGATCGATACCTTTTTGATCGGACGGGGTCCCGGATCCTTTACGGGACTGCGGGTCGGTTTTGCGACACTCAAAGGATTCCTGGCTTATGAAAAAAGGAATTGCTACGGGGCCTTAAGTTTGGATATGATTGCCGCAGGCATTGATGCCGAAGAAGGCAGCTTCCTCGGCATTTGCCTGGATGCCAGGCGGGGGAAAATTTACAGCCGTTTTTACGAGAGGAAGAAAGACGCATGGCAGGCGGTGAGTGAGCCCGGGGTTCTTTTGCCCGAAGAAGTCGCGAGCCGTTTGCCGCAGGAATCGCATCTCGCGGGCGACGCACTCCTGAAGTTCCGCCATGAATTCGAACGGGATCCCGGAAGAAAAAAGATTCATTTCCTGCCGGAATCCTGCTGGTATCCAAGTGCGGCTCAAATGATTTCATGTTTTTTAAATGACGGCCGCCATGATCTTTTGAAACCGTTGACGGAACCGAAAGATTTTGTTCCGTTATATTTCCGCTTGTCGGAAGCCGAGGAAAGAAAACAACCGTTATGACGATCACCCTCCCGACCTCACGTTTGATGGAACATGGAACCTGGCTCGAAATCCGCCTGGACCATCTCCGCTACAATTTGAAAGCGGTCGAGAAAGCATCGGGACGAAAAAATGAAGTCCTTGCAGTCGTCAAGGCCAACGCCTACGGACACGGTCTTTTGGAAACCGCCAAGACCTTGGACGGTCAAGTCCGCTATTTGGGCGTCTCCAGTTTACTTGAAGCCCTGGATTTGAAGGAACACGGGATCGCAACACCGGTCTTTCTTTTCGGAAGGCTCACACCGGCAGAACTTCCGATAGCTTTGGCGGAAGAAATAACTTTAAGCGTTTCAAGTTATGAGGAGGCCGAAGAGTTGGCTTCGATCTCTCAATCCCTAAAGCGCCTGACCAAGATCCATATCAAAGTGGATACCGGCATGGGGCGCCTCGGGATCCCTGTCCTGCAAGCATCGGGAACCATCGAAAAAATCCATGAGCTCCCGAGTCTCGTCCCGGAAGGAATTTATACCCATTTCCCCTCGGCAGAATCCGATCAACCGTTTACGGAAGAACAACTTCAACGATTTGCCTTTTTACTGGAAGACCTCGGGAAAAAAGGCATCCATTTCGTTTACCGTCACGCGGCCAACAGCGCCGGCAGCCTGAAGATCCGGACACCGGTCCTCAATCTTATTCGTCCGGGCTTAATGCTTTACGGCCTTTATTCAGACGAATCACTCAGAAAAGACGTCCAAGTCAAACCCATCTTAAGTCTCAAGAGCCGGATTATTCTTCTCAAAAAATTGACGCCCGGGCAATCGGTCGGTTACGGTAGAACTTATATCGCCAAAACCCATACCCTCATCGCAACCCTGCCGGTCGGATATAGCCACGGCTACCCGTACAGCGCTTTTCAGAAAGCACAAGTCCTATACAAAGGAAAACGTTATCCCCTGGCCGGCCGCATTTCGATGGACTACTTATCTTTTGATTTAGGACCCGATTCCGCCAAAATCGGCGACGAAGTCACCTTGATCGGCCCCGACGGCAAAGAAGAAATCCGGACCGAAGAAGTCGCCGGCTGGGCCGGGACGATTCCTTATGAAATCGTCACACGACTGACTTCAAAACTTCCGCGCTATTACCGTTCCTGACGCCGAACGATCATGAAGAACAAAAAACAACTTTTCAGTTTTAAAATCTTACATTTCCCCGAGACGGCTTCGACCAATACCTTCCTGAGGAAATTATCCGATGAGGGCGCCAAAGAAGGTCTTGTCATTAGAACGGATTTTCAAACCGCCGGCCGCGGAAAACCCGGACGTCCATGGATCTCACCGCGCGGGAAAAATCTTCTTTTCTCACTTTTGCTCCGTCCTCCTGTTCGCGCAAATCAAGCCCCGATCCTCACTCAGATTGCCTGCCGCTCGGTCGTTACTCTTCTTGAAGCTAAATTCAATATTTCTGCTTCCATCAAGCGCCCTAATGATGTTCTTGTAAACGGGAAGAAGATTTGCGGCGTCCTCACCGAAATGGTCACTTCCGGATCGGGCCATGTCGATTCTGTCATTATCGGTATAGGTCTCAATGTCAATTCCCCTGATTCGGAGCTGCCTCCCATGGCAACTTCAATCACCCAAATCACGGGAAAAATGCACTCGCGCGGATCTTTACTTAAAGCCTTGCTTAACCAACTTAGACATGATATTAAAGGCCTCTATGATCATCCTGCTTGATATAGGAAACACCTCGGTAACGTACGGATTATATGGTTCGGGGAGGCTTCGTCGAAAAGGTTCATGCTCGATTTACGACATCCCAAAAATTATCATTAATTGGTCGAAGAATGGGGAGCTTGATTCATCTAACCATATTGTCATAAGTTCTGTTGTCCCATATCAAACCTGTTATATCTCAAAACGACTCAAGAGAAGGATAGGGTTCCATGTATGGGTGGTAGGAGAAAATCTCCCTATACGCATCAAGAGCCGCTATAAACCGATTAAGTCTCTGGGAACTGATCGTATCGTCAATATCTATGGGGCTTTACGTATCTATTCCCCCCCCATTCTGATTGTGGATTATGGGACGGCTGTCACTTTTGATTACGTTTCAGCAAAGGGCGTTTTCGAAGGGGGCATGATTATCCCTGGACCTGAGATTTCTTATCAGGCGCTTCTGGATCGGGCCGCTTTGATCCCAAAGAGTCTTAAATTGCCGACAAAATCCAATCAATTTCTTGGACATAGTACTTTCTCCTGTATGTCATCAGGCATCCTTGAAGGCTACGGTTCCATGACAGATGCCCTTGTAAATCGATATAAATCACGATATGGTAATAGATTACGAGTATTAGGGACGGGCGGTTTTTCCATCACTTTAAAACAATACACGAAGTCCTTCGATATTCACGATCCGGACCACTCTCTCAAATCGATTCTCATCTTATTCAAAGACTTTCAAGCAAATAACCCATCGTAACTCGACTTATCTCTTTTTCTCTTGATTTTCTCTATGATCCGCGTAGAATCTTCACTCTCTGGCACTCATATGTTGAGAGTGCCAGCGCTCACGCAATCAAACCTAAATCCATTGAACTCACTCTAAAGGAGGACGTTATGGCAAAGCAGTTGCTATTCGATGAAGAGGCAAGACGGGCGATTCAAAAAGGGGTCGACCAACTAGCCGATGCAGTTAAAGTCACATTGGGTCCCAAAGGACGTAATGTGGTTATTGAAAAAAAATTCGGTGCACCCACTATTACCAAGGACGGTGTTACCGTAGCCAAAGAAATCGAACTTGAAGAACCTTATGAAAATATGGGGGCCCAGATGGTCAAAGAAGTGGCTTCCAAGACCTCCGATGTTGCCGGCGACGGCACCACGACCGCTACGATTTTGGCCCAAGCGATTTACCGTGAGGGTCTCAAAAATGTCACGGCCGGAGCTAATCCGATGGCCCTGAAGCGCGGCATTGACAAAGCCATTGATGCCGTGGTGGATGAACTCAGCAAATCATCCAAAATGATCGGCAAAGACGTCAAGGAAATCGCACAGGTTGCAACCATTGCGGCCAACTCCGATGACACGATCGGCAAACTGATTGCCGAAGCCATGGACAAGGTCGGCAAAGATGGTGTGATTACGGTGGAGGAAGCCAAGACCACGGCCACAAATTTGGACGTTGTTGAAGGGATGCAATTCGATCAGGGGTATCTCTCCCCTTACTTTGTGACCGATACCGAACGGATGGAAGTCACTCTGGAAGATCCTTACATTTTAATTCATGAGAAAAAAATTTCCATCATGAAGGACCTTCTTCCGATTCTAGAAGCCACCGCCAAAACCGGCAAACCGCTTCTTATTATCGCTGAGGAAGTTGACGGCGAAGCCCTCGCGACCTTGGTGGTCAATAAGATCCGGGGGACCTTAAACGTTTGTGCCGTCAAGGCTCCCGGGTACGGTGACCGCAGGAAGGCCATGCTTGAAGATATCGCCATCCTGACAGGCGGCCGGGCCATTATGGAAGATCTCGGGATTAAGCTCGAGAACGTGAGCCCCAAGGACCTCGGACGCGCCAAACGCGTTTCCATTGATAAAGACAATACCACCATTATCGAAGGTGCGGGCAAGAGCGCTGAAATCAATGCCCGAATCGCTCAAATCCGTAAACAAGTGGACGACACCGATTCGGACTATGACAGCGAGAAACTTCAGGAAAGACTGGCCAAACTGGCAGGCGGAGTTGCGGTCATTCATGTCGGAGCAGCCACTGAAACCGAGATGAAGGAAAAGAAGGCCCGTGTGGAAGATGCGCTCCACGCAACACGCGCAGCGGTTGAGGAAGGGATTGTTCCCGGCGGCGGTGTTGCGCTCCTGCGCGCACGTTCGGTCCTGGACTCCCTCAAACTCAAGGGCGATGAAAAGATCGGTTCTCAAATCGTTTTCCGTGCGCTCGAAGAACCGTTACGGCAACTTGCCTCGAACGCGGGGTTCGAAGGTTCCGTAATTGTCCAGGAAGTGCTTGCCAAGACAGGCAGCTTCGGTTTTAACGCACAAACCGGGGAATTCGAAGACTTGGTGAGCGCGGGAATCATTGATCCGAAAAAAGTGACCCGCAGCGCTCTTCAGAACGCTGCCAGTATCGCGTCACTGCTTCTGACGACAGAGGCCTTGATCACGGATATCCCCGAAGAAGAGAAGGCACCTCCAATGCCCCCGGGTGGAATGGGCGGTATGGGCGGAGGTATGTATTAAACCGCTTTTTAAACGGCGGCGTTGCCCGACCGGGTAACACCGCAACTGAAATAAAACCAATATTCAACTTTTTTAGAGGAGGAAGTGAAAATGAAGATTAAACCGTTAGGCGATAAAATTCTCGTTGAAGTTTTGGAAGCCGAAGAAAAAACGAAGGGCGGGATCATTCTCCCTGATACGGCCAAGGAAGAAAAGACCGAAGGCAAGGTCGTTTCAGCCGGCCCGGGGAAAACCCTTGAATCCGGTAAAGTCCAGCCGCTTGAAGTCAAGAAGGGCGACCGTATCATTTTCGGCAAGTACGCGGGGGATGAAATCCTGATTGACGGGAAAAAACATAAAATCCTGAAAGAAAGCGAAATTCTTGCCGTTTATGAATCCTAATCGCGGGCAAATAAAATCTCAAAAAGGAGTTCAACATGGCTAAACAATTATCTTATTCGGAAGAGGCGCGCCGGAAGCTTAAGCGCGGTGTCGACGTGCTGGCCCGGGCCGTCAGTGTGACTTTAGGTCCGCGCGGACGCAATGTCGTCATTGACCGCAAGTTCGGTGCACCCACGATCACCAAAGACGGTGTGACGGTTGCCAAGGAAGTGGACCTGAAAGACCCTTATGAAAATATGGGCGCTCAAATGGTCCGGGAAGTCTCGGAAAAGACTTCCGATCAGGCCGGTGACGGGACCACCACGGCCACGGTCCTTGCCCATTCGATGATCACCGAGGGCTTAAAGAACGTGACCTCGGGCGCCAATCCGATGGCCTTGAAGCGTGGGATCGATCAGGCCGTCGAAAAAGTGGTGGACAATATCAAGAAGCTTTCCAAGGCCGTGAAAGGCAAAGAAGACATCAAGGCCGTGGGCACAATCTCCGCCAATGGAGATACAACGGTCGGTGAAATGCTTGCCAACGCTATTGAGAAAGTCGGCAAAGACGGCGTCATCACCGTGGATGAATCCAATACCATGAAAACAGAGATGGATCTCGTGGACGGGATGCAGTTTGACCGGGGATATATTTCTCCTTATTTCATCACGGATGCCGAACGGATGGAAACGGTCTTGAAGGAACCTTACATCCTCATTTACGAAAAAAAGATCACCTCCATCAAAGAGATGATCCCTCTTTTGGAAAAAGTCGCGAGGCTTGCCAAACCGCTTCTTTTGATTGCCGAAGACATCGAAGGCGAAGCCCTCGCAACTTTGGTGGTCAATAAGATCCGCGGGGTCCTGAATGTCGCTGCCATCAAAGCACCGGGTTTCGGCGACCGCCGCAAGCAGATGATGGAAGACATTGCCATCCTCACCAAAGGAAAATTTATCTCCGAGGATCTCGGATTTAACCTTGAGAATGCGGATATCAACATGCTCGGAACTGCCAAGAGGGTTGTGATCGATAAAGACAACACTACTCTTGTCGGCGGGGCCGGTTCTCAAAAAGACATCAAAGGCCGCTGCGATCAGATCCGTGCCCAGATCGATAAATCGGATTCCGATTACGACAAGGAAAAATTGCAGGAACGCCTGGCCAAACTTTCGGGCGGTGTGGCCGTCATTAAAGTCGGGGCCGCAACGGAAGTGGAAATGAAGGAAAAGAAGGCCCGCATGGAAGATGCGCTTCATGCCACACGCGCAGCCGTGGAAGAAGGCATTGTCCCGGGGGGCGGCGTCTCTTTCCTGCGTTCGATCGCAGTGCTTGACGGTTTAAAAATCGAAGGCGATGAAGCGACCGGTGTTCATATTGTCCGCCGGGCGCTTGAAGAACCGACTCGCAAGATCGCGCAGAATGCCGGGTTTGACGGTTCTGTCGTTGTCAAAAAGGTCCTTGAAAGTAAAGGCGCCTTTGGATTTAACGGTGAGACCGGAGACTACGAAGACCTCGTGGAGGCCGGTGTCATCGATCCGACCAAGGTCGTACGCTGTGCGATCGAAAATGCAGGCAGTATTGCCGGCCTTTTCCTCACCACGGAATGCGCCGTTTCGGATAAACCGAAGAAAGAAAAGGAAGAGGACTCGAAGCCTTCCAATTACGCAGGGAACATCACTTAAGTCATTTAACGGACAAAAAAAGGCCGGATTTAAAAAATCCGGCCTTTTTTTTATCTTCCCGAATCAGACCTTTTTCCAAAGCTCGTCCGCAATCTCAATCATCTTGTCCCGGTCCTGCAACCAAAGCTGATGCACCGCCGGACTGCAATTAAGATAAAGTTTACCCTGATAAATCACCCAAGCCTCGGGATTGGCCTTGGAAAGCCTTCCCTGGGATAAGGCCCAAGCACAAAAACCGCCGTATTGCGGCAGATAAGCTTGCGGATCTTCTTTGAACAGATCCAAATGCTCCTGGCTCGTAAAATACCACTGGGCTCCGCCCCAGTGGAATGTATAATCGCCGGATCCTTTCATCGGTTTTTCATCTTTAAAATAAGCTACGGGATCATAGCCGAAGATGGCCGCATTCCGATCGTCTTTGCTGACAGGGCTGGCGGCCAAAACCAGGGGTTCGCACCCAAGTAAACTGAAACATAAAAAAAACCAAAGGCTTCCTCGAAACATAGCCACCTCCTTCACACGTTCATCTCATTCTATTCCTTTTGACCGCTTAATAAAGAAAAAAAACGGGATGAAAAGATCGATCATCCCGTTTCCCGGCAAAGAATCCTTCCTGAACGTCTTAGGTTAAATGGCCTTTCCGCCGGATTCCTCCGTGCGGATACGGATACACTGCTCAAGCGGCATCACGAAAATTTTCCCGTCTCCGATTTTGCCGCTGTTATGCTTGGCCGATTTCAAGATGGCCTTACATGCAATCTCGACAAACTCATCATTGCACGCAATTTCTAATCGAACCTTGGGGATCAAGGTCGGCGCAATCGATTGGCCCCGGTAAATTTCTTCGTCTTCCTGACGCCCGTGACCGCTGACACGGCTCACGGTAATTCTCGTAATGCCGGCGGAAAAAAGGGCTTCTCTCACTTCATCGACTTTATCCGGCTGAATAACCGCAATCACCAATTTCATAATATCCTCCGATTCAAAAATTAATTCATATTCAGTAGCCCGTATCCATGTTCACCGTGAAGACTTTGATCCAACCCCGCCATTTCTTCGCGTACGGGAATCCGGAAACCAAAGACCTTCTCGACCAAAATGACAAGAACCCAGGAAACAGACACCGTATACAGAATGGTCACCAAAACAGCAATCATCTGAACGCCTAATTGCTGGAAAACCGTCCAGGAACCGCCGGCGAGAGCCGCTGCTTCATGAAGCCAGCTTTCACGGATAAAGAAACTCAGAAAAATCGCCCCAAAAATACCTGCGATTCCGTGAATCCCGAAAACGTCCAGACTGTCGTCATAGCCCAGTTTATTTTTGACCGCAATGGCAAAATAACAGATCAGGGAGGCACCAAAACCCAAGGCTATTGCGCCAATCGGCTTGACCACCCCTGCTGCGGGAGTGATCGCCACCAAACCGGCCAAGATACCGCTCGCCACTCCCAAGCTGGTTGCTTTTTTATGTTTGAACGCCTCGATCAACATCCAGGAAAGAGCACCGGCCGCTGCCGCGACTTGTGTTACGGTCAAAGCGCGTGCGGTATCCAATCCACTGGAAACCGAACTGCCTGCATTGAATCCAAACCAGCCGACCCAGAGAAGTCCCGCTCCCAAAAGTGTCAGAACCAAATTGTTCGGAAGCATTGCCGTTTTAGGATACCCCCTGCGGCGCCCCAGATAAAAAGCGCAAACAAGGGCCGTCACCCCGGCTGAAATATGAACGACCGTTCCGCCTGCGAAGTCAATCGCTCCATTCGCCCCCAAATTGAAAAGGAATCCGTCCTTCGCCCAAACCCAATGGCAAAGCGGGTTATAGACAAGCAAAGACCATAAGGCAATAAATATACAGTACGCCCGGAACCGGACCCTTTCGGCAAAAGCCCCGGCAATAAGAGCAGGTGTAATAATGGCAAATTTACCCTGAAACATCGCAAAAACATATTCGGGAATCCCGGCATTCATGATCTTATTATCAATACCATTCAGAAAAAGAAGCGAGGGATTCCAGCCGATCCAACCGCCCAAGGCATTGGGACCAAAACTGAACGCATACCCGCAAACAACCCACAAAACACCGATCACGGCCATCGCCCCGAAACTATGCATCATCGTTCCCAGGACATTTTTCGTGCGGACAAGTCCGCCGTAGAAAAGCGCCAGTCCCGGAACCATTAAAAGCACTAGCGCGGTGGACGTCAGCATCCACGCTGTGATTCCCGAATCCACGGCCGGGCCTTCAGCCGCCCAAAGACTCCCAGGTAGAAGGATCATCCACAAAAAAAGCAATCCTGTTTTCATCCATTTCTTATTCATCTTCTATCTCCCTTTCATCTTGAAAAAATAATACCCAAAAAAACGAAATTGCATACGACCCCACAATTTTGTGGCGACAAATATGTGGGGATATCCATCGCTGCCTAAGAAATCCTGATCGATTCGCTCTTGCCTCCAAGAGAAAACAATCATGATTTAATCTTAATAAGACAATTAGCGTGCCAGTTATTGGGTGGCAAATGAAAGTTTGGATGTGAAGATTATTCTTGAGACGTTACTTTCTCTTACCAGGATTCCCAGCGGATAACGTTCTCAAGAGACCGGTTTTTGACTTGTTCGGTTTCTTTGGCAGGCCAGCCCAGGGCAACCATGCTGACAAGATGATAATCCTTCGGGGCCTTTAAGGTCCGATTGATCCCTTTCGCCCAGGGTTCTCTTTCCCCGGCAATCCAGCAGGCGCCAAGGCCAATGTCAGCGGCAGCCAGGAGGATATTTTGAGTCGCAGCGCAACCGTCTTCCAGAAAATATTTGGTCTCTTTGCAATAAACGGCAATACAAGCCGCTGCGGTTTGGACAAAATCGCAAGGTGTGACGGCCTTCCCAAGACCTTTGACCGTTTCGGGTTTGGTCACAACGACAAATTCCCAGGGCTCGACACCCATGGCTGTCGGGGCACGCCTTCCGGCATCAACGAGTTTCTCCAAAATAGCCCTCTCAACGGACTTCGTCTGGTATTCCCGGACACTTGCCCTTTTTCGAATTGCGTCGTAAGTCTCCATACTTTTTTGTCCTTTCCCATCGGTAATTTAAAACGAAGTCATTATGCTAATGTTTCTCTTCGGATTATGCAAGCGTGTTATACCCAAAAAAGAGTTAAGGATACTTTTCAAAATAGCCCCTCTCCTCCAATAAAAACCCGATATTCGAATATCGAAATTCGAAACAAATCAGAATTTCCAAATTACAGAAAATCGAAACCCCGCTTCAAAACCTTGATCAACTAAGTGTTTGGTTCACTGGGTTATTCAAATTTCAGCATTGCTTCGGATTTCGCGCTTCGGATTTCGGATTTTGTTTATCGGTATACCAACGATTTAGCTTTGGAGTTTGACCTTTTGTGTTTCCTGCTTCTTAAAAGCGGCATCGAATTTGGGACGGCAGAAATCGCAGAAATAGGCAATGCGGGCAGCCATAAAGGGGGTTCTCGGAACAGGCGCGTAATAATCCACACGGTCTTCGGGTTTCAGGTCGCGCACATGCGGGCAATCGGGGAAATGGATAAACCGGCCGTTTCGGGGACGGATGAACATAACTTCCAGCTTGTCGGGATCTTCCCACAGTCCAAGTCTCTCCCGGCGGGCCTGGTCTTCAAGCGCCCGGTATTCTTCTTTCTCGTTCTTGTCCCAGTGGTCCTCATTAAAAAAAGCCAGGCCGGTTCGAAGAAGTTCGTGATTGATATTCTCACCTCCCGGGAAATAAATCTCGGCAAGATCGACATAGGGATACCCCACGGAATGTTTTTTCTCGAGGATCCTTAATTTGACTTCCTGGTGGAGGATTTCACGGGCAATTTCCTTATAAAATTCCTCTCTAAAATTCGCTTCTCCGTAAAGCGGAATATAAACTCCCACCAGTCCTACCACCCGCTCACCGGATAACTGAAGATAACGGCCCATCATCTTCTCGACCGTCACCGTCTCCATTTCCTCAAGCGTTGGTTTCCGGCTGCAAGCGGCAAGGACAAGAGCGCTGAAGGTAAGGAAGGAAAAAAGTCTGAGCAACTTCACGATTTCTCCGGATATTGCTTCAAAATTCGGCCGGCCTCATTGAGATCCTTCCCGAAGACAAGAATCCCTTCTTCATGACCGCCCATTACAAAAATCTTTTTCTCCGGAAGGTCTGTCTCCCGGAACAGCCGTCTGACCTCTTCGGCCATTTCGGGCGTCCCATAAGTTACTTCTTTGGAACTTGTCGGAACACGATTGAGAAGTTTTTGCCAAAGGGGCCGGCTGTGCCCATGGATCACGGCCCCGATTTGATTATCCATCGCATAAACCATGGCATGCGTGAGAGACTCTGAAGAAGCTTGGATGGGGCCGCGGCAGGTCACAGCGTTCTTGGGGATGTCCCAACCGCAAACAAGCGTATAATGTTCGGGTTCCAGTTTGGCAAGGTGTCCGGTCTGAGAACCTGTTATGATGAATTCGTTTCGATTCCCCGCTCGAACGCTCACATTTCCGAAACCGATTCCTTCCGGACAAACGCCGATGAGCTTGTGGTCGTATAGCCACTGGCGCCACTTCCGGATCTCTTTTAACTGATCGAATGAGATCGGTTGGTCCTTTTTCCACTCGCACTGAAATTTAATAATCCCCTCATCCATAACGAATGATTATATACCGCACGGAACATTTCTGAAAGCACCGGGTCTGAATTATCTCGCATGATCGTAGGGAACAGGCATGCCTGTTCCCTACTGCAAACAATCCCCACAAACCCCCAAAAAAAGGACACCGCCGCGGTGGGCGAAGCGGTTTATAATAGGGGCATGATCATCTTTTTCCTCTTGGGTGTGACAGCCTTGACTTCTCAAGTTATTTACATCCGGGAACTCACCGTCGTCTTCTATGGCAATGAGCTTTCCTTTTCGATTATTCTCTCAGTCTGGCTTCTTTTCGGCGGGTTGGGCGGGATTCTAGGAAGTTTCCTGCTTCCCCGCCTAAAATCCTCTAAATGCTGGGCCGGTTGGTTATTTCTTGTGACGGCATTTCTTCTTCCGCTTGTCTTATACCTTATCCGTCTGAGCCGTAATCTCCTGGGCGTCCCTTTAGGGGAAGTGATCGGACTTTCATCTATTTTCGGGATTTCCCTGGCCGCTCTGGCTCTGCCGGCCTTTTTCTTAAGCCTTCTTTTTATCCTCACGGTCGAAATCATGAAGCTCCGAAACCCTGCCCGAGAAATCCCGACACGCGGTTATCTTCTCGAAGCGGCCGGTTCGGGACTTGCAGGGCTGATGTTATCTTTCTTTCTTTTATCACGATGGGACAGTTTTGTGATCACTCTAGGATTATCCGCAATCTTGGTGGGTTGCGGTTTTTTTCTTCTTGTGGGAAAAAGAACCGGCATTACGATCGGTCTCTTGACGGGAGCCGTCTTTCTCTTGTTGACTCCCCTCCTTCAGCAGCAATCCTTAAAAACACAATGGGCGGGTTTTAATCTCCTCAAAACAGAAAACTCCCGCTACGGAAACCTTGTCGTCGCCCGACAGGAAGACCAGATCAGTTTCTTTGAAAACGGATTTCTTCTCGCTTCCTATCCGGATCCGCAGTCGCGCGAAACGGCGATTCATCCGGCCCTGGCCATTCATCCCGCCCCGTATGACGTTCTTCTCATCGGGGACACTTCCCCGGGAAGTCTGTATGAAATTCTAAAACACCCGGTCCGAAAAGTAACCGCCGTGGAAATGGACCCGGCCTGGATCCAACTTAAAAAAACGTATGACCCCACACCTTTGTCTTTGGACGGCCGGGAAGTAAATCTTGTTCCGGGAGACGGACGGCGGTTTCTCAAAAAAACAGATGAGCGTTATGATGTCATGATCAATACCCTTCCGGAACCCAGCACACTGCTTCTGAACCGTTTCTACACCCTGGAATTTTTCGAAGAAGTGAAAAGACATTTGAAACCCGGCGGTGTCTTCGCACTCACGCTGCCGGGGATGGCCAATTACCCTAACCGTGAGCTCCTGGAACTCCTCGGGAGCATTCAGCAAACACTTCGGCTTGTTTTCCCTTCAACGGTCTTACTGCCTTTGGAATCGACTCATTTTCTGGCGTCCTCGCCAACAGGGATCCTCAAAGACGACGCGCAGGATTATCTCGAACCTTTAAAGGAGCGTCACATCCGGAACCTCTTTTTTCATGAAAGCTATCTCCCCTTTTATCTGACTCCGGATCGGAAGACTCAACTGAGTGACGCGCTTCGCTCCAATCGCCGCGTCCTTTTGAACCGGGACCGTCAACCGTCTGCCCAGTTTTACACCACGCTCTTCTGGTCATCCTATGCTTCCCCAGCCGCAAAAACCCTGTTTCAGAAGTTGATGGCCACGCCCCTTTGGGTTTGGTATTTATTGCCGGTCGGATGGCTGATTATTTCCCTCGGTTTCAGGCACTTTCCTTTTTTCCGGAAAGCCGCGACGCTCAACTCGATGGGATGGACAGGATTCAGTGAGATCAGTTTTGAAATGATCATCCTCCTGGCTTATCAGGCTGTTTACGGCTACGCTTATCTTTGGATTGCCGTGATCCTCGCAAGCTTCATGATCGGCCTTGTGTTAGGAAGCTGGCTCACTCTAAAATTGAAGTCCCCGGCTGAAGGCCTTTTGGGGAATCTCACGAAAGTCCAGTTCGGGATCATCTTTTATCCGTTGTTTCTCCTGGCTATCCTAAAACTCCTGGAAAACGAAAAGCTAACGTGGGTTCCCCTGATGGAATACGGGTTCCCTTTCCTTGCCGCCATCGCCGGATTTTTCGGCGGGCTCCAATTCCCTCTGGCACAAAGGATCCTTGCCGGAGAAAAATCTGAAGAAAAACGTTCGACCGGTTTGGTTTACGGAATCGATCTCCTGGGATCATGCCTGGGGGCGCTTATGGCGGGATGCTTCCTCGTCCCTGTGCTCGGAACTTTCCGGGTCTGCCTGCTTTTAACCCTTATCAATCTGACTAGCTGGCTGCTTTTGATGCTCGTCCCAAAAACCGTTCAGCCGGCAAGCCGCTTGTAATAACGGCCCGGTTTCTGCGAAAGACCGGGCGACTTCTTCGTCAAGGGGAAGAAACGTCCGAAGGCACCGCTTATCATCAAGGCGGCCCCCCAAAAAACATTTTTCTTCAAAAATTCCCGGCGGCTTGTTTCCTTGTTTTCTTTGTTCATTTCCAAACTCCGTTGATTTTTGTTCCGCAAAAACGGCATGCGGAAGTTTCCGGATCAATCTCAAAACTGAGCACTTCATAACCGATGCGATGAATCAAACGTTTCCGACAACTTGGGCAGTAGGTACTATTGTAATCGCTCCCGGGGACATTCCCGACATAAACATACCGGATCCCCTCCTCCATCGCAATCTCTCGCGCTTGGACCAAGATCTCAAGCGGTGTCGGCGGAAGATTCCGGTAACGGTAATTGGGATAGAAACGCGAAAAATGAAGCGGGGTATCCCCGCCGGCATATTTCGCGATCCACTGACTCATCTCGCGGATCATTTTAGGATCGTCATTTTTTGTCGGGACAATCAGGTTCGTCAATTCCACATGCATCCCGAGTTCCTTCATGAGAAGAATCGCATCCAGGACCGGCTGGAGATGTCCCCCCGAAACATCCAGGTAAAAGGCCTCGGTGAATCCCTTTAAATCCACATTGGCGGCATCCATCACCTTCGCTAATTCTCTCAAAGGTTCGGGATTAATGTAGCCGCATGTAACGTAAACATTTCTCAAACCCCGTTCATGGGCAAGAGCACAGGTGTCCCACATATATTCATAGAAAACGGTGGGCTCTGTGTAAGTGTAAGCTATAGAACGACTTCCGGAACGAATCGCAGCGTCTACAACATCTTTCGGGGGCAAATCTAGATTCCTCGTCTCCTCCGGCCACGCCTGTGAGATTTCCCAATTCTGGCAGTATTTACAGGAAAGCAGACAACCCGCCGTTGCGATACTCAAAATCCCGGTCCCTGGGAGAAAATGGTAAAGCGGTTTCTTTTCCATCGGATCGACATGCACGGCACAAGGTTTTCCGTAGACCAGCGAAAAAAGTTCGCCGCCTTGATTGATACGAACCCGGCACTTTCCCCGTTCATAATCACCCATCACGCACAAATTGGGACACAAGGTGCATTGGATCTTCGGAGAGAGAAGCGGGGTCATGATTCCTCCCCTTCAAGGACCCGGTAATGCCGTCCCGGTGTAAGTTCCAGATGCCCTTGTTTAAGAACTTCCCGGATGATCCTGGCGCGCTCTGTCACTTCCCGGTGAGCCTCCGCAACCGAAGGTTCAATCGTCCCCGCAGGTTTTTTTTGAAACATTGACTCCGCTGTGATGATGATAAAAAGACCTAGGATGACACTAAAAAAAACACAGGAGATCCAGTCTCCCGTCATCGGCCGCTTAGGTCTTCTTTTGAAAAAAGTCACGCCCATTTCTCCTTTGGATACGGATATCCTGTTCGGGGCATTCGATCTTGCATTGATTGCATAAAAGACATTCATCCGTTCGGATCTCGGCATTCTGAATGGCCTGAACGGGACAAACCTCATCGCAGGCATGGCATTGAAGACATTTTTCACCGCTTCCCAGCCGCGTCAGAGAGAACTTTCCCAAGAGAGAGAGAAATGCTCCGGCCATACAAAAATACCTGCAATAAAAACGTTCGATCAAAAGAGAAAAACCAAGGACCGTTAAAAGAAAACACACCACCCAAGAGGTCCCCTTCCAGGTAAACATCACCGCAAACGGCTCAAAGCGGTCCACCTGGAATACCGGATAAAGAAGTGAAAGCACAAGACAAAACCAGAGAAGATAATACTTCGCGCTTTTCATCGCGCGGTCTTTTTCGGATTTGACAACCACAAACCAGGGGAGGATTTTATAAAGCCATTCCTGAATAAAACCAAAGGGGCATAAAAACCCGCAGTAAAGACGTCCGAATAGGAGCGTTGTCACAAAGACAAGCGCGAGAAAAACCCATAGAAATGGTGCGAGGTCCCAGGACGGCAGCTGCCCTTTCAGCAATGCCGCCAATTGGACACCAGAAAAAAGGAGTTTCAGCTTCAACCCCAGGAACAGAAAAGCAGCCAGGAGAATCACGGTCCGTACGCGTTTCCAGGAAAAAAGATAGGCGAGAACACTGGCAGCAAAAAGAATCCCCAACGCCGCCATTTCCCAGATACCTTGAACACCCGGAGGGACAAACGGCCTCTTCGGATTCGTGAGAGGGCGCGATAAAATCTTTTCTGAAACAATGGCAAGGCTTTCTTTCACCGCACGGCAAACAGCACGGCTCGTGACTGTCGCGCTCGAAATGGCATCAATCTCTCCTTCGACAGAAATATCGGAGTCGGGCCCGAGCCCGATAAATTGCTTAAGCCAGCCGTCATGCGTAATCCCGTCCGCATAAGAGGCCGTTTCCTGATGAGCTAAGACCTTCAATCCCTGGATCTTTCCCTCAGGGTCCACACCCGCAAGGATGACAATCGGTCCGGCATAGCCTTTGACTTCGGGAACTACATCGGTGGTCAAGAATGCATAGCCTTCGATGATTTCTTCACCGGTTTTTGGATCCAAGCGGTACGCGATATGATAAGGAAACGGGTCTTTTTTATATCCAATCTTAACGGCGGCCGGAAAAATCTGACGAACCGTTTCCAAGTTCAAGTTCGCCCCGCTTCCCACCTCGCGATAATGCCACAAAGCGGCAATCACAAGAAACAGAACAAGAAAAAAAGAAAACAGACGTTTCATCTTTTAAAAATCCCTTCCCCGTTCATCCAGCCTTTTAAACAGATACTTGTATTTATCGGGGATTCCCCTATAGCTTTCCATCTTACCACAAAGCGAAACCGGGAGGAAACCCGCGATTCACCAAGATTCTTTTTAAGGATTTCCCATTCTCTTGACGTTATAATACCCATCATGAGCAAGATCCTAGTGGTTGACGATGAGGTCAGTATCCGGAACTTTTGTCACACCCTTTTCACGAGGGAAGGGCATGAGGTCATCACCCTCCCGCGCGGGGACCAAGCCTTAGAGATCATCCCCAGAGAAAACGTTGACCTGGTTCTCCTTGACTTACAAATCCCCGGTGAAAAAGGCCTTTCGATCCTTCAAAAAATCAGAGCGGGTTTCCCAAGACTCCCCATCGTCATCTTTTCGGGGATTGTTTCGGCCGAAATGGAAAAAGAAGCTTATGAGCTCGGCGCTATTGAAGTCATCCACAAGGGGGTCAATCCTCTTGAACTCAAAGACCGCATCAATAATATCCTCGCCGCGAAACACCAGATTTTTTCGGACACCCCCATGCGAAAAAACTACCGGATGTTGATCGTTGAGGACGAAGAATCCGAGGCCAATCTCTTAAAGGCCCTGTTTGAGGAAAAAGGGTTCCAGACCATGACGGCAAGGACCGGAGAAGAAGCCATCCAAATCGTTCAGCGGGAAAAACCGAATATCGTCCTTTTGGACATGGTCCTCCCGGGAATGGACGGAATGCTCACGCTCAAACGGATTCTTGAGATTGACCCGAATGCCGGAGTCATTATGATGACCGGGGTTGCCGATCCGCAACTGATGCGTGAAACGATCGAGCTGGGGGCCTACCATTACGTGCAGAAACCCTACGAAGTCAATTACCTCGAGCGTGTGATCCAAACGCGGCTTAAATTCCCGGAATAAAAAACTAAAATCTTCCTACTTTTGAAGGATATCGAGTGTCCTTGTAATTTCCCGCCTTAAAATATCGAAATCAACCGGCTTCACCAGGTACTTATCCGCATAATTACGGATCCCGTCCGAGACATCTTCCGGTTCCGAACGGCCCGTCAGCATGATCACGGGGATCCGGGTTGTTTTCTTGTCCTTCTTCAACCGTTTCAACACCTCAAAACCATCGATCTCAGGCATCGTGACATCCAATAGAATCAGATCCGGCAATTCGGCTTTTGCAATCTTCAACCCCTGTAACCCATCTACCGTGATCAGGACTTCATAGCCTGAGGCCGTTAAAACCGTCTTCAACATTTCGAGGATGTCCTGTTCATCATCCACAATCAGGATTTTCTTTTTTTGATCTTGAGCCCCGTTTTCCAACTCATGTCTCCTTTATATCGCTATCGTCACGGATAACCCTTGTCATCTCTATTCACCAACTCATCACGATCCAGAATTTACGCGAGAATTCAAAACTTCCCTTACCTTAAAGGCCAAGGCATCCGGTGAAAAAGGCTTCTGAAGAAAGAAAATACCCGGCTCCAGAATGCCGTGCCGGTCAATGACATCGTCCGTATAACCGGAGATGTAAAGAACCTTCATCTTGGGTCTCTTCGTCTGGAGGATCCTTCCCAGCTCGCGCCCGTTCATCTTGGGCATCACCACATCTGTGATCAGAAGATCCAGGCTTTCTTCCCCGCCGATCCCCGCTGCAATCTCAAGGGCCTGAGACGGTCCAAGGGCTTCCCAGACCCGGTATCCCTGCCGCTTCAGCACTGCCGAAGCGACCCTTAAGACAGCAGCTTCATCTTCGACCACAAGGACGGACTCCGTCCCGCGGGGGATTTCCAAACTGCGTTTTTGTGCAATCAAACGTTCCACAGGCTCTTCTGAAGAAGGCAGATAAATCTTGAAGGTTGTCCCTTTTCCCAGCTCACTTTCAAACTCAATATCGCCTTGGGCTTGCTTAACAATTCCATAACTCGTGGACAGCCCCAAACCCGTCCCCCGGCCCTTGGGCTTGGTCGAAAAGAAGGGTTCCATAATATGCTTTTTAACCTCTTCACTCATCCCAATTCCCGTATCCGCGACCTTGATCATGACATAAGGCCCTGCCCTCAACCCGCCTTCCACTCCGCTTCCTGAGATGACCACATTTTCCGTTCGCAGGGTAAGTATCCCGCCATTCGGCATCGCATCGCGGGCATTGACCGCCAGATTAATAATAACTTGTTCCATGAGAGATGGGTCTGCTTTGACCTTCCATAAATCCGGTTCCAATTCTAAAGTCAATTGGACTGCCTCCCCCAGAAGAGTCCTCAAGGAATTTTCCATATCTTGCAAAAGGACATTCATCTCAAAAACCTTTAAGGCCACCATTTGGCGGCGCCCGAAAGCCAAAAGCTGGCGGGTCAACTGCGATGAACGTTCTGCTGCAATTTGAATTTCTCTGATTTCGTGACGCCTCGGGTCCTTGGAATCTATTTGCTCCATCAAAAAACCGCAATACCCCATAATCACCATCAATTGATTATTGAAATCATGGGCCACACCGCCGGCAAATTTCCCGATCGCATCCATCTTTTGGGCCAGCTGAAACTTTTCCGCGCTCTTTTTCAAATCTTCTTCGGCCTTCACCTGAAAGGTAATGTCCCGGAAACTCCATACACGCCCCGCTATTTCCCCCTCCTTCATCAGAGGACACGAATATCTTTCATAAATACGGCCGTCCTTAAAATGGATTGTCTCAAAATCCTCTCTTGAGGAACCGTAAAGTTCGCGGACCTTCTCCAGAAATGCCTCGGGGTTTTCGAGCTGCTGCTGGACAAACGCCAATAGCTTTTCGTCATCTTTTGTCTCCAAAAGCTCTTGAGGAATTCGCCATAATTTCATGAATCTTTGATTCGCATGCGTTATTTTCCCTTCATGATTGACAACCAGAAAACCCTCGGCCGTCGATTCGAGAGTTGCTTTCAAAAGGGCCTCATGTTCGCGCAAATCCTTTTCGGAACGGACCCGCTCGGTCATATCGCGTAAGATACAGACATTGCCGACGACCTCGCCTGACGCATCCCGTAAGGTTGAGCTTGTTAAACTAACTGGTATCTTCATCCCTTCTTTATTCGCCAAGGCCAAATCCCAAATACTCATGTGCCGGGTTTTACTTAAATCACCCAGAGCACATTGGAAATTCTGGTTGCTTTCAAAAAAACCGTAAAACGGTTTTCCCTTTAACTCAGCTTGCGAGCAGGAACTAAGGTCTTCGGCCGCTTTATTGGCAAAGACAACTTCCCCCTTTTCATCGAGAAGAAAAAGAGCATCCGACATAGTCGAAATGATATTGGAAGCCGCCATCACAGGGGTAATGGTCAAAAACCTCAACTTCACGATCGCAAAAACAATCCCGCCGGCCAAACCTAAGGTAACTAAATTTTCAACGGGGATCAATTTGTAATAATGTATCCGATGAGCAATGAAATTTGAAACCGTCCCAATGAAAACGGGCAGAAAAACAGAAATAAAAATGACCTTTGCCTGCCTACGCTCGATCAGACTTTGCGCCTTCTTCATGTAATCATAGAGCACCCCAAGCGTCACCAGCATACAAAGACCATAATAGAAATAATATAAGACCGGCCCCCATGTAGGCGCCCAGACATAAGTCCATCCAAAATCGGTCCTGATATAATCTTGGGTTAAATCACCGCTCAACTGAAGGTAAAACAAATAAATAGGTGTCAGAAAAATAAATGCATAAAAAAGAGGATTCTTTAGAACGCGCTTGTTGCGCGTAAAAAGTAAAGCGAACCAGATCAAAAAACCGCCGAAAAAAATCCACCCGGGAGAATTGATGGTATAAAATATTCTTGCGATTTCCTTGGGGGCATTCGAACTGTAAATAAAGATCGGCCCAAAAGACCAGAGGGCAAAGCAAAGGATAAAAGAAGCACAAAGCCAGTTGAGAAGCGACCGCGTATTTTTATGAACGACAAAACCGGCCAGAGACAAGTAAAACAGCATGGCTAAAAAATAAATCCACGACCACAAATTCATTCTCGCAACCCCTTAATTTTGATGCTGCCCCCTGACCTCTTGTTGCACCCTCAGGAGGCTATGATTAATTTCCCATGTCCGGCAAAATCTTTTTCATGCAATCATCACAAATCCCGTGACTGAACTTCACATCCGAATGTTCCTGGATATACTTCTCCATCTGCTGCCAATACCCTTTGACATCGCGGATCTTTTTGCAGTGGGCACAGATCGGAATAAAACCGCGTAATGTCTTAATTTCGCTCAGGGCCGTTTCAAGCTCTTCATTTCGAGCCTTAAGCTCCTTCTCTCTCTGGATCCTGGTATCCATTTCCTTTTTGAGCCTCAAGCTGGATTTGACCCGGGCCAGGAGCTCAATCTTACGAAGCGGTTTCGTGATATAATCCATCGCTCCGGCTTCAAAGGCTTCATGAAGGGAATCCATGTCGGTTTTCGCCGTGACCATAATGACCGGAATCTCATAGAGATTTTCGACCGATTTGATCCGCCTGACCGCTTCGATCCCGTTCGTTTCCGGCATCATGATATCCATCAAGATAAGGTCGACTTGGGAGGATGTCTTCTCTTTTGAATCCACTCCAAGACATTCATAGGCCTCCTTCGCGCAGGTGGCCTTCAGGATTTCCTTATATCCGGCATTTGTAAGGAGGGTTTCCAAAAGCATCAGATTATCCGGGGTATCATCCACAACAAGAATGCTCATATTACACCTCTTCGACCGGGAAATTTTCGATATTCAAAAAATGCCGCAGCGTTTTCATTAAGACATTTTTCCGGATGGGCTTCATTAAATGATCCGTACATCCGACTTGAAAACTTTTTTCGATATCCTCTTTTAAAACACTTGCGCTCAAGGCAATGATCGGAACCTGGATGAAACGGCTCTGGCCTTTCATTTGACCGGCCTCCCAATGCCGGATGGCTTTTGCTGCCTCATAACCGTCCATCACCGGCATGTGAAGATCCATCAGGACCAAGTCATACCTTGTTTCTTTGAACTTTTCGACGGCTTCTTCACCGGTCCCCGCGATCACCAAATGGAAAGGGGTGTCTTTTAAGTAAGCACGGATCAGAAACTGATTGTCGATATTATCCTCTGCCAGCAATATCCGGTATTCTTTAGCCTTCGCCTGATTCATTTGTTCCATCCTTAAAGTTGTTTACCGCAAAGCTCGTCTTTTGACCCCGCCGCTTAGGTGATGGGGCGATGTTTCTGGGCCTCATAACGTTTAATCGTCTCTAGAAGCACCTCTTTTTTTATCGGCTTGGTCAGGTGTTCGTTACAGCCCGCGTCCATACTTTTAGAAATCTCATCCTGAAGGGCGCTGGCACTTAAAGCAATAATCGGGATCGGGAAACTTTTCTTACCGCCTTCTCCACCCGTCTTCGCCTCCCATTCGCGGATCTTTCTGACAGCGCTATACCCGTCCATTTCCGGCATATGGAGATCCATAAAGACAAGGTCATAGGCCTGTGTCATCACCTTTTCACAAGCTTCCCGGCCATTGGAGGCAAAATCAAGAGAGTAATTCGTCTTTCGCAAATAAGCTTGAATCAGTAACTGATTGTCCGCATTGTCCTCGGCTAGGAGAATACGGAAGGAAGCGCCCGACGGCTCTCCTCTTGCGGAAAGCAACGTTCCTCCTTTGAGATCCGGAATTCCTTCGGGACATTCCCGGGCTGTTTTGATCGCTTCAAAAAGTTGATTCCTTTTAACCGGCTTTACAAGGTAACTTAAAAATCCCAACTGCTTTGCACGAGCGATATCGCTCCCCCTGTTATCGGAAGTCAACATCAAAATCGCAACCGATTGAATCTCGGGATCTTGACGGATAAGGCCAGCACATTCAAAACCGTCCATTCCCGGCATCCGCGAATCAAGAATAAGAATACCAAAAGGGGTCCCTTTTTGTTTAGCCTCCCGAAGGACCCGGAGGGCTTCCCCGCCACTCGCGACATCCTGAACCGAGGCCCCTCTGGCTTTAAGCGTTTCCCTTAAAATCCACCGGTTTGTATCATTATCGTCGACGACGAGGACCCGCAGTCCTTCCAGTTGGACAGAAAGTTCTTCATCCTTCTTTTCAGACAATTCGGAGGTTCGACCTAAACGAACGTTGAAATAAAAAGTCGTCCCTTTCCCAGGCTCACTCTCAAGCCAAACCTTGCCGCCCATAAGGTCCACCAATTTTCTCGTAATCGTCAACCCGAGCCCCGTCCCTCCGTAACGCCGCGTCGTCGAAGAGTCCACTTGGGTAAAATGTTCAAAGACGGCTGCCTGTTTGTCTTTCGGGATTCCCACCCCGGTATCCCTGACAAGGAATAACAACCCCACCTGAGGATTTTCGGGGGCATTCCCCTCCTCAAGTTTGACCTCCACCGCCACTTCACCCTGCTCGGTAAACTTAATGGCATTCCCCACAAGGTTGATCAGGATTTGCCGCAAACGGTTCTGGTCCCCGCCGACAATGCTCGGGACATTCGGATCGATCCAATGGATCAATTCCAGATGTTTTTCATGGGCCTTTACCGCCATCATTTCCGTAACGCTTTCCACAAGCTCAATAACCGAAAAGTTAATGGCTTCAAGTTCAAGACGGCCCGCCTCGACTTTGGAGAGATCAAGGATATCATTAATGAGACTGAGGAGACCTTCCCCATTCCGTCTCAAGGTATTCACAAATTCCCGCTGTTCGTCGCTTAAGGGGGTATCCGCCAGTAAATCTCCCATCCCGATAATGGCATTCATCGGCGTCCGGATCTCATGGCTCATCGTCGCAAGAAAATCGGATTTCGCCTTCGATGCCTCAAGCGCTTGATCCCGCATCCTCTCCATATCCTCCATCATATTCAAGAAAGCCTCCTGGGCCCTTTCAAGATCCTTGTAAGCCTTCTCCAATTCACGAACCCTCAGGCGGTCCCGTTCTGCCGACCGAAGGGCCTCATTCGTCCATTGCTTCTCTTTCGCTTCGATCATTCTTTGTTTGGTGACGTCTTCCCCCGAACTTAATGTCCCGATGACCTTCCCAGTCTCATCCTTAAGGACAGTGTTATGCCATAAAACCCTTCGTATCCCTTTTGTTCCGCAGAGGATATTATTTTCATGCGTATTGTCAGTGTCTTGTGTTTCAATGTTTTTTCTGAAAACCTTCAAAACGTCATCTCTTTCGTCCTGCGGGATAAAATTTTCAAACCAATTTTTTTCGATAATTTCTTCTTTGCGCCTTTCTAAAATTAACGCGCCCTGGCGGTTGATGAGCTTCACCTTCTCATCCGTTCCGATGGCAACGATAATCACTCCCGCAATATTCAAATACTCTTCGGCCTTATTTTTCTCCTGTGCCAAAAATTCTTCCGCTTTTCTTCTCTTCTCATTTTCCTTGATGAGGTCATCGCGTGAAACCGTTGTCTTCTCCAAATCCACCGCCATCTGGTTAAATGCCTGAACGAGGCTTCCGATCTCCCCCGAAGGCTGTGAATGGACACGCGCTGAAAGATCCCCTCTCGCCAATTTCCCAACACTCACCGCAAGCTCCGATAGCGGAGATGATATCTGACGAGACAAAACCCATGCAATTATGATGACCATGATAATCATCACGCCCGCAACGGCCACAGAATGATAAAACTCCTCAATAAATTCACCGGCGTATCTTTCCGGAGGGGCAAACATCACAAGATGCAGGAAAGGCTGCTGATCAGCTCCCACCTTAATGACAAAAGATAGCAGAAACGGATTCGAATCATTCAGTTTGTGGATATCCTCATGGGAAAAAGGCTTTTGAATCTCTTTAGGCGGCGAAAAAAGGACCTGCCCGCCGGGTTCAAACAACCACGTAATGGGTTCATTGAGAAAATTAACCTGGGGAAGATACGTCAAGTAAGGCGTCAAATCGGCGTGGATCACTAGGGCGCCTCCAAATCCCCCGGCCTCGGGATCTTCCTTTCGCAATCCGGCCAAAAACGACCACCTATTATTTTTATCTTGAAAGGGGCTTGAATAGAAAACTTGTCCGCGTTGCGAAAAGACCAGCTTCTCAAAAAGATCATCGATCAGAGTATCCCGAAGACGTCCGGTTTGAGTGCCTATTCGCCGGTAATCTCTAAAACGCCTGCCTTCTTCGCCGACAATTTTTTCTTCCCCTTTAGCATCGATAAATCTTAAGGATAAATATTTTCCCTTATTGCGTTTGACCGACTCCTGAAACAACCGTTCAACCGGAGGTTTCGTGATAAATATTTCCTGCTTTGGCGACTGCAGAAACTTTTCCAGGGAGGGCGTCCTTTCCAAAAAATCAAGGCTGTTTTCAATCGGAGTTATATAATTATCCCTAAAATTATTCTCGGCCGCCGTCATCAGCGTTGTGATCTGGGAGTGGATATTCTGCTCAATAAATTCCTTTTTATCCCAGTAATGAAGCCCTCCTGTCAGCATAATGATGAACAGACCGATCCCGACATAAGCCATCAGCGATCTTTGAAATATCGTTAACCCCTGAGCCTTTAGTTTCTCACTCATTTCATTGCCGATCTATGAACCCGTTTTTTCTTCCAATGCAAGCGATTCATCGACCCACTCCTCAACAAAATCTTCCCCTGATAAGTCAATGCCAAGCTGCTTGGCCCTATTACGGTTCACCATAACCGGCCCCCTGTCCGGCGCATAGGAAGATATCATTGCCGGGGCCTTTCCTTCATGGAGGATATCATTGGCCAACCGGACGGCTTCGTAACCCTGTTTAAAACCGGAATCATCGACAGCCAGAAGGATCCCTTCTTCCACGAATTGTTTCTCGTAAGCGCAATCGGGCTTTCGGATATTCCCCAAATACCAAGCCCCCGCCTTCATTTGATCGACGGGATTTCCTTGCTCATCCTTGAGGGTATTATGATTCAACACAAAAAAAGCATCGCTGATCTGCGAAGCCTCCAAAGCCTTTTTCTTCCACTCTGAAAACGAATTCGTCGTAATGGTCATCATAAGCTTCAGAGGAAGTTTCCCTTGCCGATCGAGATTTTCAAGGCGTTTCACCCCCGCCCGGCCCGTCGGCGAGTCATCCGAGAGGACGGAAAAAGTTTTAATGTCAGGCACCAGACGCTTGAGATAGTCTAAATTCTCCATTAGATAACCTTCCTGATAAATCCCGGTCACATTATGACCCGGTCTTTCCACGGAATCGAGCAGACCATATTTCAACGGGAGTCCGTTGACACCCCAAAAAACAACCGGAATATCCGTATCCACATATTGATTCCCTATAAAATTGACCGCATTGTCATCCCCTAGCAATAGGATATCCGGCTGAAAAGCTTCGATTTCTTCAACAATCCGGGCCGTCACATTTGCGATTTCACTTTGACTGTTCTTCCTCTTGGTATCCATCCACGTTTTCTTAATGATAGCTTTCGCCCCCTCCACATAATCATTACGGGTATAGGCCCCGGCTTCTTCTTCCGATTCCAGAAAACCGAAATCGAGAAGGCCCTGCGAGACCCCTTCATGAGTATCCTGTGACCACATATACTCAGGGTGATAGCTGTCGACGACAAAAATTTTCGTCTTCTCCTGGGCCATTGTTTGAGAAACAAAAACAATTGATAAAAGAAAAACCATCCATAGGGCCTGTTTTTTCATTGTCGATTCTCCTTGAAACCCTTCATCACAAAAAAATCCATGAGAGGGTTGTTCAAAAATCCTTTGTTTTTATTCATTTTCAGTTGCTTTCAATCTTCATCACTCTTATATCAAAACGTAGCCCCCCACTAACCCTTTGAATCGGGCAATTGATTATCTGAAGGCCGCAGATCATATTTTTTGGTCTTTCCCAAAGCTTCCAGCAGGGCATTGACCTCGTGTTTCAACTGGATCATCCTCTCTTCGCGTCCGATCATCAGGTTATGGGCACGCTCCAGTTTTTCGGACTTTCTTTTTTCCGCTTCCGCCAAAGCCCTGGTCTCTTCAAAGAGCTTCTTTTCCTTCAATTGTGCCTGCCTGCGGTCAATGATATCGAAGCCCACACCGATCAAATACGTCTCGCCCAAAATGCGGACGCGCAACCCCGTTAAATAATAAGGCGTTTTCTTTCCGTCCTTCGACACCAAATCAGCTTCGACAGTCGCCTCCCCCTGAAGAAATACCTGCCGGATCCTCTCGGCAACGAGTTTCTGGTCGTTTCCCTCAAACAATTCCGTAGGATGGATCTTCGCAATTTCTTCGGTAGAATACCCCAACACAGTTTCGAAATTCTTGTTCCACCGGACAAAGCGGCCTTCGGGGGTAAACATATAAAAAACCCCGGGAAGGCTTTTCAACATCGATTCGTTGATTTCTTTTTCGCGCAATAAATCTTCCTGAGCCCTTTTTTGTTCGGTGATATCATGGGAATATTCAATCATCTGAATCAGTTTTCCCTCAGCGTCAAAGATCGGGTAACCATGAACCTCGACAAATCTTTCCTCGCCTTCTGAGTTGAAGTGACGATGCTCAAGCACCGCGGGCCTTCCCGTCTTTCTGATTTCATCAAGAGGGCAACCGTGCTCTTTCCCGCCGCAGGGCGTATCCGCTTGATGCGTGGCTGCATAACAGGTTCGTCCTTCAAGCCCTCCTGATCCTTTTGCATGTTTATTCGCCAACACCACTTCATAGGTATTCGCATCAATCACATAAAAAGGATGCGTCAGAGAGTTCAAGACATCGTTTAAGAATTCTTTCTCTGACTGAATCTTAGCTTCCGCCTTCCTGCGCTCCGTATTTTCGATTTCCAATTTTTTCCTGGAACGGCTCAGAATCCGATTCAGTCCGAGGACAATAAAAACCGCTATCGACAACGAAACAAACAAAACCATAATCGCTAAGATCCAAGGCCAATACTGGCGGAAAAGGTCCCGCAGGGTCACTTTCCCAAAATCCCTATAAATACCGATCCTCAATTCTTTCAAGCAATCATGGACGGACTGATAATTGACCGGGACGGTCCACCCCGCATAACCTCCGGTAATGGCAGCCATATGGTCGGGCTCCATGGACAATAACGCCACAGCAACCTTTTCAGCGGTTTCGTTATCAACATATTGGCTCTTGGCAAAGGGCCAACCCGGATACAAATTGGTGGAATGAACTAACGGAAAACTCTCCACATACCTCACATCCATTAATCCCATATAGACATGTTCCCCATGGGGATAAATCACCTTAAAGTTTTCAAAATCAATTTTGCCTTCCCTCGTCATCACCTCCAACACTCCTGTACGAACAACCCCGACATCCGCTTTCCGATCCCTGACAGCATAAACCACTTCATCCTGAAGTCCTGTGAAATTCAACCCGGAGAAATCTCTACGAGGATCCATCCCCTTCCTCTTCAATTCCCTTAAGACCACAATCCAACCGCCAAATGCCTTCTCATCAGCCGCCACAACTTGTTTTCCCCTAAAATCTTCTAACTTACGGATATCTTCGCGATCCGCACGGGTAAAAATAACACCCCCATAAATAAAGAAGGATTTCCCCTTTTCAGCATCCTTTAAAGTCGCAATACGCTGGACCCCATAAAGGATTTCTAATTCGGCATAAAAAGCGGGATTGACCAGGAAAAAATCGAGCTTCTCATTCTTAGCCGAATCCAAAACTTCCGAAAACTGAAGGGGCACAATTTCGAAATCGGCATTCTTAATCTTTTCGGAAAGATATTGAGCCGTATTGGACCATTGTTTCAAGCAAATCTCAGGCCCTCGGGGGGCCAAAACTCCGATCCGGTAATGTTTAACATCGTCGATATCTCCGCGGACAAAACTAGGCGATAAAAAAAAGACCGCGCTTCCCAATAGGGTTCCAAGACAAAATAGATGCAAAACTTTTCTTTTTTTCATTGTCCGATCACTTGATCCGCCGATTCAACGATTTCCTGAGGGATCACCATTTTGAGTTTTGCCGCTGTTTTCAGATTGATCATCTTCATCCCTTTTTCAGCCGTCTTAACGGGAAGGTTCCCGATATCCTCACCGGCCAGAAGCGCTAAGGCCATCTTGGCTGCCTCATACCCGTGTTCCTCACCCGACTCGACGACTCCGGCAAGCATCCCATCGATGATGGAAAAATCGAAAAAGCCGATCGTGGGGACAGAGCTGTTTTCTATCGTCCAAGCCATCACTTCTTGGGGCGGCATACTTTCGATCTCTCCTGCTCTTTTGACGGTGTGATACATGTAGATCGCGACGGCATCGCTATCGATGTTGTAATCTAAAATGCGCTTCTTCCAAAGGTCAAAATCATCAATGAGCCGGTAATCCAGAACTTTGATCCCGATATCCTGTTTCCTCATAAATTCGAGGGCGCCGACGGATGTCGGCCCTTTATCGCTCATCACCGCAATCCTCCGGATATTCGGAACAATTTCCAGAAGATATTTCACAGATTCCTTAAAATGGGGACGCTCAACGATCCCGGTCACATTGGAAGCCGGCAGGCCGTAATCGGACGGTTCCCCGTTGACCCCGCAGAAAACAAAAAAAGGTTTCTCTTGCCCGGCGTACCGCTGAGTTACAAAAATCTGAGCATTGTCATCAGCAGCAATTACGGCATCCGGCTGCCAGGTATCGACCTTTTCGCGCGCGAGCTTCCCGGCCTGGACCTTCCACTCATCGGAGGTCTTGCGCTTCGTATCCATGTAGAAGATTTCCAGCTCGGCATTCTCGCCTTTCAGTGCCGCCTCAACCCCTTTTGTAATCGATGCCACCCAAGGATACTCCGGATGATAGCTATGGATAAGCAGTACCTTCTTGGGCTCTGTTTGAGCATCAGCAGAAAGACAAAAACCTGATAATACAAAAACAATGAGAAATAACACTGTTAAAAAACCATGCCGTTGTTTTTTTATGGAAACACCCATCAGGCACTCTCCTCCCTATGTTGAAATTCCCTTCGATTTAAAATCATTGATACACGATCTCCACATGTTCAAGATATCCGATAAGCCGTTGGATACATTCCTCTACTTCCCTTTTGTCTTTTTTTTCGGCAGCAAGTTCCAAAGACTCGCCGATCCCGCTCACTTCATCAAATCCGTATCCTTTTCCGCAACCTTTCATGCCATGCCCCAAAATCTCGACCGTTTCAAAATCGTTTTGTATTAAAGCTTCTCGAATCCGTTCAATATCTTTGCGCCGGTTCTCAAAAAACGTAGGGACAAGATCCTGGATTTCACGGTCGATGACAACGGGTATTTTCTGGCCCACCGGAATCTCCCTCTTCTTGTCCATCTGCCTTAATCCCCTTCTCTCTTCTTCCTTAAAATCAACCGTTACGCCGAAATCACAAGCCTTGTCAAGACCACCAACTCGAGATATTTCAAATCAAAGGGCTTTACGACATACGCATAAGCGCCAAGCTGTGTAGCGTCCCTCGCAAGCATTTCATCCTGTAAACCGGTTGCCATCACCACCCCCACTTTGGGGTCGATCTCGCGGATCTTTCGAAGCGTTACGATCCCGTCCATCCCGGGCATCACGATATCCAGAAGTACCATAGCAGGTTTTTCATCCCTAACCGCTTGGATAGCTTCTTCCCCGCTCGCAACAGCCAAAACTTCAAAGCCCTTCCTTTCGAAAAATTCCGAGAGAAAGCGCCGGACAGTTTCCTCGTCATCCACAACCAATATTTTTTCCTTTCTTGTTTTATCCTCCGGGCCTCGAAAAAGGCGAGGGCCCGCTGAAATAATTTTTTTGACTTTGTCGCGGAGCTCATGCAGCGTGATATCTTTCTTCAGGACCTCGACGGCTCCCGCCTCATAAGCCTCTTTCTCAATTTCAGGCGTTACATATCCGGAAAAAACAATCACCGGTATACGTTTGTCTTTTTCATTCGGCATACGCCTCAAAAGCGAAAGCCCTTCCTCTCCCGGGATAAGGATATCCATCAAGACAAGGTCCGGCTTCTCTGTCTTTAGAACATCAAAAAGCTGCTCCCCGCAAGCGACCGTTACCACTTCAAAACCTTCGCGCGTAAAAAGGTCATAACAAAAATTACGGATCCCCGATTCGTCATCCACGATCAGAATCTTGCTCATAGGCCACCTCTGGCTAAATTATTCATTTGGACTGTCCAAAATCTCCCTGACTTTAAACGATAATGCAGCCGCCGTAAAAGGCTTCTGGAGGAAACCATGCGGGACTTGGGGGATACCCTGCTGGAGTACCGCATGATCCGCATACCCTGATATAAAAAGCACCTTCATACGGGGATTAATTTCGAGAAGCCGGTCGGCGAGCTCTCTTCCGTCCATTTCCGGCATCACAAAATCCGTGATTAAAAGTTTGATATCCGGTAATCGCCCCATCTGCATTTCAAGGATCATTTTCTCGCAATCATCCGTCGCTACCACTCGGTATCCTTGTTTTTCGAGAACGGCAACCGCAAGTTTCCGGACCGTTTCTTCATCTTCGATCACGAGAATGCCTTCACTGCCCTTGGGGACATCCTCCGGTTTTTTCTCGGAAATAAGCCGTTCGGGTTGCTCATCGGATATCGGTAAATAAATTTTAAACGTCGTCCCGTAACCGGGCTCACTATAAACCTGGATATCTCCCCGGTTTTGTTTGATAATCCCATAACTTGTGGCAAGCCCAAGACCGGTCCCCTTGCTTTTTTCTTTCGTCGTAAAAAAAGGTTCGAAAATCCGCGTTTTGACTTCTTCGGTCATCCCGATCCCGGTATCACTGAAAGCCACCATCACATAATTCCCGGGCGGCAAATCCGAGACTCCGCGCAGATAAACCCCTTCCAGCATCACATTTTTTGTCTCGACGGTCATTTTCCCTCCCCCCGGCATCGCATCGCGGGCATTGACCGCAAGATTGACAAAAACCTGCTCCATCTGCGCCGGATCAGCTTTCACCGGCTTTAACTCATCCGATAGTCCCAAGATCAGATCGATACCCTCTCCCGCCAATTGTTTCATCATCCCTTTCAAATCAAGAATAAGGGCATTGATATTAAACACCTTGGGTATGACAATCTGACGTCTTCCGAAAGCAAGCAACTGTTTTGTCAGAGCGGACGCCCGTTCCGAAGCCTTGCGGATTTCCATGACTTCCCCGTAACGGGAGTCATGCTGATCAAGCTCGGTCAAGAGAAAATCGCAGTAACCTGTGATGACCATTAACTGATTATTAAAATCATGCGCAATGCCGCCCGCCAGGCGTCCTGTCGCCTCCATTTTCTGGGCATGGACCAGTTGTGTCTCAAGCTGGCGCCTGGCCGTAACATCGCGAGCCGCACCAAAGATAAGTGTTTTGCCTTTGATCCGGATCGGATAAGTGCTGATTTCAAGAATGATTCGAGTCCCGTCCCGCCGGTTGAGAGTCATCTCAACCGGCCCTGTCGGCAAACCGCGAACGCTTTTCGCCAAAAGGGATGCCGCTTTGGGAATTTCAGTCAGAGGGATCAATTGCAGTTTGAGGAAATTTTTCCCGATCAGTTCCTCCCGCCTGAAACCGGTCAATTCCTCAGCCTTTCGGTTGCCGTCGACAAAAGTACCTGCCAAATCGGTAAGATAATAGGCATCCGGCCCGTTTTCAAAAAGGATCTTTGATCGTTCTTCAGAATCCCTTAACTCTTCTTCGGCGTGTTTTCTTTCTTCGATTTCTTTGCGAAGTTCTTCGTTTGTATGCGCCAACTCCTGGGCCTGCTCCTGAAATTGTTTTGTTCTTTCCTCGATCTTCTGTTCCAAACTTTCGGTTAGAGTTTTCAACTTTTCTTCTACCCTCTTCCTTTCGCTAATCCCCTCTCGCAAAGCTTCATTGACCTGCACTAGTTCTTCGGTACGGTTCCGGACTTGTTCCTCTAACTCCTGCTGCGCCTTCAGGATCGTTTCTTCGGCGCGCTTACGTTCCGTAATATCAAGAACCGTAAAAATAACCCCTGCAGATAACTCCTCCGCATTGATGGCCGCGGAACTTAAATGCACATCCATAATGCTCCCATCTTTTCTTTTCCACTTCGTTTCGACAGCACCGACCCCCATTTCGTCAATTCGCTGATATTTGATCTTCCCGCCCCTTTCATATTCTTCCTCGGAAGGACAAACGATCCGTGCATTTTGATTGAGGAGTTCCGACTCCGAGTACCCCAGCATTTCACATAACCTCTGATTCACGCTTTTGAAGACACGGTAAACAACAACTCCGACCCCGATCGGAGCCGCGGAAATAATCCCTTTTAAAGTCGACTCGCTGTCTTTTAATAAATTCTCTATTTTCTTCCTTTCGGTAATGTCCTCGTAAATAGCAACAACCTCACCGGAAGGCAGGCGGTAAATCATATTTTCATACCATGCCGTTAATTGATCATCCTGATAAAATGCAGCCGGATGGGTTTTCATTCTTCCTGTTCGATAAACTTCCTGAAAGGCGGAGAAAAGCCCGAACCGACTGCTTGCGACAGCGGGGAACATTTCCAGTACGCTCTTGCCGAGAACTTCTTCTCTCTTCTTTTTACTCATGCGCTCGGCAGCCGGGTTGAAATCCTTGAAAATAAAATCTTTGCCACCGTCGACAGCCTCATAAACCGCAATCCCGTTCGGGTTGTGTTTAAAGAGTTCTGAATACTGCCGGTTTTCTTGTTCTAATTTTGACCGATGCTTCATAGATCAATTTCCTAAAATAACATAACTAACATCGCAACGGCAGATACCTCGCTGGATTTTTATTTTTTAATTTAACCGGAATGCCTCATATGAAAAAAATTCGAAAAAGAAAACCGTTTTGATCGATATTTTTCACAGGATAGTTCGCCATAATATGCTATTGATTGAAATTCCCTGTTATTTCTTGCTATAGAGAATACATGTAATTTATACCCCTTGAAAACCAATTTTACAAGGGTTAGAAGCTAACTTGATGCTCTATAGCAAGATGCGGTGAATCTTCAATCCACATTTAAGCTCATAACCCATTCTTAAATAAGACGTTAGGTTCTTTTTCTTGTCTGAAAACCCCAACTTCTTGCAGATATGATTCCGATGCGATTCAACCGTGCGAGGTGAAGTTTTTAGAAAATGAGCTATCTCTTTTATGGAGAGGCCTTTACGAATCAGCTCGCAAACCTCGATTTCACGCGGAGTTAAACTGGCAAATTGAAGTTTTGGTGGAAGATTTAAGGTGGTCAAATCCGGGTTATGGGAAGGACCTTCTTCATCTGCTGGAATTCCATCGAGCTCCTCATCACCGCTTTCCGGATTTCGTAATTCTTGAAAAATACAGTGCGTTTGAAGAAAATTGCCGCCGGAATCATAAGCAACACTTCCATCAAAAGAGACCTCAGCAGTACTCTTGTTTTTTTTGATGACCTTGAACTTGATCCCTCGAACCTCTCCCACAATCTCAAATCTGGAAAAACTTCTTCGAAACCGATCTTTGTCTTCAAGCGAAAGAAAATCTCCAAACCATTTTCCGATGACTTCTTCACGGCCATAACCCAAACACTTAAGCCAAGCCTGATTGACGATAAGAACACAACCGTTTTTATCCAGGGACTGATAAGGCAGTGGGGCATTTTCTAAAAGACGCCGGAAATGGGCTTCTTCTTCTTTTAGGAGCGCTTCCGCTTGGCTGCGGGCCGTTTCACGCTTCTCGAGTTCTTGAATTTTTCGCTCAAGAGCTTTGATCTCTTCTAAGAGGACGGACTTTGCTTTGGACCTAGCATTCATAAGAGCCACGGCCCCCTCTTTTGAAAGGAATCACAATCATTTTAGATCCCTTATCAGATCCTTATTATACGCTTGTCTTACCTTACAAAGGGGAAATCTTTGACTTCAATCTGTCTTAAAAGTGGGCTTCTTTGGAGCGGATGAGAGCAAATCGAAAGCCGATGGGGCCTATAAGTTGATTTATCGCAATCATAGCAATGATAAGGGTTTGGAGTGCGCCGCCCCATTCCGGGAATCCCCTAAGAAGCATGGCGGCCAACCCCAGGGAAACCCCTGCCTGAGCAATAAAACCCAGCCAGCTGTAATGAGCCAGGAAAATATTCTTGGAACCCCATTTTGCACCGGCATAAGTCGATACGAACACAGCCAAGAGTCTCATCATGACAAGAACGAGGGCAAGCAACCACATTTCCCGGAGAGCCTCCATATTAATCACAGCGCCCGCCAAACAGAAAAAAAGCGTATAAACAGGTAAGCTCCCCTGTTCAATAGCGTGAACAAGACGTTCTCCCTTTTCGGGGAAGACATTTTCCATAAAAAATCCAGCGCTCAGGGCAATCAGCGCAGGTTCCAATTTAAAAAGGAGTCCGGTCTCGGCACTCAGGAAACAAACCCCGATGAGAAAAAGGGTGTTCTCCGCATTCACATAACGAAGATAAAGCGTGATGAAATACCCCAGAAACACACCTACGCCGATCGAGGCCATTATTTCCAAACCCACCGTTGCGAGGAACTGAAGGTTGACCGGAATATCCGGACGCATCCAAGCCCGTCCCAGGGTCAAAACAACCGAGAAAAGCATAATCACGATTATATCCTTTAAAACGGTTACTCCCAAAACCGACTCGGTCACTTCACCATGGGATCGGCATTCATTGATCAGGGCCATTGCTACCGCCGGAGAACTGGCCATGGCAATCGTCCCTAAAATCATACCGACCACTAAAACAGAACGGACATCTCCCCCTTCCAGGAACGGGATCCAGGGCTTCAAGAAATAAATACCTCCCACAAAAACGATCATGAGGACAACCATATGAAGGAGCGTGATAGCAAAAAGAGGTTTCCCCAAGGCCTTTAATTCGCGGATCTTTAACTCCCCTCCGGCGGTCAGGGCAATCAGACTCAAGGCCAAATTATTAATTAAATCCAGCTGCCGGGTCATCGGCTGTGAGACAAGATCAAAAACATACGGCCCCACCAGAATACCCACAAGCATATACCCCGTAATTCTAGGAAGCTTGAAGCGGAAAGCGGCCTTCCCCGCCATGTATCCGATCAGCAAGATAAACCCGACCGTCATCGTCGAAGAGCTTGTAGAACCGCCGAGCTTGTCCAGCCACTCGAATTGTTTGAGGCTCCACATCAAAACAAAAATGAGCCCTGTCGCGATGATTTGACTCACAAAATGTCCCCCGCACTTTCTCCCCGCTTCATTTCATCCGTTTCTTGGGGAGGAAAAGCCTTCAGCATCAATTGCCCCGCTAAGATTTCATTGAGCATCGCACCGCCCAAAATGGCCGTGACAATAAAAGGGAGAAAGCCGCTTGAATAAACCACCTCATAGCCGATGACAAAAGCAATAGCAAGCGGCCCCTGGGCAAGCATACCTCCAAGATAAGACGGCTTAAGCTCCAGTGAAGGTTCCAACTTCAAAACTGAAAGAAAAGCCACTCCCTTCGCAACAAAACGAATGAGCATGTATGTTGCTAAAAAAATCCAGACCCAAACCGAACGAAAATCCCATAAACTGCCCGCTAAAATAAGCAGGATAAAATAAACCGGCCTTTCGGCACGCCTTAAAACCGCTTCCATCAAAAGACTGTTAAATCCGGGTAAATTGGCAAAAATAATCCCGGCGATGAAACAAATCACGACGGGAGACAAGTGAAGATAGCCGGCTATCCCGGAGGAAAAAATAATACTGCCTAAGATCAGAAGAAGTCTTTCATTGTCCCGCATCTTCACTTTTAAAAGATAAAACATCATCACTCCCAAAAGGACCCCCACAAGCCCATGCGTCACCATCCAAACCCATCCGGAAAAGTGTTCACCTTCTCTTTGGTCTAAATGAAAAAAAGAATAAAGAATGAGAAGAGCCAATACCGGAATGAAAACGTGCAAGCTGATTAAATACTCCAAAGGTCTCAAAGCCTTTTGTGCCTTCGGCAATGTCTTGGCATAATAACGGGCCGCTAAAGAAGACGAAACAGCCCCGCAAGCCGACAAAATGATGACCCCCGTCCAGACTTCAAAAACAGGACTCCTCATCACCCCTGCCAGACCCGATAAAAGCAGCCATAAGCCTCCAAAAAGGACCGCCAGACTCACAAGACCTTCCAATTGTGCGAGAAAAAAAATCCGCTTGGGAACAAGTTTTAAGAGACGCATTTCAAATTGCAGTCCCACAATAAAACCAATCCACCCGAGCCCCAAATAGATAAAAGGATCCAACTGGTGAATCACCCTAACCGACAGAAGGTTCATACCGAAGGGCCCGCACAGCACGCCAATGAGGATAAAAAGAAATCCGCTGTTTAAGAATTGATCCAAGACTTTTGATTTCTTGAAAAAAGTCCTGAAATGATAGGCCCCCAAATAACCCAGGATAATGAGGATGCTCAATCCGATGATGGTGCGCATAATGTCACGATTCGATCTTAACGGTTTCTCTTGCGATTCCCTTCTTTCGCTTAGGCAGGTTTTGTATCGACTTTGAAGAAACGTGTAACCGGAACCGTAAAAAAGACACCTTTGACCTGCGTTTCTTCTTCCAGACTCGGCAAGATTTCAAGGAAATGATCAATCAACTGAGGGTCTTCGACAACCGAGAAGACGGTAAAGTTGTAAGGCCCTCCCGATTCCAGGAGTTCCCGGAAACCCGCAAAAAGGGGAAAATCCCGAGTTAAGATACGCCCCATCCCTTGACTTTGAACGACCGTAGCGCCGGAAATCCCGACTTCCAGAAAGGCCTCCAGCATGAGATCCAGAAACTCTTTGCCGTAGATAACGCAAACAAAAAGTACTGATTGGGATTCTGACTTTTTAGCCACTTGTAAAACCCCTCTGTGGGTTGTGCCGGGAACAGCCTCTTATCCAGAATTTTAGAAAAAAACCGCGGCAGATGCCAGCTTTATCTTTTAAAACCATCAAATTTTAGGATTTGACCGGCGAAGGAGTCGATAAGGCCCGAAAAACTCCCAGGATCTTCAACATCGCTCGTTCTAATTCGGGGAAATAAGACTTCGTTAGAATCATTTCTTTGGATTGAACATAAGGACTACCGTCAATGTCTGCATCGCAATTCTGAACCAGTGCCTTTACGCTTTCCGGAGAAGACTCCAGGTGGAATTGAAGCCCCATCACCGTGTCGCTGAACAAGAATGCTTGATTCAAACATACACCGGAAGAGGCTAACCGAATAGCCCCCTTAGGAATCTCAAAAGTATCCCCATGCCAATGAAAGGCCGTGAGCTCATCTCCCAGGAAGGAAGAAAAATAAGGTGTTTGTCTGGCTTCCGGTGTCAAGGTAACAGGAAACCATCCAATTTCACGGTAAGGATTCCGGGTGACTTTTGAGCCCAAGACACTGGCTATCAATTGGGCCCCGAGACAAATCCCCAAAACGATCTTTCCCCGCCCAATCGCCGCTTCGATAAACCTTTTCTCGTTAATTAACCAAGGGTATTGGGCTTCATCACAAACGCCCATCGGCCCGCCCACAATAATCAGGAAATCATAAGTTTCATGAGAAGGGAGAGCGGCCCCTTCAAAAAAAGGGGTGCGGGTCACTTGAAACCGGTTTCTTCGGGCCCAGTTTCCGATTCGCGCCAAGCCTTCAAAAGGCACATGCTGGAGATAATGGATTCTCATCTTGTTTCTCTCATTGTTATCTTATAATATCATAATCCAAACAAGTTAAGGATAGTCCTTCATGAAGGAATTTTGGCAGCACATCCCGGAAAAGATCAACCCTGTTTTTTTGAGCCTGGGACCGCTTGATCTCCGTTATTACGGGATGATGTACGTCCTGGCTATCATCACCGGTTATTTTCTTTTTCTTTACCGCGTCAAACGGGAATCCTTCCCCTATCCCGAAAAAAAGGCCGAAGATTTTTTTCTTTGGATGGTGATCGGCGTTATTCTCGGAGGACGCTTAGGGTATGTCCTTTTTTACGGGTTTGACTATTACATCCAGCATCCCCTGGAAATCTTTCTCCCCTTTCAATTTGAAGGCGGTGTTACTTATACAGGGATCACCGGGATGTCATATCACGGAGGCCTTGCCGGAGCGGTTTTAGCCGCTCTGTGGTTCTGCCGAAAATCGATACCCTCTTTTTGGACTTATGTGGATTACCTTATGCCTTGCATCCCCGCCGGTTATACCTTTGGGCGGATCGGAAATTTCTTAAATGGAGAACTATTCGGACGCGTCACCAGCGCCCCTTGGGGGATGTATTTCCCTGCAGATCCTCTTGGAAAACTTCGCCATCCTTCCCAGCTTTACGAAGCCTTCTTTGAAGGAGTCCTCCTTTTTGTGATCCTTTGGTCCATTCGGAAAAAGAATCTATTCCCAGGATTTCTTTTTTCCGTCTATCTTCTGGGATACGGATTTGTCCGATTTTTTATCGAATTCACGCGTGAGCCCGACGCCCATATCGGTTTTGTTTTCGGCTCGTTAACCATGGGACAGATTTTGTGTCTTGGGATGATCTTCATCGCTGTCCTATTTCTCATCTTTTTACCGAAACCGCAAAAAACGAAAGCATCTTAGGCGATCATGAACCAAACCATTGTTTTCGGGGACATTCATGGCTGCTATGATGAGTGGCGGGAATTAATCGATACGATACAGCCTGATTCTTCTGATCAGCTCTTTTCCGTCGGCGACATGATCGGCAAAGGGCCTCATTCAAGAAAAGTCCTGGATTTGGCCCATCGGCTCTCCAATTTCCGGAGCGTCATGGGAAATTTTGAACAATACCTCGTGCGCAAATGGCGAGAAAATGCACTTGCTTCGATTGACGACCCTAGGGTCCTTGTCGCTTTGAGGGACCTTGAAAGCGATATCGATCGATACCTTGAATGGATTGCAACATGGCCTCTTTATCTTGATCTCGAGAAATGTCTTATCCTACATGCGGGACTCACGCCGGGGATACCTCTTCATAAACAGGATCCTGATGATTTGGTCAACATCCGCACCTTCGGGGCACCTGCCAAGCCTTGGTACGATTTTTATCAGGACGACAAACTCATCGTTCACGGCCATTGGGCAAAACAAGGTTTGGTGATTCGCAACAACGTCATCGGATTAGATACGGGATGTGTCTACGGGAAAAAGCTGACCGCTCTTATCCTGCCGGAAAGAAAATTTGTCAGCGTCCCCGCCAAGAAAGTTTACGTTCCCATTCACCCAGCACAAGAGTAAAAAACAACAGAAGCGTAAAGAGGCATAGAAAAATAAATTTTGCGAGGAGATTTTTCTTGGCTTCCTTGCTTCTTTAGCTGCTCTGCCTTTTTTTAGGGACCGGATCGTATCCGCTCGTTCCCCACGGATGGCATCTTAAAATCCTTCTGAGGGCCAACCAGTTTCCACCCAGAATACCGTGTTCTTGAATCGCCTCGATCATGTATTGAGAACACGTGGGCATATGGCGGCAAGAACCGGGGAAAAAAGGAGAAATCAGCCTCTGATAAATTTTGATCATCAAGATGATCGGAAAAGCGATTAAGGCATGGATAAAAGATTTCATTTCAAGATAAACTCCGAAAGAAATCCGCTTGATTAGTGGTTTTTCTTATCCTTCTCTTCTTCTTCCTGGGCTTTAATACTTAAGCGGGCGTAAGGCATGACCTTCAGTCTTCCCTTAGGTATGGGAGTTCCGTATTTCTCGCAGATTCCGTAGGTCCCCTCTTCGATTTTCTTTAGAGCCGAATCGATATCATTAAGAAGGTTTTGTCCATTGGAAGCCATGTTGATTTGGAACTCGGTGTCGAAACTGTCCGTCGCCACATCGGCCATATGAAAGCTATACCCCGACAGATCTCCGGTAGACTCTTTCTGGCTCTTATTCAGCACATCCCCCTCGATATTTTCGATGCCTTTGATAATCTTCTCGCGCAAAATGAGGAGACGCTTCTTGAAATCTTCCAACTCTTCCTGAGTAAAATTGGGCTTGCGCGGCATGAGATAAGGCGAGTCTGTCCTTCCCTATTTCTTTTCCCGAAAGACGACATAGCGCTTAAGAATGGGATCGAACTTCTTTCTTTCAAGCCTTTCCGGATTCTTCTTCTTATTCTTGCGCGTCGTATAGCTGTAGGAACTTTCGGTGCTCTTCAGCGTAATAATTTCGCTTGGTACCATCGTTTATCCTTCCCTTTTCGATAAAATTAAAAACGGTGCAGAAGTATACTCTAATTTCATCCGTTTTTCATCCTTTTTCCTACTCAATACCTTTTTGCCCGCAATTTCCCATTGTCCTGCAATAAATTGAGCCATAATGCTAAAAATTGAACGGCCATGCATCATCTGCCAAGCCATCACCGCTCGATTATTCTTATGGGATCAACCCAAGAAAAAAGCGAGGCTAGCTATGCTCGCAGCCTCGCTTTCTTGCTTGGAGCACTCAAAAAATCAACTCTTCACGGCCTTGTTGACACCCTGAAGCTGGCTTTCAACAAACTCCCAGTTCACAAGATTCCAGAAGGTCTCAACATATTTTGGGCGGGCATTCCGGTAATCGATATAATAGGCATGTTCCCAGACATCACAGGTCAAAATAGGGGTCTGGTTTTGAGTGATCGGGTTCTCCGCGTTTTTCCCCTGGACAATCTGAACGCCTCCATCTTTCCCTTTTACTAACCAAGCCCACCCGGAGCCAAAAAGGTTGACCGCCGCTTCTGAGAATTTCGCTTTAAAACTTTCGAAGCTGCCGAACCCTTTCTTGATGGTCTCGGCTAAAGCGCCTTTGGGCTCTCCTCCCCCACGAGCGGACAAACAATTCCAATAAAAAGTGTGATTCCATACCTGCGCGGCATTATTAAAGACAGGCCCCGAAGAGGTCCGGATCAGGTCTTCCAGCGATTTTCCCGCTTCCGGTTTCCCTTCGATAAGACTATTCAACTTCGTTACATAAGCGTTGTGATGTTTCCCGTAATGGTATTCCAAGGTCTCCTTCGAAATGCGTGGCGATAAAGCGTCCAATTCGTACGGTAGTTTTGGCAGTGTGAAACTCATGGGATCTCTCCTTTGATTAAAACCTGGCCTCGAAAATGGTTCGGACTATTGCCTATTTTAACACTCGAGAGCTCAAAAGAGTTCCTGAAAATGGCGCCTTTTAAAGACTCCGTCCTATAATATATTTTCTCCGGAACTGCCGTCAGGCAAGAGCATCAAAGGGGGGACCTCTCCGGATTCCATCACCTGAAAGCAATGGCATAGTAGACAGCCCTTCTGAGAGAGGCAAAATTTGTTCGCTGTCTCGACAAAAATCTTAAAATCTTCTTTCTTTAATCGGTCATAGGTAGAACACTTATCAAAATACTTACAATTAGAACCTTTTTTATGGATGATCCGGTAAAAAGGACACTCTTTATACTTCTCACTCGAGCAATAATCAAACGTATCCTGCCGAAGTTGCCCGACCTGACTTTGACATTCGCGAGTGTAATCAACAAACAAAGGACACGGCATATCTTCCCCTTTCGTTAGAAAAGCTATTTCGAAAAGATGGCCTCGGGGAAACCCCTAGCTGTCTCAACAAGCGCACAAAAAGGCGGAGCAAATCACAATTTGCTTCGCCGTTTCATGTAAAAAACAATAATACGTCTTGCTTACTTCTTGGCCTTGCCCTGGCTGGCAACGGCCTCCATCGCCTTTTTTACCTTCTCCGGATCCCCCAAGTAATAATGGCGAATGGGCTTTAAATTCTCGTCAAGCTCATAAACAAGGGGCATCCCCGTGGGGATGTTCAATCCCACAATTTCATCATCGGTCATATGATCAAGATACTTAACCAGTGCGCGCAAACTGTTCCCGTGCGCAGCAATCAAAACTCTCTTACCCGATTGGATGGCCGGAGCAATCACCTCATGCCAGCAAGGGAGAAATCTCGCAACGGTATCCTTCAAACACTCCGTTAACGGGACCTGCTCTTTTTTCAGATCTTTGTATCGCGGATCTTTGGCCGGATTGCGTTCATCATTGGGTTCCAATGCTGGCGGCCGGATATCGTAACTCCTGCGCCAGATCTTGACCTGATCCTCACCGAATTTTTCCGCCATTTCAGACTTACTTAACCCCTGGAGGGCTCCATAATGACGTTCGTTGAGACGCCAATCCCGAATGACAGGGATCCACATCAAATCCATCTCCTCCAGGACAATCCAAAGAGTCCGGATGGCACGTTTCAGAACGGAAGTATAAGCAAAATCAAAAACATATCCATCCCTCTTAAGCTGCTTACCGCCATTTTGGGCCTCCGCGATCCCTTTTTCTGACAGATCAACATCTGTCCACCCCGTAAACCGGTTCTCTTTGTTCCAGACACTTTCCCCGTGGCGCACCAATACAAGTTTATACATTTCCGCTTTCCCTCCCATTCAAAAATGAGTCCGTCACCTTATCTTTTCCCGAAGGGCCCGAGTTTACACCAGATCTTACCAGACTTCAACTTTCCTTCACCCTCACAATACAGAAGCTTCAATAACCTTTTTCTCGGGTGTAATTGCAACGTCCTGATAGTCTTGATTCTTGGGGTGATTGGCACTTCGGGTCATCAACCAAATATCGAATATCAAGGCTAAAAATCCAAAGAAGTAGCGAGTTTGCACCCAAATCCGCTTGGCATAAAACGGAATAAAAGATTCCTTGGGCATACCCGGCCGTCTTTCTCTGCGGTTTTTGATCCGCCAGAATCCTCCGAGTAAAGGATGGACATCCGTAAGAAAGACAGAGGAACAAAACCAAATAAGGGATGCGAAAAGAAGACGGCGTCTGGGCCCTTTTCTCCTTAATAACAATGTCTTCAAATGCTCCCGGCTGTAAAAAGAATCCCAGGCATCCCGGTAAGCCCGCATCCAATCTGCATTGGACATACTCGGATGCTGATTGCAGGCATGGGCAGAATCATAAAGGTTGGTATCTTCCGCCATCGGAACTTTCTTTAAATAAAGATCTTGATGATCTTTTGAACCCGGTAAAGGCGTCATCACAAAAAACTCCGCCAGATCAAGCGGCAGTTCATGTTTGAGGAAATCAACATCCCGCCTAATCGATTCATAGGTATCTCCCGGAAAACCGATAATATACCCCGCGCATGTCAGCGCTCCATGGTCCCGCCACTTTTGGAGCATCTCCCTGTAATCCTTCAGCTGATTTTGATGTTTTCCCGCCGCTTTCAGATTATCCGGATTGACCGATTCCATCCCGATAAAAACCCGCCGGACACCCGCACGCGTCATTTTCTCAATAAAATTGGGAATTTTATGCGCCACCACATCCGTCTGAATCATCAACGAACAACGAATCCCCTTCTGTTCTTTTAGATAAATGAGCCGGTCCGCAATTGCTTCCCAATCCTTATGCCGGGCAAAATTATCGTCTGTAATAAAAATATGTTTGGATCCATTTTTAAAGTTTGTGCGCACGAGTTTCTCAATATCATCGGCATTCCGTCCGCGCATCGTATTGCCTTGGATATGGATGATCGTACAAAAGGAACACTTAAAGGGGCAGCCCCGGCCTGCATCAAAACTTGTTTGCCTCTCAAAAAAACGAGACATGACCGATTGAGGCAAAATAGGTCCTGGGACATTTTCGAGATTGGGTCTATCTCCGATCAAATCATAAGCGGGTTCTAATCGATTTCGGAAAGCAGCCTCTAAAAGCTCGCCCCATTTCTCTTCAACCTCGCCTGCTACAAGAGTGATCCCTTGATCCATCGCTTCTTGAAGCCCGCAACCCTTATCGGGCAGCATCGCCATCACCCCCGAAACATGAAAACCTCCGATCATGCTCGGAATCCCTTCCGCCTTAAACTCTATAGCCAGATCGACGGCCCGCGCATACTGGTTGGTCTGAACACCCACCATACAAGCTATGGCTTTTTCGTTTCTCTTGCGGACACTTTGACATAGCTTACGAACAGGAATCTTCTGTACGGTTTCATCGAAGGTATGGATAACGGGTTCAACATTTTCACCCAAAAATCCTTTTTTAAAGACATCCTGAGTCAAGGAATAGAGGCAGGCCAGAGAATTACTGGTGATAATCCCCCATCCCCAACGAATGACATACCCCTCGTCATCGTACCGGGAGGGTTTAATCAAGATAATATGAAAACGCTCTTTTGTTTTTGATGGCACAGGAATCTTTCTTGGAAACCAGAGAGACTTGAACGGGGAACCCAACAGTTTCTCAGTCAACTGATCTCATGATTTTGAACTTCCAAATAATTGCTCAGGAATAGACTACCTTAAGAGCCCCCCGGGTTCAAACAAAAAAGCTGCGCTAAAAGGAGTGTTCTGGGTTCTTAGAATTAGTCCAAAGGCGTCCCCCCCCGGGCACTGTAACTTCAATCACGGTAAACTCTTTTGCTTGTGCTGGAAGGAATTAAATAATTTGAGGTTTTTTATCCTTTTTTACGTTACAATACCGCCACTTTGGAGCGGCTCTATGGCTAAAAAAAACGGTCCTTTTCATCAACGCATCATTCTGGGGATTGAGCTGGAGGGTTATACCATCTCAACGCCTGATCACACCATCAGCCGGAAACTTGCTTTTCACAGAAAAGGGACCGCTGAGAAAGGGGAAAAATTCAGGAGAGACTGGTCGATCGGAACCGAATATAACAGCCGTCCTTTTTCAACCATTCGCGAAGGTCTTTTTCTTCTCAAAACAGGCCTGAGAAAATACAATCATAGTTTGTACCGAAGAAAATCACGCAATAAAAAATGCCGGCAAATCTTTCTGGTGGGCGGCTGGAAAGACCGCTTCGCCGGGGCCCACATTCATTTGTCAGTCGCGAATCGAAAACTGACTTTTGACCAAGCCAGGAAGTTGGCGGCTCACATTCACGATCATATACCGCTCCTCATCGCCATTTCCGCCAACTCACCCGTCTGGCAAGATAAGATTACACAAATCGCTTCCAACCGTGTCCTCAAAGGAAGTAAAACCTATTTTCAACCCATTCACCGCGGCCATTTATCGCATAAACAATTCGATGAGATCACCTTGAACCGGGCAACAAAGACAAAACCACCTACCCTCGAATGCCGGGTCATGGATTCCAATATCCCCGAAATCATCATGATTTGCGCATGCATCATCAAGGCATGCGCCCTCGGTTATCTTCGGGGTAAAAAAATCTCGAATAAAATCAGCCACTTCCGCTTTTTAAAAAGCCGCGTCGATGCGGCCAAAAACGGAATGGATGCAAAACTTTCTTGGAATCACGATTGGCTGTCGGCCGCAAAATATCTGGACCGCTTTGTCTGGACTTACCGGCAAGAATTCCGGGAAATGGATATCCCTCAGGAGATATGGGCAGCCATGAAACTCTTAAAAAGGGGTCTGAACGGAAGTGAAATTATCCGCCACTGCGCCGAAAAAGCGTATCGAAAGCATCCTCAGACATGGAAAAAGCGACTCGCCAAAAAATATATCCAAGCAATCAATACCCTTCTTGAAGGAAATTCTTCGAAAGATTTTGTCCATCAAATGGGCATCACCATACCCAACATTTCGAGAGTCTGGCTTGGGAGAAAAAAACTCAAACTGTTATGAAAAAACGCGAACCCTTTATTGGAATCACCTGTGATATCCAGCACTACAAACGTATGAAACCGCCTTATTATGAACTTGTCTGCGATTACCGCTACCCTCAAGCCGTCAAACAAGCGGGCGGCTACCCGATCCTATTACCCATGGCCTTCGGAGAAAAGATCATTCATCGTTACCTGGATCAAATGGATGGTATCATTATCGTTGGCGGAGACGATGTTGATCCTAAACTCTATGGCGAGAAAAAAAAACGGGGCACGGGAACTGTCCCAAAACCAAGGATTAAATTTGAATGTAAGCTCTATGAGGAGGCCAAAAGAAGAAAGCTCCCTGTCATGGGAATTTGCTATGGCATGCAGCTGATTAATGTGCTGGAAGGCGGCTCCCTCTTCCAGGATATCCGGCGGGATGCAAGATCACGGTTAAACCATCGCAACAAAAAAAATCCACATATCCCAGTGACCATTGATCCAACTTCACGGCTTGGGAAAATTATCGGTAAAAGGCGCATCATTGCCCACTGTGAACATCACCAAGCAGTCAGTACGGTAGCGCCCTCTTTTAAACCCGTCGCCTTTGCCTCCGACAATATTATTGAGGCCATCGAAAGCCGATCGAAAAAGATCCTGGCGATCCAATGGCATCCTGAAAGACTTTTTCGGGCGCCTTCGACACGGAGACTCTTCCGCGCCTTTGTAATGATGTGCAGGAAAAAGACGAAAAAAGCAAAACGCAGAAGAAGACGGTAAGTCACTTGAACAACAAAGCAGCTTCTCTTAAGCCCGGCCGAACATACGCCTGATCTTCGCAACCATTCTTTCTTTGGTAAAACGCTCTCTTTCGCGGCGAAACCTCTTCTTGGCTTGTTCCTTCAAATGCCAAAGAGGCCAATAATACCGCATAAAAATAATCGAGGAACGACGTTTCAAGAGAACGGCGTAAAGTTTATGATCTGCAATTTGTTTTTCGGTAAATCCCTTGGGCTTTCGGGCAAAGAGAAAAACGCCCGGTTCCATGGGGTCCTTTTCCAATCTCTCGATCTTGAGATCGGAAAAAATATGCCGGGCATCTTCTATGTCATACCGCCAAAAATCATAGGGATAACCGTGATAGGCAAATCCTTCGGAACGGGTCGTCACGACAAGGCAGCCTTCGGGTTTGAGGAGTGCTTTCAGATTATGCACAATGAGCTGCCAATCAAGAACATGTTCCAGCATTTCGGTGCAAATCACCATATCAAAACGGTTTTCACCGTATTGTTTCAAAAGGTCTTCGGCACGGCATATCTCGTCCACACCGGGCCCCTGGGTAATATCAACTCCAAGGTAGGAACTGGGATGAAACGCCTGGGCGATCGGCCTGAAAGACCCGTTAACATCATAAGCGCCTACTTCAATGACAGATTTGCCTTCGATATCTTCCCTTCGGAGTATGGTCTGACCAAATTCAAGGCAACTGGGATGGCACACGATTAGGGGTCCTTCTTCATAGTTTTATCAACGCAGAAACAACACTCGAATCAAAAAAAGCTGTGCGATTAAACTCTTGAACTTTAGGCCTTCCCTGCTGAGCCCAGGACCTTCTCATTTTTATGCTTGTACATTGCAATCAAGGATTCACGCGCAGGGCCCAAGTATTTCCGGGGGTCAAATTCAGCCGGCTTCTCTTTGAAAACCTTCCTGACCGTTGCCGTCATCCAGAGACGTCCGTCGGAATCAATATTGACCTTACAGACAGATGACTTTGTCGCTTTCCGGAGCTGATCTTCAGGGATCCCAACAGCATCCTTTAAGGCACCGCCGTTAGCATTGATCAACTTGACGGCTTCGACAGGAACAGAAGAAGCCCCATGGAGAACAATCGGAAAACCGGGGATTCTCCGTTGAACTTCATCCAGGATATCAAATCGAAGTTCAGGTGGAATATAAATACCGTCGGCATTTTTGGTGCATTGTTCGGGTTTGAATTTATTGGCACCGTGAGAAGTCCCGATCGAAATTGCCAAAGAATCAACGCCGGTTTTCTTGACGAATTCCTCAACATCTGCGGGATTGGTGTAAGTAGATTTTTCAGCCACGACCTCATCTTCAATCCCTGCTAAAACCCCCAGCTCCCCTTCGACCGTCACATCATGCTGATGGGCATATTCCACGACCTGCTTAGTAAGCTTGATATTCTCTTCAAAGGAATGATGTGAAGCATCGATCATTACTGAAGAAAAACCCGATTCGATACAGGATTTGGCAAGCTCAAAGGTGTCCCCGTGATCCAAATGGAGAGCCATCGGAACGGGCTTCAGTTTTTTTTGCTTCGCAAGCTCTTGCATCATCTGAACGGCACCTTTCCCCATGTATTGAAGGAGCGTTTGATCCGCATACTTTCGGGCACCGCTTGAGACCTGCATAATCACAGGTGACTGACTCTCCACACAGGCAATCACGATAGCCTGAATCTGCTCCATATTATTAAAGTTATAAGCCGGTATGGCGTATCCGCCCTCCATCGCCTTTTTGAACATCTCCCGTGTGTTGACAAATCCGAGTTCTTTATACGAAACCATTTGATTGCTCCTTTCGTAAAAACTTCTTTTCCCTTATCTCTCTTTGCCTTACGCTTTAAAAATCAGAGGTGCCGTTTCCAATATCCTCTCGGGGGAATCAATAAGATATCTTGGGGGTTGTATGCTAAACGATATCCGGGCTTTTTTCAATGTGTAAATGCAAAACACGTTCTCTTTTATACAACCCTTTGATACCCTTTCAGTTGGAGACGAACCTTGGATTCCTCTTGCGAAATTCATCCTTTGAGGTAATATCATGTTCTTAACATTTTCTTCAAGGAGCGTCATGAAAGCCTTACTCTTAACCAATGAATATCCTCCCCATATCTATGGGGGTGCCGGCATCCATATCGAATACTTAAGCCGGGAGTTGGCCAAACTATGTCAAGTGGATATCCGTTGCTTTGGGGATCAGAAAATCAATGAAAAATCCCTAACGGTCACGGGGTATGGGCCTATGCGGGACAAGGCCTCGGCTCCCCAGAAATTGACGATCGCCTTTGATGCCGTTCAGCGTTGTCTTGACTTTAATAAGACCTTGGTCGATGCCGATATCGTCCATTGTCACACCTGGTACACCCATTTCGGAGGAATCCTGGCTAAACTCAATTACTCTATTCCCTTTGTCCTAACATCACACTCCCTTGAACCTTTGCGCCCCTGGAAACGCGAACAACTCGGAGGCGGTTATGATTTCAGCTGCTGGGTTGAGAAAACAGCCATCGAAATGGCGGACGCCGTCATTGCCGTCTCAAAGGATGCCAAGAAGGATATTCTCCGCTTTTTCACAATCCCCGAAGAAAAGGTCCATGTTATTTATAACGGTATTGATCCGGATGAATATCGCCCGGTCAAAGCACCCGAAAAGTTAACGCCATACGGGATCGATCTAAAGCAACCTTACGTCCTTTTTTTGGGGAGAATCACGAAACAGAAAGGAATTACTTATCTTATTGAAGCTATTTCACATATGAACCCAGATTTCCAAGTCGTCTTATGCGCCGGCGCTCCTGACACAAAAGAATTAGCCGATCAAGTGCATTCGCGAATCACTCAACTTCAAAAAGAGCGCAAGGGAGTTATCTGGATTCAAGAAATGCTTCCCACCAACGTAAAAGCAGCCCTCTTTTCCCATGCTGCCCTTTTCTGCTGCCCCTCTATTTATGAACCGTTCGGCATCATTAACCTGGAAGCTATGGCTTGTGAAACCCCTGTCGTCGCAAGCGCGGTCGGCGGAATCCCCGAAGTGGTCGAGGATGGAAAAACCGGTGTATTAGTCTCCCTCAAGCAGAAGAAAACAAGCCCTTTTGAACCGCTCGATCCTAAGAAATTCTCAAAGGACTTGGCCCAAGCCATCAATCGCTTAATGGACAATGGACCGCTGCGTTTAAAAATGGGGAAAGCAGGACGTAAACGCGCCATTCAAATTTTCAGCTGGAAGGCCATCGCCAAAAAGACCTTTGATTTCTATCAGTCCCTTGTCAAAAAAAGTTAAATTCTTTTCTTTTTTTATCTTATCACGCAAAAATCATCATTAAAAAAAGAAGACCACAACCTTGAATTGGTCGTGGCCTTCTTTATAGATCTAACAAACGGGTTCTAGCCCTGATTGTCCTGACTGTTAAAACCGACTTGATTCACTTCACCCAGCCCTTTTTCTCCTCGAACCTTATCTCCCCCTGCCCAAGCAAGCGCGACCGCTGTCGACAAGAAAATTAAGGCGAATGCCAAGGCTATCAACTTCTTCATTGCTCACCTCTTTCTGTTAAGACGTTTTGACTTTTCGAAATCTGAAAAAGATATCCTTCTCAACACTGAAAACAGACGGGATAAGGACAAGGGTAATTAACGTCCCAAAGAGAAGCCCCCAGGTCAAGGCCAGCATCATCTCCGCCAACATCGCATCATAACCCGCAAAACCATAAGCCGTCGGCAAAAGGCCCGCAACCGTAGTTAAGGTCGTCAAGGTAACTGCGCGCAAGCGCGTCTTGGCAATATCCGCAATTTGCCGATGAGGATGGATATCTCCTTTTTCATTGTTATATTCTTTATCTAATTTCGTAAGCATAATAATAGAATCATTAATAACAACCCCTGATAATCCGAGAACGCCGATCGCAGCATAAAAACCAAACAACACTTTCCCATGAAGCCAAAATGCAAAAACAACACCCACAATACCAAAAGGAATAGCCAGCATGATCATCAGAGGCTTCCAAATCGAATTAAAAAGAATGGCTAGGACGACATAAATCAGAAAAAGCACCATTGTGACAGCATGCCCGATATCACTTTTGGATTCCCGGGTATCTTGCACCTCGCCTCCAAAGGAAATTGTCGTCGTTGGATAATGAGCCAAAATTTCCGGGAAAATTTTTTTCTCGAGTTCTTCAGCCGCCTCTAACGGCGTCAAACGGCTTTTCTTATCCAGGCCGGCGTCAACAAGGGTGGTGCGTTTAAGGTCCTGACGGAAAATTGAATTGGGGGACTCGATCTCTTCAACCGAAACAACTTTCCCCAGCAATACCAGATAATCCCCCTGATTCTCAACCGGGATCGCGAGAATCTTATCCATACTGTCTTTGGCTTCATCAACCGTCGTCAAACGGACATCCATCTCTTCATCGCCCCTGGGAAATTCATAAAGAATTGCGCCTTCGAGCGCTGCCCTCAACGTTGACCCCATATCGACGGGGCTAATCGACAAACGCTTGGCCATTTCCTGACTGATGCTGACCCGGAATTCGGGGATCCGAAACCCTTCATCCACCTCAATCTCCACAAAATCGGGGTGCGCTTCCATCTTCCCAATAATTTCCTGAACAACTTCATTGCGTAAAACATCATCATTCTGTTTAACTAAAATCTCGATCACTTTTCCGGTGTCTTGCCCCCATCGACTTTTACCGAAAGAAACCTTTCGAAATCCTTCCAGTTCCATAATGGGTTTTTCAAGCTCCTTGATCAAACGGTCTGCCGACTTATTTCTCTTCTCTTTGGGGACAATTTCCATTGTGATCCGGAATTTATTTTCTTCGATGGCTCCGCCTCTTCGGCTTCTGGCAATTTCAGTTCGATACCCGATCACTTCCTTGCCAACAAAAGGGTCTATTTTTTCTTCAATCTTCTTGACCATGCCAGCGGTATCATACCGCTTCGTCCCGGCCGCCACTTCCCCGGAGAGCACAATCTCCCTTGTTTCTTCATTCGGGAACATCACAAACTTCATCCGGGTTTGAACGATAAAAATCGACAAGACCAACATGAAAAAGAAAGAGACGAAGATCACCTTTTTATACGGCAGGATTTTCTCGAGAAGACGCCCATATTTTTCCTCGTACGAGTCAAACCAGTGTTGATACTTATGCCCGGTGCTTTTTTTGTTTCGGCTCCGCCATCTTTCAAAAAGAGGATGGTCAAAACTCATGTGCCCCGGCAAAATAAAAATAGACTCGAACAAACTAGCGCCCAGCACCAAGAAGATAATAGGCGGGATGTATTGGATAAACGCACTGAATCTTCCTTCGAAAAAATAAAGCGGCACGAAAGCAATACAGGTGGTCAAGATACTTGCAATAACGGGGAATAAAACATAGGAAGTCCCTTTCACAGCAGCTGTTAGGGCATCAACCCCCTGGCGAAGCATGCGCGTAATATTCTCGGCCACCACAATCGCGTCATCCACAATCATCCCCATCACGATGATCACCGCAGCCAAGGTTGTCCCATTAATCGTAAATCCCATCCAAGAACCCGCGATCAGCGTAAAACACAAGGTAAATGGGATACCCAAAGCCACCCAAATACCTGATCGTTTATTGAGAAAAAGAAAAAGTGTAATCAAAATGAGAATGAACCCGATCCCGCCATTGATCCCGATAATGGACAAACGGTTCCTAAGATCAATGGATTCATCATCAAGGAAAAGGACACGGATAGAAGTCCCAGCAAGCTGATTCTTCTCGTATCCCTTAACCACACGGGTGACTTCCTCAAGGGCGTCCAAGATCCCGGAAGAGCTATTTTTGACGACATTAAGCATCACCGCCTCATGACCGTTCACCTTGAGGACATTTTCATTTTTCTCAAACCCTTCTTCGATTTGAGCCAATTCCCCTAACCGGACCACACCCCCTTCAAAACCACCTTGGACAATCAGCTTCTGTAATTTCTCAACAGTGTTGAGTTCCGAGAGGAGCGTAACCTTGGGTTCCTCTCTGGTTTCAATGCTCCCCGCAGGCTTGCGGATATGATTATTTTTGATTTCCTGCATGACAGTATTGAAAGGAATCTCATATTCGATTAACTTTTCCGGTTTGACCTTGATTTGAATCTCGGGCTGCAGATATCCTCGGCGTGTCACACTATTGACTTCCGGGAGGTTTAAAAGCTGATCTTCCAACGTGAGGGCATACTTTTGAAGTTTCTGGCGGGATGGAACATCCAATAAATGTGTTTCGGTATCGATTAGCGCAATATCCAGAATCGCCTTCTTGGATGTCTTGAAGACACGAATGTCGGGATCGTTAATGACCTCCTCGGGCAATTCGACATCGAAAACCTCGCTACGGATCTCGGTCAGAATTTCTTCAATACCATAATCCCCACGTTCCAATTCGACGTTGATCGAACTTAATCCTACACTTGAATGACTCGTAATGCGATAAACGCCGTCGATGCCGCGCAAAACTTCTTCGATAGGCTCCGTAACAAAATATTCAACATCTTCTGCTGTCGCACCTGGATATTGCACCTGGATACGAACACGATCAAAAGTAATATCAGGAAGTTCTTCTTTCTTGGTATGATTCCAGGCGAGAATACCACCCATTAAAACGGCAATGACAATAGCATTCGTCAAAAAGTGCCGTTTCGCGAAATATGCAATTACTTTTTCCATTGTTTCAATAACTCATCATCTATAGCTTTCAAATTCGTGAGACCTTGGACAACCCAAAAACATGAACTCTCTTTTTTTTTGAAACAGACGAAGCCGGTTCTGCGGATACTCTCGGCAAAACAGGCTTCGTCCTTTTTGATCAAGCCCCTGAAATAGCTTTGGGCCGGATAAACCGTTTTACCTTCCCACTCCGACCTTCTGCTGTAAAACATCCTGCAAATCTTCCTGTAACGCCTGCAAATCTTCTTCGTGCTCAACTTCATCCTGAAGAATCTGAAGCGCAATATTGTAAGTCACAGGATCCTTCGTTGCCGTCACATCCATGATATTCTTGTAAACACTGATGGCACATTGCTCACCTTTGATGTTCTGCTCGATCAGCGTCTTGACATGAGGATCTTCCGGAGCATCGTACCCACAATTGGAAAACTTTGGCCAATCTTCAGGTTTCGATACAGGAGTGCCTCCAAGCTGAATGATCCTCGATGTGACCATATCCGCGTGACGAAGCTCATCCGCAGCATGCTGAGTCAACTCCGCAATCACGGCCTCCTTCATTGGCCCTTTGGCAACCTTGGCCCCCAGCCAATACTGGTAATAAGCCAGCCATTCATCCGCGTAGGCCTTCCTCAAAATCTCAACCACCTTCTTGACATCCATCCCGACAATCTCTCTTCCTCTCGTTCCCATCGGAAACCTCCTTCACCATCATTTACGCCCAGTTTTCAAACAGGAGACATTCTACCAAAAAATCCAGGGAATGCCATTGCTATACCGCCCCCCTATATGGAAAATAATCATAAGTGAATCCCGAAATACAGTGCTATATTATTCCCAAGAAAAAGAGAATGGAAATTTTCGGTAAACCGCAACCGTCGGATATTGTTTCAAACTGACTCTTGACTGATCGATAGTCATCAAAGGGCACCATGGGCACAAAAAAAACCTGGGAGGATAGGTATCAGGCCAGGTTTGATCAACACAAGGTTAAGCCGGCTCTCAGAAAAAAATACCAGGATTCTTTTAAGGATAGGGCCGAATTCAAGGCTAATGTAATTTATGAGAGGATTCACCATTGCCTGGGTAGAATTCCGAAAAGCTGTTGTGATATCGGATGCGGGTTTGGTGTTGTCGCCACCCGTTTTGCCAGAGAAGGCATAGAAACATTAGGAATTGACCATGATGATGATTTGATTGAAATATGCCGCTTAAAGCAGGAGGAAGAGGGACTCCCCGGTAATCTTTGTTATCAATCATTCGACATTTCAAAAACACTCCCCGAGAAAAAATTTGATCTGATTCTCTGTATCGACACTTTGGAACATATCCAAGATGACGCAAGCGCTCTTCACAACATGGTTTCATCCCTACAAGAAAACGGGGCTATTTATATATCAACGCCTAACAAATTCTGCTTGTTTTCTCTTCTGAGCGATCCTCATTTCCATGTCCCTTTGGTTTCCTTGATGCCGCGTCGCTGGACCGAATTGATTGTCAGCAAATTATTGCGAAAAATTTATGCCGTCGACGTCGAAAAACTTTATTCTTTATCATCGTTGAGACAGTTGTGCAACCGCGCCCATTTAAAGATTCGGCATATCAATTTAGAGCAATTTCGAGAAACGGTCATCACCCAACCTACCCCTTTCCGGAAAATGCTTAACGCTTTATGCCGAATAAATTTTTTGAAATCCGTTTTAGAAAATATATACATTCGGTTAATCGTCAGAGAACACTGTTTTCTTTTACAGCGCTAGGCAAAAGTCATCCGGAAATTTCTCTCCGCGCCGCATTGATTCAACCTCTAAAGATCCGTCGCGGCTACAACAGCAAAATAGGAATATGCTTCATCGAAAAATATTAAATTTTTCCCTAAAACCATGGCACTATTTTCGGGGTTGAATCACGAGTGACGGACTTTGAGAGGAAAACACCGTTCCGGTTATTTATGTATGACTAATCCAATAGAGGCGGTTATCTTCGAGCTTATATAAAAGAGGCGCTATTTTAATCTTCGGGTATTGTTGCGAAAGACGTTGGGTTTCGCTTAGGATAAAATCAATTTCATTACCGATTTCGAACAAGGGCGAATAATGCATAAAATGATCTTCAGCTCTTTGAGCACCCCAGCCCGCATGCTCGCATAAGCCTTGAATGAACTGTTGTTTTCGAGCCTTGAGATTGACCATGCCGCATTGTGTGTGGCCTATGCGAGCCATATGTTTTACGCCGCCCACCGCAATGGCATAAGAAACCTTAAATTCGCTATAACGCAAATTAGCCCTGCCGGTTTGAAGGATATAAGCAAAGTTTTCCGGAATATTCAGCTTCTTGCGGTTATCCATACACATTCCGATTAAGAGTTCAGCTTGTTCATAACTTTTATGCGGCATCCTGGAATTGTGATAAAGAAGCAGATCCCCTATCGGCGTTTTTTGAAATTCCTCCGGGATATCTTTCCTCTCACGAATCATAAGAAGTTTATGCATCCTCCACCTCTAAAAAATAGATTTTTTTTCTTTCATAGCGGAGCTGACAGTGTACGTTCGACCTGCATTGATCCATTTTGACTCGCTGCCCACATCTTTTTGACGGCCGCTGCATCAATCCTTAATGTATCAATGATCTCCTGAGCCCGCTTGAGATGCCGTTCAAATTTCTGAAGGGCTGCCTCATAAACTAATAAAAACCAGCTACTCTCCACAACCATAATCGTGGCCATGGTTTTAAGCTTTTGGGACTGTGGCCCCTTCATCTGATAGGTCACCTGAACGGCTTCCCTTCCCCCTATCATCAGCACCTTTTCCTTCGGTTCACCTTGAGTTCCAGAGCTAGACTCGATCTTGCGCACCAATTCTGCCGCCATGGCGCGGCTCGTGTCTACCTGTGGTTTGACAGGCCGGCCCATCATTTGCACCTGGAGCATAACTTCAGGATCGGTCAGCGGCGAAAATTCAAAAAACCGCATAAAAGGTCCGCGATGCTCAAGCGGTGCTGCAAGCCATGTATCCTTAGGATGAAAAATTCTCAGTACTTTCTGCTGATTGACGGTCGCTGAGGCCTCATACCATTCCTGATCGACCTTAACATCAGCACCGGTCTTCTTCACCGACCGCAACATTTGTGTCTCGCCCGAGTTGACGGCCGAACCGTCACTTTCCAAATACTCGGTTATATCTTTGCCGTCCTCCTCAACCCAACTGGCAACTTCCTGACCGTCTTCCAAAACAATATACTTCGTCCCCGTAAGCAGGAACAAATTGGCAATAAAAAAAAGAAATACCCCTGATTTCTTCAAAGTCATCATCGCAGCTCCTTACCGCTTTCCGGCTGGTTATTTGTCTCTCTAAATAGAGCGTCGAAAATAATCTCAGCCAGAAGAGCATTGCCGCTTGCGGAATAGTGTGCTCCATCCCAATAGAGAGTTCTCTGATCTCCAGGGTATTTTCTGGCAATCAAGGTAGCCCCATCGATGAAATTGATCTTGTGGTCACTCAAGAAATTCTCAAACCACTTATAAGCTTCACTTCTATCCGAAAATTCGTTTCGGCTGGGAGATAAAACAACCGTAAGATCCGCCCCCTTCTCTTTCAAAAAAGCAACCAGTTGTTCGAGGAGAATTTCACAAATATCCGATGCTTCTTTGATTGAAATCTTCTTATCACCAGCCATTTTTGAAAACAAGTTAGCTAAAACAGGACTCGGTTCGACAAATCTCTTATAAAGCCAGCTCTCCGCTAACAGGTTCCTTATATTGAATCTTTGCACCGGAACTCCGGTAAGTTTCAAATTTGTCCCATCAAATCTAAAAAGCGGTTTTCTTTTACCATAAAGGGTATTCGTCGCTATGTCCTCAAGATCATTCGCAAAAAGGACAAGAATGACATGCTGGACATAGGGAATTTGACCGATATCCGATTTTAAGCGCAGATAGCTTTGGTCAAGTCCATAGCCGGGCACGGCTAAATTTTGAACTTGCTCATTTTTTAACTTATTTTGAAGATAAAAGGACAAAGTTTGATTGTCCGGAAGGCCATAACCCCATGCGACTGAATCGCCTGCGATAAGAATTTGCGACCGTTTTGGATCAATCTCTTCTGAGCGGAAACCCTTCGAATTTGTATGAATACTGCCGGAAGGACGGTCGGGCAACGAAAGATTGGGAATTGGACTCCATCCGAGATAAGAATCAAACGATATAAACGTAAAAGGGTCGCGTCTTAAGAAATAATGAGAAACATCGATGATGAGACAACCGAGCGTAAGCGCAAGGATCGAAGAAACCAAAAATAGAAGAAAATTCGGCAATAAAGATTTGATTTTTTGAAGGCTACTGATAGTCTTTCCCTCCCCTAAAAAAAGGCCGAAAATTGGCCATGAAAAATTTTATTTCCCGGCAACGCCTGTTGACGGCAACTTCCCGTCCTTTCTAATCTTATCTGAAAGCGAGAAACCGAAACTAACGGTATTGTAGCAAACTCCCATCGATAACCGAAGACCCTTGAAAGATATCAGGATGTGAGCGGTCTAACATATCCTCATGACTCTATCAGCGGCCTTAGGATATTTTCCCAAACTTGGTACCCCGCACCATTAAGATGAATTCCATCTTCCGTATAATGAGCCGGAAGCTGATGCTCAGGCGTCGTCATCGAAGAATACAAATCGACAAAAAGGACATCATATTTGAGGGCTAACTCGGACAGTGCTTCATTGATATCCCTGATAAGCTGCCGGTCAATTCTATTTTCATAATTTTGGTAAAACAACGCTTCATTCAACGGCAGTAAGCTATGAATATATATCTCTGTTTCCGGGCCCGATGTCTGGATCGTCCTGATAAGCGCCTCATAATTATTTAAAAGTTTCGGCGCGACAACATTCTTTAACATAAAATGATTGAACGAAAAGATCCATTTCTCAAGGATTGAAAAGATAGCGGGGAAATGCTTCGTTAAAAAGAGTCTGACCCTGCCGGGCATTCTAAGGCTTGAATGCCAGAGGTCATTAATCCCGACCATGATAAATACTTTCTGGATGTTTCTTTTTTGTGCAATTCCGGAAACCTGCTTGATGACCCCCCGGCTTTTTTCGCCAATTCTTCCGTAATTTTTCACGGACAGCCCTTCGAAAGAAGCATCCCAGTCATGGCTAGCGATAAGACTGTCACCTATCATACAGATAAAAGGCTGCTCATCGAGAGCCCCAAATACTAAAGAGGGCCACAAAATCACCCAAAGGGATATCCCTATCATTCGTTTCATCATTTTCGCCCTCAGCAGTGTAGAAATTTTTAATCGGTTATCGAGATCACATCCGGACGGGACCAACTTCCATAGTGACAAGACCAGTTCCTCACACTTTCGTCCCTAAGCAGCTTTGAAACGTCCTTTGAGTTTTAAAAAATGTTTTTCCCAGATATGGTATGAGAGCATCGATACACCGAACGTAAGCACAATATTCATCGGGAACACTCTCCACCACATTGGCATACCTGCAAAGTTACGCGGGACCAAAAAAAACTGCTGCCATATGTACAAGCTGTAGGACAACCTTCCGACATACATCATGAGCGGATGGTTTAAAAATCTATAGAGCATCGTTTTATCAAAGGTCATCGTGCTAGCAATGATATAGGCGGAAAGTATGGAAATAATGGATGTGCCAAACGGAACCGTAAAATAACCGAAGCCGCGCCCATGCTTACTGCTCAAATACGTCACAAGCCAAATAATGAAAAAAGACAAAAACCGCAGGAAACGGCTTTTCAAGAGATGAGAATCCCATAGAGAGAAAGACATGCGACGGCTGATGGCAAGAAGACACCCTATCATTAACGCATCGGCATATTGAAAAAAGGGAGATAAGGTCAGGACCGCAAATTTCCACTCTGGAGTTTTTGCAACAATAATTCGAGCCATGGGAGCATAACCGATAATATAAAAAGCCGTTCTCACAATGGTCTTAAGCTGGAGCTTGGTAACCCACGGCCAAATAAGATAAAATTGCTCTTCAACCCCCAAGGACCATAAATGTGCCAAAATCCAGGGCATGGAAGCAACTGCAAAATTCATCGTGTAGGTTAATGCATGCCATAAAAAAAAAGTCTCTAAACCAAAATCAAAGGGTTTGTTGAGAAACCACAGTAACCCGATATACAACATACTAACCGGCAGGATTCTCAACGCCCTTCGTACATAAAAGTTCCGGATATGGATTTCCCCCACGGCCGAAAATTTTTCGTTTAAGAGTAAGGTCGTGATGAGGAACCCGCTGATCACGAAGAATATCGTGACCCCTGTTCTCCCGAAGCAGGATAACCCGGTATGCTGTAAATATCGAAACATCCACTGTGGGAATCCCACTGCTAGATGCATGATGAGCACTAAAGAAATAGCAACGGCCCTTAATCCATCCAGCGAAGGAATTTTTTTATCGATTGTTGACATCTTCCCTTTGCTTGCTTGGTTGCCTAGAAAGGCTCCCCACTTCCATAACGGGCAGCATTAAGACAAAGCGATAGTGGCTGGATTCTACCCGAGCCCCAATCATGAATTCAAGCGCTGATTGCATACTAAAAAAATCGATGGTTTAAAAAAACAAAGGCCACAACCAAATGAATCGAAGTGACTTTTCTTTTGAATGGGCTCCCCGTATTGCTTGCCCGCCAGTGTTTTGTGGCGGGGACGACTTTCGCAACTGGCTGATAAATCAACCTGTCCCTTTTGCGTCCGGTATCGTTCTATGATTTAGCTTATTCTCATGGCCATTACGCTGCCAGGCTTTGATTTTGAGATCACCTCAAATAGGTCTGGCCTTTCACGCGCAGAATATACATACTTATTGGCCCACCCCACGATCAAATCGTTAATCTTAGCCATAGTGGACGGCGCTGCCTCTGCATATGGATACTTAGTTGGGCCAAAAGAAAGATTTAATGCGGTCGACGCGTCTAATGGGAAATATATCTCTGTCGTTGGAATGGCCAACCCATGACCGCTATAAAAATTCTTTGGATCATGCACCATATTGTAAAAAATAAAGGGATTATCTGACGTCACAAACTCATGCTCTTTAGAGGCACAAATAAATCTCATATTTCGTTGTGCAAGAAGTGGCGCGAGTTTCATCGTTGAGACAATAAATGGCAAGGTGCTTTCTTCGGTCACGCCGATCCTTTCAATGTTTTCAGCCATTTGCCGACGAAATATCTCTGGATTGCCAAGGCTCTCACCAGTATCTTTTTCATAACGTTTAACCATATCATAAAATGCCTGCTTATTAGTCACTTGCATATCTATCAGTAGCTGGATGGATTTTTCCATCATGGCTCCCATATCACCCCTAAACTGAGGGACGCGAGAATGCATAAGACAAACAAATACGACCAAGGCTTCTTGGTATTCTGTTGATAAATCCTCTCGGTTGGCGATTGCTTTGAATGCTGCCGCAGCATTTCCTTCCACTTTACATAAGAACTTTTCTATAGTTTCAGTGTCTTTCTCGCCAGTTTCAGTGGTAAACGAATGGAAGTGATTTTGGTGGCCAGCATCTTTGACATTCGAGCAAAAAGATTTCGTCGATCCCTTTTCATAAACCATCAAAGAATCGCTTCCAGACTTGCAAAAACCTTTCAGATAAAATTGAGGGATATAGTGATGTTTCTTGCTCATCTTGGTTTTTCACCAATTATTAAATTGAATGGCACCTGGTACAACAAGGCCACGTTAAATAAAAAAGACGCTGCAGGATTATACACTCGCAACGCCTTTTGTAAAAACTCCGCTTCTGGTCGACTTTCGCAACTGGTTACGGGAAGATCAAACCTCTTTTTCGAAAATAAGGATGTTTTGTTAGGAGGGGTGTTCGGGCTGCTGCTCTCTGCGATAGCCTGGGCTAACAATAACGAGCCAGTAGGCGAATCCCATTGCAAACACAATAGCCGCTATTCCAAATAAATACTGCGGCTCCAAATCTTTAACGTCCAATATTATCACTTTCCGGGCAATGGCCATCAGGGCTGTGGCTAAAACAATCTTGACGTGGATGACGTCTTCCCGGAGATAAATCGTAATGTTGACGAATATTTCAATAGCGATCAAAACAGCCATGAAGGCACCGAACGTTGAAAGCATGTCGGCTATAGTCAGCAGCATAGGAGGTTCTTGTTTCAACTTACCAATTATGACCCACACAATATCTAGAACTCCCATAAATATGACGAAAGTCATCAACAAAGCCATAACACGGACACAAAACCGTATAAGCACCTTCAGTTTATCCGTGAATTTATCGGCGTGAGCTGTGGTCTTATTGGCATCGGTATATAACTTATCTGCCATAAAATCAGGCCTTCTTTCTGTTCGTCCTTAGATTGTAACGAATTTTCTTTTCGATTCCAACCACAGAAAAAACAACCAATCCAACCGCAATACATTTCAGCCAACCTGCCAAACCCATGGGATGACTGTGGAAAAGAGCATTCATCGGCCGCAAATAGGTAAAAAGCACATGAAAGAGGATCATCAAACCCGAGCCAATCCATACCCAGGGATTGGAAAAATAACCAACCGCACGCATCGAAAGGTCAAAAGACCTGCAGTTGAACAGATAAAACATCTGCCCGAATGTAAAGACCCCCACAGAGACGGTTCTCGCTTCTTGGAGATTCGCTCCCATCAGCAACGCTAACTCATAAATCCCGAAAGCTCCGGCAAGCAGTAGAAACCCGACAACGAATAACCGGAAAATGAGCACCCCATTTAGAAAGGATTCATCCGGCCGGCGCGGCATGCGGTTCATGAGTCCGGGCTCCTTATTTTCGAAAGCAAGAGGCAGCCCCAAGAATAAAGCGGTCGTCATGTTGATCCATAAAATCTGGACCGGCAGGATCGGAAGCGGCACATTGGCAATAATCGCAGCCAGGATAACCAGCCCTTGCCCTAGGTTGGTCGGCAAAATCCACGAAATAAATTTTATCAGGTTGTCAAAAACCCCGCGCCCCTCTTCGATTGCTTTTTCGATCGTTGAGAAATTATCGTCGGTTAGAATCATATCGGCAGCCTCCTTGGCCACTTCGGTACCGGTAATACCCATGGCAATGCCGATGTCCGCTTTTTTCAGCGCGGGCGCATCATTGACCCCATCGCCGGTCATAGCCACAACATGCTTTCTCGCTTGAAGCGCCTCAACAATCCGCAGCTTTTGCTCGGGTGTGACACGCGCAAAAACGGATATCTCTTCAACGTTATTAATTAATTCCTGATCGCTCATTTTTTCCAAATCGGCTCCCGATATAGCCCTGAGGGGCACGGAAGATCCCGAGAGACCGAGCTGTTCAGCAATGGCTTGCGCCGTAATCGCATGATCACCCGTAATCATCTTGACCATGATGCCGGCATGATGACATACCTTGACAGCATCGATCGCTTCCTTGCGAGGAGGATCAATCATGCCCTGAAGACCGAGAAACTGAAGCCCTTGCTCAATCGCACCATGGCTGAGTTCCGCTTGACTGCCAGAGAGTTCCTTCCTGGCAAAGGCCAACACTCGGAGACCTTTCTGAGCCATCCGATTCTGAGCAGACAAGATCTGCTCCCTCCTTTTGGAATCCAGTTTGGATCTTTCAAGCAGCTTTTCCACCGCACCCTTGACATAGATTGTTTGTTTGCCTGACTTTTTTTCTTCAACCAATACCGCCATATATTGATGCTGTGATTCGAAAGGAATGGTATGAAGGCGCGGTCGGCTTGCGTTCACCTGCTCTTCCGATAACCCTGCTTTTCGGGCAGCGGCAATCAGTGCAACTTCCGTAGGGTCTCCCTGAGCTTTCCATTGACCGTCTTCAGACAAAAGACGGCTGTCATTGCATAGCAAACCGCAAAGAAAGATTTCCTGCAAGTTGGGGTGACCCGAAACTTCCATCTTCTTGTCCGCCGACCGGGCTTCACCTTCGGGGTTATAGCCGGTCCCCGTAAGAGCAATGCTTTCATTCTGAGAATACACTTCAGTGACGGTCATTTGATTTTCAGTTAGAGTTCCCGTTTTGTCAGAGCAAACGACCGTTGTACTGCCGAGCGTCTCAACAGCCGGAAGTTTTCGAATGAGACTTCCGCGTTTAGCCATCCGGTGGACGCCGATTGCGAGAGTGATCGTAACAACGGCAGGCAGCCCTTCCGGAATTGCAGCAACCGCCAAAGCAACCGCAGCCACAAAGGTTTCCACCAGCTCCTGTTTTCTTAGAAGTCCTATGATAAAAGTGGCGACCGTAAGCCCCATAATCCAATAAAGAAGGAGATGACTGAATTGGGCAATTTTTCGTGTCAAAGGGGTCTGAAGTTCTTCGGTCGTAGCCAAGAGTTCTGAAATACGCCCGACTTCGGTCTTCTCGGCCGTAGCTACAACAATGCCTTTGGCTTGACCGTAGGTCACAAGCGAGGACGCAAAAGCCATATTTGTACGGTTTGCTAAAAGGGTATTGTCGGGTAATTCTTCAGGATTCTTTTGAACCGGCAACGATTCGCCCGTCAAGGAGGCTTCGTCGGTCTGGAGATTATTGATTTCAATAAGTCTAAGGTCTGCGGGAACTTTATCGCCTGACTGAAGTAAAACCACATCTCCCGGGACAATTTCGTCCGAAGGCACTGAGATCTTTTGGCCAGCCCGGACAACGGTTGCCTGTGTTGTAACGGTCTTGGCAAGGGCTTCAATAGCCTGGACCGCTTTGGCTTCTTGCACAAAACCAATGATTGCGTTCACCAAGACAACGATAAAGATAACTGCCGCATCCACCGCGGCTTTAAAAATAGCCGTTACCGCTGCAGCTCCCAAAAGAATGTAAATGAGCGGTTGATGGAATTGTAATAGGAAGCGAACTAAGGGGCTTTTCCCTTTTTTGCCTTTCAGAACGTTGGGGCCGAAATGTTCTTGCCGGTTTTGAATTTCGAAAAGGTCCAGTCCCTTTTCGCGGTCAGTTCCGAGCACATGGAGCACTTCTTCCTGCGGCATGTGATGCCAGTGCTTTCCGAAGATGGTATACATAAATCAGGAGGCCTTTTATCTTATGTCCAATTATATGAAAATACCAGCAAAGTTAAATAAAAAGGCGTTACAGCACCTTCGAACTCATCGTTCGCTGTAACTGCAACGCCTGTATTATATTATAAAGACTCCCCGTCTTGGACGACTTTCGCAACTGGCTTATGTCTTCTGGAAAGGTGGGAATTCTCAAGCCCCTGATAACGAAATTGTCGCTTATTTTGACTTAAGCTGCCGCTTTTTGATGCACAGTTATTGCTTATGTTGTGTCTCGAATTGACCTCAGCGGCTGGAAAGAGGCCTTCTTTAAACTACGGGTATCTTATCCAGAGCAAGGAAAATTCCGTGAAGAATGGCTTGTGGCCTCGGGGGGCAACCAGGCATGTAAACATCTACGGGAACGGAACGGTCCACGCCTCCGACAACCGCATAATTCCCCTCAAAGATCCCGCCACTGATAGCACAAGTTCCGCAGGCCACAACTAGTTTGGGAGAGGGTATTGCAGCATAAGTCTTCACAAGCGCGAGTTCCATCTGGCGCGTTACGGGCCCCGTTACAAGGAGCATATCCGCATGCCTTGGGGAAGCCACAAAATGGATCCCGAACCGTTCGGCGTCATAAACTGGGTTCGAGAGATTCACGATCTCCACTTCACAACCATTGCAGGAACCCGCGTCGACTTCGCGGATATGAAGGGATCGGCCGAAGAGACCGTGTATTTTATCCTTTAATTTCAAACCTGTTTCTTCCATCGAAAGCCGGCTCGAAAAATCACCCTGCTCAAAACTTTGAACATCGTCCGCTTGGTCTTTAGCTGGCAAAGCATTGCTTGAAATAAAAGCAGTGTCTTTCCGGCAATCAGACAAAGAAAAAGATGACTGCAAGTGCAATTCTTTTTTCGTTCTGACGGCAAGATTGAATTTGCCTTTAAAAGAGATCGCTTGATGGGAGCAAACCGGCCCGCAGAGACCGCAAAAGATGCAGTCCCCGTAAGAAAGATGACAAAAACGCTTGTCCTCGGCCGAGCGGTCCACCATCGTCAATGCCTTGGTCGGACAGGCGATGACGCACTTTCCGCACCCTGTGCATTTCGCAGGATCGACCTCAGGCGCGCCGAGAAATCCTTCCGGAGCTTTCGCCGTAAGTGCCGTGCGCGGGAGGGTGACTTTTCCCGTTTCCATATTTTTTTTGAGGATCCTAAACATCCAAAACCCCTTTTTGTTGTTTTACCGGTCGTTCCCAGAATAAGACAAATTCATGCTTTTATTAATAAGCGGAAAATCGGGAACGATATTCTCCAGCACGGCATACTCGATCAACGGCCAATTGCTAAATGATGGCGATTGGATCTTCCAGCGGGAGATCATCCCACTTTTATCCGTAACGATCCAGTGAAAACATTCACCCCTCGGAGATTCTACATAGCCCAACGCGCTTTGAGACGGCGCGAGCAACTTTACCGCACCACACAAGGAGCCCTGCGGCATGGCCTGAAGGGCATCGTGGATCAATTTGAAGGATTCATAGACCTCCTGGACTTTCACCTTCATGCGACTTTCGACGTCACCCTCTATAAAAACCGGAACCCTGAAAAAGAGATCCTTATACGCCGCATAAGGATGGTCCCGCCGGAGATCGCGGTCAATGCCGGAGGCCCGCGCTACCGGCCCGACGCCGCCCAAGACCTCCGCCACTTCCTTCATAATCGTGCCGGTTGTTTTAACACGATCCATCAGAGAATCGACCTGCCAGAGGAGCTGAATCGTCTTGTCAAAATCGTCTTTGATCTTTTTGATCTCTTGAATAAGCCACTCCTTCTTGACCTCGGAGATGTCTGGACGAACACCGCCTAAAGTAACCACTGACCGCAAGAGACGTGTCCCGGCCAATTCCTCGTTTAGACTCAGAAGAGTTTCCTTGACCCGCATCAGCTGGCTCGCTCCAAAACTAAACGCGACATCCAGAGCGATTCCCGCGATGTCGCTCATGTGATTATGAAGACGCTCCATCTCCAGGAAAACAACCCGGAGGAATTGGGCGCGAGACGGAACCTCGATCTGTCCCAGGCTCTCAAGCGCCTGGGTGCAAGCCACCGCATGAGCTAAAGAGTTATCTCCCGAAATCCTTTCGGCAAGGCAAAGAAGATGTTCCGGAGTTTTTCCTTCACCTGATTTTTCGGTTCCCTTATGCGTGTAAAAATGACGTATCTCGAGCTTGAGAATACCTTCTCCCGCCACAGAAAACCGGAAGTGCCCGGGCTCAATGATCCCTGCATGGACAGGACCCACAGGGATCTCAAAGATCCCTTCTCCTTCAACGCGCTCAAAAGCATACAGAGCCGCGGTCCTGGGGATCTTCTGATGGGGTCCAAAATCTTTTCTCAGCGGAAAAAAACCCTGCGGCCAGTCTTCATGAAAAACAAGACGCCTGGGATCCGGATGTCCCACTGCAACCAGTCCCAAAAGATCCTGGACCTCCCTCTCATGCCAGTTAACCTGCGGTAAAAAAGGAGCCAGAGACGGAAACTGAGGATCTTTCTCTTCGACCCTTGTTTGAACGATCCAAAACTGGTCCTGGTGGACATAGGAAAAAACGTAATGGAGAGTAAAAGACTTGTTCTCTTTTCGCGTATCGGAGCCGGAAAGAAAAAGGAACCGCATCCCAAAAACCTCGATAAGGCATTCCGCGATTCTCAGGATGGAATCTTTTGCCGCGAAAACACGCCACTCTTTCGCCGTTCCTTCTGAGACCTCCAGGATCGCACTCCCGAGTTTTTCTTTTAGTTTCTGGAACACCGGCTTCATACGATCACTCCTCCGGCTACACGGCCTGCTTCCAAAAGCAGCTTCTGGAAGGGGCCCGGGATGTAAAAACCCATCACGAAGATCACGATCAAGCCGATGTCGAGAACACTGTCCATCAAGAAACTTTTTTCTGATGCCGGAGACTCCTCCGAAGCGCCAAAAGTCATCCCATTGGCGTGCCTCAAAAAACCGATAAAGATAAGCGCTAGTAAAACGAGCAAGAAGACGCAAGGAATAAATTTCCCGGCCAGGAATCCTGCGCTTAAAATAAGGAATTCGCTGACAAAAATGCTGAACGGCGGCATCCCGGCAATGGCCAAGACACCTAAGAAGAAAATGATGCCCAAAAACGGGTTTTCCAGGAAGATCCCTTTTATCTTACCGATCTCTTTGGTCTTAAAAAGATAAAGCAGATGCCCGCAACTAAAAAAAAGCATGGATTTTGTGAATGCGTGGTTCACGATGTGAAGGATCGCTGCGTAGGCCCCGAACGCGCCGCCAAAACCCAGTCCCACGGCCGCAAGTCCCATATGCTCGACACTGGAATAAGCCAGAAGACGTTTATAATCTTTTTGCTCCAGGATAAACGGCGTTGCAACAGCAACAGAAAGAACTCCAAATAAAATGAGGAGCGTCCCTGAGAATGCGGATCCAGTCGCAGCTGTGGTCAGAATGTGGAACCTCAGTATTCCCAAAGTTGCACAGCTTAAAAGCACGCCGGAAAGAAGTGCACTCACGGGGGCTGGAGCCTGGCTGTGCGCATCCGGAAGCCAGGAATGGAACGGCGCGAGACCCGCTTTGGTTCCGTAACCCACCAGAATAAAAATAAAAGCAAGACGGATAATCTGTGGATCTAACTGTCCGGCCCTGCTCAAAAGGAAGGTCCAATTCAGTAAAAAAACGTTCTCTCCCGCGCTCACTTGAGCGATCGCCGAATAATAGACCAGGATGATCCCGAAAAGCGCGAGCGCAATCCCGACGCTGCAAAGAATCAGGTATTTCCATGCGGCCTCGATCGAACTTTTCTTGTCATCTACGTTGACCAGGAACGCTGAAGCTAGCGTCGTTCCCTCGATCGCGATCCACATAATGCCAAGATTATTGGAAAAAACGGTCAAAAGCATGGTGAAAAGGAAAAGATGGAAAAAGAAAGCATACCGTCGAAGCCTTAAAGAAGAGATGCTTGAATCTCCTTCTTTGAAAAGATATCCCCCCGCATAGACGGCCGAAAGCATTCCTACGCTCGTGATCAGAAGCACAAAGACCGCGGACAGCGAATCCATCATGAGATTCCCGCTAAAAGCGAACACACGGGGCGACCAGTAAACCCCAAAAACAAAGAGCCATGCTCCGATCGCGGAAAGCACGGCGCCGGTCGTGAACGTCAGTCGCGTCATCCTCTTAGGGCAAGGGATCAAACAAAGAAACGCAAAAATAAGGGGCATCCAAAGGACCCTGTCGATCGTCATCGTATTATCCTTTCAAAACGGTCATATCGTCCGCGTCGATACTTTCAAAAGCATCGCGGATCTTAAAAACAAAAATTCCCATAATCATCGCAGCGACCAACACGTCGAAAAAGATTCCCATCTCGACCAAAAGCGGCATGCCGAAGGTCATAGTGACAGCCATTAAAAAAAGACCGTTCTCAATTAGAAGCAGGCCGAGAACCTGACTGATCGCTTTTTTCCGGGTCGTCATCATTAACATGCCGAAAAAGACGGTCGAGACAGCAAGCGGAATGAACTCACTAAAGGCAACCGGTTTCAGGATCTTGCCATCTCCCGTGACATAAAACGAAATAAACACAAGCAGAACAGCCAAAAGAAGTGAAAAGGGAATGTTGAAACAACTTTCGACCTCTTTGCGAATCCCGAGCCGCCGGATGATCCTAAAAAAAACTTGCGGGATCACGATCGTTTTCAGAATAAGCGTCAAAATCGCAGGGACCAACAGATGCTCGACATGGTTCGTGACCGCAATCACCGCAGTAATAAGCGCGAGTAGGAAAGAGTGCGTTGCGTAGGCACGGATACACGTCCCTATCCGGGAAGACGCGAGGATCCAGAAAGAAGCAATCAGAAGAACCATCCCAAAAAAATGAATCAGCGAAGCCGCGAGTTCCGGACTCATACTCCCCTCCCGATCATCAGTTGCCCCAGAAGAGAAAGGATGGCCAGAACAAAAGCCACCGCCAGAAGGTCCGGGACCCTAAAAAGACGCAATTTCGCAGAATGGATCTCAATCCACCCGATAACAAACGCCAGAAAAAAGACTTTCGCGAGGTAAAGAACCAGCGACAATCCAAAAGCCAGCGGGTCCCACGAACCCGCAATCCCCCAGGGGAAAAAAAGATCCGACAAGAGTGTCAAAAATACCAGCTGTTTAATCTGATGGCTCCATTCAATCAGGGCCAGATACCGTCCGGAATATTCAAGGATCATGGCCTCGTGAACCATTGTCAGCTCCAGGTGTGTTGCCGGATTATCCACAGGGATCCTTCCACTTTCCGCGATTGTTACGATCAGCAGTGCTCCGAAAGCAAGGCTCGTAAAAAAAAGCATCTGTGTGGGCGATCCGGAAGCGAAATATGAAACAATCCCTTCCAGGGACAACGTGTGGGCGCAAAAACCCAAAGAGAAAAAAGCGAGCAGAAGCGCCGGCTCCGCAAGTGACGAAAGCGTCATCTCCCGACTTGAACCCATACCACCGAACGTAGTGCCAGTGTCCAATGCCGCAAGCGCTAAAAAGAAACGGCCCAAAGCCAGGAGGTAAACAAAGAGGATCACATCCCCCGTAAAACCAAAAAGAGAACGTATACCTAAAACCGGCAGCATCGAAGCCGCCGCAAAAGTTGACACAAAAAGGACGAAAGGCATGGCATGAAAGATCCAGGACGCCGTTTCCGAGATTACCATGTTCTTCCGGAATAATTTCAGTAGATCCGAATAGACCTGGATCAAGCTCGGCCCCACGCGGTTCTGCGAAGCCGCTTTCATTTTTTTGATGAACCAGCTAAGCGCAGGCGCCAAAATCGCCAGGAACAAAAGTTGGATAACGGACAAAAGGATCGCCAGCATCAGGAACGCCCTCCGAAGAAAAAAAGCAGAAGGATCAGCGTAATAAAAATATAGCTTAAATAAAGCTGGATGTGCCCTGTCTGAATCTGCTTGGCCTTCCGGGATAGAACAGCAACAAACTCTGACAAAGGTTTATAAACCCATTCATCCACGTGATGCGTAATCTTTGACTCAAAACGCTGTGCAGTCCTGAGCATTGCATGACCTTCATCTTCCAACTCCACACGGCGGGTCGGTTGATAGAGAAATGAAAAGATCCGGCGTAAAGGCTTGGAATAACCTGTGGCTGTATACTGCATACGCGGTTCAAGTCCCGGCATCCCGCAATCCCAGCTGGGACAGATGCGGACAATCTTTTTTCCAAGCAACACCCGCAAAAAGATTACGGCCCCGACCAAAAATGCCGAAAGGATCAAAGCGATAAGAACCGGGGAAAACTGGCTTGACTCTGAGGGGGATATCAAAAAGGATTTCCGAACCATGGCTCCCATCGGAATATCCGTGCCGGATAAAGTTTTTGCCACTTTCCCAAGAATAGGCACAATCCATGGAGCCGCCAGGGCCAACCCAAAACAACTCGCGGCCAGGATCCCCATTCCAGCTTTCATGGATCCGCTCACTTCATGCGCGTGGGCGGCCTGCTCAGAACGGGGCTTCCCTAAAAAGCTGATGCCAAAAGCCTTCACAAAACAGGTGGCCGCCAAAGCACCCGCAAGCCCAAGAAGCGCGGCTAAAAGCGGTGAAAAAAAACGCAGGGCCGGGCTCGCACCTTCGCATCCCAGCAGAAGCACGATAAAAGTCAGCCATTCGCTCACAAATCCATTGAGAGGGGGTAACGCCGAAATCGCAGCCGAACCGATGAAAAAACAAGCGGCCGTCCAGGGCATGTTCCGTATCAAGCCGCCCAAACGCTCGATATCTTTTATGTGGGTGCCAGAAAGAATGGAACCCGCGCCAAGAAAGAGCAGCCCTTTGAAAGTTGCGTGATTTATTACATGATAAAGGGCGGCAATCAGGGCGAAGGAAGCGTAGAAGGGCTTCTTCGCGGAAGAAAAAACAAGCGCCATTCCAACGCCCAGCAGAATGATCCCGATGTTTTCGATGCTGTGAAAAGCAAGAAGCCGTTTGAGATCATGTTCCATCAAGGCATAGAGAACACCGAGCAGCGTTGAAAAAATCGCAACCGCAAGCACCGCGGATCCCCACCACGCGGGTATCGCGCCAAGAAAGTTAAAAAGGAACAGAAGCAACCCGTAGATCGCCGTTTTGATCATGACTCCTGACATGAGCGCCGAGACATGGCTTGATGCCTGCGGATGAGCCTGGGGCAACCAGATGTGAAGCGGGATCACGCCGGCTTTGGTCCCAAATCCGATGAACGCCGCGAGAAAAATAACGTTTTTAAGAACAGGCGGCAGCGTAACCGCAGCTCCTCTGAATGCATCGAATGAAAAAGAGCCCGCATGGATGTAAAGAAGCAGGAATGCGGCGGTAATAAAAGCGGTCCCCACATGCGTCATGATCAGGTAAAGCCTCCCGGCAGACAGGGCTTCGGGTCTTTCATGTTCAAAGATCACGAGAAAATAGGACGTAAGAGACATGATCTCCCAAAAAAGGAGAAAATAGAAAGCATTTTGCACTGTGACCACGAACAGCATCGCAAGAATGAAAAAATTATAGAAGAACCCCAGAAGCGCTATGCTCTTCCTCCCCTGAAATTCCCGGGTATAACCGATGGCGAACAGAGAAGCAGCCAATGAAAGAAAAGAAATAATAAGAAGAAAGAAGGCTGAAAAGGGTCCCGCCACGAAGCGTAAAGCGCCTACCGGGAAACTCCCCTGCAATTCCAGGACCCAGGATCCTCCCGTGAAAAGGATGCCAAGCGAAAAGAGGATGCCCAACGCGCTCGCCAGAACAGCCAAGCCATGCGTCACGCGGTTCGCTTTTTCTCCGTGTTGTTCAAAAAGAAAACCCGCGATCCCTCCCAATATATGCAGCAACACCTGAACAAAAAATAATAATTCCATTTTCTCCTAATGCGACCTCTCAATATTACATCCTAAGTTTTTTTGAATTTTGTGTGTTTAATTTTGTACCGTTTCCAAAAGTGTCGGGTTTAAATAAAAAAAGGTGCTGGGGGATTATACACCCATAACGCCTTTTAGTAAAAAGACCCCTGGGCTCTCCCTTCCGCTACGCTCCAGGGACGGCTTCGGGTTTCGCCCTTCGCACGGAACCTTGTATCGGCCTCCGGCCGATGGTTCTCGCATCGCAAAGAAACATCACAAAAAAAGGCCACAAGCATTTGACTGCCGTGGCCTTTTTTGTGATGACTCCCCCGCCTGGGCTCGAACCAGGGACAAAGCGGTTAACAGCCGCTTGCTCTACCAACTGAGCTACAGGGGAATGAATCTTCAAATAACAGTGCGGCTTATCTTCGATCCCCCGCATTATATGCACGTACTGTCGTGCGGTCAATCCATGTTGTCACTCGTAGATGGATGGGGTTCTAACTCATTCCCGTTCAAGACATTGAGATAGATTAGTCGACCTTGACCCAACATACTGGGCATACATATATGTCATTTTATAGAATCTTATACCAAATACATAATTGTAGACTCTTTCTTTATTATGCAATTCGACGGTTGATTCGATAGCTTATAACATATTATATATAAAAGAGATATGTCTTTTCTGAAAATGAATTGATAATGTTGGCATGCCCCATGCAGTCCTTATAAAGTTATTCGAATAACCGATTTCATTAAAAGGAGCCTTCTATGAATTATTGGGTAAAAATAGTATTCAGCTTATTGATTCTAATTCCATTATTATGCTCTCCGTCGTCATTCGCCGCTGCGGTGAGTCCTGAGATGTTTGCGGTCAACAATACTTGGATGCTTGTCGCAACGTTTCTTGTATTTATCATGCATTTAGGATTTGCGACTCTTGAGACAGGATTGACGCGTTCAAAAAACACTGTCAACATCCTTTTCAAAAACACCCTGATCGTAGCCATTGGAATCCTCACCTATGCGCTTATGGGATTCAATCTCATGTATCCGGGTGAATTTTCCTTGGGTCAATTTTTCGGGTTTGCAGGCTTCGGTATCGGAACCGATGCCGCCGGCCTTACCAGTGCTTATAACGAGGGGTATACGTATTGGACGGATTTTATGTTTCAGGCCATGTTCGCTGCTACCGCAGCAACCATTGTCTCGGGGGCAGTCGCTGAGCGGGTGAAACTCCACAGTTTCCTTATCTTTTCAACGATCTATGTTGCCATTATCTATCCCTTGGTTGGTTCTTGGAAATGGGGGGGCGGATGGCTGGATGAGATGGGCTTTTATGATTTTGCAGGTTCCACACTCGTTCATTCCGTCGGGGGATGGGGGGCGTTAGCTGGCGTTCTGCTACTCGGCCCTCGATTCGGAAAATACGTCAATGAGAACATCAACCCCATTATGGGCCATAGCATGCCGCTTGCAACGATCGGAGTCTTTCTTCTATGGTTGGGTTGGTTTGGCTTCAACGGAGGTTCGGTTTTATCGGCCAACCCCGGAATGGTATCTTTTGTTTTTGCCACAACCACCCTCGCCGCCGCCGCAGGCATTGTAGGAGCGATGTTTACAAGCTGGTCGATTCAAAAAAAACCTGATTTATCCATGGTCTTAAACGGTTGCCTGGCGGGGCTTGTCGGTATTACTGCGGGAGCCGATACGGTTTCAATCGCATCCTCCGTTATCATTGGATTCTTTGCCGGTATCCTGGTCGTTCTTTCGGTGATCTTGATCGACCGTATCCGGATCGATGACCCGGTGGGTGCTATTTCCGTCCATTTAGTCTGCGGAATTTGGGGCACTCTTGCCGTCGGAATCTTTAGCACCAACCCGGAACACAGCTTCGGAGTACAACTAATCGGTGTTTTGGCAGCCGGGGCAATGTGTTTTACCAGTGCATTTCTCATTTTTGGCCTGTTAAAACTAACTTTAGGTATCCGTGTCAGCCAGGACGAAGAACTCCGCGGTTTGGATGTGGGAGAACATGGTATGGAAGCCTATAACGGTTTTCAAATTTTCACAACACAATAGTCTTAGATTAAAATGGAGGATGAAATCATGAAACTTGTCATTGCCTATATTCAGCCGGAACGGTTAACCCCCGTTAAACAATCGCTCTATGATGCTGAAATCTATAAAATGTCGGTCACCAATGCCCTTGGGTGCGGACAACAAAAGGGTTATCACGAAAGTTACCGAGGCACCGACATCGAAGTCAATCTCTTGAAGAAAGTACGCCTTGAGATTGCAGTAAACGATGATTATGTCCAACAAACGATTGATGCAATCATCAAAGGCGCGAGAACAGGTAAGATCGGGGACGGAAAGATCTTTGTCCTGGATCTGCCGGAATGCATCCGGATCCGGACCGGCGAAAAAAGCCAAGACGCCATCGGCTAAAGTTTCGCCATCTTCGCCCAGCTCCGGCGCCCACAATGCCACCGCTTCGCCCACCGCGTAGGTGGCCTTTTCAACCATTCCTAACGTTAGGTTTGTACGAAAAGGCCACCTACGCGGTGGGCGAAGCGGTGGATAGGATTAAGAAATAATTTTGGGGAATGTTAGGATAAATTTTGTGCCCTTGCCAATTTCACTTTCAACGGCAATCTTCCCGTGATGAGCCTTCACAGTCTTATCAATCACCATGAGACCAAGCCCCGTCCCCTTTTCTCCTTTCGTTGAGAAAAAGGCCTGAAAAAGCTTCGCCCGAACCTCTTCACTCATCCCCTGTCCATTATCCTCAACCGTGATTTGATAGGTATCCGGATCCACAGAAAAGACGCGGATACGGACAAAGGATTTCTCTTGGCGGCAAGCCTCAAGGGCATTTTTGACGATATTTAACAATGACCGATAGATCGACTGATATTCCATATCAACCTGCGGAAAGTTCTCCTCTACCTGAAAATCAAGTTCTGCATTAAACTGACGGGCCTTCTCCTCCAAGTCACCTTGGAGTTCTTTCAGGAGATCCTTCGGATCCACTTTTTGGGCTTCAATCTTGTAGTCTTTCGTCAAACTCAGCATCTCATAAACAAAACCATTCATATTCTTGATCGCTTTTTCCATCCCCTTCATCCCGCGCTTGAGAAATTCCTGATTACCCTTTTCAATCCCCCGCTTGAGCCAATCTGATGAAAAGGTTGCCAGCTGAATAATATTTTTGACTTCATGAAGAACCATGCTGACCGTCTGCCCGATCGCCGCAAGCCTTTCCATCTTGATATTCTGCTCATAAAGGAGAATGTTTTTGAGCGCTCCCGCCATTTGAGCCGCCAGGTTGGCAGCCGCTTCCAAATCCGGCCCCGAAAAACCTTCCGATGCAGAATCACGCACAAAACAGGCAATCCCAATCTCGGTATTCCGGACAATCAACGGAACAAAGAGAGCTTTCCCGGTACAAACTGGCTGACCTTTTTGAAAATGCGCCTTCGCCTCCTCAACCAGATTCCCGGGTAATTGACCGGCTGGATCCGAACTGGATTCTAACCATAATTGATCCTCAGCTCCCGACAAGAAAAGATACCCGCCGCAGGCATGGACAAAGGCCTGAACACTTTCGACAAAGAAATCACAGAGAAGCTTCTTGTCGAGGAAGGAATTGTAGATTTTCCCCACTTCATGGATTGATTGATGATCCCGATCCAATGAGCACATGGTCGGCATCTTAACGAATGTCGATACGAATTGCAAGCCTCGAACAACATGAAAATATTGTCGTTTCGAGCCATTTCCATTATAATTCATGATCACATAAACGAATATTCCCATAGGCCATAAAAAATGAAACCTTCGGTCCAAGAACAATTTGAAATCAAAAGCGACCCCAAAGAGCTTCAGGGCCTTAGGGAAAAGGTGAGTCGCCTTATTCATCAACTGGAATTTTCAGAAAAAGCCGCCAATGATATTCTTGTCGCCTTGGGGGAAGGATGCACGAACGCCACCCGTCACTCCTATGAGGGGAAACTCGACCAACCCATCCATATTCGCATCGAAGGCGATTCAAAAAAAATAAAAATCAGCATTCGTGATTTCGGCCGGAAAATAGACCTCTCGAAAATTAAAACACCCAAGCTCCCTCCCGATAAACCGGGAGGTCTCGGGATTTATTTCATGCAGACAATGATGGATCAGATCGAGTATAATACCAAGCACCCCGAGGGGAATGAGCTTATCTTGACCAAATACAACGAACAAGGAGAATCCCGTGAAAATCCAAGTTAAGCAAGAGTCCGAAGGCCTTGAATTAGTGGAACTTCAAGGGGATCTTGATTTCCACTGTTCACCGGAACTCCGGGAAGCCCTCTCCAAGTTAGTGGATCGTCAGGCCTCAAAAATCCTTATCGACCTCAAACAAGTGGGTTATGTCGACAGTTCCGGACTTGCGACATTTGTCGAGCTTTTCCAGAAAATGAAACGTTACGGGGGAAAACTCGTACTCTTTAATCTCACACAAAGCGTCCGCAGTGTTTTTGAGATTGCGAAGCTGGATTCCATCTTCAAGCTCGCTCAAAACCGGGAAGAAGCGCTCACGCTTGCCCAATGACAAAATTAGAATCTTATTTCGGATCTATCGGGAAAACAACGCATCAGTTTCTTATCGAAGTGGCCAAAATATGGCAGCTGGTCACTGATTTCTTCTACTGGGCTATCCTTGCCCCCTTTAAAGGCAAAAAAAGCTTTGGCCGGGAGGCTTTTTCAAGACAGCTTTTCTTCATGGGGAATGAATCCCTCTTTATCGTTGCACTCGTCTCTGCCTCTGTAGGGGCCGTCTTAGCCCTTCAAGCAGCCTATCAGTTAAAGGAATTCGGTGCCCTCATGTACACAGGCGCATTAGTCAGTGTCTCCATGGCCCGAGAATTAGGTCCTATCATCACCGCCATTGTGATTGCGGGGCGAGTCGGCGCAAGTATCACCGCAGAGCTTGGCACAATGAAAGTGCAGGAAGAGGTCGATGCACTCGTTACCATGGGAATCCCGCCCATTCCTTTCTTGGTCGTTCCGAGGATCCTCGCTATTATCATCATGCTTCCCAGCTTAACCGTCCTGAGTTATGCCATTGGGATCCTTGGCGGCTATCTCATTTCAACAACCAGCTTGGGGATCGGTTCAGAAGTTTATCTCCAAGAAAGCTTTGATGCCTTAGTCGCCAAAGATCTGATGACAGGTTTGGCCAAAAGTTTTGTTTTCTCCCTTTTAGTTGGGTTTATTGCAATTTATACCGGCCTAGGCGTCCGCGGCGGCGCCGAAGGAGTCGGCCGCGCAACAACACAATCGGTTGTGGCATCCATTATTGCCATCATCGTTGCTGATGGTATTTGCACAGCCGTCTTTTACTATGTGTTCCCATGAGTGAACCCGTTATCGAAATTCGAAACGTTCAGAAATGGTTCGGAGAAAGAAGAGTCTTAACGGGTGTCAACGTTGACGTCCATGAAGGAGAAACCCTTGTGATCATGGGCGGATCCGGCTGCGGTAAAAGTACACTTCTGCGGGCCATTATCGGCCTTATGCACCCAGAAGAAGGCTCCATCAAAATCTTCGGTCAAGACATGGCCTCCGCAACCGATGATGAAAAGAATGAGATCCGGAAAAAATTCGGTATGCTCTTTCAAGGTTCCGCCCTTTTTAATTCCCTGACGGTCGGTGAAAATGTCGCGCTTCCTTTAAAGGAACACACAGATCTTGATGATGATATTATTAATATTATCGTAAAAGTAAAACTGGAATTGGTCGGCTTAACCGGATTTGAGAGTCTCAAACCCTTTGAAATCTCAGGCGGGATGAAAAAAAGAGTCGCTTTGGCCCGGGCCATAGCCTTAGACCCCAAAATCGTTTTCTATGATGAGCCGGGGGCTGGTTTGGACCCGATCACGGCCAGTGTAATTGACCACTTGATTATGGACCTGAGTAAAAAACTCAAGATGACCTCTGTCGTCGTTACGCATGAAATGACAAGCGCCTTTAGGATTGCCGACCGGATCATTGTCCTGCAGCAAGGAAAGGTGGTCGCAGAAGGCGGTCCAGAGGCTATCCGGAAGTCTGATCATCCTTACGTAAAGCAATTTATCCATGGTGAAATTGACGGACCTATCTCTTTTAAAGAATCTCGAGACAGTTATTTGAAAGGAATCTTTGGCGATGAAGAAATCTGATCCCTATACCCCAAATGAAATACGCTCCGGTTTAATGGTTGTCAGTTGTGTTGTGGTTCTGCTGGGCCTGCTTTTCTTTGCCAGTAAATCCCAGCTCTTTAAGCAAACCTACCAAGCTGACATCCTTTTTAACTACATCAGTGGTCTTGCCAAGAATGCCCCTGTTCATTTTGCCGGCCACGAAGTCGGGAAAGTCACGGACATCCGCTTCTTAGGCGGTTCGGATAATTCCGTCCTTGTCACCGTTACGATCAGCCGCGATGTTGTCCTCAAAAGGGACTCCCGGGCTTTCATCAACGTCCTGGGTTTTATGGGTGAAAAATTTATCGAGATCAGTCCTGGCACGATCGAAGCCCAGCCCCTTGGGAAGGGCGCCACGCTTCGAGGAGATGACCCTGTCGCCATGATGGAGGTTGTCAAGAAAGGTACTGAAATCTTGGCAGAGTTTGAGAAGATCTCTGTCTCTCTTCAAAACCTGATTGCCAATATGAATGATCTCCTGGGCGAAAATGAAGAAGAGGTTGAAGATATTTTCAAGAATTTGGATGAAGCTTCCGTCAACCTAAAAGAAATGACGGCGGACCTTAAACAAAAACCCTGGAAGTTACTAAGGAAGGGTTAATTCGGTTTATTCTTCTTCTGTTGAAGCGGCAGGCTCCCTTGAGATGTAAATTTCCCTCGGCTTAGCTCCTTGCGTCGGACCGATTAAGCCTTCCGCTTCCATCTGATCGATGATTCGAGCCGCGCGTGTATAACCCAAGCGAAGTCTCCGTTGAAGATTGGAAGTCGAAGCCTGACCTGTTTCCAAAACAATGCTGACGGCTTCATCGAAAAGCTCATCTTTCTCAAGCGCCCCGCCTCCGGCCGTCTTGCCTTCCTGTGCCGAAATTATCTCGGAATGATATTCAGGAGCCCTTTGTGATGAGAGGAATTCCACTAAACGATTAATCTCTTCATCCGTAACGAGAGAGCCTTGACCGCGAATGGGTTTATCCCCGCCCGGCTGAATGAAGAGCATGTCCCCGCGGCCCAACAAGCTTTCTGCGCCCATTCCGTCCAAGACCGTCCTCGAATCCACTTTGGAGGCAACTTTAAAAGAAATACGGGCCGGGAAATTGGCCTTAATGACGCCCGTAATCACATCAACCGACGGCCTCTGAGTTGCCAGGATCAAGTGAATCCCGACCGCACGGGAAAGCTGCGCCAGCCGCATAATGGCAGTTTCGACCTTATCTTGGGCAACCATCATTAAATCGGCAAGCTCATCAATGATGACTACAATATAGGGAAGTTTTACAGGAATAACATTTTCAGAATTTTCAGCGTTGGTTATTTCCTCTTTCGCTTCTTCGGAAAGATTTCGCGCATTAAAGGCTTTGATATTCCGGACCCCCACCGTCGCAAACAACCGGTAACGATTTTCCATTTCATTAACAACCCAGTTCAGGGTATGAGATGCCTTCCGGACATCCGTCACAACGGGAGCAAGCATATGGGGAAGTTTGTTGTAGCCAGCTAACTCCACCATTTTAGGATCAATCATCACAAATTTTAGATCCTCCGGCGAGGCATGATAGAGAAGGCCTCCGATAATGGAATTAACGCAAACGGTTTTACCGCTTCCGGTCGTCCCTGCAATCAGGATATGCGGCATATCAGCTAGGTCGGCAACCAAAGATTCCCCGCTGGTACTCTTCCCCAAACATAACGGCAATGCCGCCTCACCGTGAAATTCCGATGAATCCACAAGTTCCCTTAAGTAAACGAGGCTCGAAACACTATTAGGGACCTCAACTCCAACAGCGGCCTTACCGGGAATCGGGGCAATCATACGAATGCTGGTGGCTTTCATCGCTAACGCAAGATCATCGGACAAAGCCGTGATGGAGTTAACTTTCACCCCAGGCGCGGGCAAGAGCTCATAGCGGGTAATCACAGGCCCCTGTTCGATCTCCACAACTTTAACCTCAATCCCAAATTCTGCGAGAGCTGACTCCAAAACCCTGGCCTTAGCGTGTAAATCTTCCGATTTTCCTTCCGGAGCAAACTCCGGTTTTCTAAGCAATTCAAGCGGCGGAAAATTATAATTTCCCCCACGCGAAGCGGTCGAACCAACAACACTCTCATGTCGTTTCTCTTCTTCTTGGTCCGCCCGGCCGGGAATCCCCGTCCCCTCTTTCTTGGAACGCAGTTTACTTTCTTCACGAGACGAAACAGGACGGGTCACACCCTCCCGCTCCCTCTTACTTTCCGCTCGCCCTCCTTTTTTTCCCTCATCTGCATACTCGGACCTATATTTTTTCACTTTAAGCGGCATAGAAGGTAAAGTGGGGATAATCCCCTCCTGTTTCTTAGCTCCGACCTTTCTTTCCCGCGTCCTCTTCCTCTCTTCAGGAACAATCCCTCGCGCTGTATCAATAATCCAATCACGGGAAAATTCCGCTTTTTCGAGGAACCCGTCTGTGAATTTCTCTACTCGTTTCCACAATTGATGAAACAAGGGATAAAGAAGGAAATCCGTCGCAAGCAAGATTGAAAGAAGCAAGCAGGCCCCAGCCAGAATAAATCCGCCCAGAAATCCGAAATACCTCAAGAGATGAGTCCCGGCTAAGTATCCGACAGCACCCCCATATTCAAATTGACGATCCGGACTGACTGAAAGGGTTACAAGCGTCGAGGTTGAAAAAAGCGCAATGGCTAAGCCAATAAAGTTGAATATCTTTCTTTCAGGAACCTTTTGTGCAAAAAAACAGCTCGCCCAAAGCAGAAAAAGCAATGGAATAACATACGCGCTCATACCAAAAGTCAAAAGTAGTCCAAAGGCCAGATAAGCCCCGATAACTCCCGTATAGTTTTGAACAGGTGAGGCAGGATGAGAAGTATAAAAACCAATATCACCCTCGTGGGAAAAAATAAGGCTGCCGAGAGTAAACAGCCCTAATAAAAGGAATATAACACCCCAAATTTCGTTCTTACGCTCTTTTTTCATCGTCTCAAGGTATCCTATTGTGGACTCGCCGGTCAGCTATTTGAGCGGATAGCGCATGAACTCACGTGGATAGATCCTCTCTCGAGCTGCGGACATGTAATGACCTCTCACGCTTTCCGCGATACGCTAAAAACCGGTATGTCCGAACCCGCCGCTTCCGCGAAGAGTTTCAGTAAGGTTATCGACCGAAATAAACCTTGCCTTTACCACCTCGGCGAGCACAGCTTGGGCAATGCGGGTTCCGCGGGTCACCTTAAAGTCTTCCTGCCCTAGATTAATCATGATGACCTTAATTTCACCCCGATAATCCGAATCAATTGTCCCCGGTGTATTGAGGAGAGTCACTCCGTGTCTTAAGGCAAGCCCGCTTCTAGGCCTGATCTGAACCTCATATCCGAGAGGCAAGGAAATAGAAATCCCTGTGGGAATCAAAACCCTTTGGCCCGGGCAGATCATGATAGGTTCTTCATTAGCTGCGACTAAATCAAAACCGCTGGAACCTTCAGTTTGGTAGGCTGGAACCTCTAACCCTTTAAAATGAGGATGTTGTTGGATCTCGATCTCGAGTTCTTTCACCGGCGTGATCTGGGTCGTGAGCGGGGCCCTCCATCACGCCCTCGATCGCGTCCTTTCGATATCTCTGAAATTGGGTCGCGTTCCACATCAGGAGGGAGCATCGGCATTCCCCCTTCTTTGGCTTGCTTAATACTCAGATTAACTTTCCCTCTTTCGTCAATTTCCATCACTTTAACGGGAACCACATCGCCGATTTTTAGATAATCAGCGACATTCTTGACATAACCGTCGGAAACTTCAGACACATGACAGAGGCCATCCGTCCCGGGCATGATCTCACAAAAAGCTCCGAACGCAACTAAACGTCTGACCGTCCCTTGATAAATCTTTCCAATCTCAGGTTCTTCGGTCAATGCACGGACGCGCTCAAGCGCTGCATCACCGGCTTTTCCGTCCACGGCAGCAACCGACACGGTACCGTCATCTTCAATATCGATTTTGGCACCTGTCTCTTCGGTGATTTTTCGGATATTCTTTCCTCCGGGGCCGATCAGTTCTCCGATTTTAGCCGGATTAATCTTCAAGGTGACAATCCGGGGAGCATAAGCTGATAATTCCTGCCGCGGAGCCGAAATCACCTGATGGATCATATCCAAAATTTTCATTCGGGCTTCCCTGGCATGATCAAAAGCTTCATCCATGGTGGCCCGGTCAATCCCGGCAATTTTCAAATCCATTTGAAGCGCCGTCAAGCCTTCGCGTGTTCCCGCTGCCTTAAAATCCATATCACCGTGATGGTCTTCGATTCCCGCGATATCCGTTAAGACTTGGAATTTTTTCTCACCCGTAATCAATCCAATAGCAATCCCTGCAACGGGGGCTTTAAGAGGAACTCCCGCATCCATAAGAGATAGCGTTCCTCCGCAAACCGTTGCCATGGAGCTAGAACCATTGGATTCTAAAATTTCCGAAACCAACCTTACCGTATAAGGGAAATCAGGATGTTCCGGCATCACCGGCGTTAAAGCACGTTCTGCCAGGGCTCCGTGACCAATCTCTCGCCGCCCCGGCCCACGATTGGGTTTAGCTTCCCCAACGCTGAAAGGCGGAAAATTGTAATGCAGCATAAACCTTTTCCATTCCTCACCTTCGAGCGAATCGATCCTCTGTTCGTCTTCCCCCGTTCCAAGAGTTGTCACGCAAAGACTTTGCGTCTGTCCCCGGGTAAACAAGGCCGATCCGTGCGTCCTGGGGAGAACACCAATTTCACAAGTAATTTTTCGGATCTCTCTTACGCCACGGCCGTCGGGCCTTTTCCCCTTTTCGAGAATAAACTCTCTCACCTTCTCTTTTTCGATTTCATCAAATATCATTTTGACATGCGCTTCCTTAAAATCGGGCGACTCGACATCAAACTGACCCAGAACCTTTTCTTGATAAACCTTCCGAGTTTCGGCCTCCCGTTCCTCCTTCGAGTTTAAGGTAAAAATCCTTTGAAATTCATCGCCGGCTGTTTTCCTGACTTTATCAAAATACTCTTGAGGGATCTCCAAACCCTTGACAGAACGTTTGGCTTTCCCAAATTTCGCTTGTAGCTCCTTTTGGATCGTAATCATCTTCTGAATTTCCTGGTGCCCGAACCAAATCGCTTCCTTCATTTTATCTTCTGAAATTTCCTTGGCTCCAGCTTCGATCATAATCACTTTTTCTTTTGTTCCGGCCAAAACAAGATCAAGATCGCTATTGGCCAATTCTGAGGCCGTAGGATTGGCCACCAATTTCCCTTCGATGATCCCGACCCGAACAGCACCAATCGGTGCATGAAAAGGGACATCTGAAATCATGAGAGCCGCCGAAGCCCCATTCATCGAAAGAATATCCGTTGGATTTTCTCCGTCGGCAGACAAAACAGTCACAGTCACTTGGGTTTCACAGAAAAAATTATCAGGAAAAAGAGGACGTATCGGTCGATCGATCAATCGCGAGATCAGGATTTCTTTTTCGGTCGGACGGCCTTCTCTTTTAAAATATCCTCCAGGAATACGCCCAGCGGCATAAGTCCGCTCACGGTAATCAACCGTTAAGGGGAAAAAATCTATCCCTTCTTTAGCTTCCGGCGCTGCAACCACCGCAGCAAGGATAATTGTATCTCCCGAACGAACCGTAATAGCACCGTGCGCTTGCCGCGCAATGTGTCCGGTCTCAAAAATAATTTCCTGATTTCCAACTTGGGTCTTCATATGTTCAATTGTCATTGATAAGTCCTTCCTCTGGATAGACTACGGTAGGTTCTATTTACGCAAATCGAGGCGTGAAATCAACTTTTGGTATCGTTCAGGATCCTCGCGACGAAGATAGGTTAACAGGCTTTTTCGTTTCCCAACCATTTTGATGAGTCCGTACCGGGAGTGATGGTCTTTCTGATGAGCTTTAAAGTGTTCATCCAGACTGTTGATCCGTTCCGTGAGAAGGGATACTTGGACCTCCACGGAACCCGTATCATTACGGTTCCCACGATATTCCGATATTAACTTCTTCTTATTGTCCTTTGCTAGCGGCATTGTAATTTACCTAACTCCTTATTGTATTTGTATTTACATCACAAACAGGCGATGTAGTATACTCTACTTGTCAATCTTTGTAAAGGCCTTCTTTCGGGCCTTCTTAAGAAATTCCCTTGCGTTTTGAATATCCCTCTGGATTTGTCTTTTTAAATCTTCAGCATCCGGAAAGGTCCTTTCCTCCCGAATTCTCGGAAATATAACTACTTCAAGCGTTTTTTGGTACAGATCACCCTGAAAATCCAAGAGAAATATCTCCAGTATCCCCTGACTTTCCCGTTCCTGAAAGGTGGGACGAACTCCAAAATTCATAACTCCCTCAAACCAAGCCCCCCATTGACAGACGGGAAACTCATAAATCCCCTTTTTTTCATTATAGTTCTCCGAATTTAGGACAGCCCGGGCATAAACAGGATAAACCCCGAAAGGAGGCAGTACTTCCGTCTCGATATCTAAATTGGCCGTGGGAAATCCCAACTCAGTTCCTCTCCCTTTTCCCGGGATGACTCTTGCCAGCACACTCAACGGACGACCTAGGCATGTCTCGGCCTCTTCAAGTTTTCCTTCCTGAATCAATCGGCGGATCCGCGAACTCGAAACAATATCACCTCCAGCTTCAACAGCTTTGATCTCCGTAAATTGGAAACCATATTCTTTGGCCAAAGCTTTCAAGAGGGTTGCATTGCCCTGTCTTTTGTAACCAAATCTTGCATTGTCCCCTAAACAGATTTCTGAAATGTGAAGCTTTTCAACGAGAATATCCCTCACAAACTGATGGGGGGTTAACTTGGAAAATTCCTTCGTGAAAGAAACCAAAAAACAAATGTCGATGCCGGTTTGATTGAGTAAGAACAGGCGGTGATCCTGAGATGTCAAAAGTGGGGGTTTCGATTCGGGATGAAGAATATGCTGCGGATGCGCTTCAAAAGACAGAACCGCCGACTTTCCTTTTCTGCGGTTGGCTTCACCAATAGCATGTTTAAGAAGGGCCTGATGCCCCCGATGAATGCCATCGAAATTCCCAAGTGCAAGAATGAGAGGAGTTTCTTTGTCCGGCGAAAACCGGTTAAGATCCCGAACGATAAGCATAATCTGGCGTATACCAAAAAGGAAGTATCTTTGATCTCATCTTAGCAAGATCGGATTGTTTTAATTCGTCAATCGTAACACTATTTTCCAGTCGGAATTGGCCGCTGCGAACGCGCCTCAACTCCGCTAACGTCGCACAACAACCTAAGGCTTCTCCTAAATCATTGACGAGTGTTCTTAAATAAGTTCCTTTCGAAACACTCGCCTGAAAATGAATAAAGGGACCTTCTTTTTTCTCCATATCAAAATTTTGAACGACCACTTTCCGTTCCTGGCGGGGCACATCCATCCCTTTTCGGGCCAGTTTGTACAGCCGGACACCCTTGTGTTTCAAAGCCGAAACCATCGGCGGAACCTGAAGGATCTCACCTGTGAAATCCTGAGCTTTCCGGCGGACATCTTCCAAGGCAATATGCTCCCAAGGAGCCGTTTGGATCACTTTTCCCTGGCGATCATGGGAATCCGTCTTAACCCCTAATTCCATCACGCCACGGTATTCTTTATCACACGAACTAAGGGCAATTGAATGCTTTGTGGCCCTTCCTAAAAGAAGTACCAATAACCCCGTCGCTAAAGGGTCCAGGGTCCCCGCATGACCGACCTTCTTGATCTTATAACGCCTTTTGACAAAGGCGCAGACATCATGTGAAGTCCAATCTTTCGGTTTATCGACAACTAAAATACCATCGATCGAATTCATTCTATTGCCATTTCCTCGTGGATTCGCTTTAAGATGACTTTCTGAGCCTCTTCGATCGTTGCCCGGAAAGCACACCCGGAAGCCTTCCGATGGCCTCCTCCTCCAAACGCTGTTGCAATCTTATTCACATCACATTCCCCTTTTGAACGAAAAGAAACCTTCACGAAAGGAACCTCCTTTTGTTCCATTAGGGTAAAGGCGATTTTGACCTCTTTCAAATATCTCAAAAAATCCACAAACCCTTCAGTATCCTCATCACTCGCCTTTAACTCTTCCAAGTCACGTCTTTTGATCCAGCTCCACGCGATAGCACCTTTTGCATCTATTTGGACACGCGAAAGTAACCGGCCAAAAAGGTTTATTTTTTTAAGTGAGTACGTTGAATATAGTTCTTCATTAAGCTTTTCAAGGGGAATACCAATGTTAATGAGTTCGGACGCCCGCCGATGTGTCTGGGCTGTCGTGTTCCCGTATTTAAATGACCCCGTATCCGTGGATATCGCAACGTAAAGATCCCGGGCCTCTTCCTTTGAGATGGAAATTTTAAGAGCATGAAAAAGCATCATGACCACTTCCCCTGTTGCAGAAGCTTGAGGCCGAACAAAATTATAATCACCGAAAAAATCATTGCTGATATGGTGATCAAAGTTGAATACAACAGTTTCAGGCCCTATAAATTGTTTCACAGACCCTATCCGGTCAAGATTGGGGCAATCAACAACAATCGCTGACTCAAAAAGAGTTGCCTTGGTTAAGTCTTTCGGAAGATTCCATTTCTTTGACGAAAGGCACGTCAATCTTTCCGGAAAAGGATCCTCGCATACAACCGTCGTGTTTTTACCGAGCCTCCTTAAGAGAGAATCGAGCGCCAGAAGACTTCCGATAGCATCTCCTTCCGGAGCAACATGGCAGGAAAGAAGATAACGGTCGTACTTCTTAAGGGCTGCACAAATCCTTCCAAGAGAGTGATTCTTCTTCAAAACTGTTCCCCTTAAAATTAGAAATTTATCGATCTAGGACATCTCTCCCTTATCTTTCAGGTCCTTCAAAACGCGATCGATTTCAAAACCTTTTTCAATAGACGGGTCATAGGAGAATGTGAGTTTTGGGGTATTTTTCATCTGAAGGGCTTTCCCGATTTCGCGCTGGAGAAAACCAGCCGCCCGCTCTAAAACCTGTTGGGTTTCTTTTCTTTCTTTCGCATCACCAAATCGTGAATAAAAAACCCTGGCGGATTTTAGATCCGGACTTACATTAACATGGGTAATCGTCACAAATCCTAGTCGGGGGTCTTTGATCTTGTGCAGAACAAGTTTCCCCAGTTCCATTTGGAGCAAATGCCCAACACGATCCGTACGTTTTCCTTGCATGGGTTCGTCACCGCTTTTTCGAAGTAGGTCAATTTAAAGTTTTGATGCCATTCTTTCAAGGCGGTAGGATTCAATCACATCGTTCTCACGAAGATCATCAAAACCATCCATAGCAATGCCGCATTCATATCCTTGAGCAACATCCCTGACATCATCTTTGAACCGTTTCAAGCTTGAAAGCTTCCCGTCAAAAACAACAATATGGTCACGAATCACCCGGGCCTTGTTGTTACGTATGACTTTCCCCTTCACCACAATCCCCCCACCGATCGTCCCCACTTTAGAACTTTTGAAAATCTTACGAATCTGAGCTTTTCCTTCAATAACTTCCTGGTAGGTGGGCTCCAAGAGACCTTCCATAGCTTTGCGGACATCTTCAACCACCTCGTAAATGATATTATAAAAGCGTAAATCGACCCCCTCTTTTTCAGCAATAGATTGCGCTTTAGGATCAGCTTTAACATGAAACCCAAGGACAATCGCATCCGAAGCGGTGGCCAGCATAACATCGGATTCATTAATGCCTCCCATCCCGCTGTGGATCACCCGCACCCGGCATTTATCCGTACTCAACTTTTCAAGAGATTGGGTCAAGGCTTCCGCTGAACCTTGAACATCAGCTTTAATGATCATTTTCAATTCCTTGAAATTCCCCTCGGATATCCGTTCATAGAGATCTTCCAAAGAAAGATGCTTATGAGCTCCGCTCATTTCCCTCTCACGTTTTTCAAGTTCTCTTTGGCGTGTAATTTCGCGTGCTACCTTTTCGGAATTTACTTGAAACAATTCCTCGCCGGCCTCAGGCACACCGTTCAGTCCGCTGACTTCTACAGCATAAGAAGGAGCCGCTTCGCGCACCGATTTCCCTAAATCATTCCGAAGGGCACGAATACGCCCCATATAAGACCCACAGACAATAATATCTCCAACATGCAATGTTCCGGTTTGAACCAACACAGTCGCTACCGGACCGCTCCCTTTCGATATATGGCTCTCGACAACCGTCCCTTTTGCTGACCGGTCCGGATTTGCTTTAAGTTCTAATATCTCTGATTCAAGGAGAAGCATCTCGAGCAACATCTCAATCCCTTTACCCGTTTTTGCAGAAACTTCGACGCAGATGGTCTTGCCCCCCCATACCTCCGGAACCAAATCAATTTTCTGGAGCTGCATCATAACCTTTTGCACATTCGCTGCCGGAAGATCCACCTTGTTGATAGCAACAACCATGGGACAACCGGCCTCACGGGCATGACTGATAGCTTCAATCGTTTGTGGCATAATTCCATCATCAGCTGCCACCACCAAGACAACCACATCCGTCACATTAGCCCCTCGGGCCCGCATCGCCGTAAACGCTTCATGCCCCGGAGTATCAACGAAAGTAACGTGCCCTTTCCCCGGAATGTCAACACCGTAAGCCCCAATATGCTGCGTAATCGCACCCTTTTCTCTAGCAGCAACATTGGTTTTCCGGATCGCATCTAAAAGAGATGTTTTCCCATGGTCCACATGGCCCATCATGGTAACAACGGGAGGACGGAGTTTTAATTTTTTAGGGTCTTCATCTTCAGGAAGCCCGGAAACAATCTTTTCAGCAACGCTTTCTGCCTTTTTCACAGATAGACCTAGCTGTTTAGCTACCTTAAAAACAATCTCTTCATTGAGGAGATGATTGACATTCGCAAAAATTCCTATCCCCATTAACGATTTGATTAATTCCGGAATCTTGATCTTGAATAAATCGGCAAGATTCCCTACGGTTACCGGAATCGGAATCGGAATCACGTTTTTTTCTTCGTCTTGCTTTTTTTCTTCCTTCTGCAACCCCGCTTGAAGAGGTTCTTCGCCTTCCTCCGATTCCTTTTCCATTGCTTGTGGAGCTTCCTTCGGGGAAGCGGGGCGGGCGGGTTCAGCCTTAGCTTTCTCTTTTTTCAAAGGCGCTTTTTTTATTTTGCCTTTTTCTTGCTTCTCTTCTTTTTTGGCTTCGGGAATTATCTTTTTGGCTTCAGGTTTTGTCAGCCCATCGACCATGGCATCATCCACAAGCGACATATGGTTTTTAACATCACCGCCCATCTTTTTTATTTGGGCGATAAGTTCTTTGCTTGTTATCCCTAATTCTTTTGCCAGTTCGTGGACACGCATAGGAATACTTTACTCTTTCTTACCTGTATCTTTTTCATCTTTTTGAAGAATAGCTTTATGAGCGGCCGCAATGATTTTTTCTGCTGATTTTTCGCCAATCCCCGGGATTTTCGTCAAATCCTCGACGGAAGCCTTAAGAAGATCTTTCAAACTCTGGATCCCATGTTCGCGTAAAAGGTCCGCCGTTTTTCCTCCGACACCTTCCAAAGCATCGAGCGGCACTCTCTGGCTCATACTTCTTACATCTAACCGCCAACCGATTAATTTGGAAGCCAACCGGACATTTTGCCCTTTTTTCCCGATAGCCAAAGACAATTGATCATCCTGGACAAGGATGTTGGCAGACTCCTCTTCCTTACGGAGATGGATTTCTGCAAGTTCAGCCGGAGCCATTGCATTACGGATATAAGTTTCCAAATCGCTGCTGAAACGGATAATATCGATCTTTTCTCCACCTAGCTCGCGAACAATGTTTTTTACCCTTTGTCCACGTATACCGACACAAGAGCCGACACAATCAATTTTGTCATCATTGGAAGTCACGGCTATCTTGGAACGGGCCCCCGCTTCCCTGACAACTCCCCGAATTTGTACAATACCCTCGCGGATTTCAGGAACTTCCCCTTCAAATAAAACGCTCACCAATCCTGCATGAGCCCGGGACAAAATAATTTCCGGTCCTTTTGGGGTTTTTTTCACTTCCAAGACATAAGCCCGGATCAAATCGCCCTGTCGGTAATGGTCTTGAGGGGACTGCTCTCTGGCCGGAAGGATGCCCTCGGTCTTTCCTAAATCAACGATGATGGCTTTCTTTTCGATACGGTGAACGGTCCCGGTCACAATATCGTGCAACCGCTTCGTGTATTCGTCAAAAATGGACTCGCGCTCCGCTTCTCTAATCTTCTGGATGATCACCTGTTTAGCCGTCTGTGCGGCAATTCGCCCGAAATCAACATCATCCACTTCTTCCCCATTCTTTAATAAGCGGATATCACAAGTAATAGGGTCCACTTTAATCTCAATGTCTTCCCCTTGGGAACCGTAGGTCTTTCGGCAGGCTGAGATCAAAGCTTGCCTGAGGGCTTCCAAAAGAACTTCTTTGGTGATACCCTTTTCTTTCTCGATATACTCCAGTGAAGACTTCAGCTCTTGATTCATTGGTAACTTCCCCTCAAACTCTTCTGAAAATAAAAAAGTGGGCTAACTGCCCACTTCTTCTCAACCTCCAGATTTTCCGATTTCGTAGCACGTTATTATACGTAAACCCCTGATTCTGTCAAGGGTTCCGACAAATCCTAGGGGCAAATAAAAACCCCCAAAGCCCTACCTTCGAGCTCTGGGGGTATTCTGTAATTCTATTAATATGAATAGGTTATGGCTATTTACCTGTCTCGTTTAAATCCTTTTCAAGGAACTCCCTAAGGTCTCCTAATATCCTCGCAACATCGCCCCCGGGGTTCTGAGCGAGAATCTGCCCGATTTTCTCTTTGGCGGCCTGAATTTTCTCTGTATCGTGCTTGATTCTCCGGATAATCTTATTCACTTCAACCGCTGTTTCATGAAAAAAATCACCTTCCCGGAGACGCACGGGAACCGGAATCTCCTTGCTTGCACCACGGTTCATCCGGATGAAGATCTGCCTAAAACGGTAAACCGGTCCGGCAACGCGATGCAGGAAGAAAATCCCAAATGTTCCAAGGACCATCAAAGAGGCAAATAAAATCAGGGAAATCCTCAAAATCAGCTGATATTGCACTTCCCCTAATACCTCGATGGGGTTGATCTTGCCAAACCGGAAACCTCCTCCAAAAGCGGCCTCCCGTATTGTTTCATGAACGACAAAACCAATCGCAAGCCCCGATACAATTAGGAGCCCAAGCACAACCATGGTAAATTCACGTTGCATCGGCCTGTGAATAAGAACGTTACGGACACGCCTTTTATAAGGTCGGGTCCCCTCCTGCGCTTGATTTTCGATATTTTCCTGATTCATAACGATGTCTCCTGTGATTAGAAACTTGTTTTATGTTGATAAATTTTTTCTGTCAACTCCAATCGATTCACGAACTCTTAAGACCCATCCCCGATTTTTCGCAAAGTCTTTGGCTCTCCCTGTCAATTCTTCAGAAATTAAAATAAAATGAGGGAGAATGAAAAGCGTTAAAAACGTAGAACTTAAAAGTCCGCCGATCACAGTGATCGCAAGCGGTGACCATAAATCGCTGGATTGTCCCCATTTTAAGGCCATCGGCAAAAAACCAAAAACCGTCGAAAATGTCGTCATCAAAATCGGTCGCAACCGGTCACATCCCGCATGGACTAGAATTTCCCGTTCTGTCGCGCCCTCCGTTTTTAAATGATTCATACGGTCTACCAAAATAATAGCAGCGTTAACAACATACCCCGCAAGCAAAATCATGCCGATAAAAACCTGCTGGCTCAAGGGGGTTTTAGTAATGACCAAGGCAACCCAAATCCCGACGCCGGCCATCGGGACCGAAATCATCACAAGCAAAGGCTGAATATAACTTTGGAAAAGACAGGCCAGTACCATATAAACGAGGAAAATCGTAAGAATAAGTGCCAGAGTAAGTTCTGACTTCCCCTTCATCAACTCTTCGTAAGCCCCTCCAAAACGCCAATAATAATCATCCGGCATTTCTACTCCGGTAAGAGATTCTTTGACTTCGCGAGCTATCGCTTCAAGCGGCCTCTTTGTATCCCCCTTCACAAAGACGTAACGATATTTATCTTTCCGATCGATTGTTTGCGGTCCTACAGACGGATAAAAATTGGCAATCTCCCCTAATGGGATTTGAGTCCCCGATTTAGTGGCAATGTGAATAAGCTTCAAATCCTCGATCTTTTGCCGGTAAATCGCCTGAAGACGGGTAATCGTCTCAATTTCCTCTCCCTTTGATAATTCATGAAACTTTGTCGGGCGCATTCCTCTCACTTGAGCATGCATCGAATCGGCAACGTCACTAACCGTCAAGCCATAGAGAGCTGCACGCCCTTTATCGACAACCAAAGAATATTCAGGCCTTTTCCTGAGGTCTGTCATCACTAAATTGATCAAACCCGGAACCTTGGACATACGATTAGCAAACTCAAGCGCAAGCTTTTCCAACACATCATTTTCATGACCGAAAATATTAACAATCAATTTCTTTTGTTCGCTTGAACTTGCCCCTTCATCAACAATTAAACTGTAATCATCGTGTATTTCTTTGATGGCTTCATTGCCTTTCTCATCCACAATCTGCATAATTTCATCTTTGGAGAATTGACGTTCTTTGCTCGGTTTTAAACGGACGAAAATCTTGACATCATCTTTCCGCACCGTTGAAGAAAACATCTCAACGTCCGAAATTTTTGAAAGAATATTTTCCAATCTTTTCACAGCGTCATCATTCGTATCCAGCTTTGCACCTGCCAACGGGAACACAACTATCGCAAATTCATTTTCTTGAAGGGTCGTCGGCCAATCCATATCCCTTTTCTTTAACATTCCTATGGAACCTAAGGTAATCATCGCAATTAAACCCATGGCGATCGAACGTTGAAGTAAACTCCGGCTCAAGGTCCATGCAATAACATAACGGTAGACACCAGGAACTAAGAGAAAACCAAAAACGGAAAAAACGATCCCAAAAGCAATGAAAGTCAAAATAGAGCCCCAGAAAACACCTTTCATCAACACCCCTTGCCAGAAAGAGATAAGGAGAATAAAAATAAATGCGCCGGCCGCGATCCGAAAAAGTCTTCGGTGCTTGCCCGGAAAATAATCCCTTAACCAAATCAATCTGCTCCGCCACCAATCGCCCAAGGAAGTCGGTTTGATTTCGATCTTGCCTTGAGCCCAACTGGTTAAAAGCATAGGCACGAGCATCTGAGCAACAAAAAATGATGCGATCAGAGAAGCGCAAACAGTAAACGCAAAACCCGCATAAACAATTTGGATTTTCTTGTCGATGAAAACAACGGGCAAGAAAACAATCAGCGTCGTAATGAGCGAGGCCAATAAAGGCAACCATACTTCTTCAGCCCCCTGACGGATTGCAATGATATCATTAGCTCCATGCTCCTTTTTGGTAAAAACATTTTCCAATATCACAACAGTACTGTCGACAAGGATTCCCACTGCTAATGCCAATCCGCTCAAAGTCATCACGTTAATGCTGATCCCCATAAACTTCATAAAGAAAAAGGTGCAAACAACAGATGCGGGGATAGAAATCAAAACAATAAGAGCAAGAACCATTTGCCTCAAAAATAAATAAATAATCGCAATGGCAAGAAACATCCCAATAAAAAGTGCCGTTCGAACATCATGGATAGCGCGGGAAATCATCTCCGCCTTGTCTGAAACAACAATAATGTCCAGGGCATCCTTGTATTCTTTCTCAAAATCATCTAAGACCTGGCGGGTCATCTTAATCACCGGAATGGTATTCGATAAACTTGTCTTCTTAATGTAGACCGTAACATTTTGCTCGAGATTCAAACGGGCATAATCGGCAGGTTCGAGATATGAATCCTTGATCACCGCTATTTCTTTTAGCGGGATAATAGACCCCTGTCTCGTTGCATGAACACCTAGCTCCCCAACCTCTTCAACACTTTCAAAAGCACCCATGCTACGGACAGCAATCTCGAACTTCCCCCGGTCGAAACTCCCCGCCAGAAGATTGATATTGCTTTGCCCAAGGATATCCATCACCTTCCCAATGGGAATGTTATAAGCCACCATCTTGTCCCGATCTAATTCAACCAGGATTTTCCTCTCCCGGCCGCCGTAAACTTCAACGCTCGCAACCCCATCCACTCGTGCAAGAACCGGTTTTAATTCTGTCTCTACTAAATCCCGAACCTCTTCAGGAGACAAACTCTCCGAGGTCAACGCAAAAACAAAAACAGCGGCTTGCGCATCGTCATAATTAGCTATCACCGGTTTTTCGATTTCTCGCGGCAAGAGTGGCCGCACACGAGCAAACTTTTCACGAACTTCAAGAGCTGCAAATTTCATGTTGGTTCCCGGCTCAAATTCCATAGTGACTCGGGATTCTGCTTCGCGGGAATTGGAGTAAAGGTTCTTAAGATGTGAGACTGTCGCTGTGACTTCTTCGACCAAGCGGGTAATTCTTTTTTCAACCTCTAACGGGGGAAGACCTCCTCGAGCACGGATAATGATGCTGATAATCCCGGTATTCTGCCCTTGGTAAAGCTCAACAGGAAGGCGTGAAAGGGATATAAGCCCCATGATAATAAGGCCCAGAAAAACCATCGCGGTTAAAACAGGCCTTCGAATGGAAAAAGATGGCAATCCCATCTTATACCATCTCTTCCTCGTCGTCACTCCCCAGAATGCGTTCGGTTAAACGGACGACAAAAATATAAAGACAGGGAACAACGATCAGTGTAAGAAACGTGGCGGATAATAATCCCCCCATCACCGTAATGGCAAGAGGCCTTCTTAACTCCGCGCCTTCTCCGAATCCCATAGCAAGAGGAATCAACGCTACAACAGTCGTCAGGGCGCTCATCAGGATAGGACGAGTTCTGATTTTTGCAGCCTGAACCGTTGCCTCAGCAAGCTCCATCCCCTCTTCACGCAATTGATTGATATATTCAATCAAGACAATCCCGTTATTGACGACAACACCCCCTAAGACAATAATTCCTATAAAAGAGATAATATTGAGTGAAGTCCCTGTCAGCCATAATGCTATCGCCACACCAAAAAATGCCAGCGGTACCGTAATCATAATAATCAGCGGTTGAACAAATGACTCAAAGAGGGATGCCATAATCATATAAACAAGCATGATGGAAAGGGCAAAAGCAAACGTCACCATAGCAAAACTTTCTTTGATCTCGCGCGCTTTTCCGGAGAGAACAACTTGAAAATCCTGAGGAACATCAATGGTCTTTAGAATATCCTGGACATTCGCTAAAACATCCTTCGTTTTCTTACTTTTAAGGATATCGGCTTCGACAATAACCGTCCTTTCCTGATCCATGCGGCGGATCTCACTGGGGCCCAAACCTCTTTGAACCTGAGCCACTTCTTTGATGGGGATAAAAGCATCCAAAACCTGAGAATAAAGAAGAAGATCATTGATATTATCAAGATTTTCGCGATCTTTTTCGCTTAAGCGTACCCGAACATCAATTTCCTTACCGCCTTCCCGGTATTCGGTAGCTACAACCCCATCAATGGCAGCCTTGGCTGTGAGGGAAATGTCTAAAGCGGATATCCCATAGAGGGCCGCTCGCCGCTTATCAATTTCGAGCTTTGTCTCAGGAGAAGGCTCCCCGATATTGTCCTGAATATTCATAACCCCTGAAATCGATGCCAGTTTTTTTTCTATGCGATCAACCAAATCACTCATAGTATCAAAATCATACCCTTTCACCTCAACTACAATCGGCTTTGTCGCACCAGCTTTTGCAAACTCCTGAAACTCACTTTCCTGAACAATGAAATCAACCGTCGCTTTTTCAAGATCCAAATCCTTGACGTGCCCCCAGATACTTTGGACAATTTCAGAGGATGATTTTTTTCTATCTTTTTTTAGACTCACAAGAATTAAGGCCTGCGAGGGTCTCAATGTTTCAATCTTGACCTCTCCCCGGCTTGTTTTCTCAGACCCGATCGTTGTAGCGACATCTTGAACATCTTTAAGAGTATGAAGATAATCTTCGATCTTCTTACAAATTCCATTCGTAATTTCCAGCCGTGTCCCAATCGGCATATCAACCTTAACCAAAAATTGCCCCTGGTCAACCTTGGGAAGAACTTCCCGGTCTAACGTGGGATAGATGACGAAGATGATGGCACAAAGGCCAATCACAGCAAGAAAAACCATCCAAATAAACCTGTTCTGTTTCGCGCGAGACGCTCCCTGGAGAAAATTCCTCTCTAAAATCCCGGCCCAAGGAATCGGCCGATAATGCTTTGCCTGCATCTTCAAATAGGTTGAAAGCATTACGACAAGAGTAAGAGGAATAATGATGGCAATCACAAGAGCAAAAATCACAGTCAAGGAAAGATCTTTCGTAATCTGTCCCAAAATACCTGGAACGAAAAGGATCAAAGGGAAAAAGACGGCAATGGTTGTAAGGTTTGAAGCAATAACCGCCCACATCACTTCTTGGGCACCGTAAATGGCCCCTTGTTCAACCCCATCCCCTAATTGATGCCGCCGGTAAATATTCTCTAAAACAACGATGCTCGTATCCACAATCATCCCAACGGCTAACGCCAGTCCTCCTAATGACATAATGTTAAGCGTAATTCCGCTAACCCCCATCATGAAGAAAACACCCATGATCGTGATGGGGATGGACACCGTGACAAGAAGAGAAGCATACGTTGACCGCAAAAAGAGAAAAAGGATGATAAACGCAAGAAAACCTCCGGCCAAAGCTTCATTGAAAAGGTTTCTTAATGACTGGCGAATAAACGTAGAATGATCATAAATAATATCGTACCGCAGGCCTCGCGATTCTACGTCCTCTTTCAGAAATTCAAGCTCTTTCTTGAGCCGGTCAACCACTTCAATGGTATTGGCGCCAGCTTGTTTCTGGATTGAGATCGAAAGATTCTCTTTCCCATTAAATCTTGAAATGCTCGTCTTTTCAGCAAATCCGTCAATAATATTGGCAATATCTCGCGTCAGGACCAAACGCTTCTCCAAAAGCTGCTCGGCCAAATCTGCCCGTTCCCCATCAATGGTTGCCCGGGGGCCCCGCTGTCCACCTTTTTCGACGAAACTAGTATCTTGGCGTCTTAATTCTTCCACCACATCCGCTCCGACCACTGCATAGCCTATCTCTTTGACGGATCGGAATTCTCCCACCGTACGGATAAGGTACTCATACAACCCTTTTTTGATGCTCCCGGCCGGATAAGAAATATTCGATTCATCAATAGAGTCGATAACATCAAGAAGGGAGAGGTGATTCGCCATCAAACGCCCCTGATCGATTTCGACTAAGATTTCTCGATCGACACCGCCCGAGATAGTTGCAGAGGCTACCCCTTCGACTTTCTCAAGGTTATCTTTCAGCATTTTTTCAGAAAGCAACTTCAAACGGATGGGCTCAAGATCTTTCCCTGTCACGGAAAGAATCATAATAGGGCGGGCCAAAGGATCAAATTTCAAGATCACAGGGTCTTCGGCTTCCTTGGGGAGTCTCTCTTTAATCAGGTCGATCTTTTCTCTTACGGCAAGCGCGGCAAAATCAATGTCCTGGCCCCAATTAAACGAAACAACAATTGTGCTCCGCCCTTCCCGAGAAACAGATTCGATCCTTTTTAATCCCGAAACCGATCCTACGGATTCTTCAATGGGTTTTGTGATCAGCTGTTCGATTTCTTCGGGTGCGGCATTAACGTAATCAGTGACAACTGTGACCTGAGGAAAAGTAATGGGAGGAAAGAGTTCCTGAGGCAATCGGGTAAAGGAAATAAACCCAACGACGATCAATCCCAAAGTGACCATCACCACAGTCACTTTTTTGCGTATTGCGTATTCGGGTAACGTCATGCACTAGAGTTCGGCTTCTTGAGTTTCGAGGAGGCGTATCTTCTTGCCGTCTTCAAGCCGTTCGATGGCAGATACTGCAACAATCTCTCCTTCCGAAACACCTGCGTCAATTTGTGTATAGTCGGGGCGAGTATAACCCACGGCGACAGCCCGTTTCTCAACAGTCCCTTTTTCGGGTTGAATTACATAAACGAATTGCTCACCTTCGCCGCCTTGAACAGCATCCGTAGGAAGAACTAAAGTGTTCTTCTTGCTGTAAAGGAGGATGCGGATGCGGGCAAACATTCCAGGAAGCAAAAGACGGTCCGGATTTTCAACCCGGACTCTTGCTGTTGCGGTACGGCTCGAACCGGCGACAACCGGAGCAATATTTTCAATAACACCTTCAAAAGTTCGATTGGGGTAGGCATCGATAAAGACCCGGGCTTTTTGTCCCAAAGCAATTTTATTGACATCGCGTTCGACCACTCCAAATTCTGCGTAAACATATTCCGTCATGATATGGGTGCCCAGAAGGGTATTCTGACTGATAGTTTCCCCCTCTTCAACATTCAGATCTCCGAGCATACCCGCAGAAGGCGCATAGAGATTGGACTTTTCAAGCATCGACTCATGCGCCTTCACTTCCAAACGAGCAGCCTCCGATTCATATTTCGCAGAATCCAATTCGATCTTGACCTTATCTAAAGTTGTCTCGGGAATCGCCCCCATCGAAAAAAGTTTCTCGTGTTCTCCTACTTTTTCCGCAGCAAGTTGAACCTGCGTTTCCGCTTTATTCAATTGAGCCTGTGCTCGTTTTAAACGCAAAAGAATATCGTCCTGACGAAGAGAGATTAAAAGAGCCCCTTCCTCATAACGTTCCCCCTCGCGATAATTAATGGAACTGACAACCCCGGGGATTTCAAAACTCAGTTTGAATTCAACGGCCCCCTTGACGGTCCCGAGGGCATTGAGAGAATCTTCATAATTAAACCTTCCGACTTTAAAACCTTTCACCGCAACAGGTGCGTCCTTCGTCGGTCCTTCCTGGGCAATCATCTGTTCAAGCGATGCATGATCTCCGCCTCCAAAAAAGCAGCTTTTGATCACAAAAAATCCGACGACGATAACAACTAAAATAAGGACTTTCCCTAGATGACGGCCCATTCCACCTTCATCAGCGCCATCAGGAGGTTCAATACCAATTCCGTGATCATCCCCAGCACCCTCGCGGGCTTTCTGTACGGATTCCGCTCCCTTTTGAAAAAGATTCTGGAACCTTTTCCCTAAATTCCTTTTTCTAGGTTCCGAAGTCCCCGGATCTTGGGATCCCGGGGTTTCAGGGGTCTCTGGGCTATTTGGCGTTTCGTTAGGATCCATATTTCTCCTCAATATCGAAATAATCTCGAATTCCAATGGCGTGATTTAATTCTGCCTTGGCTGAAAAGTAATCTGCAAGGGCCCGGTGCAAAGCCGTTTTTTCTTGCAAAAGATCAATTTCGTTTTCTAAATATTCCGAAATTTCAACTTCGTTTTGTCCCAAGCGATGGGCCGCTAAACGGGTTAATCGAGCCCGGTAATCAACCCTCTGAAGAGTCGATTGCACTTGGATCTTGGCCTTTTCAAAATCATAATAAGACTGTTTGACACTTCGGACAACTTCTTTTTCAGCCTGCTCGAGGGCAATGACCTGATCCAAACGGGAAACTTCGGCCTCCTTTGCCTCAGCAATCTTATTTAATCCGTCCAAAACGCCCACTCGTACAGTGTTACTGGTTGTCTGAGAAGGGGTCCCCCTGGCAAATTGGGAGATAGAAGGCCCCCTCTCATCATTTTCGAACTGATATTTAATATTGCTGCCTGCGGCATTCCATCTCAATTCAAGAAAAAGCCGGAATTCCTTAAATAAAGGGGGTTCATTGGAGACAAAATCAAAGGCCTCTCCCATTTTCCCAAGTTCCAGGGTAATATCGGCTTGAGGGATCATTTCCCCCCAGCGAATCTTTTCCTCTAAACGGGCACTCTCCAATTTAGAGGCCTCGACTTGAAGTTCAGCACGATTACGGTAGGCTAAATCAACTAATTCCACTAATTTCGGGCCCGAAATATCCTTTTCATACTGTGTCGGGAATTCTTCGTACGTTTCAAGAGCACTATCCGAAGCCGTTATGTCATCCTCGACAAGGGAACCCACCTCATAAAGAGGAGAAATCCGAAGCGGATCATGATCCTGAACATTCAAGAATCTCTGCAACTCAAGTTTGGCAAGTTCCAGCTCCTGCTTGGCTGTTTCAAAATCATATTGCAGCTGATTAAATAAAGACTGGACATTCAGATGTTCGATTTCTGAAATCAACTTGCTTTTATGTTTTTCATTAGAAATACCCGCAAAACGGCTCATCTTATCCCTAACTTCTTTTGCATCATGAACAACTTGCAGGGCACGATTATATTCAAAATAGGCAATGGAAACGTCTTTGACAAGGTCCTCGATAATTCCCTGATATTCCTTTTGAGATGCTTCGAGTTCTGCTTTTTCTTGAAGAAAAGTGTGCCATAGAATCCCGCCGCGAAAAATTGGCTGTGTCATCGTTAATCTATAGCTATTGGAGTTCGTCGGCGAACCGGAAAGAACGCCGTCGCTGATGTTGAATTCGAAATTGGCTTCGGGAAACAAATTCCGAAGCGCCACCAAAATACGGCGTCTCGCCAAAGAAATCCTTTCGCGAGCCACTTTAACTGAATTATCAATATCCAGTGCTCTCGCCACTAAATCCTTAAGCTTCCTCTCGGGGCCCGAGACAAAAACCTGCCTTTTCTCAAGATTCTTGCGGCTGATCTCCGACTTCACATAGCCTTTATCCAAATAAGGCATCTTGTCATAGCGTTGTTGTCGCAATGTCTGGACTTGATCCTGCATAGATTGTTTGACGATCACCTGCTGAGAGGATCCCACTTCGCTGGCTGCCATCCCTGCAGACGGACAAATCAGGAAGACAATAAGAATCAACAATAAGGATTGAGCTTGCCGTCGCATTGAATATTGACCTTATTTATTTGTATACGCAATCACAAGTTCTTTTGAAAGTCTAAGCCTTAACGGTATTGAAAAGATTTATTAAGGAGCCTTCTCAAGACAGACGCAGAGCTCGGCCCCTCTTTTGTCTCTTATTTATCGGCTAACATCAAGCAAGGCTTAAACTTAAAGAAAGGAAGGTGCCGTTACTAGGGATAGGACAGCTTCGCGGTACCTAGGATTAACCCAATTGTGTTTTAACATACCATGAAAGAAAAGGCTTTCCCCTTCCCTCAATAAAATTTTCTTCTCTTCAATCTCCACTTCAACACGGCCTACCAATACCGAAATATGGAATGGGTAGTGATGATCCAAGAAAGAGCCATCCATTTTCCTTTTCGGCCCAAGGATCACCTTCCCACAGAAGAAATCCTTCACAAAGGGCGTAAATGAAATAATCTTGATCCCCATCTTATGAAAGTCCATTTGGCAAAAACCTTTCTGAGTCCCTTGATAAAGAAAATGAGGGGCCTGCATTTCGGCTTCATAAAATAAGCGCCCGAGCGGGAGCCTAAGCCCCTCAGAAATAACTTGTAAAATCCTGATGGAGGGATTCCGAATCCTCCCTTTTTCAATCGCAGTCAAGGTCCTAGGATCCAACCCTTTGGCCTTTCGGCAAAGCTCGATTCCCGACAACCCCTTTGCTTGACGTAAAGCACGAATCGTCACCCCCAAATTGAGATGGGGTTTTGAATCCCGGAGATTCTCTTTGAACTCTTCTGGCATTTGACGTTGGATCGAATCTTTCTTTGTGCGTTCCTTCATAATCAATGAAAAGACCTATTTAGAATTTTTTCCAGTCTACTTCTTCCGATTTTTCTTTGATAAGATTTGACTCGCCCACGGGCTTTTCTAGAATAATTTTACCTAAAGCAAAGTTTTGCAATTTATCTTCGTTGCGGAAAAACCAGTTCAATTTCCCCTGACTCCGATCCCTGTCAATATCATGAATTGCCGGCGATAGCCTAAGCTCTCTTTCAGAAAAAGGTCTCACCCCCAAATAGTCCCAACGTATGGCCCCTTCCACGATGTAATTATTTTCTGCAACATAACCCCTTGCTGAAACATAAGCATTGGCTTGAGGGTCCTCTCCCCGCCGAAACCACGACCATGTTTCAACGCCTTCATCGTCCTCATGAACCCGGAACCCGATCTGAAAATCCTGCTCCCCTTCCCATTGCAAACCATCCCCATCCGGATCAATGAATAATTCCACCAAATCATCCTGCCAGATATTGCGGCCCGTTTTCCTCACCACAATATTGTCATCAACAACCTTGGCGGAAAAATAAAGGGCATGCTCATCCCACGCAAACCAAAATTTCCCGTTTAAATCTTCATCATCCTGAATGGCCCCCGTTTCTTTATTCTTCGAAACCTGTAAGACTACCGCTTCGCGATTAGGCCAATCATTCAGATACCCGTCAATCTCCAAAGTCCCGGCAACGTAGGGCGCTTGATAAACGGGAGGATCCGGCCACGGGAGGTTTATTGTACCGCGTTGGAACCCGACTTGATCCATCGCAAACTGCAGCGACCTATTTTCTTTCATCACCCTCCAAATAAACCCCGAGCGATAATTTTCAATCATCAAAAGCAAAGCCCCTTGATCAATCCCAATCACATCACTGCCAAACCAGCTCTTGTCTAAATTAAAAGAATCTGAAAATCCGTAATTTCCCCATAAACGATCACCCAAATTTTCATAAAGATACCGCAAGCAAGCGATCGACTCTTTGGGAGTAAAAACGATCGAGGCACCGCAACCCGTAGGCGCAATCGTCCCGTCGTGATTTGCCCAACCAGGAGGAGCCCCGTAAGCACGATACCCAACGGGCCCGTCACAAGCAGTCAACCCCCACGAATTCGGCCCATAACTTTCATAACGAGCTGCTTGATCTATCACAAAAGCTCGATTGGCTAATGACGCATTCACAGAATTCTGGAAATAATCGGCATAATCATCATGTTGATCCCGAAAATCAATCCAAATATGGGAGTATTGATGGGTAAAAAGAGGCGGCATTTGAATCAGGCGATAACCTCCATAACTTCCAACAGGCCGCGCTATCGCATGCCAGCTCGAAGCCGGGATCGGATGTGTCGGTGAGCCGACAGCCAGCAAATACATGATCATGAGTTCGCTATAATGATCCCACCTGCGCTTATCAAAACCCTCTTCCGGAGACCAAGCTAAAGCAAAGGTCTCACCCCCATGTAACATCCAATCCCAATCAACACGTTCGTAAATTCTCACGGCAAGATCTCGAATCGTAACATCGTCATAATATTCGGCCGCAAACAAGGCCCCCGCTAAAAACAAAGCCGTGTCAATGGGCGAAAGTTCTGAACGGTATGCCCTCCGGCCGGTTTCAGGTTCAAGAAAATGGTAAAAGAAACCACGTTCTTGATCCGCAAACTGAAGGAAAAAACTGAGCGTCTGCTCAGTGATCTGACGAGCCGTACCATAATCGATCCAATTCCGTTCAACACCCACAGCATAAGCCGTAAGAGCAAATCCTGTCGAAGCAATGCTGGCTTGCGAACTCTGTGCACCCCGTCTGAAGTTATGCGCACGATCTTTCACCAGACCCGTCTTCTTATTTCTTTCATAAACAAAGTAATCGAATGCACTTCGGGAAATGGTTTCCAGAAGATCATCATTGGATAAACCGACTTCGGTTTCAGCTGCGAGAAGATTCGGGATATTAATCGCCGTCAAAAAAAACGGAACCATCACTATCAAGCTGATTAAAACCGATTTTTTGACCATCCCTTTCCATCCTTTCCTAGAACCTTTCTTCCTAGGCAAAATACACCATTTTTTTGACAAGCGCCATCATATCAGGCATTCGGCTTAACGGCGCCCCTTTCTCCACGATAGCAGGTCTCCCCCATTCCATAATCTCGGCGATCTCTTCGCCGTACAAGGCATCAAAAAAAACAATAACCGGAATATGCCACCCCTCTTCTTGTATGACGCGATAGAACTCTCTGCCATTCATGACCGGCATTTTAAGGTCCAAAATAATGATATCGGGTTTCTTAACCTTTATCTTCTCGAGCGCTTCCTTCCCGTGATAAGAAACATCCACTTCAAACCGGGGCGCTTTTCTGCTCAGAAAGTATTCCCGAATGACTTCTCCTGTCTCCCTTTCATCATCAACAACATGAAGGTGGATCATCTCTGGAAGCGGCAAACACTCGACTAATTTTCTCTGGAATTCATAATAAGAAGGAATGATTTCAAATTTAAAATCATAAGAAAAAAATTTCTGTTGGTTCGATACGTTCCCGATTCTAAAAAAACGAACTTGCTCCTGACTTTGACGCAAGACGCTAAATTTTTGAGAAAGCACCGGGGAAAGGAGGAGCTCATTGATGAAAACAATTTCAAACTTTCCTTGCTGAAAAAACTCGTTCACCTTTTCAGTGCTTTGGGCGAACTGAGGGCAAGTTTGAGTATCTTCAAAAAATTCTTCAAGGAAAGGGTGCCATTCTCCTTCGGGTCTATCCATCACTAGGACATTTCTAGGAGGCATAAATTCTCCAAAGATGCTCTTTTAATGACTCGTCTTTGAAAACGGCAATCTCAATTAGAAAATTGAATAAAAAAGAAAACCCCTGAGGTGTTCTTAGGTGGCAACACGGTCTTCAAGTGCTCGGGATAGCGTCGCTTGATCGGTATATTCGATATGACTCCCCACGGGAATCCCCCGTGCAATGCGGGTCATTTTAAGATCAAATGGCCGTAGAATCTTGGCAAGATAGAGGGCTGTCGTTTCACCTTCGGTATTCGGATTGGTCGCAAAAATAACCTCCCGAATCTTCCCCTCTTTAACACGTTTAACCAAATCCGCTACCTGGATCTCGCCGGGGCCGACCCCTTCCAAAGGAGAAAGCACCCCAAGCAAAACATGATAGAGCCCAACATAAGACCCGGTTTTTTCAATAGCAATAACATCCTTGGGATCTTCGACAACGCAAATCACACCCCGATCACGGCCGGGATCGGAACAAATATGGCAGACCTTATTGTCGGCAAAGTTATGACAAATTTCACAAAAGAAGACGTTATCTTTAACCTCTTTTAAAATCTGTGAAAAGCGGTAGACTTCCTCGCGATTGGTTTTAAGAAGATGGAAAACGATACGTTCGGCAGATCGTCGCCCGATTCCGGGAAGTTTAATGAGCGACTCTATCAATTGCGCCATCCAGTCAGCATAACCTTTCATATTCGCTTAGACTAGAGACCAGAGACCGAAGACTAGAGACTAAACATTATTGGTCTCCTGTCCCCAGTCTCTGGTCTTTGGTCTATTTACTCCTTACGGATAATTTTTGCGCCCTCAAAAATATTCATCGCCTCATTGATAATTTCGGGCAAATTACCGGCCTCTTCTTCGGCCGGCTGAGTTTCCTGTTCGCGTTCCAGTTTTGTGATCACAAAACTAACTCTTATTTTCCGGCCACCAATGACAGAAAATGCTTCATCAATTAAATTCCGGTTCGACTCTCTCTCGAGCATGTCTTTATGAAACTGGAACTCTGCGGGGAGTCCCATCGTCACCCCAACCTCAGTAACTTCAATAGGCTGCGATTCCGAAAGAAAAAGGCCCGTCGACATCCTTTTGGCTTTAACATATTCAACGACGCGAGGCCAAATCGACTCAATATTGCCGATTGTCATTTCGAAATCATCTGCGGGCAGTGATCCGCTCAGCACCGTTGCCTGTGTTGACTCAGCCGAAGAGGAAGTTTCTTTCGCGCTCTTGGATACGGGCGGCCGTAAAGGAACGGCTGGCAAAGCAGTTTGAGGCAACGGCGAAAATGAAGGCGATTGGCGAACAAAGTTGGCGGGGGAAGAACCAGGCCCCGCGGTTTGCCGCGATAAATTCTCAACTGCTTTTAAACCATCGAGATGCATCAATTTTAGACAAGCCGTTTCCAAAAGCAACTTGGGCGGGGCCATATTCCTCCTTAATTGCGCCTGTAAATTACTCAACAAACTCAACCCCAGCAATAATTCACTCTTTGTAAAATCCTGTTTTCTCTGCTTAAGCTCCCGAAGTCCCGCTTCACTCACTTCAACAAACTTCTCGATTCCTTCAGAACACTGGAAAAGGAGCAAATGCCGGAAAATCTCAAGGAGTCCTTTCGCAAATTGGACGAGATCTTTTCCATCGTTATATAAATCATCAATCAGGGTAAATATCTTTTTGGCATCTCCTTTTTTGAAGGCTTCGAGGATGGCAAAATAGATCTCCTCTGAAGCGAGGCCAAGCGCCATCAAAACATCTTCTTCCTTGATCTTGCCCTCTGAGAAACTCACCAGTTGATCCAAAAGCCCTTCGGCATCTCTTAAAGCTCCGTCGCTTGATTTGGCAATTTGGAAGAGGGCATTTTTGTCATGCTTGATTTTTTCTTTCTTGCATATTTCTTGAAGTTTTTCTGCGATCCCCTTAACCGGTATCCGTTTAAAATTAAACCGCTGGCAACGCGACAAAATTGTCAGCGGAACTTTGTGCGATTCTGTTGTTGCAAAAACGAACTTCACATGCGGAGGCGGTTCTTCAAGTGTCTTGAGGAGGGCATTGAAAGCCTCTGTGGTCAGCATATGGACTTCATCGATAATATAGATTTTGACTTTGCCTTGAATCGGTTTAAATTTCACCGTCTCTCGTAAGTTGCGGATTTCATCGATTCCCCGGTTGGATGCCCCATCGATTTCCAGCACATCCAAGGAATTCCCCTGTGTAATCTCGACACAGGAAGGACATGTCTGACAAGGATTGACCGTAGGGCCTTTTTGACAATTTAACGCTTTTGCAAGAATACGTGCCGTGGATGTTTTCCCCACCCCTCTTGGGCCTGAAAAAAGGAAATTTTGTGATATCCTGTCTTGAGAAATGGCATTCTTAAGCGTCGTGACAATAGCATCCTGTCCCACGACTTGGTCGAAATCCTGGGGGCGAAATTTTCGTGCAAATACAAGATAGCTCATGGGTATTCCTTTAGAAAAAATGAAGACTTAAGAAAGTTCCACGGGTGAGGGCATCATACAATAATTGGAGGGGAAAAACACGCAAAATCTTCAATCTTAAGCGTGTTTTTGCGTGAGATTTCGAGTGTATTCACTTAAAAACGGAGAGGGAGGGATTCGAACCCTCGAGACCCTTACGGGCCTACCGGTTTTCGAGACCGGCCCAATCAACCGGGCTCTGGCACCTCTCCGTGCAATGAATATTAACACAAGACCTAGCCTAAAGTTGGGAGTTGGTTTTTAAGCCAATTTCGACCATTTCCAGACTTCAAATACAATTCCCGCTTCCTTGCCTCGGTATAATCAGGATAAACGTCTTCGCGAACAACAACCCATGGCTTATAAGGTTTCGTCGATCTAGTTTTTCCCTTATTATGAGCCACTAAACGAGATTGGGCATTATTTTCTCTTGTTGAACCAATATACAATCGACCTTTTGATTCACTAAGTAATACGTAGTTTTACCTTAACGCTTCAAACGAATAAGCGTTAAGAATGATACCCGAGAATACATTTAAGACAAAGGATAAAATGTCTTTCTTGAAAGTTATCTTCCGAGAAAAATCCGGGATATGGTTGTACTTACCGCTTATCCCCTAATGCTTAATACTTTTTACGAAATGGGTCAACCGGATGTTGATTTTTCGGAACAAACCCGATTTTTGCCAGTTCGTTTGGCTTGATAAAGAGCCTTATCAGCCCGATGCACCATCGAATCGGGGATCTTCTCACCCGTATGGAGCGTGGCGACTCCCAAACTCACAGTGACAGGTATTCTCTTACCCTCCCATTCAATTTGTGTCCCTTCAACCGCTTTCCTGATCCTTTCGGCAACGGTCACCGCAACATGATCGAGATCGGCATTCCGGAGCATCACAATAAATTCCTCACCCCCGTAACGTGCAACAAAATCAGCTTCATGGACAGGCCGTGTGGCACGAAAACAGGAAAAAATAGCTTGCGCTGTTTGTTTCAATATCTTATCCCCCGCAGGATGTCCGTACGTATCATTGATCCATTTGAAATTATCAAGGTCAATAAGAATGACCGACAAAGAAACCCCCGTTTTACAGCATTCCGTAACCATTTTATTTAAGATCTCTCGAAAGTGCCGGATCACGTAAAGACCCGTCAGCCCGTCGCGGGTTGCCAGATGGAAAAGGTGCGTTCTTTCTTTGCTTCCGATAACGTGGTTAAAAATCGCCGAAAAAATAAACAGGATTAATATCAAAATAAGTGCGTGTGCGACATAAAGCCAAACTCCCGTAAACCAGAAAAGGACAAAAGCAAAAATAACCCACATAAATCCAAGCCCCAATCCGGCCAAAAAAGACGGAACATTTCGAAACACTACAAAAAGAAAAGAAGCGATGATCCCAATGACAATAAGGCAGGTAGCATTTACCGCTAGAGAGACTGGTTGGACAAAACGGCCGCTCAAGAAGCTTTGGATCATGCTCGCGTGAATCCCTAAGGAAGGATACTCGGTACCAAAGGGACTGACCTTAAAATCGGCATAATCTTTTGCTGTTAACCCTATCAGACAAATCTTATCTTTGAAAAACTCGGGTTGGAGAACGGGTCTTAGTCCTTTTTGAATCGCTTGATAACTTCGAACCACATCGGCAAAAGAATAATGCTCAAAACTACTTCCCCATTTCCCCGGCCAATTGATCATAATCCGGTTCTTGGAATCTGTAGGAAAAGGAACTTTATCGAAAGGAGGCGCTGATTCTTCCAAAAAATCAAGGCCGGCCAACATCCCTAAATAAGGATGGGTTTCATTTTCATAAACAAGATAAGCTGGGATTCTTCGAAGGACACCATCCCCGTCGGGTTCCATGTCAACATGCCCAACCGCCTTTGCATATTTCTCAAGCGTCGGCGCTGGATGAGTCCATATTTTCTTGCCACTCTTCGGTTCAAGGACAATTGGGAGTGAATGAACCCAAATGGTTTTCCCTTGACTCATTTCGAGCGTAACAGGGAGAAACACATTTCCCGCTTCTTCGATAGCCTTTTCAAGTTCGTCCCCTTCATAAGAAGCTTCCGACTCGCGGAAGGTTAAATCATAAAAAACCGATTTGGCTTTCCAGGATTTCAAGATGGAGATTGCTTGAGCATGATATCGCCAGGGCCAGGGCCAATTTCCGACAGATCGTAAACTCTCTTCGTCAATTTCGACTAAAACAACCGCCGGATGCGCTTGGATCATAGGGCGTTGCCGAAAGAAATAATCCAAAAAAATATGTTCGACCCGCGAAAAACGCCCTGAAGTCATCACGAGCAGATGGACAAGCAAAAAGAAAAGGCAAACCGTAAGCTGAATCCAATCGGAGCGGTTAAGAAACAAGCTTCTTTTTGTTCGCCCAAAAAGATCTTCTAAGCTTTGAAACATGTCTGCCATTTTAGGGCTTATCCTCTTTTACCTTTTCTTCCAAACAAACACGGTTTTTCCCTTCGCGTTTTGCACGATAAAGCGCTTCATCCGCACGCCGGATGATTTTTTCCGGATTGTCCTCTCCAAAGTGAAACGTGGCAACTCCCAAACTGACAGTCACGTCAATTTTTTGGTCATTCCAGCGGTAACCGAATTGCTGCACGCCCGTACGAATCCTTTCGGCAACCTGAAAGGCGGCATTGATCAAATCCGTATTTTGAAGAAGAACTATCAATTCTTCTCCGCCGTATCTTGCCGCATAATCCCTTTTGTGCGTATCTCTTAATATACGAATGGAAGAACGTACAACTTGGGCCGTAATCTGAAGCACCATATCCCCTGCCTGATGTCCGTAGGCATCATTAATTTTTTTAAAATCATCAATATCCAGAAGAATCACCGAAAAGGGGGAACCCGTCTCTTTCGCGCGCTCACAAACGCCGCGCATAATCATCCGGAAATGGCGGATAACATAAAGTCCGGTAAGCCCATCACGGATCGCCATCTGAAAAAGCTTGTGACTTTCCTTGGATACCACCAACTGGGTCCAGATGGAAGAAAAAATAAAAAGTGAGATCACGAGAAGTGACGGCTGTAAGGCATAAATCCAAAGGCCTTCTTTCCAGAACATAACAAAGCAAAAGATCCACCAACCGAACAAAAGACAAAGTCCCGTAATAATAGAAGTCACATTGCGAAATGGCACAAAAAGGAACATCGCTATGATCCCAACAAAAATAATAAAGAATATATTCCCTGCTAAAGGCAGAGGATCGATAAACTGCCAGGTAAGAAGACTATTGATAATATTTGCATGGACGCCCAGCGCCGGATAGGCCGACTCGATGGGACTCGCCTTAATATCGGCATGGCCCGTCGCAGTCAGCCCGATCAAACAGATTTTCCCCTCAATGTCCGAAGGGGCGATTACAGGCCGTCGGCCATTTTCGACTGCCTCAAAACTCCGGATGAGGTCCCAATAGGAATAATGGGTAAATGTTCCCTTCCACTTCCCTGCCCAGTTAATGAAGAAATTTCCGTTGTCATCCAGCGGGAACGGCCACTCGTCCCCCGAAGGAAGTGCTTCTCCCATAAGCTGATAAGCAACACGTAAAGCCAAATGAGGATAAGTTTCGCTTCTATCATGAATACGCGGACAAATTCTTCTCAAAGTCCCGTCCTGATCAGGTTCAATATTAATATGCCCTAAACCTTTTGCAGATCTTTCCAAAATAGGCAGCGAGTGAACCCACATTTGTTTTTTACTCTTTGTTTTTTCTAAAACAACCGGGAAATAAACGTTTCCGGCTTTCGCAATAGCTTCCTGAAAAGCCTGATCATCAAAATCTGTGTTTTTCTCGGGGAAAATCATATCGAAAACGATTGCCCGCGCACCCCATTGGTTAAGAAGATGGGTTAAAACCGCATGATATTGACGGGCCCATGGCCATCGCCCAATAGCCTGGAGACTATCTTCAGAAATTTCGATTAGGGTAATTTCCGAATGAGTCGCAATGGCAGGTCTAGTTCTAAAGAAATAGTCGAGAACAATATTTTCGAAACGGATAAGCCGGCCGGACGAAAGCAGAACGCTATAACCCACAACGATCAAAAAACAAAAAACAATTTGAGCAACACGGGCGCGACCAAATGACGCTAGGAAACGGCTGATCCTTTTCCACAGCCGCTCCCATAAATTGTCAGTCCTTTGGACAAGCCCCGGAGGCGGTTTAATTTTTGCCATACTTGATCAATCCATTATGCTTCTTCGACACTGACCTCAAAAACGGTTCCTCGGACCCCTGTTGTCGAAGTAGGTGTTCTGACTTCAAATTTGGATTCGCCTTGCAATTTAGATGCATGGACCAACACTTTTCCGATCGCGAGATCAAGAAGTGTTATTTTTTCACCCGTAATCGCATCCATTTCCAAGGTTGTCATCTTAAGCCTGCTTTTAGGCTTAAGCTCAATCTTGTTAG
>JAFGHI010000022.1 GCA_016930235.1 Candidatus Omnitrophota bacterium
AGACGTATGACCCAAGACCAAAAGCAAAAGGGAAAGTCTGAAAAAAGATAAAGAGAAAATGCGGGACTATAAAAAGATTAAAGCTTATCAGAATGCAGAAAAACTTGCGCTGGGGGTTTATTCTGTTACAAAGCAATTTCCGAGAGAAGAGCTATATGGATTAGTATCTCAGTTAAGGAGAGCTGCTGTATCCGTGATGGCGAATATTGCGGAGGGAGCAAGTCGTCAACACAAGAAGGATTATATGAATTTCTTGTTCATGGCGCATGGTTCGGTGTCAGAAGTTGAATGTCTTTTAACATTATCGAGCAAGTTAGGTTTTTTGGAAGATGAAACGTATTTAAAATTGGAGGATTTAAGGCGGGAGACTGCGGGAACTTTGGGCGGATTAATTCGAGCTGTTGAAAAAGAAACCAGTTTGTAAAAGTCTTGGGTCCTGGGTCTTGGGTCATGAGTCTTAGTGAACCATGAAAGCATATCTTGCGTTAGAAGACGGGCTTGTGTTCGAAGGCAAAGGATTTGGCGCGGAAGGCGAAATCTTCGGGGAAGTCGTGTTTAATACCTCGCTGACCGGTTATCAGGAAATTATGACGGATCCTTCCTACAAAGGTCAGATGGTGACGATGACCTACCCGCACATCGGCAACTATGGTGTGAATTCCGAAGATGTGGAATCGGCCCACCCTTGGGTTGAAGGTTTCATCATTAGAGAGCTTAGCCCTGTCACGAGTAATTATCGATGTGAAGAGACTTTGGATGCCTACCTCAGACGTCACGGGAAGGTCGGGATCCAGGAGATTGATACACGAAAACTTGTTAAATACCTCCGTGATTTTGGCGCCAAGAAAGGCGTTCTTTCAACCATCGACCATGATCCCAAAAGCCTCGTTCAAAAGGCGAAAGATTCGCGAAGTATCGTGGGGGTCGACCTCGTTAAAGATGTTACGTGCCAAAAACCTTATGAATTCCAAGAAGCTCTTTTGGAGGGATTCGAGTGGGGCGTAAAAGAACGGGACTTGAAGAAAAAAATTCCGATTGTTGCCGTTGACTGCGGGATTAAATTCAATATCTTAAGGAAACTCAACCAGCATGGATTTCAGGTCAAGATTGTTCCGGCCTTTTCGTCCGCTGAAGAGATCCTCAAAGAAAATCCGAAGGGGGTTTTTTTCTCGAATGGGCCTGGAGATCCTGCTGCTGTTCCTTATGTGGTTGAATCGGCAAGAAAATTGGTTGGCCGGGTGCCCATTTTTGGAATTTGCCTGGGGCACCAGATGCTGGGACAGGCATTGGGCGGGACGACTTCGAAACTGAAGTTCGGACACCGGGGCGGGAATCATCCCGTGATGGATTTGAAGACCAGAAAGATTGAGATCACATCCCAAAATCACGGATTTGTGGTGGATTTAGCGTCTCTACCCAAAGAAGATGTGGAGTTGACCCACATGAATTTGAACGATCAAACGCTCGAAGGTTTCCGGCATAAAAAATACCCGCTCTTTTGTGTGCAGTATCATCCCGAGAATTCACCGGGTCCGCATGACAGCGATTATCTATTTCAAAGGTTCAGGGAAATGATAGAAAGGAATTAGACCAAAGACCAAAGACCCAGGACTCAAGACCCAAGACAAGAGATAAAGGGAAATGGGTGGAGTTAAATAAGGATGAGAGATTATAAAAAGATAAAAGCGTATCAAAATGCTGAGAAACTTGCTTTGGAAATTTATTCTGTTACAAAACGGTTTCCGAAAGAGGAGTTGTATGGGTTGGTGTCTCAGTTGCGGAGAGCTGCTGTATCTGTGACGGCTAACATTGCTGAGGGCGCGAGCCGTCAGCATAAAAAAGATTATCTAAATTTCTTATTCATGGCACGAGGTTCAGTTTCAGAAGTTGAGTGCCTTTTAACATTATCTAACAAGTAGGACTTTATAGAATACAAAACATATTCAAAATTGGAGGAGATGCGACAAGAAACTGCGGGAACTTTAGGCGGATTGATTCGTGCTGTTGAGAAAGAGGCGAATTTGTAGCTGTCTTGAGTCCTGGGTCTTGGGTCATGTGTCTAAATTATGCCTAGGCGGACGGATATTCATAAGATACTGATTATCGGATCGGGTCCGATCGTGATCGGACAGGCCTGCGAATTTGATTATTCGGGGACTCAGGCCTGCAAAGTCCTTCGAGAAGAAGGGTTCGAGGTGGTCCTCATGAATTCCAATCCCGCAACGATTATGACGGATCCGGAAACGGCTCAAAGGACCTATATCGAACCGTTGACTGTCGAATTCTTGGAAAAAGTCATTGAAAAAGAAAGACCGGACGCATGTCTTCCGACGATGGGCGGGCAAACGGGACTCAATCTTGCGGTCGAAGCGTACGAAAAGGGGGTTTTCGATAAGTATAACGTGAAGTTGATTGGGGCAAGGTATGAGTCCATCAAGAAGGCCGAAAACCGCGAGGAATTTAAGGCTGCGATGGAGAAGATCGGTCTGGACCTTCCCAAAAGTGCCTTTGCTTATACCATTGAAGAAGCGCTTGAGGTTGGGGATGTGATCGGTTATCCGGTGATTGTCAGGCCCAGTTTTACTTTGGGGGGATCCGGAAGCGGGATCTGCTATAACCGCGAGGAGCTCGTGAATATCGCCCGCATGGGGCTTGATTACAGCCGGACGCATGAGATCTTAATTGAGGAGTCCCTTGTGGGATGGCGCGAGTTTGAGCTTGAGGTGATGAGGGATATCTGTGACAACTTCGTAGTGATTTGTTCGATTGAGAATTTTGATCCGATGGGGGTCCATACCGGGGATTCGATTACCGTTGCGCCGGCTCAAACCCTTACGGATAAAGAATATCAACGTATGCGGGACGCAGCGCGAAAGGTGATTTCCGAGATCGGAGTTGAAACCGGCGGGTCGAATATTCAATTTGCGGTCAACCCCCAAAACGGCCGGATGGTGATTATTGAAATGAATCCCCGAGTTTCAAGATCTTCGGCGCTGGCGTCGAAAGCTACGGGATTCCCGATTGCGAAATTTGCGGCCAAACTTGCTGCGGGCTATACTCTCGATGAGATCCCCAATGACATCACGAAATATACGCCGGCCTCTTTTGAGCCGACCATCGATTATTGTGTGGTGAAGATCCCCCGGTTTGCCTTTGAAAAGTTTGAAGGGGTGGATTCGGCCCTGACCTCCCAAATGAAGTCCGTGGGGGAAGCGATGTCGATAGGCCGGACCTTTAAGGAAGCTTTGCAAAAGGGGCTTCGGTCTTTGGAAACAAGGCGCTTTGGTTTGGGCGGCGACGGGCGGGACCGGATCCTGGGAAGGGATCTTAAAAAAATCGAAGATTATCTTGAGTTTGCTCAAACGGCTTCCCAAGATGAAGAGTTGCGCAAGAAGATCGTCCGGTACATTTCAGTGCCTCGGGAAGACAGGATCTTTTATGTCAAATATGCCTTCATGGCAGGGCTGGTCACGGAGGAAATTTACCGGTATTCCCATATTGATCCATGGTTCCTCGAACAGATCCGCCAAATCGTGGATCTTGAGAAAGAAATTATCAATGCCCGGTCAAACAAGGAAAAAAAGAAAGCAGTTCTGCGCGAGGCCAAACGCTATGGTTTTTCGGACCGTCAATTGTCCTTTTTCTGGGAAATGGAACAAAAAGAAATCCGCGAGCTCCGGAAATCTCTGGGCGTGGATGCGGTTTTTAAGCTTGTCGATACGTGTGCGGCTGAATTTAAAGCGTATACGCCTTATTTTTATTCAACCTACGAGGATGAAGATGAAGAGGAGGTGACGTCGAGGAAGAAGGTGATGATCCTGGGGGGCGGGCCCAACCGTATCGGCCAGGGGATCGAATTTGATTATTGCTGTGTTCATGCGGCCTTTGCCTTAAGAGATATGGGGTATGAAACCTTGATGGTAAATTCAAACCCGGAGACGGTCAGTACCGATTACGACACCTCCGATAAACTCTTCTTTGAGCCGCTGACTCAAGAGGATGTTCTTACGATTTACGAGCACGAAAAACCCGAAGGAGTCATTATCCAATTGGGCGGACAGACCCCGCTTAATTTAGCGAAAGGACTTGAAGCGAATGGCGTCAAGATTCTCGGGACATCTGTTGAGGCAGTTGACCGGGCTGAAGACCGCGAACAATTCAAGAAAGTCTTGGAGAAAATTGATTTAAAGCAGGCCCAGAACGGGATTGCCTGGGATTTGGACGGCGCTTGCAAATTAGCCAATGAGATCGGTTATCCGGTCGTGATTCGTCCTTCTTATGTCTTGGGCGGTAGGGCGATGAAGATTGTTTATGATGAAAAAGCGCTTCGGCAATATATGACCGAAGCGGTGGATGTCAGCGATGAACATCCGGTCTTGGTCGATCAGTTTTTAACCGACGCGACGGAAGTGGATGTCGACCTCATTGGAGACGGCAGTCAATATGTGGTCGGGGCCGTGATGGAGCATATCGAAGAAGCGGGGATTCATTCCGGCGACAGTGCGTCTGTCATCCCGCCTTTTTCGCTGAAAAAGGAATTGATCGGTGAAATTATTTTGAAGACAAAGCAGATTGCCGCGGAACTTGGAATTATCGGTTTAATGAATGTGCAGTATGCGATTAAGGAAGGTGTCATCTATTGTCTGGAAGTCAATCCCAGGGCCTCAAGAACAGTCCCTTTTGTCAGTAAGACGATCGGAGTCCCGCTGGCAAAGCTGGCTGCTCAAGTCATGGCGGGTAAAACACTTAAGGAACTTGGTTTTACCGAAGAGATTGTGCCGAAGCATACGGCCGTTAAGGAGTCGGTTTTTCCCTTTATCAAATTTCCGGGCGTCGACATTATTTTGTCGCCGGAAATGCGTTCTACCGGTGAAGTGATGGGGATTGACCGGGATTTTCCGAGGGCCTTCTATAAATCGCAGGTGGCCGCGGGGTCGCATCTCCCGGACAAAGGAAAAATATTTATCAGCGTCAAAAATCAGGACAAGCGGAAAATTGTTCCGATCGCCCGGAAATTTCATGAAATGGGTTATGTGATTGTCTCAACGAGCGGGACCCTGGATGCCCTGGCGGCAAAAGAAATTCCGGCTGAGCTTGTCTTTAAATTGGGGGAAGGCAGGCCGGATGTTTGTGATCTTATCCGCAATCACGAGATCAAACTGGTGGTCAATACACCCAGCGGAAAAGAGATCGCGATGCTGGATGAGGCCAAGATCCGGTCGATGGCCGTTTCCTTTGATATCCCTTGTATTACAACCATTAACGCAGCACATGCTGCGACGGCAGGGCTTCAGGCTGTCCGGGGAAAAGGCCTCGACGTAAAGGCTATCCAAGATTATCATAAAGTGAAAACGAAGGCCTAGGTTGAACGATGCATGACGAAACCGTAGTGATCCAAAAAAACGGAAAAGTGAACGGGAAGTATTGCAAACTGACCTTTCAGTCTTCGTCTTTGTCCCGGAAAATAAAACCCGGGCAATTCCTGAATGTCCATATTGATCCCGTGACTTTCTTACGCCGCCCTTTCAGTTATTATCGAACTGATGGAAACCAGGTGGAAATCCTTTATGAAGTCCTAGGGAAAGGGACTGAGATTTTATCCCGGAAGAAAAAAGGGGATGTTCTGCGGGTCATGGGGCCGCTCGGAAAGGCCTTCACTCAAGAACTGAGAAGGAGAAAGAGGATTTTGGTCGCAGGCGGGATTGGTGTTCCGCCGCTTGTTTTTCTTGCCGAAAGGAATCCCACGCACGCCCTTTTGATCGGAACGAAAACAAAGGATGAAATTCTGCCGAAACGGGAATTAAAGAACGTCAAGGCGCAGATTGAATACACCACCAATGACGGCAGCTATGGCACCGAAGGGAATGTGACGGTTTTGCTTGGGAAAATCCTGAAGGAGATTTCGCCCAAAGAAATTTTCATTCAGACGTGCGGCCCGCGGGTGATGATGAAAACAGTGATGAAGATCGCCAAGCGGTACAAAATCCCGGGAGAGGCCTCGATTGATCAATCGATGGCATGCGGGGTGGGGGCTTGTTTGGGCTGTATGGTGAAAACAACGCGGGGGCTTGTCCCGTCCTGCACGGAAGGCCCTGTTTTCTCGTTCGAGGAGCTCGACTATGACTGTTGATCTCACGACAAAAATCAAAGGCCTGACGTTTAAGAATCCGGTGACGGTCGCTTCGGGGACTTTCGGGACAAAGGATGAGTATAAGGACTTTGTCGATTATAAAAAGCTTGGCGCCATTATTACCAAGACCATTACCGTCAAGCCTCGTGCGGGGAATCCGATGCCGCGCATTTGTGAAACGGCAAGCGGGATGCTCAATGCCATCGGTCTTCAAAATAAGGGGCTCGAAGATTTTCTCGAAAATAAAATTCCTTTTTTCTCCAAGATGAAAACGCCTTTGATCGTCAATATTGCGGGGGAATCGGCTGGGGATTTTGAAAAATTGGCCAAGGCCCTTGAGAAAGAAAAGAAAGTGGTGAAAGCGATTGAAGTGAATCTGTCCTGTCCCAATGTGGAAGGCGGCGGAACAAATTTCATGAAAAAACGCGACCGGATCCTGGAAGCCATTCGTGCGGTTCGTGAAAATGCCCCTCAAGTGATCTTTGCGAAATTGTCACCGGAACTGGGTGATCTTCTTGAGATTGCCGGAGAAGTGCTGAAAGCGGGTGCCGATGGCTTATCGATTATGAATACGCTCAAAGGGATGGCGGTGGATATTCATAAAAGGACTCCGAGGCTTGCCAATCTTACGGGAGGCTTGAGCGGGCCCGCGATCAAACCCGTAGCGCTTCGTTATGTTTATGAAGTGAAGAAGAAATTAAAGGCTCCGGTGATTGCCTCCGGCGGGATTATGACGGCTCAGGATGCGATCGAGTTTCTGATTGTCGGGGCCGATTTGTTGGCGGTAGGAACGGGGAATTTCGTTCAACCGAAGTGCACGATGGATCTGATCCGGGGGATTCAAGAATACTGCCGGGAAAAGGGGATAGAGCATCTTGATGAATTGAGGGGGACATTGAAAGCTTAGCATATGGGATATAGCATGTAGCATATAGTGTGGTGCTATGGAGAAGATTAATAGCTTTAAGCAGTTAAAGATTTGGCAGCGGAGCGTTGAGATTGTTAAGCAAGTTTATTTGTTAACGAAAAGGTTCCCGAAAGAAGAGCTCTACGGTCTAACAGCGCAAATGAGAAGATCCGCAATTTCGATACCGTCGAATATTGCAGAAGGATTCAAACGGTATCATGATAAGGAATACAAACAATTTTTGCATATTGCCTTAGGTTCAGCGGCCGAATTGGAAACCCAGCTCGTGATCGCTCAGGAACTTTCCTATATTAGCAAGTCAGATTTAGAAGAGTTCGCACAGGCACGAGAACAGATCGGCAAAATGACATCTTCTTTAATCGGTAAACTAAAATGAATTTACTATAGGCTATATGCTTGCCCGCCATGTTTTGGGCGGGCTAAATGCTACTTTTTTCGTGTAAACGGTGAATGCAATGAATCGCTTGTCTGACAAAATCATTGTTGCGCTGGATGTGCCGACATTAAAGGAAACCGAGAAGTTGCTTCAGAAACTTCAAGGAGTTGTTTCTTATTATAAGGTTGGCTTCGAGTTATTTACCGCTCACGGCTGGAAAGCGGTAGAACTTGTCAAAAAATATAACGCCAAAGTTTTCCTCGATCTCAAACTTCACGACATCCCGAATACCGCAGCGCGTACGGCCAAAGTCATTTGCGAACACGAAGTGGATATGTTCAATGTCCACGCTTTAGGCGGCGGCGACATGATGAAGGCTGTCAGAAAATCCGTTGATGAATATTCTGGGAAGAAACCCGTCGTCATTGCCGTGACCCTTTTGACGAGTCATGATGAAAAAACCGTCAAGACGGAAATCGGTATTCAAAATGAGGTCCTCGATGCTGTCATCGCTTTGGCCAAGTTAACTCAAGAATCAGGCCTTGCCGGTGTGGTTTGTTCGCCCGAAGAGATTTCAGCGATTCGAAAATCATTGGGGCAGGATTTTATCCTTGTGACGCCGGGCATCCGCCCGCAAGGGAGTCAAAAAGGGGACCAGAAAAGGACCCTGACGCCTCAGGAGGCCTTAAAGGCTGGATCCTCTTATCTTGTCATCGGGAGGCCTATTACGGCCGCTCCAAGCCCCAAAGAAGCTGCATTATCCATCCTAAGCAGTCTCCGGAACTAGGCACCGCTCGCCCCGTAAAACGGGGCTTCGCCCACCGCGTAGGTGGCCTTTTTCAAGCTACAAGCTGTAAGATTCAAGCTTCAAAAGTCTTTTGCAGCCTGCCGCCTGTGGCCTG
>JAFGHI010000023.1 GCA_016930235.1 Candidatus Omnitrophota bacterium
CGACAGACGTATTTAAATAACCAGTGGGACACTCTCTTGGAAACCATGAAAAATTGACTGCTGAAATGGGGACACACCCGAATTGCGCCCCAAATCCTATTTAGGATTCGGGATGGTCTTTTGGGAACAGTTTTTAAGGCTTCGTTTTTCGAAGAGTGTTTTTAAAACCACTCTCTAAACGACTATAAGACGTTTCAAAGACCCGAACGGCTCAAAATCCTCAAAAAAACTTGTCAAAATAGGGTCAGGTCTTCATTTGACACTTGAGAGCATGCTCAAGCTCACGAACATACTGATAGCAGCCTTCTTTTTGCCGCATTTCCTGCTCGGCCCGTACCCACTGCATGGATACTCCCGTATGACCGATTCCTCCAAACTCTTGTCCAATTTCCCTCGTTGTGGCTTTTAATAAAACACGACTCACATAAATCATCGCCCGTCTTTTTGAATCCTCTCGGCCACGCCTTACCTTCTGCCATTCTGTCGCCTCGCAATCCCATAGTCCCTTTGCTACCTCTTTTAACTTCGCGATTTTTTCTCCTCGCAACACTTCCCTCAGTTGTGGTATTCCCTTTTCATTCAAACGTTTCCCTAAAAATTTTTCCTTAATCCAATCAATAAACGGTTCATTTCCAAGCACCACCGGCCATCTTGCAGAATGCATTTTCTCCATGTATCCCTTTGTTGGTTCCTCACGGACAAACGCATCCAGCTGTCTCAACGCCTCTTTCTCCCTCTTCCCAAAATACTTCAAAACAAATTTCCGCTGCAACCATGATGGCCTACCCTTTTCTCTCAAATAGGCCTGGTGACTTGTCCATGCATGTTCCCCAATTTTTCCCTCAATTCCTGCTTTCCAAGCGTTCTGATGAATATACCTTACCACCTCTTGTATATAGCTATCCGCATGAATCAGAATCGCTTTATATCTTCCCCGAAATAATGCCCCTTCTCCCCCGTAACACCGATTCATTTTCTGCGCATAAACTCCATCCAAATGTCTCATCGCTCTTGAGAGATTTCCTCGGGGCGTATGTACCAGCAAATGATAATGATTCGGCATCAATGAATAGGCGTGTACTTCAAACTCGAAGAACTTCAGGCACTTTCCAATCAGATCAAAATAGGTTTGATAGTCTTTCTTGACGCGAAAGATCTTTTCTCGGTGCCTCCCCCGGTTCATCACATGATACCAGGCACCAGGATATTCAATGCGTAACGGACGAGCCATAATAACTACGTACCTTAACAACCTATCTCTCAAGTGTCAAGTGAAGACTTGACCCCTTTTTTGTCCCCTTCTTTGTTCTTTATTCGGATTGACGGATAGGCTATACTAAGTGGATTTAATCATGTCAGAGTAGTATTGTCATAACGCTTTGGAGGCCATAATGAAATATAAATCTTTAGTCTTCCTGATGATCATTGCCCTTGCCATTCCCCAATTCGGAATGAGCCGTAAGGGACAATATGACGAAGAGGCGCGCCAGGCCGAAAAGGAAGCCAAACAGGCACGAAAGCTCAAGAATCCGGCAACAGGCATCGCAAGCGGCGTCAAGGAAGTAGCCTATGACGGCACCAAGGGTTTTCTCTCGGATACGGCGAATGAGACCCGCGAAGATCCCCTTCTTGTCGGGACTCTGGAAGGCGCCAGAAAAGGTTCCGGGAAAATTCTGGACAGTACGGTAAAGGGAGCCGTCAAAGTCGCGACCCTCGGGCAGGGCGATCTGAAAGAATACGAGGTCATCGAACCCGAATCCGGCTCCGATGAAGTCACCGCCATCAAGATCAAGATCCCGGGAACGTAATTTCAGATTAAAAGAAGCGAGAGACAAGAAGCGGGATGAATATGACCGAACCGGCGTAACGGTGTGACGGAGTTCCGGTGTTACAGAAATGGGCAATTTGAAATTTTGAATTCAAAATCTTCCCTTCTGTCATTTGTCTTTCGGTTATCACTTAACGCGCCGATACTCCGAGACCCCGGTACTCCGATACGGTTTTCTTGCCGCTCGCCTCTTGCTTCTCGAGATTTAAATGTGGGACGTGGTACTTTGGATTAGACAATTAGAGACTATATATTGAATTGCAGGTCGTGCAGCTTTTTATATTCGCCGCCCTCATCCAAAAGCTGTTCGTTGGTTCCCTCCTGGATGATTTTCCCGTTGTCAATCACGAGAATACGATTTGCCTTCTGAACGGTGGATAACCGGTGGGCAATCACGAAAACCGTGCGGCCCTTCATTAAATTCTCAAGCGCGGTTTGGACAATACGTTCACTGCCTGTATCCAAATGGGAGGTGGCTTCATCCAGAATCAAGATAGGGGCATTCTTGAGGAGGGCCCTTGCAATCGCGATCCTTTGCCTCTGCCCGCCGGAAAGATTAAGTCCTCTCTCGCCGAGCGGCGTATCGTAGCCCTGAGGGAGGGCCTCGATAAAATGGTCGGCGTGCGCCGCCCTGGCCGCTTCGATGATTTTCTCCATGGCGGCATCCGGCTGGCCATAGGCGATATTCTCCGCAACCGTCATGTTGAAAAGGATCGTATCCTGGGAGACAATCCCGATCATCCGGCGAAGAGATTCTAATGTCAGGTTGCGAATATCCGTCCCGCTGATCCTAATTATCCCCCGGGTCGGATCGTAAAAACGAGGCAATAAATTCACCAGGGTTGTCTTCCCCGAACCGCTGGGGCCGACAATGGCCAGGACCTCGCCGCGTTCGACCCTAAGGTCAATATCCTCGAGAACCAAAGCCTCCGGCTCATACTGAAAAAACACATGCTCAAAATGGATTTCTTTGAGTTCTTCCCGGAACTCCTTAGCCCCCTCACGATTTTGAATCGACGGAACCGCATCAAACACCTCGAAAATCCGGCTTCCGGCCGCAATGGACTGTTGAACGGTGCTGTTTACCTTGCTTATCTTCTTAATCGGTTCGTAAAAAACAAAAAGCGCGACGACGAAGGCCGTAAACCGGTCAAGCGACAAGTGTTGAAGACTGAACCAAATCGCGGCGGCGGCGCCGACGGCTCCCATCACCTCCACGAGCGGCCGCTGGATGATGGTTACCCGAATCATCTTTTTGAAATAATCAAAAACGCCCTTATTGATTTTTTGAAACCGCGCGTTTTCCGCATCCTCCCGGTTAAAGGCCTTCACGATATGAATCCCTGCAAGCGTCTCCCCGATAAAAGATGTAATATCCGCGGACCGCTGCTGCATCTTCTTGGTGGTCCGTCTCAGACTTTTCCCCAAAAGCGTGATCGGGATCACCACCAAGGGAAAAACCGCGAGCGCAATCAGCGCATATTTTCCGCCGAAGATCAAAACCATGGGAATGTTGTAAAGAATCACAAAAGGCTCTTTGACGAGATCGCTGATGACATCGGTAATCGCCCCCTGAATCGAGCCGACGTCATTGAGGATGCGGCTCAAGAAATCCCCGGTTCTCCCCCGGTGGTAAAAATCATGAGAGAGATGCACGAGATGGTCGTAAAGATCGTCCCGGATCTTCCGGATGGCCCGGATTCCCACGCTGGCCATCTGATAATGAGACAGGTATTCGAAGAAACTCCTCAAGGAAAAGACTCCCACGATAATCAAAGGCACCCAGGCCACGGAAAACCGGATATTCATCAGGAAAGGGACATGGGGGATATTTTCGATCACAACTTCGGTTTTGTTTTCCAGACCGTTGACAATGATATAGAGCGTGGCCGAAATCAGGGCCGTTGCCAGGGCAAACCCCTGGGAAGCCAGGATGGCTACGATGAGCCGTCCCTTATAGGGCTTCACATACCCCAAAAGCCTCTTATAAATCTGTGTGCCGCTCTGAGAAGATGCCAACATGATCTTCCTTTCTTATCAGCTGATTTCCATGGCCTATGAATGTTAAGAGTCTAGGGCAGGATTCATTTTTAGGAAGGTATTACTGTAACATATTCATTGACACCCCTCAAGGCCATTTGCTACCATCCGTTCGCCCTCAAAATTGGCATCCAAAGGCAGAAAATTAGCCTTTTCGTCATTCTGATTTTCCGCTTAACCTATTCTAAATAAAGGGGTTAAAAATGCCTCTTAAAGTCGGAGTCGTCGGAGTAGGCCATCTCGGAAAGGTCCACGCCCGTATCTACGGGGAGCTTCCGGACGCCGAACTCGTCGGAATTTGCGACCGTTCCGGCCTTAAAAAGGAAATAGCGGACAACCTTCGAATCCCTTTCTATACCGATTACCGGGAACTGCTCGGTAAGATCGATGCCGTCAGTATTGCCACCCCGACCTCTACCCATTATGAAATTGCGAAGGAATTCCTGAAGGCCGGGGTTCATACCTTGATCGAGAAACCCGTAACGCTCCGGCTCGAAGAAGCAGACGAACTTATCGAGATTTCCCGAAAGAAAAACTGCGCCCTTCAAGTCGGACACCTGGAGCGGCATAATCCGGGGTTCAAGCGCATCGAAGAGATCGCAAACAACATCCGTTTTTTCGAAATCCACCGCCTGGGCCCTTTCAACCCGAGAATCAATGACTGCGGAGTCGTGCTGGACCTCATGATCCATGATCTGGACATTGTTCAAAATCTTGTGAAAAGCAAAGTGGCAAGTTTTGATGCCGTGGGCATCCCGGTTCTCACGCCCTTCGAAGATATCGCCAACGTACGCATCAAATTCGAAAACAATGCGGTCGCCAATCTTACGGCATCACGGTTAACGCCTGAAAAGCAGCGCAAGATCCGTATTTTTCAGGAAGACGCTTATATCTCGCTCGATTACGAAGCACAGAGTTACAAGATATTCCGCAAAAAAGGCTCTGCCATCACCCAGGAAAAAATCGAGATGGAGAAAAAAGAGCCCCTGAAGGAGGAAATCCAATTTTTTCTCTCGAGCATCGCATCCGGGAAGGGTTTGGGAAAGCCCGACCAAGCGGCCCGGGACGCCCTGGCCTTTGCCCTTGAAATCGTCGCGGCCATTAAAAAAATTAAACTTCCGGAACTCATTTTACCTAACACGAATCGGTCACCTTAAGCGCGCTTCCATGCCAAAAAAAATTTTTCTCGTTGCCTGCGAAACCTCCGGAGACGCCCACGGCGCATACCTCCTCCGGGAACTCGCCAAGATAAACGGGTCGTTCCAATTCCGGGGACTGGGAGGTCTCCGGATGAAAGAGGCCGGTCTCGAGCTCCTGAAGGATATGACAAAAATATCGGCCCTGGGCCTCGGGGATGTCCTCAGGCTTTATTTCACTTACAGGAAAATTTTCTATCAAACCGTCGAAGACATCAAGGCCTGGAAACCGGATGCGGTGGTTGTCATTGATTCGCCGGCATTTAACCTGCGGCTTGCAAAAAAAATATCAGGATTTGCGCCGGTTCTCTACTACATCTCTCCCCAGCTATGGGCCTGGGGAGGACGGAGAATCCACATCATCAAAAGGCACATTGCAAGAATGCTCGTCATTCTTCCCTTTGAAGTGCCTTTCTACGAAAAGGCCGGGGTCGAATCCCGGTTCGTCGGGCACCCTCTTCTCGATGAACTGGATTTATCCGGCTCCAAAGAAACACTGCGGGCACACTATGAAATAAAAAAGGACGAATGCGCCGTCGGTCTTTTGCCGGGATCCAGGGAAAAGGAGGTTCGCCGGATTTTCCCGATCATGCTGAAAAGCGCAACACTGCTCGGTCGAAGGATACCTCAGGCGGTCTTTTTTTTGAGGGAATCCCCGAATGTTGCCCGGGAGGTCTACGACAAAATCCTGAAAGGCTTCGAACCCCTGGCGGTCCGGCGTTTCGGGAAATCGGACCATGATCTCGTGCGCGCCATGGATTTTGCCCTCGTAACCTCCGGGACCGCAACGCTGGAAACCGCATTGCTGGAAACACCCTTCTTTCTCCTCTACAAGGCAGGCTGGTCCACTTATTTCCTGGGAAAACAACTCATCAAGATCCCCTATCTCGGTCTTGTGAATCTTTTGGCCGAAAAGGCCGTGGTCCCGGAATTTATTCAAAATGACGCAAAGCCTACCACCATTGCCCATGAAGCGGAGATCTTACTGAAAAATCCGGAACTTTGCAGAGCGATGAAAGCGGAATTTGCCGAAATCCGCCGCAAACTCGGCGGCCGGGGAGCAAGCCGGAACGCTGCCGAGGAAATCGCCCTGTTTCTAAGTAACCCTGCATAAGTTTATTTGCATTTCAAAGCCGCGCCCCCACTTAGCAAGACGGCCATTCTTACAACTTAAATCCGAAGCACGAAATCCTAAATCCGAAACAAATACAAAATTCGAATCACCAAAATTCAAAATGGCTGTTTTGAACATTTGAATTTGAGGTTTTGATATTGTTTTGGATTTCGATACAGAAACGCAGGGAATTAACCTTAAATTCCCGCGTTTCAGTACTGGCACATTAGTGCCGGTATTCGATATTCGAATGGTTAACCAGCCCCGGACTTACGTCCGGGGATGGTTAACCATAAACATGGGGCGGATGACAAGGGACACACGAAAATCAAGATTCTAGACGCAAGAATCCATAGGGAAATATGGCCTTCCCGTCTAACCCGCATTTCTGTTATGTAAAGCGTCAAGTTTTTAACGATATAGCCTTTATTGGGTTTGTGATCTTTGAAAACAATCCTTGAA
>JAFGHI010000024.1 GCA_016930235.1 Candidatus Omnitrophota bacterium
TACTGCGTATCTCCATCAAATGGAAGCAGCCATTCGGACCGAGCGCAACAGGAAAGCAGCCGAAAGAGGTGAACGCTCCGAACGGCGGGCGACGGATGTTACTGCCGCGATCCAATACTTAAAGGATGAACTCCAGCTGGTGCAGAATGAATTAATGCCGATCTATCGCGAAAAGCAGCTTGAAAGTGCCGATGCCTTGGTCTTCGTACGCGACGCCGTTGAGCATTTCATCATGGGACAGACAAAATTACGTGAGCAGCTTTGGCATCCCGATACCGCGAGGAATTTTAACGAAGACAAACTTCGGTTGTTTCAAAATCAGGTCCTCGCCATTTTTAGGCAATTGCTTGCCGTTCCTTGGGAAGAGCAGCCGGTCCCGAGGCCCTGGAAAGCCATGACGCATTTGGCCAATATGATTACGTTCTTGAATAGTTTCAGTTTTGAAGGGCCGGATCGGGTTTTGACCGTGCGTATGCCCGCAACCACCCAGATTGCGACAACAGCATCTTTAGCGGAGATAACGGAATATTTACGGGCAACCGGTGTTAAATCGACTGAAAATGCAGTCGCGTTGTTAAGGGATTTGCAGCGTGCCGGTTTAATTCCTTACGCGACGCTTTGGGACAAGCAGGAAGCGGCCCGATTAGGTGTTGATGTGGAACGTGCTACAGCGGCTGACGATTTCGAAGGGTTATTATTAGACGAGGCTATTATTTCCGAGGTCAATCTTGGTGCTTTCATCAATAATACGGCTTTTTCAGCACACAAGGTGTTTCAATTTAAGACGGTAGCCGAGAGAAATGCGGCGCCTCAAAGTCAAAGGGATCTTGGCACCACAACGGCCGAAGAACTCGAATCCTTTGCGTTGGAATATATTGCGGGTAAACTCGGGATAACGGTTAATGCTCTGCTAGAACCAAGAGTTGCGGAACTCAAGCAGGCCGATCAAAAAAGATATTCGGGTCTCGATGTGGCCAAGTTTCAGCAGATGCGCCGTTCCGGAGAGATCTTTATCTCAGGGCTTGAAGTCAAAGATTTGCGGGCATTTCTGGAGCTCGCGAGAGAGAAAGGATTAGTTGATGATGTGAATGCCTTCATGCGTCTGGCTTTGTCGACTACCGGCGTGGTTTTCCTGGAGGATGTCGAGAAGTTCTTCGAGGAAGCGTATAAAGCCGGGTTGATTGTATTCGAATCGGCGGTTGAACGGAGAATTGCCATCCAGAAGGCGATGATCGCCCGCGCGGAGTTGCACCAATTTCCGACCGAAATTGGTACTGCTCAGTCCTTTGGGCGGTCCGCCCAAAGGACCGAGCTGAGAGAGCTGACTGAAGGAATCATTCTCTCTTCTGCGCAAGTCGTGAATATTTTGACAGACACAGCAGAACAATTGGTTGAGAGAGAGCTTTCCACATCCGCTGATAAAGTGAGCCAATTGGCTCGTGAAATACAAAAGAATCCAGCATCATTTAGGCAAACAAGCCGTTCCGGCTGGGGGGATTTGGTGAATCAGAGGATCTCAATTACTTCCGTTCGGACGCTTTTCTTACAACTCTATGATGAAGCCGTCCAAGCTTTTGCGGGGGCGATTGCGGCGGTGAATCAGGCAAGGGCAGTTGCACAGGAAAAGCTGGATGAATTTCCCGAAGCAACTTCTTCTACAGTGGCGCCAGCTGGGAATCAAAGGGATATCTTGCAAAGGGAGAAATGGCAGCGGGTCGTTAATGAATTGACTGCTTTGGCAGGATTGTTACAGAGAGGAAAGATCGAAGAACTGCCGAAGACGGATCATGATTGGCTTATGGCTTTGAATCAAGGCTCAGGACTTGAGGTTGATCACGACGGATATACGCTCTTACTTGAAGCGGTGAACGCTCAGGCTTCGCAAGCCCGCGCCGAGTTACGGTCAGCCGAACAACCGAGAGCCAAGGACGTCCAAGTGGCGTTGCGGTTGATCGAGCAATATGCCGGCAATATTCTTCCTGATGTCCGCCAGGCCGCTCACCAGCATTCGTTTGATCTTCAGACGAGCCCTGATAATCTTCCGAAAGCGGTCCAATTTATTCAGGAACAGATTACCGACAAAATGCTGCAGACTCATAATATGCTTGAGTTAAAGAAGCAAATGGGTTTGACGGTTTTTCAGAACGTTATGACCCAGGTTCGAGTAGGGAGCTATGGCGAGGCTTTGGCGGCGCTTCAGAGTTTTGACCTTGCTCAAGTTAAAAGGCTGGGTTTGGCTGATCAATTTGAAAGCAATATTGCGGAAACGATAGCTATTCTTCAGGCACTCCCACGCTCTGAGCTTAGAATGGAACAAGTGGCGGTCTGGAATCTGGAGCGGGGATTAAAGAATGCGGAAACGGCGCTAAAAACGTTGGGTCTTTGGGAAATTGCCGGACAGCCGTCTTCTTTTGCAATGCAAATTCAAACAGAACGAACTCTTGATACCTTGCGCCGCGCTTGGGATGCAATCAGTCCGGCACTTTGGAGCCACCCTAATAAGCCTGCCGAGATATTGAGGCAATTGGGGAGAAATCCGGATCTTGACAAAACTGAAGTAGAAGTGATCGAGGAGATCAGAGCAATGATTTTGGGCACCTCCTCCGAATTACGGGACGTTGAGAAACCGAAGGGTATTAGGGCGATCGTAGACCGTCTTGATACAATGCTTGCCGAACTTAACGAAGAATTTCATTATCAACCTCCCGGGCCGGAAAAAGAGATGATGGAGCACTTGGGTTTCGCATCCCTGACGATCCGGAAGTTTATTGAAGAAGGGCTAGGTACGGCGGAAGTCCTGAAGTCGGCAAGCCGTATGATAGCCAATGCGCTTAAAGTGGTAGAAGCTCATGATGGTCTCGAACTATATAGGGAACAAATTACCGCAATTCGCCGGGATTTGGATCAAGCCATACCCGGAATAGATTCCATGCTAAAACAACGCAGGTCCGCACTGGCGCAACGGGAGGCAGAACTTCTTACTCAGCGTGTACGGCCTCTCTTGGTAGGATGGGTAGGCGGACGTTCCGAACTGCGTTTGCAGGAACAGCATCCGACAGTGACGGGACTTGTGGATTTGAAAGATCAGATAAGCGCGATTGGAGTAAACCAAAGCGAGCGCGAAACGGTGGTTCAAGCTGCAACTTTGGTCGAAAAAGCAGCTCAAGATGTCCATGTGTATGTGACCGAATCCCTGGGACCTGATATCACAAGGCTTCGTGCGGCACTCTTGGAATTGAGAAAAGCTCATGACATTCTCGTGCCTATTGCTCGGTCAGAAATTACCGCACAGCTTCGTACTTACGGGGACGTTCTTTCCGGGATGATTCGAGACCTTGGCCGGTCTGAATTGAGGCTGGATTCCAAGACGGTGGCACTTCAGACAAATTACCGCCAATATCTAACCCATTTGCGCAATTATATTTATAGCGTGGCCGGGAAATTGGGTCTGAATGAAAGCAAAAAAATCGAAGCGCTTGAAAAATTAGGCGAAAAGATCGAAGATGCTTCGGATGCCGTAAGCTTTTATGGAACTCAACCGGATGTCCACTATACTCATCGACCCGAGAGTGTTGTTTTGGGCCTTAACACGACCCTGAATAATTTCTTCCAAGATGTAACCGTCCCTCTGATTGACGCTCGAAATGAGCTGGGTAGTTTCAATAATGAAGAACTGGATGTGAGATTGCTGGCGGCGATTCAAATAAGTGCCGTTTTCGCTTCTGCCATCCTGACGGATTTACTCCGGATTTTAATAACTACGGTTACGGGTGATCGTCTGAGAGAACCAATGCAAGATGCTAGTACGTTTCTTGAGGCGTCAAGGGGACGACTTGCTGAGACAGAGATCCCCATGGAGGGTGATTTTAGTTCCATGAAGGAATTATTAACAAATATCACGAAATGGTATCTTGAGCCTGCTTTTAAAGCTATTAAGGTGATAGGCGTTATAAGTTTAACGCGTGAGCATACCCGATTCCAGGGAGGACTGTCGAGTACTGACCTACAGGTTGCACTTGAGACGATTTTGCGTGCCATGGAGGGAAAGCCACCCAAGTCTTTTGAAGAAATCGCAGCGGAGTTTAATCGAATAGAAATTTTTAAAGCTCCAACCGGTGAAAGATTAGCAAAACGGTATGCAAAGTTTGAGGCCGGACGTCGTCACGGAGACGTCTGGAAGGCTCTTAGGTTAGCTCGAGAAGTTTTTCCTGCTCCGAACGAGCGTTCCGGTAGGCACGAAGAATTTTCTACCCTTGATCGGCATTTTAAGGAAATTCAGCGTTATTTGAGTAGCGATACAGATTTGCATGGCTATCATTTTTTGGATACAGCGATTGGAGAAATTCGTGCTTTGTTGATTGATGAGTTATGCACAGGCCTTCCGAACTTTGACGAGGCAATACCACATCTGAAACAAGCTATCGAGGTGATGGAAGATATTAAAAAGGCCCGTTCTGAGTTGAGGGCCCAAGTACAGCCCGATGAGCGGGAGGTGATTCAAAAGCTGAATGCTCTTAAGGCGCAATTTGATGAGGCTTCGCCAATTTTTAAACAGGCTTTGGTATTCGATCATCAACATCTTCGTTATTTTGATAACCAAGTGGGTCCAGCCCTCGGAATTTTGTTAAACGTTATCGGAAGAACGCCACTCGTTTGGACTCATCAAGAAAAAACCGAAGTTCTAAGTCATTTGCGGAACGCTTTGGAGCATGTGGAAGAGAGATTTTCTGCTTCAAGCAACAAGACGAGGCGAATGGAAATATTGAATCAATTAATCCAAGGAGTAGAAAATATTCCCATAGTACGCTTCCTTGAGGGAACTAAGTTTGATGGGGTACGCGGTTTGATTCAAGAGGTTCTCGAAGCCATAGGGCCCGTGAACAAATCGATGCCGGAACAGTTACGCGATTGGGCCCCTGGCCTTCAGACAGCACTCGAGAATCTAAGCGGTGACACCGTCGAGGCATCTCTCGCGACAGCGGCAAAGACATTGTTGAACACCGCAGTAAATAGTGCTACCCAACATAAGGAGCTCGGGCCATATGTTGATCAGATATCACAAGCTCTTGAGCAATTGGATAGCGTGATGAGCTCCCGCTCGGAATTGCGGTCATCACATGCGGTCGAAATGACACGTGCTCGACTGTATGAGGGTGTGCAACAAATCGATGGTGCTCAATTGAGTGATGCTCGCAAAATGATCCGAGAAGTCCGTCTTGCTATAAGCTCAAATGATGAAGCGCAGATCGATCGAATGCTTTTGAGAGCTTATGAGAATTTAGATCGAGACGAAGTCTACGTATCCCTCGTGACAGCTGCGCAATTATTGTTGGAGCTTGCGATCAAAAAGGCGGATCTTTATCCGCGTACTAAAGAATATGCGGTTCAACTCACTCAAGCACGGGATGCCGTTGAAAGCGTCCTCGCCCGCTCGGAATTGCGGATGACTATGGACGATGTCTGGCGGGATCAGATGTGGCATGATATTTTACATTCTCCATCGAATAGATTCGAAATGGTAAAGAACCTTGCGACAAATCCTCGTTATGGTTTTGATACTTACCGTTTAATGAGTGTTTTAGAGGTTTTGCGGCCAGCCATTGACATTCCCACGAGCCTGCTTGATTGGAGCGGCGGTGAAAGGGTGAGGCTTGAGACTGGGCCAGAGGTGTACTTGAGCCCTATCATGCTCTTTATCCGCGAGAAATTAGCTGAGGAAGAGATGATTGCTCAGATTCGGGCAATTCCTCAGGAATGGATCCAAGAGGTCTTAAAAAAGTCAGCATTGAATACGACGCCTTTCGCTTGGGAAAAAGATCATTTTGCGATTATGAAACTATTGCGAAAACTCGGGATTGAAATACCGAAACATTTAAGGTCTCAATACCATAGCCTTTGGATAGATAACTGGAAAGGTATGCAGGGCCATGTAACACGTACTCACTTAGCTTTGGCTGTTTTACGTGCGTTTGAAAACCCGGCATGGGTGTACGATCGGGAAGTGACGGAGGAAGATGAACGGCACAATGAACAATTCCTTGCCCGCGCGGAATTGCGTGAAGGGCGTGTGCAATTGCCGGACGTTCAGGTTACTTATGATAAGACTGCCGGGATCACGATTGTCATTGAAGGTAAGGACGGATTTACGGCTGGAAACATGAACGAGGTGGCTGATGCGTTAACTATTCGTGGGATTGGTCATAAAGTCGAAGCGCTCAGCCCGACACAATTATCTTTTCAGGGGACGGGGAATTCCAAGGTTTCAGTGATTGATATGGCAAGCGGAAGCTGGGAGGATTTTCTTATGAGGGAAATTCGGACCGCTATTCTTAATCAAAATTATCAGTACAACGTTCCCGGCCGCGCAGAGCTGCGTGTGAAGGGAAGAGGGGAAGGGCATGTCGGTGCTGCCCAGAACGCAGAAGTGCCTGGAGCGTTCGATATCCTCGAAAGAACACAGCCTAAAGAGGAAATACCTCAGGGCCGCCGCGGCAGTGTCGGTCCGGTTGAAACTGCGGCTGAGACAACTGAAAGGGCTGAGCTTCGTAGTGTTAAAGTGGCGGGGATCCCTGAAACACTCATTCCTTTTTCCATTAAAGTATTTGGGTTGGATGTCCGGGGCGGGGACACATTCGAAGATTATCAACAGTTTTTATTGCAGGAGATTCGCCAGAATATCATTCCGCTTTTTATCCAGATGGGCGTGTTGGAAAAATATGATGAGGCCGCTGCCCAGGATATTCTCCAGGCTTTGGTCAGTGTATTGACAGGGCGTCCTGTGGGTGTCCCGACGGAAGTGGCGGACATCTTCCAGATCCTTGAGGGGACGGAATCCGAAGTGGTGGTGGATGTGACGGAACAATATCTCGCCGAGATTGCCGCGCGCTTCAGCCAGGTCTCGCCCGAGGCCTTGGGTTCGATGGTGGTCGATTACCATCAACTCTTAAGCCAGCTGAAGGCTTCGGATCTCTTGAATCTTTTCAGGATCCTGGAGACAATCCAGCAGGCTACCGGCGCGCCTTTTAAACCTTTACTGACAGTCGTCGGTGGGGAAGCCGATATTTTACGCCAGATGCAGGCGCTTTTGACCAATCGTGATAATGGAATTACTTCAAGCGGTGAACGTCAGTTGGCCAGGAATTTTGCACAGAATATTTCCCAGTATGTGAAGGTGGTCGAGACTCCTTCAAGCATGACTCTTCTACAAGCCGTCAACCAGCAGGTGACCGGCCAGGAGGGAATCGGGACCTTATTTGCGGAGGCCCTTGTGGGACTCCAAAGTGATCTCAACTTTGTGTTGAGAGACGTTAGTAAGCACAGCCCCGCGGTTCCCTTCCTTGTGGAGAAGCTGATTGAGACTGCCACCTTCACGCGGGGCTTGAAGCTCCGCTCCGGTGAACAATTCCAGGCTCTCTTGCAAGCCCATCTCTTGAAGGATAACCCCATTGAGGTCTTTTCGCGTATCGTTAGCGGGCGCGCTTTTTTTGAGATTCATTCGATGGAACGCTTTGTCGAGTCCTTAAAGGCCCAGCTACGCGTACGGATTATGGCTTAATTCGGCTAATTGTCCACGTACATGGACAATTGGGTGGATCGGCTTGACACGGGAATCGTAACCCCTTATAATCCTTTACTTTTCAACATTCTTAAAATCCCCAAGAGTTTGACTGACGTGCGATCACACAGGAAGTTAGAGGAATTCCAGAGATGATTCGAAGCATGACGGCCTTTGCGCGTGTGACAGCCCCGTTCCGGGGTGGGGCTTGGGTTGTCGAGATCCGGTCGGTGAATCACCGGTATTTTGAGTTTTCCACCAGATTACCGCAGCATTTGATCCCGCTCGAGGGACGTATCCGCGATTTTGTCCAGCAAGAGATTCATAGAGGCAAGGTGATGGTGGCGGTCAGTCACGAAACAGGCAACGGACGGGACAAGAACGTTATCTTAAATGAAGAGACCCTGCAGGTTTATCTGAGGGGTGTCAAGGCGCTTAAGAAGAAGTTCAAGGTTGAGGGCGATGTTACGATAGGGGATTTAATCAAACTGCCTGGGATTTTTGCGGTGGAGCCGGCCTCGGAGGAAATTGAAAAGATCTGGCCGAAACTCAAAAGTGTTTTAAAGAAGGTTATTGATCAGGCGGTTCGGGCCAAGATGGTCGAAGGGCAAAAACTGAGTCAGGATATCAGGAAGCGTCTTGAAAAGATCCGTAAAGCCGTAAATCGGATCGAAAAAGAGGCGGCCGGTCAAGCGGACAAGATTTACAAGAAGCTGACAGCCCGGCTGGAACAGCTCTTAGCCCAGTATGAAAGGGATGAGGAGAGGCTCCATCGGGAGATAGCTTTCTTGGCGGAGAGAAGCGATATCACCGAAGAAGTTGTCCGGGCCAAGAGCCACCTGGAGCTTTTCCAGAAAAGGCTTTCTAGTGACGGCGAGGCCGGACGGGAACTTGATTTCCTCTGTCAGGAAATCAACCGTGAAGTCAATACGATGACTTCCAAGGCCCAGCTTTTTGAGGTCTCGACGGCGGTTGTTTCGATCAAGGGCGAACTCGAAAAAATTCGCGAACAGGTTCAAAACATTGAGTGATCCGAGTCGGGAACAAGAGGCGTTTTTGATTATTGTGTCGTCGCCTTCAGGGGGCGGGAAAACGACGATCGTGGAACGCTTACTGAAGCGGCATCCGGACTGGGTGCGTTCGATTTCCGCCACAACGCGTTTACCGAGGACTGGGGAGAAACATGGCGTTGATTATTTGTTTTTTTCCCCGGAGGCCTTTCAGGAGCTTGAAAAAAAGGGGGCGCTTCTGGAATCGGCCAAGGTCTTTGACCAGCTTTATGGGACCCCTAAAGGATTTGTGCTAGAGCGTTTGAAAGAGGGCAAGAATGTTATCCTGGCGATTGATGTTCAGGGGGCTCAAATTGTACGCGGGAAGACCGGAAAGGATATCCCTTTCGTCAGTATTTTTATCCTTCCGCCGTCCTTAAAGGTGTTACGGGAAAGACTCGAGAACCGAAAGACCGATAAGCCCGAGGAGATTGAAAGACGGCTCCAGATTGCTCAGGAAGAAATCAAGGCGGCGGGGGATTATGATTTTACGGTGATTAACCAGACCCTGGAAGAAACGGTTCTGGAAATGGAATCTTGCATCGAAAAGTTTCGAAAAGAGAGGAGAAAAAAAGAGAATGCCATACGTTCCAATTGAAAAATTACTTAAGCATCAATCTGAGCCCAGTCTTTTCAGAACAGTTTTGACGGCCGCAGTCCGTGCGAATCAGCTTGCTCAAGGGGCCCAGCCTCTTGTGAAGACGGACTCCAAAAAGGTTGCGACGATTGCTTTGGAAGAAGTCGCAGACGGGAAAGTCAATTATGTTGAAGAAAAAACAAAAGGCAAAAAGGCTTCATCGTAAGACCATTGTTTTGGTGGTCACGGGGTCGATTGCGGCCTATAAGGCTTGTGATCTTGTGAAATTACTCCGTGAGGAAGGGGCGCGGGTTCTTTGCGTCATGACCGAGGCCGCCAAACAATTCGTGACCCCGCTTGTCTTAAGGGCCAGAAGCGGGGAACCGGTTTTTCATGATTTTTTTAAGACCGATTTCCCCTATGGGGTGATCCATACCTCCTTGGCCGAAGAGGCCGATTTGATCCTGGTTGCACCGGCATCTGCCAATTTTATTGCACGGCTGGCCGCAGGGATGGCCGATGATTTGGCGACATGCATCATCCTGGCAACCCGTAAACCCGTGGCTTTGGCGCCTGCCATGAATGATCAGATGTATGCCCATCCTTTAACTCGGGCCAATATCGAGAGGTTGAAGGGGATTGGCTACAGGTTTGTGGGCCCTGTTGAGGGACCTCTCGTTTGCGGTAAAGAGGGGACCGGGCATATCGAAGATCCAGCCTCCATTTTAGAACAAGTTATTCACGTTGTGGCTTCCAAGAAACGCTCCAAGCGCTGCTAATGCATTCGAAATCATCAGGGACAAAATCCATCAAAAGGATCCTCGTGACAGCGGGTCCTACACGTGAAATGCTGGATCCGGTCCGGTTTCTTTCCAACCGTTCGACCGGAGAGATGGGGTATGCCATTGCCCGGGCAGCCCAAAAAAGAGGTTACCAAGTCACGTTAATCAGCGGACCTGTCGCGTTGAAACCCCCTAAAGGCATTTCTGTTGTTCCCGTCACAAGTGCCCGGGACCTTCAAAAGGCCTGCCAGAGGTATTTCCCCCGGCATGATATTTTGGTGATGTCGGCGGCTGTTTGCGATTTTACGGCGGCTCATTTCTACGATCATAAAATCCGCCGGACGAGGACACATCAGCTTCACTTAAAACGCACACCTGATATTATTTCGGGATTGGCTAAAAGGAAAAAGGCTTCACAGGTTGTTATCGGGTTTAGTTTGGAGACGGAAGCCTGGCTCGCCAATGCCCAACAAAAGATCCGGCGTAAGCGCCTGGACGGCATTGTCGCGAATTATTATCAGCCGAACCATATCCCTTTTGGAAAAAGGAAGCTGACGGTTGCTTTCCTGGATGCCAGGGGCGGACAAAGGTCGCTGCGTCAGAAAAGCAAGGGTGTGATTGCCAGGAAGTTGCTTCATTGGATGGAGGAGATAGCATCAAAAAATAGGTGAGTGATGGGGCCTATTTGAATATAATATAGCCTTTATCGTCCTAGGGATTAGGACTTAAGGGAAATGCAATTCTAAAATCGATAGAGGAGGCATGCAATGAATCGTAGCTTTAAAGGATTGGCTGTAATTTTAGCGGGTTGTGTTCTTTTAGCAGGATGTGCCACGGAGACGGGTGGTCTTACGGAACGTGAGACGGGTGCGCTTCTTGGAGGCGGATTGGGTGCCGGGCTTGGCGCAATCGTGGGGAACCAGACAGGGCATGCGGGTGCCGGAACCGCGATTGGTGCGGGTGCGGGTGCCTTGACAGGGGCTCTTATCGGTGAATCCCAACGCCGTCAAAAAGAACAAGTGAAGCGGGAAATGCGTCAGGAAATGATGCAGCAGCAGTATCAAACGCAATATGCACCTCAACCGGTCACGCAGCAGACCATTCAACAGCCAGTGGCTCAAACACAGGAGCTTCACACAAAATATAATCCTCGTACGGGGCAGACCTTTCCTGATCGTTATAAGTATGACCCCAACACCGGGGAAGAGTTGCTTTATTTGCGGTAATTCATAACGTCTGATTGTGATCGAAAATAGCGTAGGGGCACGGAACGCCGTGCCCCTATGTTGCTTCAACGATGGCGCGGTAGCAAAGTGGTAATGCACGGGTCTGCAAAACCTGTATACGGCGGTTCGATTCCGCCCCGCGCCTGATTACCCATTTTGGATTTTAGATTGCTGATTTTGGATTGATAGCCTGTGGGCCCTTGGGTTGAACGCGGCCGTCCAAAATCTAAAATCCGAAATCTAAAATTGACATGCCCGGGTGGCGGAATCGGCAGACGCAACGGACTTAAAATCCGTCGGGAAGTTAAATTCCTGTGCCAGTTCAAGTCTGGCCCCGGGCACTTCCAATATTCCTCAGGGTTATTTGATTTTTCAATGGTCGACTGTTCATATAGGGAACATAAACATCAAATCATACTAAACATTTGTATAAACTCCTTAGTTAGATATAAAAAAATGATGTATCCCATTGATAATAAACATGTTATAGCTCTTGACAAATTTCTATACGAGTGGTATACTTTATCAACTTCGGTAGATTTTGAAGTAGGGAGATTAAAAAGAATATAAACCAAGGGGGTACTTAACCGTGAAGTACACAAGCATTCAGGAAAAAGCTTATCCGCTCCGATTCAAAAAAATCATTTCAGTCGTCGTTTCTATCTTATTTATCTTAAATCAATCCATACCTTTCAGTTACGCCATATCCTCAGAAGAGCTCGAAGGGAGGAGTGTGCCTATTCAGGCTGAAATTGATGTTCAGGATAAGGCAGCAAAATCAACCGAAGAGACCCCTGTCGAAGATTCTACGGCTTTTTTAATGATCAACGATAGCCCCTTGGCTTCTACCGAAGTTGCGGAGGAAACGGAGATCGTTGATGTTCCCCGTGATTTGCCTGAATATTCCTATGACGAGGCGCAAGCCTATTTGACCCCCGATTATGCGGCGGCTGTGATCGTTGAGGAATTAAGCAAAGATGATTTAGCAGATTTAATGAAGAAAGAGATCGAAGTCGGTTTAGCTGTGATTGAAGGAAAGATTGTCATCTTTACAAGCGGTACGGAAGGTGAGATTCGGGTTAACCCGATTGTCAAAGAATTACTGAGCGAAGCCGAACTTGTAGCGCATACTCATCCGTTCGGACATCGTGAAGAACCGAGTCTGAGCGATATTCTTGCCGCCGGTGAAGGCGATGAATACTTGATCTCGGAAGCGGGTGTCTATGCTTATAACCGGGAGGGTGTGAAGGGTGAAGCGCAAGCCTACGAAACGTTAATTGAGCGGATCAGGGACCTTCAGAATCTCGATGGTTCAACCAAAGCGACCCGCGATATCCTGAACACCTTTATTGCCGAGATTGATGCCTATAATGAAAATCAGGAAGAGGCTGTCCTTTTCCGGTCTGCGGATAATACGACTATTTTGCCCAATTCACCTTTTGTTGCTCCTTTTGCGACCCAGACGCCATCGGCGACTGTGACCGTCAATCAGACAGCGCCCGATTACTTTAGGATGAATTATGATATGACCAGTGTTGGAAGCTTTGGCGGTGCGATCATTAATTTTAATAAAAATGAGGGGACAGGACTTCCTTCGACGACGGTTGATCTAAACGTTTTTTCGGACATCATTTTTAATCTTGCTACCAATAATTTCTGTGTAAATACCACTTGTGTCAAAATCGAGTTTGTCAGTACTCAGCAGGTAGGTGCACAGCCTTGTGTTGAAGGCACTTGCGTTGCCGCGGTCAACATTAGCGGTTTGGGTACGACGCTTCAGGAAATCAAGCTGAACCTTGCGAATCTTCGGGCACAGAATCCGACCGTGGATTTTTCAAAGATCAAACAGATCAATTTTGTGATCGACCATAATATGGTTCAAGGACGGCCCATTGGGTATTTGGATGTCGAAACCGGCGGATTGAATTTTGATCCGACACTGACACCTTCGGGATTACCGGCCTCATCGATTTCACCAGCACCGCTTACCAGCGATGGAACGCAGCCTGTCTTAAACAGTTTTGTGGTTCAGGGAACGATGGATGTTGAACTTTTTTCGTCGACCTTCGCGCGGCTTTCTTATCATGGCAACAACGAAGCTTCTTTTGGTGCTGCTTACCTTAATTATGATAATCCGAATACGACAGGGAGTGCGGAATATTTTAATTTTACAGAAGCGTTTCCCGAAGGGCTTATTCTTCAGCTTGATAGTCCTAACACAGGTCATGTCAATCAGGTTATTTTTGAGATGACCGATGCGACCGGCAAGTATGACCGCGTTTATCTGTCCGGCATTACAAATATCGGGCAGCGTTGGTTGATCTCGGCGGATGATTTCGATCTCTTGGACCCGACACGCATTAGTGTGATGACGCTGGTGTTTGAAGGTCTCGGTGATCAGGTGATCAATCTGGATTGGGGTAGTTTTGAGTTTACACCTGATATTTCCTCAGCCAATTTACCGGCCTCAGCGATTACCAAGGTCCCCTTGACAAGTTCCGGAGAAAGACCCGAAATCCTGGCTTTTAATGATGGCAATGCTGCCACGACGGTTGTCGTGGATCAGACATCGGAAACTTTTACCCACATTGAATATGATGGGGCAACGACCGGGTCTTTCGGCGGTGTTTATATCAGTTATGACAATCCCGAGACCCAAAGTTTTCCGGCTGAATCTTTTGATTTTACCGAAGCATTTCCGACGGGGCTTGTCTTTCAACTGGATAGTCCTAATGCTACAGAAATAATTTTTGAGGTGACGGACAATCAGGGTGTGACTGAAAAAGTCAATTTGGTCGATATCACCAATTACGGAAAACGGTGGCAGATTAATGCTGACCATTTTGATGTTGCCGATATGACTCACATTGTTTTTATGAGTTTCGTTTTTGAAGGGGCTAATCCGGCTACCTTAAATGTCGACTGGGGAAATTTTGCGATTGAACCGAAGACTGAAGTAACCCAAGCGCCGGTCACGGATTTTTCTAATGAACGTCCGTCCGTTGGCGTCATGGAACCGTGCAGTGTTATCAATCAAAGCCCTTGTGTAACAACGCTGAATACAATTACGGATTTCAGTTTGGACGGACCCGATCATTTTACGATGGATTTTGATCTCCGTAACGGCCGGGCTCTGGGAGGTCGTTTGTATGGCGGCGCGCTTCTGCTTTTTACCGCAGAAAACTTAGATGCTTCTTCGGGAATCGTCCTGGGATTAAGCGCCACGGGAACGGAAAATCTTCGTTTGGAATTTAAGGATGTGAACGGCTATACGGCAGTGTTGGGCGTTGAAGGTTTGACCAGCGATAATCAGAATTATTTGGCGAGTGCCGAGAATCTGATTCGTGCCGGCCATCCCGCATTTGATATTACCAAGATTGAGGTGATTGCCCTTGTGATTGATAACGTCCTGGCCGGTAGTGCGACAGCTTATGGGACCATTGAGGTTAATACCCAGGGGTTAGCTTACACGACCGTGATAAGACCCGATGGGGACCTGTCATTGAATGACGTGACGCCTTTGCCTACTTTAAGCAATGGTTCGCGGCCTTCCCCGACTGCTTTTGCAAAAGATGATACTTCGACAGCGAGTGTTACGATCCTGGACCGGCTTCAGGCCCGCTTGACGTATAACGGGTACGATGATGAATCTTACGGCGGTACTTTTATTCTTTATGATGATCCGACAACAGAAACGAATATTGAAACCATCAACTTGGAGGAGGAATTCCCGGGCGGCATTGTTTTGGGTCTAAACGGCAGTAATGTCGGTGATGTCATTCTTGAGGTTACGGATATTCATGATGTGAAATCGACAGTTCTTTTAACTGACATCGCAAGCATCAGACAATTTTACCGCGTCCAGATGAGTGATTTCTTCGATGTCGATATGACGGCCATCAAATCGATTGCCTTTGTGTTTTCGGGTTCGGATGCCCTTACGCTCGATGTGACTTGGGGGGACTTTGTCTTTATCGAGGATATCGGTCCGGATTCCAGGCTGTCGGAGGTCAATA
>JAFGHI010000025.1 GCA_016930235.1 Candidatus Omnitrophota bacterium
CCTCGTACATCCTACTTCCTACTTCATGTTTTTGTTTAATCCAAAATCTGCACTCTAAAATCCAAAATCTTTTCTACTTCCTGCTCTGCTCTTCTTACCTCGCACATCCTACTTCCTACTTCATGTTTTTGTTTAATCCAAAATCCGCACTCCAAAATCTAAAATTCCTTACGTTCTGTATCCTTAGTTCTTAGTCCTTTTCTGTCCAAACCGGTTCTTTATGTCCGCTAATCGATCATAGATCGCCGGCTTAAGGACCCGACGCGCCATCTCTTTAGCCGCTTCAATCGGTCTTGCGGCGCTCAAATCTCCCGTTAATAATTTTTGAAACTTCTTCAAATCGGTGTCCTGCCTCACAACCATCCTTTTTAAAGAGAACGGGTCATGTTTTTGCTTATTCACATCGAATTGCGAGGTGAAAACGAATTCATATCCTGCCTGCCTTGCAATTGCTTTGAATGACGGCCTATAAAATCCACGAGGGACCGAAAAAGCCCGAATGGGAACTTCGAGTTCTTTTTCCAACACCTCTTTGGATTTCTCAAACTCCATCCGGATTTCATCGCTTTTAAGTCCGATCATCGGACGATGGTGATACCCATGCGCACCGATTTCAAACCCTTCATCGATAAGAAATTTAAGATCGTCCCATGTCATGAAGTAAGGCTGACCGACCAAAGTCGGCGTCACAAAAAAGATCGCGTTAAAATTTCTTTTTTTCAAAGAAATCAGGGCATACTCAAGATGGCTAATGTGCCCGTCATCGAAAGTAATCATGAACGGTTGTTCGGGTCCGAAACCCGTTTGGAGCCAAGCCGCGAGGCCATCCAGATCGATCGTCGTAAACCCTTTTAGAACAGCGGTTTCCATCTGCTGTTTGAAATCATTTTTTTTGACGACATACGGACGTTCTTCCTCCAGCCAGGGATACTCCTCCGGATGCGATTCAATACCGTGATAATTCAGGATCGGCAATTGATTGGACATAATTTTTAATTCCTAATTCATAATTTTTTATTTTCGATACTAGAAAAAGTTTATAAAATCCGAATCCCGAAATCCGAAGCACGAAACAAACTCGAATATCGAAATTCAAATAAAGAATAAATCTCGCTTTCGCGTTTGCTCATATTGACTTTCGGAGAATAGAACCAAAGATGTTCATTAATTCCGTCGCTTCCTGAATTAAAGAGCGAATGTCTTTCTCTAAATCTGACGGCCCGCAAGCGGTTTCTATGAGCCGCAACCAATATCGGCTCTCTTTTGCCTCTTTCCGGCAGATCTTGATGCGCATGGTAAAATCCTTTTTTCCTAGCGACTCGTTGGCTTCGATATAGTTTGCCCCAACAGAGCCGGAGGCCCTCAACAACTGTCGCATATCATCTTGCACAATCCAGGGCTTGTTCGCCTTCGATAATAGATTGCGAACTCGTACAGCAAACTTATAAGTCCGTTCCTCTAAATCGTATTTCTTTGCTTTTTTATCCTCTGCCATACTGATTTTGTTTTTTCTTTCTTATTTCGAATTTCGATATTGTTTCGGATTTCGTGCTTCGAATTTCGAATTTTTAACACGCCCACTTCACATGTCACTTGTCACTTCAATAACCGAAATTTCCGGCCGGCACAAAAACCGGATCGGCAAGGTCTTCATCCCGATACCGCGGTTGACATACATTTGGGTGTCGCTCATTTCAAACAATCCGCTAACATACGGCGTCCGGTTGGCGTAATCCGATAATTGCACCAAAAAAGGGATCCCCACCTGTCCGCCATGCGTATCACCGACCAAAAGAAGATTAACGTCACTCTCGGCTGCCGCTTGAAAGGCAGATGGCGCATGGGCCAGCATGATCACCGGAACATCTTCGGGGACGCCCATCATGGTCTTATCAATCCGCGCATACCGGTATTTTGGATCATCCACCCCGGCAATCCAGAGGATATTCCCGTTCGGAAGCCTGATTCTTCGGCTTTCATTGACAAGGATATCGATTCCGGAGGACTTGAGCTCACGAGCTAACGATTTACCGTCCATGACGAGATGATCGGTATTTCCCGGCACGCCATAAATCCCGACGGATGCTTTAAGCTGACTGATTAATTCGCGTGCATCATCCACCTGTGTCAAATTGTCAATAAAATCGCCCGTCATAAAGATCAAATCAGGCTTCAGTCGATTGACCTTCTTGATCAACTGTTCTTCACGAAATCCCAGGCCGCTATTCAGATGAATATCCGTAATATGCACAAGTTTTGTGTTTCCCAAGATTTGATGCAAACGCGCATCTTCAACTTTAACCTTATGAACATCAATCCAATTCGGTTCAATGATATAAATATCCACGAAAAAGATCGTGCCCATGATAATTCCAACAGCAAAGAGCTTCGTGACAAAAGACCACTTCCTTCTGACCAGAAGGTTCCGTGCCATTAGGATCCCTCCAATAAAGGCAAAGGTCAAAAAACCGAGTTTCAGCAAACCGAATTTCGTCATTGTTTTACACCCAGGACTAAGAACTAAGATTAAAAATTCCGAAATTCGAAGCTCGAAATCCGAAACAAATTCGAATATCGAAATTCAAATGAAATAAATAATCCTTAAAACAATACTCACTCTGTTCCTTCAAATGGACTTTCGTACAATAGAAGCGAAAATATTCATCACTTCCATTAAATCGCATTTCTTTGTTTTTTGTCTTCCGTTATAACAAATTGGCGTTTTCTTATTTATTTCGAATTTCGATATTCCTTCGGATTTCGTGCTTCGAATTTCGGAATTTAACTGCCCAGTTGCACATGTTACCTGTCACTGCTCCGTTTTCATTCCTGCCTCAAGGGCTTCGATGGTGTAAGGTGCTGTATAAAGAAATGTCGCGGGCCGGTGATAAATGGGCTTTTTATAAATCAACCCGTCATAAAGTCCGTCACTTGAGCGTTGACTGTTTCGCATCAGTTCATTCATTCCCTTCTCAGCAAAACCGAGAAAAGCAGGATCGCCGCTAATGAAATAAGCATAGGCTGCACCATGAATGCTGCTGGGATCAGCCTTCAGAAACCTCATCAGCTTCAAGAACATTTCTTTGACATCATTATCTTGCGTTAACTCATGGTAACTGATAAACGCGCCCACCGCATAACTGTGCATAAACATCCAATGTTTTTTACCACTCCAGCTGTTATTCAGCGGATTGTATGTTTCAAGAAAGCTTCCATCCGACTGCTGGCCCTGCAAATAGATTTCAATAATTTTATCCGCAGCCTTCTTGTATCTTTCATCCCCGATCAATTCATAAAGGAGGACATCGCCCCACAAAGCATTCGCCATTGCACGATGCGGTGCAATATCCGGATGTTGCGTATAGGTAAAAGGTTCGGCGAGATAAAATCCGCCGATCTCTTTTGCAACATCAAACGCGCGTTCATCACCCGTTAAATAGGCATACAAAAGAATTCCAACAACATTGGTGTGAGTAGCTTCCTCATTTCTACCGCCCCAGTGATCACCGTTATGGCGGTGCATCGAACCGACCTGGGAAACTTCGTCATCGATCACATTCTTAAGGCGCGGATCGTTGGCTATCGTATTGTAATGGACGGTATCCACATCCATTAAATGGCGCGCCAGGTTTCCTCCAAACTCAAAATATTTCCATTTTCCTGTCCTCGCGAATTGAAGCAAAGGGCCTGTGTGAGTGCCGACCGCTTCACAGTTATACCATCCCCATCGTCCCACGGGATGCCAGCCTGGGGTTTCGTACCACTGGTTGTCATCTTGCTTTCGCCACCATGTCAGCGTATCGCCAAAATTCAACATTCCATACCATTTGAAATCCTTCGGCTGACGCTCTGCCCAGTCGAATAGCCTTTCCAGCATATCCTCTTCAGAAGCATAGCGTTGATCAATCGGATACAAACGGCCCAAAGCACCCGTGGCGTGGATCCAAAACGGGTTGGAGCGAATCACCAGGGGCTCCTGAAATGCCCCTGCGACATCAAAGGCATAGGAGGCAACTGAATCGCCTCCGTGAAAATAAAAAAGCATTTCATGCGTTTTCCCCAAACCAAAGGCACTCCCACGCGCAACCGCTTCAGGACCAAACGCATTACTGGTTGTTGCAAGATCCAGCACATTGGCCTCTTTGGGCCACAAATCAAGATGAAGCACATTTTCTTTGGGATCAAAACGGAAACCCTTCGGGAAATTTTCCCGAAAATCCCTCAGGGAAACTGCAACACCCCCTCGCGAGCTTGAGATATCCATCCATCCCGTGGGAAAGTCACTGCTTTCAAGCATAGACCCATTACGGTCAATAACAGCTTTCTCCCACTCCAATTGCCAAATCTTGATATTCTCGTTTGTTGGCAGCTCCTGCCATCCATCTCTTTCAAATCCAATGAGCATTTTGCGGGGTTGATCGCGGTCCATCCTTAACGGCAAGCTTAATCCGAACGAATCGATCGGTTCATTCTTGGGGAGTTTTAAACCTTTGTAGATGTCATAATACCGATTCTCGGGAAATCCCGTATAAATCAAGGTATGGCTGACTTTAATCGAACTTTGACCTTGATAAAAATAATACCTTAGAATCACCTGGCAAAAGCGCTTTCCCTTTTCTGATTGAAACCAGCCCTTGGCCCGAATAACAATCCTCTCGCCACCTTTCTCTTCGATTTTGATTTCGTATGAATTATCATCCAGGTCCGCACGGTATTCTTCACCGTCAAAACCAAGGACAAGAGGCGCATCTTGGATCATTACTTCATTCTCAGAAAACTGACCGTCCTTATTAAGATCAACCGTTATTTTCTTGAAAAGATAAAACTTATCTTTATCAATCTCAGCTTCCATGGGTCCCGTCTTGATGACCAAGCTCTTCTTGCCGTCATCGACTTGGATTCCCTGCCCGCCCGGATTTTGAATGCCGTCACCGTATTCGAGGAAATACCCGCTGCCTTGGCCCGGATTCAAGTCCGTAAGAAAATGTAAGCCAAGCCATTTAATGGAGCCGTCCGGCCATTTGGACAAAACCCGTGTTTGAAAAGGAAGCAGTTCACTGGCTGCATTTTTAAGCCGGAAATGGTTCTGATCCTTCACTTCGCCCATCGGGAGCGGAATTCCGCCGCCTGCGGCACAATTGCGGCAAACGGATCGCGTTTCATTCTTAAGGATAAAGGGAATCCTTACGGCAACGCCGACATCGTGGACGTAATCAACGACCCAAGCCGGTTTCTTCATAACAAAACCATAATCCGTCATATTGACCGGACGTTCTTTACTCGGCTTGATGTCAATCTTCTCTTTTTCTGCTTTGTTTCGCGAACTTTTGGGGATTAAACGAATATCATCCAGGTAGTATTCCCGGTCGGTCTTCGGTTTCCACCGAAATAAATTGAATTGCTCGATTTTCCTGACATTAATCCGGCCCCCAATCTTATCGATCGGAATATTAAAAGTCTGCCCTTTGTCTCCGGGAATAAAAATATCCTGTTTGTAACGACTCCCATTTCGATCTTTCACCTGAAGAATTAAGCGGTCCGATTCTTTTCGCGGATTAAAAATGTAAAACTGGAGCAAACCAAAATCCGACCAATCGGATTGGGCACCGCGGCTTTCAAAATAATCGTCCATCTGGATCGAACTCATCTCTTCACCGCCCATCAGGACCACGTGCGCAGATTGCTTGCCTTCCACGGTATTCCGGTCAGAAAGTTCAACTTGTGCCGACATCAACCTCCAAGCTTTGAGATCCGATTCCTTCTCAAAATTCGACAGCACAAAACTGCCGTCTTTCTGTTTTCCCGGAACCGGGATACTCTTCCCGAAAAATGTCTTCATGAAGGATATGGAACCCAATGAAAATCCTGAGGACTTACCGCCGTGTTGACCCAAACCCGAGAGCATAGAACCGAATAGGCTCCCCACCAAAAAACTAAGGATGACCGTTACAAGGACAATCCGGTGAGTCGGGTTGGGGATTTTCTGAGCAAGCTTTACATCCGCTTTTTTTATCCAGCGAATAGCCAAACTTTTGAGGATCGCCATCACTTCGAGTAATTTTTGCTTCAGATCATCATATTCGCTCATTCCATACTCCCCTGCAACAATGTTTCAGCCGCCTTCGGTTTTTCTCCGATATTAAAACCGCAGACCGGTTTGTCTTGAGCAGCCTTAAATTTAATGATTGTTTCGCTCTCTTTTTCTATCCGATCCTGAACTTCACAGGCACCTTGAACCGAGGTAACCCGATAATGGATGCGGGCTTCTTCAACGGCATCCTTTTCCATTAAAAACTTGACAACAATCCCGTTCGGGTCAAAGCTCATGGTTTCAAACGCAGAAGATGCGATGAAAGATCGATTAACGTAAGGCGGGATAACAAAATCGCGGTAATCGGTTGGATTGCCGGTCTTGCCGGCTTCGGCCGCCTTCGCGATATTATAAGCCTCACGCCCTGTCACATAATGGAGGACATAACGTTTGCCATCATTATATTTTTCTTCCAAATAAGCATGAAGCTTGTTGCGCCATTCGCCCAGCATCACATCATGATCCTCAGGCTCGGCCCCATGCGAAAAAACTTTTACAAAAATCCATTCGGGGCGGCCTTTGACATGGATCCCGTGCTGTACCCACCTGTCAATTCGTTCCGGCGTCGGTAAATGTTCCGGATCAATCTCTCCATGATCGTATCGCGGTTTAAGACCTTCAAAGGTTAGGAAACTTTGACCGGTGAAAATCACAAGGTCCCCGACTCCAACCCGGCCAACCTGCATTTCAATGCCGCGATCATAGGATTTCGGCTTTTCCGGATCATCGATCGCATAGTAAATCTTATTCACGATCGACGGATGCATCCGGCCCCAGGATGGATGCGTAAAATCCGCGTAACAGCCTAGTCGCTTCAATAATATGATTTCGTTATTGACGCCGCAAACATTACCGCCGCGGGAATTGTCGAGCGCCCACAACCCGTGGATAAAAGAAAATGCCGTTCGTGGACGTGTTTCTGCGGTAATCATCGCCCCGGTTTTCTGAGAGAGAGAAATTCCGTCACCCATCTTTTCCAGGAAACCGGCCTCCGTGTCATTGCGGTGGTGCAAATGTTTCTCAATTTCACCGAAACCGTCATATGCCAATTGTGAAAGCTGCTGGAGATAGTGAAACGACTCTTCCTCGTCCGCATAAAAAAACATCCAGTACCATGTGTGCTGAGGATATCGCCCGTCGGCATCCCGGTGTTTGACCGCCATTTTGGGATAATCTTCCATCCAACGGTCCATGGCTGCCTGGTCATGCGGCTCAAAGTGATCCACCATGAGAAACATAAGATGCCGAGGTCCTTGATCTACTTCAAACTTCTCCTTGGATAACTGCTGAATAACATAATCCGGAAGCCAAGGATATTTTGTTTTTATAACATGGTGCGCATAAAAAACAAAAAGACAGACGATGGCCAGCACCGTTAGAACAAAAACAATTCCTATCCGATTATTCTTTCTCTTTTTCATCACAAAATAATTCTCCTCATCAATACTCTTATGAGCATTTCGGACATCCGCAAGGCTCTTTTTTCAAAGCATCAGCGCAGTCACGGTTGTAGTGTCGGGTATATTGCTTCATCATAGCTTGCGTTGTAAACTTTTCCTCGACGGTTCGCCGGGCAGCCGAACCGATTTGATTCGTTCGCAAAGAATCCGACAATAAAGACAAGACGGCCCGCGCCAAAGCCCTTGAGTCTTTCACGGGCACTAAAAGACCATTCTCTTGATCTTGAATGACTTCGGGATTGCCGCCGACATCGGTGACCACACAGGGCCTTGAGACCGACATTGCCTCAAGAAGCGCGAGCGAGACACCTTCCGTTAGCGACGATAAGACAAAAACATCCATCGCCTGCAAAAGCCTGGGAACATCCTGCCGTGTCCCTAAAAAAGAAACGTTCCCAAAGAGGCCCAGACGCTTTGCTTCATTTTCGATTTTTTGACGTAACGGCCCGTCACCCACCATCATAAAATGAGTATCGGGATATTCCTTTTTGATTAAAACGCCCGCCTGCAGAAAATTAATATAATCTTTTCTTTCTTCCATCCGCCCCACAGTCCCGATAATCCGCACCTTCTCGGAAAGTCCAAGTTCGTAACGCACCGCCAAATAATTCGTCTTGTCCCAGACACCATTAAGTTCAATCCCATTTCGAATGACCTCGATCTTGGCGGCGTCAATACCCGCTCTCAGCATTAATTTTCTGATATGATCCGACACAACAAAATAGCGCTTTGTCCATTTCCCAAGCAGCCGGTTGGCCAAACGGTACCTCAACCGCCGACAAGACATATCGCTGTGCTCGCTTACAAAAGTCATGTTTATCCCTGCCTGAATAGCCGCTATTCGGCCCCATAAGGATGCCGTCGGCAAATGCATATGAAGGATCCCGACATCTTCTTTTTTTAGAAACCGTGCCAGCCTTTTGATAAAGCTTAGATCAACGCCGAGCCGTTTCGGAATGACAAATACCGGTATCCCCGCTTGCTCTAACTCGTTCGATAAAAGCCCTTTCTTCTGAAAACAGACCGCCATCGGTAAATCCCCGTTTTCCCTTTGCCATTTCGCGATGCGGATGACTTGTTTTTCGGCTCCGCCGGCATCCAGGGACCAAATCAAATGACAAATTTTCTTCACGGATTTCCGACATAACAACGCATCGGGGTCTTGAGCGGCATCCTTTTCTCCCATTAATTTCAGATAATAACTCTCATAATCGCTAATCATCTTTTTGGATGAAAAATCGGCGACAACTCTTTGCCTTGATTTTTCTCCGATGACAATCCTTGTATTGACTTCCCGAATAAGCCTTTCAAGCCCCATCGACAGAGCATCGGAATCATTCGGGTTGACGAGGATTCCCGTGATTTTATCCGTTACAATTTCGGGATTCCCTCCCACATGACAAGCTACGACAGGTTTCCCACAAGCCATGGCTTCCAAAATAGTGTTGGAAAAACCCTCCGAGATTGAGGGTAAACAATAAATGTCCATCGCATTATAAATCGCAACCGTGTCCCGGCGGCTGCCCAGAAAAAGGACGCTCTCGCGAATCCCCAATTTCTCCGCATGCTCTTCCAAAACGGGCCGCAAAGGTCCATCACCCGCCAAAATAAATTTTAATCGCGTGTTGACCCTTAAGAGATCCGGTATGGCGTCTAAAAGATAGACATGGCCCTTGACGGCATATCGCATATTCGCAACGGTCCCGATAACGATATCTTCACGATCGATATTTAATTCCTTTCGAAGCCCATCCCTTTGGGGCCGTGAAGGCTTAAACACGGCAACATTGACGCCGTTATAGATCGAGCGTGTCTTACCGACATCGATCTTTTCATCCCGAAGGCAAGCACGCCGAACGGCTTCGGAATTAACCAAAATCTCGTCGCAAAAAGGATTTAAGAACCGGTTCAGCAGGAGTTGACGCGCATTTCTCCAAAACCCCTCGTCCCGGCGTGTTGTAATAATTTTTTTGGCACCCCCCAACTTCGCCGCAGTAATCCCGATCAAATCCGCCTGCAAAAAATGTGTCTGGACAATATCAATCCGTTTTTCTCGGATAAAACGATTCAAAAACCCGATGGCTCTCCAGCCCGAGGGACCATAGGCGTTGCCGACTTCCAACTCGATAGGAACGACACCGGCTGCCTTAAATTCATCGACTAATTCGCCGCCGCTTGAAAGTGTAACCAAATAAGGCAAAAAACGGTCCTGATCCAGATGCCGTATGATTTCGAGTAAATTGGTTTGAGTCCCCGCTGCCGTCAACTTGTCAATAATGAAAAGAATCGAGACGCGCGCTCTTTTGCTTCCATCACCCCTTCGATTTTGTCCCTTAGCACTTAAGATCGATTGCATCGTATGAGTCAAATTATCCATATGACGCTCTTGGGGGAACATTTCCAATGCATAAGTCCGTCCTTGCTGACCCAAATCATTCGCAAAAGCCTTGTCTTCTATTAACTGCCGGAGGACAGCCGTAAGTTCCGCGGCATTTCCCGATTCCGCCAGTATTCCTGTCTTGCCCGGAAGGACTGCTTCGGGCACACCCGAAATTGAGGTCGAGACGACAGGAAGCCCCATGGCCATCGCCTCCAAAATGACATTCGGAATCCCGTCCCGGTCACCATCGTTGGCGATCACACAGGGCAAAACGAACGCGTAAGCTTTTTTGTATAATTTCCGCAACTCTGTCTGGGGAACTGTTGGGCGCACTTCGACCACTTTTTCCAATCCATATTCCCGAATCAAACGCATGACTTGCTTTTCAAGCTTGCCTTGCCCAACAATAATCGCTCTGAAATCAACGCCCGTATCCCTTAGGCCCTTGTAACTGCGGAGCAAAACGGGATAACCCTTTGATTCGGAGAACCGGCCAACGGTTAATAGAAGCGGCTTGACCGTTTTCTCATTACACTCTGCTTCTTGACTTTTATCATCGACATATTGAAAAGTAGCAATATCGACACCATGATAATTGAGTACAACCTTGTCTTTATCACCCGGGCACAACTGCGCCAGATAACGCCTGTTATAATCCGTACAGGTGATCACTTTAACCGCCGAACCTATCTTTTCTTTTAATGATGGATTATTCACAAAAATGTCAAAGGCATGCGCCGTAAAGCTGTAAGGAATATTGTGCCTGCGGGACACAATAAACGCTGCTGACGTCGGATAGGTCGCCCAATGGGCATGAATATGCCCGATACCGTCCCTTTTCATCTTTTCAGCCAAAACCATCGATTGCATCCATACCACCCAGCCCTTAAGAAGTGCCAGCCCCGACTGTCGGTGAGAGCGGCAAATCCAGAAAAACGCCTTCACAGCAAAAGCAGGATGGGTCAATAATTGCCACGCCCCCTGAATCCATGTCCCCGGACTGTCCCAAGAGACATAAGATACCTGACTCATCAAAGGTGAGGCATAATCGTGACGCACAGGGTCTTTGCAGGATTTCAGGGAATAAATCTTAAAATCGATCCTCGCCCGTTTCAGGGCCAGCAATTCCCGGATGATAAAAGTCTCATGCATCTCAGGAAATTGTGAGCAAATTATACCGAGTTTCTTCATGGCTTCTGATCCTCTTCAAACCAAATCGAATCAAGCTTCTTTTGGCGGTGTATAACCTGGGCGTTTTTTTGTGATTCTTCCGTATTGGCGTATTCCAACGGCTTCTTCTTTTCAATCATCAAAAGCCGCATAATCAAGGCACAGAGGATCCAGAAATACCCTGAAATCTCCTGTGAATCCAAACGCGATCCGAACATATTGCTCATGAGGAGCCCGAACAAACCTCCAAGAAATCCGAGAGCGACCGCACGGCTGAAATGATCGCTCGAAATGAGGTATAGCTTTCTGGAATACCAAATAGCCATCGCGATAATCAGTAGAAAGATAAAAAGTGTCGGAAGCCCCATCTCGGCACCAATAATGAGGTAAGTGTTATGGGCATCAATGGGTGTCCCACCTGACCAGTAAAATCTTATCATGGGTAAAAATAAACCATACCCAACCCCAAAGAAAGGATGTTCCGCGATCATTTCGAGCGCACCTTTCCATACTTCGACACGATTTTTCGAAGAGGCTTCAAGATTCTCCGTTGAATACTCATCGCCATAAGTATGCTTTTCATAGGTTTGTCCCATTCGGTACCGTATGCCGGCGGGTAGAAGGATAGGATTGGCATAAATAACAAGGGTTGCTAAGAGCAATAACACAAAGAGGATCTTGCTCCTAAAAAAAGTGATGGCATAAAGCCCCAGCGCAAAAGCCAAATATCCACCTCGTGAAAATGTCACCATAATTCCGCGAAAACAGATTAAGAATGGAATCAATAAAAGCCAATACCGCGGGCGGTGCATATTCAGCAGAAAAAATCCGAAGGGAAGAAACATGTAGTAATTAAAAAACGCGGCCAGTGAATTGGAATGGTCTGAAATCCCCCCGATTCGGGCCTTTTCCAGATCCGAGACTTCACCGATATTCATGTAATCCCATGTCGCCATAAGCCCCACAATCGTGCATACAATCATCATCGTAATCACGACATTGCGGATATTCTCTTTGTCTTTGACCGTATTGAGCACCAGGAAATATAAAACAATCGGGGTCATCCATCTCTTGAAGCCCGTCAGCGTATAGGACAAATACCCGGGGCCGTACGATATTCCGCGCATCACCGCAAGCGCACCCAACATAATAAAAAGGATGATCGGTAAATTGAGAGGTGACGGACACCACAGGGGCTCACCGGCTGAGTAGCGACCCGACAACCAAACTAAAATGATAAAGAACATCAACAGATTTGTCATATTAAAGGCAACCGCAAGACCGCCAAAATCACCCGGCAAAATCTTACTAAACGGAATATAAGCCACTAAGACATAGGTGACAATTTCCGGCTTTGAAATACCTTTGAAAAGCAGAAATAGTCCACCGATAATCGCCGCGCCAACCAACACGCCAGTCGGCAACGACACTTCTTTGGTCACAATGTACGCTAGAATCAAAACAAAGACTCCCAGCCATACATACGCGCTATTCTGTTTTTTACTTAGACCAACTTCTCCAGGCTTCATTTACATTTAATTCCTTTATTCGATTTTTTCTGCATTTGTTCATTCACAGCATCGTAAAGATAATTTTCAAACCGAGTAGCAGCATGATCCCAAGTCCATGAAGATGCGACATGCTTTATCCCCGCTTCTGAGAATTTTCCTTGAAGATTTTGATCAGCGAAAATCTTTCTTATAGCGTCTGCGCAATCTTCCGGTTCAGGATTTACTAGAAAACCCGTCTTCCCGTCTACAACGCTTTCCTGCAAACCGCCTTCCCTCACCGCAATGATAGGTGTCCCGCATGCCATCGCCTCCAACGCAACAAGCCCAAAAGGTTCACGCATAGCTCCGTAAAAAACACAAGTTGCTTCGTTGTACAATTGAACAAGTTCTCCATCTGATATCCCAAGCTTGATTATCAAATGCACGCCATGTTCCCTCGCTAATGCTTCCAATTCTAAGCGACGGGCGGAAGAATCTCGCGACGCAACAACAACAGCCTGGGGTCGATTTTTTTCGGGCATATGCCCAAGCGATTCGATTAAAAGGTCATGGCGTTTTCTCTTCTCGATTCGACCGACCGAAAGAATAAAGTTCTTTCTTTCAAGGCTCATCGGATGAAAAAACTCATTATCAACACCTAAATAACAAACTTCCGATGAAACGCCATAGGCTTTTGCGATGTAGCCCTGACTATATTTAGAATTCGCAAGAATCATATCCGCCGAACAGGCATTTTTTCGATCGATAATTCTTCTCAGATTCAACTTACAATTTTCACCCCATGCTGCTAGTTTACCGGTTACCCCGCAAAGCTTGTACCCCGCAAGATGCGCCTGCCCCTCGTAAGCATCACGCCATGGTTCCTGACAATAATAAACTTTCGTTGTTCTTAAATGTTTTAATAAGAAAGTTGATGAGACAAAACAACACTTCTCAATCCACGCAACATCAAAACTGGCCGCATCGATTTGATGAGCAAGTTGCCGGCATAAGTGATCATACAACAGCGATCTTTTGAGAAAGATTCCAGCAGCAGCCCAAGGATTAAGAAAATAAGGCCGTATTGCCAGCGCATTAAAATAAGATGGTGCACCATGGGATATAACGGTCGCTCCATATCTTTTTAAAAAAGATGATACGGTCGCGTTCTTCTCAGGGTTGTAGCAGGTTAAGCGGTGCCCTCTTTCCAAAAGGCGCTTGCAGATCTCGCAAATAACCCGGCAAACACCACCACTGGGCAAATTATTGTAAAACAATACAATATTCAAACTTTTCTTCTCCATCGACCTCTTCCCGACTCCCTTTTACCAGTTTTCCGATTTTTCGTACCCCAATTTAATCAACAAATCATTGTAATTTTTCTTAAACCATTCTTTATGGACTTCCTTAAAATAATTTCTCCAATCACCGGCAATACCTTTTCGCAGGTGTGATTTTTCGTCCGTTTGGCCTTTTTTTCTTCCTCCGCTTTTTCTTGAAAAATCATAATCATGTAGAAATGCTAGCAAGCGCCAATAAGGAATCTTAGATATGCCTCCATGATGCAAATGCTTTTTTAATAGATATTTTAATATATTTCTTGACCGCGCTGACTCTTCATCCACCATATCAAGAAACTTAAATATTTCGATGAACTGTTTGTATGGATCTTTAAATACATCCTCATACCTCACTTCCATAATATTGGGCAACGAATAGTCCCAGTCTCGCATACAATCTAAAGGATATAAATCTATCCCATCGGTCGATAACTTTCTTGTAAATTCCATATCGGCCAATAGTCCGTCATCCATCGATAATTTTCCCAGCTTTTCTCGGTGCGCAACTAATTCTGGCCAATTTACCGTTCGATGACTGTTGCGATGGGAAAAATATGCTGAGACCGCACTATCACGCAGATCTCTTACGATGTGGAAACCTTTGAATTTCGGGATTGATTTAAGGTAACGCATATCCGCGTTTACATAACAAACAAAATCAATACACTTTTTCGTAATGGTCCCGCCAAGATCGCAATCAAACCCTTTTGGTGAATAAAAGACTTCCATCTTCCATTTTAGCTCAACACAAATATCTTTAATCAGTCTGTGTATCCACGTTGTAGCAGCTTTGTGATGACCAAAAAAGGCTCGCAATTCCTTATTTTTCTTCATGAAAACCCCCGACTCGTTACTTTTTCCCTAGCCGATTGTAAATTCCTTCAACTTGGGTAACATTTCTAGAAATCGAAAAATGTTCTAAAGCCCGCGCTTTGCTCTTCATACCCATTTGTGATCGCCATTCCGAATGTTCAATTAATTGGAGCATTGCTTCTGCAAGACTCCTCTCATCTCCCGATTTAAAAAACAAGCCTGTTTCTTTTTCTTGCACGAAATCAACAACACCTCCATTTTTCGAAACAATGACCGGTTTACCAGCGGCCATTGCTTCAAGAATAACTAAGCCAAAAGGTTCAGGTAAAGTTGCGGCATGAACGAAGACATCAGATGCCGCATAGAAAGACCATATATCACTTTGCCACCCAACAAATAAAACTTTTCCATCTAATCCCAGAGCTTTACTTTTCGCTTTCAAACTGACTTCATAGGCCTTTGATTTTGAGGAGTCCCCGCCCACAATCACCGCCATGCCATTCGGAACCTTATCGACAACTTTTCTGAATGCACGGATAAAAACGTCTTGTCCTTTCCATGGCAATAGCCGGCCTGCCGTCATAAAAACTATTTGTTCTTCTTTAATTCCGAGCATTGTCCGTTTTTCTTCCCTTAGCTTAGATAAATCGCCCGGCACTTTTGACCACTCGATACCGTTAGGGACCGCCACAACATCCCGTCCCTGAAGCTGGTCTCCGAAATATTTTGCTCCTGCTCTGGAAATACAGATAAATGTATCCACCCAAGGGCTGAACCCTTTCTCGATCTTGGTCATCGGACGCCAGCCATGCAAATGGCACAATATTTTGATTCCGCACAATTTGGCGGCAATAAGAAGCGGCAGATGCGACAAGATTTCATTATTGAGGTGTACAATTTGATACCGTTGTCGCCGAAGCCAAAGCGTAATTAAAGGCAAAACAACGATTAATTGAATCCCCCCCACAATGACTAAATTTAAATAAGATAATAATTTCGTCATCACGTTCGTCGCGGATACATAAAAAAACGGGAATCTCCACGACTGGAAAATAAAACAAGAGATGTGTTTATCCCGAAGAGATCGAATAAAAGGGCCATCATGAGAGGCTACAACATCGATGTCAAACTTATTTCGTTCAACATGTTCGATCAAATCGTTAAGGTATTTTGCAGTTCCTCCGTAACCCGAGCCCGATTCTGCTATAAGCACGCGGATTCTCTTTCTCTTAGCAATCACATCCGCACAAATAGTTTTCCACTCTTGGATGATATGGCTCCACTGAAAAAATGCTATGGCTCTTTCACGGCCTGAAGCTCCCATATCTTTTCTCAAGGCTTCGCTTCCCAAGAGCGATGTGATGGCCTTTCTTAAACCCGTTGCGCCTTCTCTAATTGGAACCAAATAGCCTGTTTTCCCGTTTTCAATAAGTTCAATTACTCCGCCATGATCAAAAGAAATCACGGGAAGTTCAAAACTCATGCCTTCTAAAACAACAGCCCCGAAAGCTTCGGGTCCTTCGGAAGGCACAACGAGAATGTCGCTGACAGCATAAAACTCTTTAATCGCTTCTCTCGGCTGATAACCCAGCCAAAACACACGACCACCTAGACTGCTTAATTGCTTACGAAGCTCCTTGATGTACTCCGTTTCAGTACCATCCGAATAGGTATGGCTGCCAATAAGTATTAATTTAGCGTCCGGAAACTGTTCGCTTAACTTCAAAAATGCTTCGGCTAGGAGATGGACTCCCTTTTGTTTAACCAAACGACCCACAAAAAGGATGATCGGCCCCGATGAAATTCCGTGCTTACGCAGCATATCTTCCTTCGAATAATCTTTGCGGGTCCTCCTCGCAAAATCATTGAGAATGATCCCATTATGAAAAATTCTTGTCCGCTCTACTGCCGCAGGAAACCGTCGGCAAATTTCATCAACGATAAACTGGCTAACACCGGTAATGGTATCGCACATGCGGATATTCTTGTCCGTCCATACTTGACCACAACTCAAACTGCTTAGTTGGTGAATACTCAAGATAATGCCCACCTTGGGTAATGCCTTTCGAATATGCGGCACATAATGCATCCGCGACATCACATTGACGATATCGGGATTGATCTTTTTAATTTGCGCAGCCGCCCATTTACCATAAAAGCATTCAAACCAAGGCGAAGCACTACGCTTAAAAGGCAGTTTATAGGTACCTAACAAAACTTTCTCAATCCACGATCTTTTGTGGCGGATATAAGTAACATGGCCTTTGCATTCACGTCGCGGAAGCTCCGGGTCACTAATCCCCAAAACATAAACCTCGTGTTCGGAAAGCTGGGTGGTCATCTCATGAATGATATTTTCAATAGCGCCTCCACGGATCGGAGGGACCGGAAATATTTCAGGGGCGAGAATCACAATCTTCATGATACCCGCCTCCCCAGGGTTTGAAACAAACAAGCGAGATAAACAAGATAAGGCTTTATCAGATTGATACCAATCTGAAAAATACCCGAAGATCCCTCTATAAACTGTTTACCGACACACCGATCACGCACAATCGCTTGCTGCACCCTCCTTAATGCCTCATGCGCATCTCCCCGTTTCAAATATTCAATCCCGAGTAAATATTGATAGCGCGTAATATAATTCTCTATAACTTGACGGCGCTTTCTAGATAGACAAGCCTCATAACGTTGAACGAGGCGATGCTGAAAACGCAAATAACCTTCATAGAGGTTTAATCGATTCGAAGCGGAATCCTCCGCATGACGTCGGACATAACTCACAACTTTAGGAATAAAAACCACTGGGTATTTCTCAGCGATGCGAAGCCATAAATCGATATCTTGGGCAATTAGAAGCCACGGATCAAACACGCCAACTTGTTCCAAACACGATTTCTTAATCGCGGTCGCACATGTGTAAATCGATTGATGATCTCCATTTAATAATTCCTCGAAGTTCTTAGCCCCTACCGTAGGTTTTATTTCCGCATCGGTCGATTGACACTCACGTATAAATTCAACCTGTCCATAAAATAATCCCGCGCCGGGGTTTCTTGATATCGCATCCGCCACGGCTGAAAGCATCTCCGGATGCCAATAATCGTCAGAGTCTAAAAACACAATATGAGATGCTCTAGCCCTCTCAATGCCGCGATTTCTCGCAATTGATTTTCCAGCATTCTCCTGATATAAATAGTGGATCCGATTATCCCGGTATTTTTCCACAATCTCTTTCGTATTGTCCGATGACCCATCATCGACAACAATCAATTCCCAATCCTGTTCGTGTTGAGCAATAACAGACTCAATAGCCTGCGCAATCAAATCGTAACGGTTATACGTGGGCATAACGATACTAAATTTTGGACTATCGATTTGCGTCATGGCTCACTTATCTTCCTCATATTTAATTTTGTTCTTACAAACTCTGCTTTCGATATCCGCTTCCTCAATCGATCCCACATGGCGCCTAAGTAATAATACCTTCGAAGCCAGTGCCACAACGCATCATCCTTACTGCCTTTCAGAAAGGATTTCAATGCCTCAAAATGGAGTTGTACGAAGAATCGCATCATCCAAATGGGTATTCCTAAAACAGATTTACTAGATTTGCATCTCTCCTCATATCCGGCATCCGTTCTCATTCCATGATGAAAGAATCGTTTAGCGAAATATTTTTTTGAAAGACTAGACGAACGAATCTTGTGACGGACCTTCATCCTAGGTTGATAGATCAATTTGCAACCGCAAGATAAGAAAAAACGATAAATTTCATAGTCTTGATTTTTATGATTAAGCTCAAATCCACCATATTTCATAAATAATTCCCGTTTATATGCCATATTGGGACCTACAAAAGGTGTCTCCAATGTGTTAGATGCAAACAATTCATCACCATGATTAACAATCGCCAATTGCCGAATTAAGCTAGCGCCAAGCCATTTAGGTCGTTCACCAATCCATTCTGCTTCTATTGGACCGCCCACACCATCTGCCGCTGTCTCTTCAAATGTTCGATAAATATGGGACAACCAATCCTTCGGTATAAGCACGTCATCATCCGTAAGCGCAATATACTTTCCTCGGGATTTCTCTATTCCTAAATTAAGGGCATACCCTTTCCCTATCCTGCTTTCATAAAGATATTCGAGCGAGACCGGATAATCGTTAATGAGCGCTTTAACTTTTCGGTTGGTATCATCATCAGAATTGTTATCGACGATAATGACTTCATAGAAAAACTTGCCTTCTGTAATTTGATCTCGCAAAAAACTCAATACTTCACAGATTTCTTTCGACCTATTGCGAGTTGCTATAATCACACTGCAATCGATCACGGCGTTTTGAGCCAGACTGAAACTACCCTCATTCATTTAACGCTACCGCCTTTTCGATAAAAGAAACGATGCTTGAATCATATAATCGCTATTCGTATTCTTGCAATCTTACTCAATCACACATGGTCCGATTGTAATTCATTTGAGTATTCATATGTCTGTTGAATGTCGTCTTTCTTTTTTGTTTTTGGTTGATGCCTAAACAACATATCAATAATTTCTTGCACCAACGTACGATCGGCCCAATATAAAGTCAGAAGATAAACACTACCACCAACAGCAGATAAAATGGCTAATTTCAACGCGTAGAGTTCCCGCATAACGTTCATCTGCCCCATACCATACTTCGATAAAACAATTATGCTCGACATGGCTACGCATGCAATGAAAGTCGATTTAATTCGAATAACGAGTTCTCTCAGTCGGTAATCAACGATTCGTTTTACAAGATAGAGATTGATGGGTACAAAAATTAACGAAGTCAGAATCATAGCATAAACTGCACCCTCGGCACCCCACACATAGGCGAACCCGATTAAAACAGGCAATCGAAAAATAACACGGGCCAGATTTAATCGAAATTGATAGTCCGGCTTACCGCATCCCATAAATATTGGCCATGAACTTGCACCTAATGGACTAATGATCTGCACAATTCCGAATAATTGCATGAGCGGGATCATCGGCACCCATTTCGCTCCATAAATAGTCAAAACAATCTCCTCTGCCGCCAGAATAATGAAAAAACTGAACGGAAATGAAAGGCACGATATGAAACTGACGATTTTTAAAAAGGTCTTTCGAACCGTTGCAAGATTGTTCTGAATCGCAGCATAGGCGGGGAACATCACACGGGAAATAAGCTGGGTGAAATGACTGTTAATAAAATTACCGATGTTGGACGCTAACGCAAAATACCCCAGAATAGTCGTCCCCAGCATTTTTCCGACTACAATATTGTTCATGTTATCCATCACATAACTCAGAATCGAGAGCCCGACTATAAATTTGCCGAAACTAAATAATTCTTTAGCCGCTTTCTTCTCATATTGAAATTTGACACGATACCCTGAAGAGAAGAACAGCAAGATGACCATGACCACGCCCTTAATGATATAAGCCCACACCAGACTCCAAATTGTCGGCGATATTAATGCAAAGGAAATTGCACAAATGGAATTGACAAAAGAACTGGCAAGGCGAATAAACGAAATCGTCCGAAACTTCATCCTTCTTGTTAAAAGCGCCGAAGGTACTTTCCCAAAACTATTGATGACGAAAATGATACCCAACGCCTGGACCACAACGGTGACTTCAGGATTTCCGAAAAATTTACCGGCTAATGGTGCCAACAGCATACACAAACTAAAAACAACAACGCCAAAAAATAAGATAACGGAGAATGCCGTGTGGTTGGCAATGTCACGACTGTCTTTGCGTTGAATGAGCCCTGAATCGATACCAAAACTCTGGAAGATCCCTAACCCATCAATCAAGATAAACGCCATAGCAAACAACCCAAAAACAGAAGGCTCAAGAATCCTCGCTAGAATGGCAAAAGTCACCACCGACGACATCTTTTGAGTTATTTTGACAATCATCATCCACTTCACGCCCGATACAGCTTTTTGCTTAAGACCTTTCATGCGTTTAATCCTTTCATAATTCCATCATATTGAATTTATAAAAACCGTTTGTCATAATGCCCAATCACTGTGTCAAATAAACACAAAGTTTCCGCCGGCGGAAAAATTCAAAAATATAAAGGCAACCTATACGAAAAAATAAGTTACCCCTTTCACCCCACGGTTACGACCTCGCACTGCTTTTTGTCTTCCTCTACAATCGCTGCTTTCGCCAGATCTCTTGAACCTTGATTGAATCCAACAAGATAAATGACAGCGCCCGTAACAGCCATTAACACCATCAAAGAATAATTGACGATCGAAAACAAAAAAGCATTCTCCGGGAGTACCCCTACCAGCCCAAGGAAGTAAACAAATCCATTTTCCCGTATACCGATCCCATTGACTGTGATCGGAAGCATCGTAAGCGTTACGACCAGCATGGTCATTACCGAGACTGTCGCGAAACTCAAATCGAACCCGAAAGCCTTGGCAACTAAAAAATACCGAAGAAAAACAAACAACTGCATGACTAATGAAATCAGAAAAGCTTCCAAAATGACCCCATGCTGATTTCGATACGCCCGCAAAGTTTCAACGGCCTTTCCAATAACGGTAATCCTCTTCCCGAGTTTCTCAATCCACGCGCTTGAACTCATCAACCCATACCCTAAGATCATCGCTCCGATTAATAGAACGCTGAAAAACACCACATTCCCCCTCGATATGTTAAAGATCTTCATCAGCGTGCCTGACAGCGATAAACAAATAGCCGCCAAAACCAGTATGGCCACTGTTCCAATGAGCCGGCCAATTAAGACGATGGTCATCGAACGCGTCTTGCCTACACCGTATTTGGACATCGAGTACGCCCGCACAAAATCACCGCCGATAATCGTCGGTAGAAAGTGACCGAAAAAATAACCGATCATGTAACATTTCAGTGTATAGCGATATGGAACCTGAGCTCCGTTCGCGTGAAGAAGCCGCTTCCATCTCAGTGAATGCAAGGCAAACAGTCCCCACATGGCAACATAGCCCGCAAAACACCATTCCCAGCGAATACTTTTAAAAACCTCTGTAAGATCCGCCCAATTCAGGTTGCGGATTAAAAACCCAATTAAAATCAGGCTTATGCCGAGCTTTAATACCCATGAACGATGCCGAACTTTGTCTATCCACGCTTTTACCCCAGTCAAAATCATTGATCGGAAACCTTCCTGGACAAATCCTCTACTTAATCATGTCACCATAAATCCAAAGATAAAAATCGATGCCTGAACTGCGCGCACAAACGCTACGGACTCATGAATCTTAATCCTTTCCCGCATTTCAACCAAAGCGCTCACAACGGACCATATCGAAAAAACAATTGCGAGTTCAAAAAAGACCGGCTTTAAAAATGCCGGACTCATGAGAAACAAAAGGAAATCCTGAAACCCTTCAATATGGTGTATCGCCACCCCCAGACGCCCGACCTTTAAAAAAGGCAGTGAATATCCGTAAAGCTTCGAAGAAAAAGGCCAAAACAAAGGCACACCATAAGCGCTGAACATATCGAGAATCACGTGGGTGGAATAAGCCAAGAAGCTGAGAGCGAAGAGACGTAGCTCCTGTGACTTTTCTCGTATAAATTTTGAAATTCGAATCTCGAAACTCGAAACAAATCCGAATAAATCAAATCCTAATATCGAAACGGTTCTTTTGGAAGCAAGCCTATTCGCCAAACTCCGGCATTTTTTATTATTGCCTTCTTCGGATTTCTGATTTGCTTCGAAATTCGGATTTCGGATTTCGGATTTAAGGCTCTTGACAAAGTGATATCCCCCTACAATCATGAAGGCTACGATGAAAGCAGCCGCCAGACTATGGGAAGGTCCTCGGTGAAACCGTGCTGCCTGTTGGATGAAAAGCCCGGGGAGAAAATCAAAATCGGCTAGAGCGGCGAGCAGGACAAAAAAGAGAAGGTAGGGCCATCTCGTTTTCCGGTCCTTTTGTTTTGCAAAACAATAAACCGAATAACCCGCAAACGAATGTATCACCGGTAATGGCATAGCGCATCATACCCCCCGAAAAGGTTCGTGAGACGATGAACTCGTCCCGCTCAGAACCGGTGATTCGGAGAAACGGCGAGACGGCGATTTAATGACCCACTTATCCGCACTTTCTATCATCATGACAATTTGACCCATGATACGATCCGTTTCCTCTTCAAGATGTTCTGCCTCTTCCTTTGTAATATAATTACATCTCCTTGCGATTTCAGACCATACTTGTGTTTCGCAAGCTTCTGTCTCAGCATCGCTGAGCTTACTTATGAATGCCGCTTTATACCGGCGCTTCCGCCAAGCTTCTGCCAAGTTTGAACAAACCGACCTCGAAGACCTTTTCATTTGATCCGTCAAAGAATATTTTTCCTCACTCGGAAATCTCTTCGTTATTCGAAATATTTCCATTGCCATATTCATTGCACGATCATAAACATTAAGCTCTTTATAACTCGATATTATCTTCCCCATCTCTTTTCCCGTTGCGCCGCTTCTCCGTCTCTCCGGCTCACCCGCTCTCGTCTCTCGCCCCTTGCCCCTGCTCTTTCACCGGTTCTTCGTTTCGCCTACCCCCGTCTCGTGTCTCTCGCCCCTTGCACCTGCTCTTGCCCCTGCCCCCTTAGGGAATCATTTCTTGAGAACTAAGAACACGACCTCTTATAAATCCGAATCCCGAAATCCTAAGCACGAAACAAATTCGAATATCGAAATTCAAACAAAACCAAACTCTTCATTATCTTAAACACACATTGCATTTCTTTGCTTTTTTCTTTGCCGCAATGTTTTATATTTATCTTTCTTATTTCTGATTTCGATATTGCTTCGGATTTCGATATTCGTATTTCGAATTTACAGCCTTTGTTCCGTGTTCTTAGTCCTTTCTTTCTTCAGCACTGCCTTTTCCCACCAGCCCTGGAACCGCTCTTCCATATCCTTCAAATTAAAGCCGGCCCGCTTAAAATGATAATGAGCACGGTTGCGGCCCTCATCACTATATTCATCGTAATAGTTGTAATAGCGGTAGTCGGGCGATGAAAACTCCACATTGGTAAGAACATAACCAAGCATCTTGGCCCCGGCCTGTTTGAATAAAACCTGGGCATGAGAAATGACACTCTTGGGCGTCCTTCCGACCTGGATCACGAATAAAACACCATCCACCTCTTTGCCCAAGATTCCGGCATCCGCCACGGACATGATCGGAGGCGAATCAATGATGATGTAATCAAAGTGATGACGAAGTTCCCGTATGAAATACTGCAGCTTTGAAGAGCTCACAAGTTCGGCGGATTTCCGGGTCGCTTCCCCTCTCGGGATAATCACAAGATTCTTTAAGGAATTCTTGCACATAACCTGCTTTGGATTCAAATCCTCACGAAGCAGCTCAGTCAGTCCCTTCTTCTTGTCACCAAAACCCATATAATCGGAAATGTTCCCGCGTCTCAAGTCGGCATCAATCAAGGCCACTCGCGCTTCGCCGTTCTCGGCCAGAGAAAGAGCCAAGTTTGTCGCGGTCACCGTCTTCCCCTCTGAGTGAATGGAACTGGAAACGAGAATCACTTGTGCCTGCTGTTTCGTCAGCTGCGCCTTCAAGGAGGTGCGAAACATCCTGTATTGCTCGGCCAGCATGGAGTCCGGAAACCTTAGCATGATCAACCGACTGTCCGGGTTTGTATTTTTAATTGTCGTAATCCCACGCTCAAAAGATGAAACATTGTCAACGGCTTCATCTTCATGTGCCGGAAGTCGCAACCCCGGACTGCCATCAGAACCAGCGGCTTTCGCCTGGTCCCTTTCCTCTTGTAGTTTTTCAAGTGCTTTCGTGTATTTACTCATTTTGGTATGTCTCCTTTATTCCTTTATGATAACTATTTGCTATAACTAAACTCGTTAAATACGAATCTCGAAACTCGAAATCCGAAACAAATTCGAATATCGAAATACAAATAAAACAAATAACACTAAAACAATACTCGCTTGTTCCTTCAGATTGACTTTCGTACAATAGAACCGAAAATGTTCATCAATTCCGTCGATTCTTGAATCAATGACTGCACTTCTTTTTCTAAACCGTTCGTACAAACGCCCTCCAAAAGTCGAAGCCAATAACGGCTTTCTTTTGCCTCTTTCCTGCAGATCGTGATACGCATGCCAAAATCTTTTTTCCCTAACGACTCGTTGGCTTCGATATAGTTTGCGCCAACAGAGCCGGAGGCCCTCAATAACTGTCGCATATCATCCTGCACAATCCAGGACTTGTTCGCCTTCGATAATAGATCGCGCACTTGTACGGCAAATTTATAAGTCCGTTCCTCTAAATCGTATTTCTTTTCTTTTTTATCCGCTGCCATAACGATTTCGTTTTCTCTTTCTTATTTCGAATTTCGAAATTCCTTCGGATTTCGTGATTCGGATTTCGTATTTTCTGCTGTTGCGCCTACTTCGGTTATCCGTGTCGAATCGTCGTCATGGCATCGCGTACGATCGCCTCATCGATTTTCTTGGTTTCGGCGATATAGCCCGCCAGGAGCGAATGATCACACAGATTATTAATCACTCGCGGGATCCCTTTGGTGAATTCATAAATCAATCGATAAGATCCTTCCGGAAAAAGCCCCGAATAATCTTCGCCGTTGAGCTTGGCATGGTTTAAGCGATGGACGATGTAATTCTTCGTGTCTTCCGGACTTAACGCATTCAGATGATACTGAATCGATATCCTTTGTTTTAACTGGGCCAAACTCGACAACTCAAGCTTTCTTCGCAGTTCCGGCTGGCCCAACAAGATAATTTGGATCAATTTCTCCTTTTCGGTCTCTAAGTTTGAGAGCATTCTTACCTCTTCGAGGCAGGCCGGGCTCAGGTTCTGTGCTTCGTCGATCATGAGAACCACATTCTGGTCGGAAGCCATCTGCTCTAAAAGATAATTATTGAGCTGAATCAGTAACTTATCTTTTGAACCATTCCGGTAATGGATGCCCAAATCTTCCATGATGAGCGTCAGAATACCTTTCGGACTTATCGTCGTATTGGTCACCAGCGCTGTTTTTACATCGCGGTCCAACTTCCGTAAAAGCGTCCGTGCAATGGTTGTTTTACCGGCACCCACTTCGCCGGTAATCACCACAAAACCCTTTCGCTGCCGAATCGCAAAGAGAAGCGCATCCAGGGCCGTTTTATGTCCCAAGGATTCAAAGAAAAAACCTGAATCGGGCGTCTGGTTGAATGGATTTTCCTTAAATCCAAAAAATTTGTTATACACCACTTCCGGCCTTTAACCTTTCTCCGAGAATCAGTTCCTCGGGACGAATCGTTGCGATCGCTCCGAAAATCGGAAGATCGAGTAGATTTCTCGCCTCTTCCAGATTCCGGATCGAGTTATCGCTCAGTTCGATCAGGTAAATGATGATGAGCCCCAAGGCCACTCCGACAATCAAGCCGCCGATAAAAAAGAGTGTCTTATTGGGTTTGACGGGCTCGAGCGGCAGCCTCGCCGGTTCCAAAATCCTGAATTTTGTCCCGCTTTCCGAATCTTCCAGCGTCTGGGACATTTTTGCCGTCTCCAGTTTCTGTAAAAGCCTTTGATAGATCTCGGCATTGACCGCATAATTTCTCTGCAGTTTCGCCAATTGCTGTTCCTGATAGGGCACGCTCGAGACCATTTTAGCGTATTGTTCGGGCTTGATTTCCAAGCCTTGGACTTCAGCCTGCGCCAAGAAAGCATCGCGCTGCTGTTCCAACTGGCCGATCATATTACGGACCTGAATCACACGCGGATGGGCCTCGGTGTTATCCACCAGCAGCTGATTCAATTCCATTTTTAAAGCCACAAGCTGTTCGTTCAGTCTCGTCGCAATCGGCAGCGAGGACATATACACCTCACGAAACTCCCGGAGGGCATTTTCGGATTCCTCAAGCTTCACCCGGTAAGTTTCGAGTTGATCGTCAATGAAACGAATCGCGCTGTTTGCTTCAAGATCCGCAGAGGTAATATTCCCCCCAATAATGATGTCGGCCAGCGTCTTCACAATCAGTTGGGCCTTTTTCGGGTCCGGGCCCTCGTAGGAGATCGTAATCATGTCCGCCCCGCGGAGTTTGATATCAATCTTCTTTCTAAGATTCCGAATAAGCCGATCCCTCTGGATGGGCGTAATTGCCTTCTTATCCAACACTAATTTCTCAATCAGCAAAGTCAGCCGCTCCCAAGATAAAAGTTCCTCCCGAAGCGTACTCATCCTTGCCCTCATCGAGGGTGAAATCGCAAGCCCGCGAATCAAAGGGTTCAAAATAGTCTCGCTTTCAACCAGGAGGACGGTCTCAGCCCTATAAATTTTGGGCAGCGTAAAAGCCATCAAAAGCGCAATGACGACCGATACAATCAGGGCACCAAAAAACCACCCTTTATGCCGGACCCCCATGTAGTAATATTCCCTCAATCTTAATGTTTGTGTCATGTTGTTTAGATTCATGTGTTATCTATCTCCTTAATTATGATTTCATATATTCATAAAAACTAAGCTTAATAAATTCGAAATGCGAAACACGAAATCCGAAACAAATTCAAATATCGAAATTCAAATAAAACCGAACGCTTCATTTCCTTAAATACAAACCGTATTACCTTCTTTTTTATCCACCGCCATATCGTTTTATACTTTTTCTTTTTTATTTCTAATTTCGAATTTGTTTCGTGCTTCGAAATTCGAATTTCGGATTTTCATGAACGCGGTACGCGGTCCATGCTCAGTGTGTCAACGCACCCTTCCAATCCGAGTGGAGCTGGGAATAAATACAATAGTTTTCATGTAAACGATGAATGCGCTTGGACAATTCCTGATAGCCTCGAGTAAGCTGATCATATTCGGTTTTTTCGATATACCCGCAGTTCAAGGCCAGACCTAAGCACACCAGAACATGATTGGCCGCACCGCACGCGTCTCTTAAATGTCTGCGAAGGACGGTTTCACGACGTCTTTTCGCCCAGCCTTCGGCGATATGGGCAGAAACACGCCTCGAACTATTCAAAGTTTGACTAAAAAGCGTGTGCCTTTCATAGTCTGGAAATTTCCGGACACATTTAAATATCTGGCCGGCCAAAGTCATACTGATTTTGTAACTTTCCAAATCCTCGAACCCGCCGATTTCCATCTCCGATGTCAATTCACTTTCACTCGTCATCATTTCGATTACCCCTCAATCATGTTCCAAAGATTTAAGACAACCCGAAAGACCAGCTTGCCGCCCATTACAATAAGTGGCCAGATGATGAGATTACTATAGGCTCTCAAGATTGCTTCCCGGCCTCTCTTTAAACTATTCTTCTTTTTCATCGTCTTCCTTTTTCTTCTTGATTCGTTATTAGGCGCTGAAATTCTCTTCTGCTCCGGAAACGCATCAATTAATCTCCCTTTAAATACCCGTCCTGGCCTCCATAAGCCAATTCGTAAACAGCCGAGGCCTGGAACAGCGGCCCGACCAATCTTGAAAAGTTGTTCACAAACTTATCGAAATAACGCTGGTGAACAACAATAGTATCGCCGGGCATCAGCATGAAATCGTTCGCCGAATCCCCTTTGTAGAGCAATTCTTTTAAATTCACTTTCTTTTTCTCGGCTTCCCCGCTCTCGGTATACTGAGAAGGCCTTATCACATAAACCCGCTTCAAAGCCCCGTCATAAGTCGGCAGACCTGCCGCCACAACGGCCTCTTTCACCGTGATATTGTCACCCTTCATGGCAAATTTTCCGGGACGATTGACATATCCGAAGATATAGACGGCTTTACTCCGGTATTCGGAGATCATCACGGCCACTTCGGGATACCGGACAAACTTCTTGAGAGCGCTGACGACATCTGCCTTGAGTTCTTCCTTGGTCTTCCCTTCGGCCTTAATGTCACCCACAAAGTTGTATTGAATATTTCCCTCCGGATCGATCACAAATCGGCCAGAAAAGTCAGGCTGGTTGCGGACAATGACCGTCACGACATCATCAATCCCAAGGGTGTAATCAGATCCCTCCCCGATGACTTCGATATAGGGCGAATATTTTGAATAGGGCGAAACTTCAGAGGCCATAAAAGGATCCTGGTTGGCTGTCTGCTGACCCGGCGGCGGCGGTGTATATTGCGGCTGCCCCATGAATTGATATTGGGCCGACAAATTCCCCTGAGTGTAGGGAGAATTCATAAAGCTCGCGTATGGGGAAAATTGCGTTGAATAATTGGTACTGTAATTAACCGGCATCACATTCGAATACCCCGGTTGAGTATTCTGGGTCTGCATCTGTGACGGATCGTTTTCTCCCATATAGAGAAGATCCTCCGCAAAAACAGGGGCCGACAGGATGAATGCGATAAAAACTCCCAAAATGGCGATTTTAAATATTTTGCTTTGTGATTTCATTTCTTCTTTCCTAACCTTTCGATAATTTTTCAAGACTCATAAACCGTGCTCACGATCTGCTGAAGGGCCTCGAGATCTTCTTCCAGATAGATCCGCCAGCCTTTCCAGTCGCGCTTCGGTTTGCGTATTCTTCCGGCCTTTTCCCACCGAATGATGGTTTTGGCCGTGACGCCGACTTTCTCGGCAACCTCAGTTATTGTCATTCTCTCTTCAATCACGCTCGTTTCCTCCATCAATATGATCCTTTAATGAGACTTGGTTAAACCTAACAAAACTGTCATACCTTTTCGCCGAACGTCCTACTCTGTCCGGGTAAGTCCTAGTATGTACACATTCCATGCCAACAATTATCTGACATTATTATTTGATCTGTCATTGATCCCAATTCATTGGTAAAATTGATGATACAATGTTGAGAATTTACTTGGGTCGGAACTTTTATAATAGATTTCATTAGCGGTTAGACCTTCATTTGTCTGAACAAAAATCTTTGCATTTTCATAACATGTTGTCATATAATAAGTTACAAATGTTGCCATTTCTAGACAACATAGCTATCAGGGTAAGGTTGAATGAATCATAGCGTTCCATTTTTTCACGCCACATTTCAAAATGGGAAAACCATTACTCGCGGTATTTCCCATTGTAATTTAGGTCATAAAATTCCCATCGGTACTGACCGCATAGATGGGATATACGTCGACTGGAATTGGGATGGTCAAAGACTAGAAGTCAAAAATGACCTATATGGATTTTATCCGCTTTATGTTTACCATGATCAAAACGAGATATGCATCTCGCCATCGATTGTCAAATTGCTCGCCGAAGGCGCAAAACGGGATCTTAATTGGCCTGCCCTGGGCGTTTTTATGCGGGCGGGATTTTTCATTAAAGACGATACCCCCTTCCGCTACATCCGCGCATTGCCACCAAATGCCAAATTTCTTTGGGGAAATGGCAAACTCAAAATTTCTGGATCTTACACTCTAAGGGATGAAAATAAGCTGACTCTTTCTCAAGCCTTAGACGACTACATTGATCTTTTCCGGCAAGCCATAAAGCGAAGATTACCCCGAAACCGCGAGTGTTTTCTACCATTAAGCGGAGGCCGGGATTCGCGGCATATACTTTTTGAACTTCTAAAAAACGGCATTCGACCTCAATCATGCATTACTGTCGAACATTACACGCAGGGCTCTAATGAAGATGCGCGCATCGCCCAACTGCTAGCGTCAACATTCAGCCTAAAACACATTTTGCTCCGGCAAACCGTTCCTTTTTTTAATTCAGAGTACAGGAAAAATTTTCTTACGAATATGTGCACGGATGAACACACGCATTTCTTAATCATGGCGGACATACTCGCCAACTCTAACCACGCTATCTACGATGGCATCGGAGGCGATATCTTGACCTCAAGTCGGACGCTTTCAAACACGATTCTACAACTATTCCGTTCAAGAAATTTCAGGGAATTATCTAATCTCATTTTTCGATGCGACGAAAACCTTTTAAAATGGCTGCTGAGAAGAAATATCTACTCAAAGATGAATCGTGAATCAGCTATCGAGTACCTCACGACAGAGCTTGAGCAGCATACGGATGTTCCAAATCCCCCCGGATCGTTTTATTTCTGGAATCGCACACGAAGAGAAATTTCACTTTCCAGCTATGCCCTCTGCGGTTTTAACTCGCTCATTCATATGCCTTATATTGATTATGATCTTTTCAATTTCTTGGCCGGGATACCTACTTCTTTGCTTCTCAACCAAGATTTTCATACACGCGCCATTAGCCGCGCTTTTCCTGAATTCGATAACATTCCCTACCAGGATAAAACCGTTAAAGATGTTGACCGCGAAAGTCTCCAGGATCGGTTTTTCTATGACGTCCTGGCCTATTTGATGCGATATCCATTTTATAAGACTGAGATGCTCCAACTTGAGTCCTTAATCCCTCGATGCCTTCACGCGTTGATCAGCCCTTCCAAACGACGCGACAGCATATGGTTTACAAAACCATTACTCTATCTCCTGCAGCTTGAAGAGTTGGCGACGAAACCGGCAGTGATTTCCAACGCCTTACGAATCGTTGAGCGCCGAGATACCGTCAAGACAACTTGATGAGATTGATTTATTTTAAAAACGGACACGCCGCTTTGAGAAATCTACAAAGGCTTCGGAAGGCTTAACTCATTCTATGAATCAGGAATTAGGAATTAAAACCGCATATCCCCGATCGAGGAGTATCTGATTTAAATAGATCAGGCGGTTTGATCCCTTTTTAGAATAGAAGATGTCCACGACGTAGCGGCCCCACTTGCCTTTCCTGCCGGAAACATTGGATTTGACGGTGAGATATTCGGCCTGCGCGAGTTCGGACTCCACAAACTTTTTGGCCGCTCGGCCTTCCGATGTCTTCACTTCCGGGCAATCGATCCCCTTCAAACGGAACTTGTCGGTGAACCGGTGACCGAATCCCAAATGGAGTTCGAGCTTGAGTGTGTCACCGTCAATCACCTTTTCCACATAAGCTTTATAGGTGTAAAGCGGCGGATCGTTGGCATCAGCCCCAAGATCAAACTGTACGGGAGCTTTTTCGAGCCGGTACTTGCCTTTTTTATCTTTCACGCTCGAGACAATCAAACCCTCGACAAATTTGACACCGGGGAAAATCCCCGCCTCCAAACGCTGCGAAAATCCAAGATCCAGAAGGAGTTCATTTTTTTGCGAGTGAATATTTTGACGCTTCACGACCGAATACGTCTCAAAACTCCCAAGACAGACAAGCGGCAGCCTTGCCTTCGATAGATCTGCCTTCTTTAAGATGTGACTGACCTTGGATTGAAGCTCCTCGCATGTCCATTCCTCTTTCACGGCTTGCTCCGTCAAACGCAAACGTGCTTTATTATCCCCAACAGCCATGAGGATTCGATAATGTGTCCAGTTCAATTCCGACCGTACGGTCGGAATCTGGGGGTAGGTCCGATAAAATTGGAGTGTCCGCTCCAGGAGCCGTGTGTTCAGTCCGAGATCTCCGGCAAGACGCTGAAGCACACGGTTTCCGTAATCCGCGCGTTCTTGATGATGCAGGAAATGTTCGTGAATGTAACGGCCGGTACGCCAGTAGGTTTCGACCTTGAGCCGTTCAATCTCTCGCCGCCCCTGAATGAGGGTCTCCCGGATGAGAGCGAGTAAGCCCGAGTAGGTTTCGCTACCGGGTTTGACCCCGGACTCACTCTTGCGTTCAAGTGTTCTTACCTCAGCCATCTTACTTACCTCCTGGAAGGAATGCCGCCTGAGTCTTGATTGAGGCATATTTTACTCTAGCCTGCACGGTCGAATAAAGATCTTTTATTCCCTTCAGATAGAACAGACTATCGTTAAAGACTGAAACAAAATAAAGGTTGGGGGCAAAATTGGCAGCCGAAAAAAATAGGCTCTTTAGCGACACACGAAGCACCCTTCGAGACATCGATTTAACAACAACCGTAAAAACTCTACGCCGTACGCAACGCTTTGGTCATCAAAAGAAATTGTTTAATTGCAAGACTAAAACAAAAAACCGCAGGCCGGATTTTGCATCCAGCCTGCGGTTTCTAGGTTAAGGCTCTCGATCTTTTTTAAATCAAGCTTTCGACGCTACAGCTAGCTTTTTGCCAATCATGACAGCAAGATCAACTGTCCGGACTGAATAGCCCCATTCGTTGTCGTACCATGACACAACCTTCACGGATGTTCCGCCTACGACTTTCGTCAGGGCAGCATCCACAATCGAAGAATTCGAATTTCCGATAAAATCACGTGATACCAAGGGGATATCACAATACTGAAGAATCCCCTTCAATTCACCCTCGGCAGCCTTCTTGAGGGCCGCATTGACTTCTTCCGCCGTAGTCGCCTTATTCACTTCACAAACGAGATCGACAACGGAAACATCCGGCGTCGGGACCCGCATAGCAAATCCATCAAGCTTCCCTTTCAGGTCAGCGAGCACTAAACCAATGGCTTTGGCCGCGCCCGTCGAAGTCGGGATAATATTTTGAGCGGCTGCCCTGGCACGACGAAGATCTTTATGAGGAAGATCCAACACTTTTTGATCATTCGTGTACGAGTGGATTGTTGTCATTTGGCCATGCTTAATGCCAAAATTCTCATGGATGACTTTGGCCATGGGCGCCAAACAGTTTGTGGTGCAGGAAGCATTGGAAATGACGTGATGTTTTTCCGGGTCGTAATTCTTGTCATTGACCCCAATCACGATCGTAATATCTTCTTTCTTTGCGGGTGCGGAGATAATGACTTTCTTGGCCCCTGCCTTGATATGGCCTCGGGCCTTATCGGCATCGGTAAAAACCCCTGTGGATTCAATCACCACATCCACACCAAGATCTTTCCACGGAATTTCGGAAGGATCCTTGTAGGAAAGGACTTTGAGTTCCTTGCCATCAATGACTAAGGCACCTTCCTTGGCTTCAACCTTACCCTCAAATTCACCGAAGGTTGAATCATATTTCAAAAGATGGGCCATGGTTGCTGTGGGTAAAGGGAGATCGTTGACTGCAACGAATTGAATATCCTTATTCTTGAAACCTGCCCGGTAAACCATGCGGCCGATTCGACCAAATCCATTGATTCCGACTTTAATTGCCATTGATTTCTTCCTCCTTATATCCTGGTTAGGATGACGCTAGAGAGCTCAGTCTGTGGGGGCAGAGTCACGTCTAAGCGGTCGTGATTACAGATTAGTGGGACATTATAGAGACTATTTAAGGGCTGTCAAGGGGGGTAATCGAGGAGCGCTGGGAACCGCGATTTGCGATTTTGGATTTTAGATTTTGGATTGCGGATTGCCCGTTTGGGCGAAAATCCGAAGTATGAAGTTCGAGGTACGAAGTAAGAGGTAAGATGTATGAAATTTCGGATTTGGGATTTTGGATTTTAGATTTTGGATTGCGGATTGCCCGTTTGGGCGAATTTAACCCCTCACCCTTTCCCTCTCCCCTTTGGGGAGAGGGCAGAGATGAGGTGATAAATTTGCCTAAGCGTATAATCGAAAATCCAAAATCCGCACTCCCAAATCTAAAATGGGCCTCTTAACACTCTAGCCTACCACTTCTTGATAAACCCCGAATATCTCTCCGGCCACCCGAGTCAGAGTAAACCGTTCGGTTACAAGTTTCCGCGCCTCGCCGATGAGCTTCCGGCGAATCCCGCCCTCATCTAAAATTACCCGCGCTAAAGCTTTTTCAAGGGCGTCTTCATCCTTCGGAGGGACTAGGAGACCGGTTTTTTCGTTTTCGACAATTTTATCCAGTGCCGGGATGGCCGTCAAAACAACGGGCTTCCGGCAGGCCATTGCCTCGGCTATCGTCAGCCCGAAACCTTCGCGATAAGTGGGGGTAAATGCAAATAGATCGATCGCCGCATAAACCTCCGTCACGTCACTTAAATTCCCCAAAAAGACAACATGTTCTTCCAGTCGGAGATCCCTGACCAGGTTCTCTAATGCCTGCCGATAGGTTCCCTCTCCGGCAATAAGTAGTTTTAAATTTTGGAATTTTCTCCTTAAGTCCTTGACCGCGCGGATCAGGTAGGAGTGTCCTTTATCTTCGACAATTCGCGAGACGACACCGATAACCGTATCGGTGGGCTCAAAACCGTAGGAACGCTTAAGTTCACTGGCGTCCTTTTCCCCCATCCGTTCATCCAGCTCCTCGACATCAACACCGTTTTCGACTAAGCGAATTTTCGACTCCTCCACGTGAAAAGTCTCTCTTAACATCACACGCACCGGATCACTGATGGCAATGACCCGATTGCCCCATGCCGGATGTAAACGCCTGCCCAACCGCGGTTTGTAAAATCCGTGGCACGTTGTCACATAAGGAATGCCGGTCAACACATGGATCCACGATGCCAAAACCTCGGTCACACGCGTATGCGCATGAAGGAGATCGATCTTTTCCCCTTGGATCATTCGAATTATTCCAGGCAGATTCCAATAAATCTTCGGATTCAATTCACTTTTGGTCCGGATCGGAAAGACCCAGGTCTTAAAACCTTCCTTTTCGAATTCATTAAGGGCCGTGCCGCCGCTCGATAAAAATTGAGTTTCAACACCATATTTCCGGAGTCCTTGAGAAAGCTTGAAGACATAAACCGTAATCCCGCCCGTATTAAGGTGAGTCGTGAGGTGCAGGACTTTCATGATTGGCCGAGGCAATACCCGGCGGTTAACCGTTTACCGTTCGCATAATCGGCACCCGACATTTCTTTTCTGCCTTCGGGTCGTAAGCGATCAATAAGAAGATGTCCTTTTCCCGTTTGGACCCGGATAAAACCGTCCTTGGAAATCTCTTTGATTTCACCGGGTTTTCCTGCGCTTTCAGTTTTATTCCCGCAACGCGCCTTCAAAATAAGGATCTGCTTCTTTTGATCAAAGGTATACGCCCTCGGCCACGGAACAAGACCGCGAATTTGCCGATGAATTTCCTCTGCAGGCTTCGACCAATCGATATGCCCGTCTTCTTTTGTCAGCTTGCGCGCATACGATGATGTGATATCACTTTGCGGAATCCGAAGCTCGGTCCCCTTGCCGATCTGTCTTAAGACAAAGGCCACCACCTGATAAGACAGCTCCGCCAACTTCCCGTTTAAAACTTCAGAATCCCAATCAGGATCAAGCGGGATCCGTATTTGATGGAAAATATCCCCCGCATCCAGACGATGGGTCACTTCCGCCACGGATACTCCGGTTTCACTGTCGCCGTTTAAGATCGGCCAATTGATCGGAGCAGCACCTCGATACCGCGGCAAGATCGAGGGATGGACATTCAACGCATATTTTGCGGGTACCGTCAACCACGTTGAAGGGATAAAGAGGCCGTAGGATGAAACCACAAAAAGGTCCGGCGTTAAAGCTTTGATCTTCTCCAACAAGGCTTCGTCTTTGAGAGTCTCCGGCATCTCGCAGGGAAGCTGTCTTTCTTCGGCAAAGAGACGAACCGGGGTCGGCTGCATCACAAGACCGCGGCCCTTTTTCTTGTCCGGCGTCGTAATGATAAGAACAACCTCGTGCCCGCTCTCCAAGCAGGCCTCCAATGCCTTCATTGAAAAATCCGAAGATCCAAAGAATATAATTTTCATGGTATTTCCTTTATGCCTCGAAGTATGAAAATTCCTACTTCCCGCCTCTTACTTCGTACTTCCTACCTCATACTTCCGGCTTCCTACTTCTTACCTCTTACTTCCGACTTCTTACTTCATACTTCCTATTTCCTGCCCTTAAAGTCTCCGTCCCTTTTCCTTCTGGATTTGTTCGTATTGGGCGAGCAACTCCTGGCGGGTCCCAAAATCCACGCGATCCACAAAAAGTTTGCCGTTCAGGTGGTCTGTCTCATGCTGAATGACGCGCGCGTAAAAATCCTTGGCCGTCATCTCGCATTTTGTTCCCTCCCGGTCATAATATCGAAGCCGAATGGATTTGGCCCGTGGGACCTTCGCCGATATATTGGGAAGACTCAAACAACCTTCGACGTCTGTCTCCTCACCCTGCATCTGATCAATCTCGGGGTTGATGACGATAATTTCTTCTCCCTGTTTCATCGTCGGGCATGCCACGAATATTTGTTTTGCAACTCCCACTTGAGTCGCCGCCAAACCGACACCATCCTCCACATACATGGTTTCGATAAGGTCCTCAATGAACTCCTGGGTTTCGGGACCAAAATCAGACACCCTTTTCGCGGTCTTCAGTAAAATCGGAGCCGGATAAACATATATTTTTAATACAGCCATAGTTTCACGACCTCCTAAGCGCATTATAACGAAACGCCCGAAACCGGATCAACATCATAAAATCGATAAGGGGTCCACATCGATAGCGACTTGAACCGCTGCGGGCTTTCGCAAAGATGCAAGGCATTGACTCACTCTTCCCGCAAGTTTCATCCCTCGAGCGAATTTGATCATGATATGCCACCTAAAATGACCGCGTAATTTATAAAACGGCAAGGGTGAGGGGCCCACAATTTGTGCCCACTCCGATTGTCCCGGCGCGGGGTTATCCCCGCTCATGATGCCTTGAAATTCCTTTCGCAACTGGTCCCGCAGCTCCCTTGAAAACAGATACACCTTTTTCTCCTCGCGGGAACGGACAATGATGTTCATCAGCTGGTAAGCCGGAGGATAATGGAAAAGATGCCTTTCGGGAAGTTCCTGCTTATAAAAATTTAAGTAATCGTGATTTTTTGAAAACTTAACGCTGGGATGATCAGGGGAAAACGTTTGAACATAAACGCGCCCCGGCTGACTTCCTCGGCCGGCCCGTCCGGCTACCTGCGTTAAAAGCTGAAAGGTCCTTTCGGCCGATCGAAAATCCGGAAGCATCAAACCAACATCGGCAAGGATGACTCCGACAAGGGTCACGTGGGGAAAATCAAAACCTTTCGCAATCATCTGGGTCCCGATCAGGATATCCGAATTGCCTTCCCGAAATCCTTTCAATATTTTTTCATGAGACCCTTTCCGGCGGACACTGTCGGCATCCAAACGCGAAATACGCGCCGTGGGAAATTGTTTTGCAACTTCGCTCTCCACTTTCTCGGTTCCAAATCCGGCAAATTTCAGCATCGGAGACTTACATTGGCCGCAAATGACCGGTACGGGCTTCTCGGCATTGCAGTAATGGCACAAAAGCGAGTTGTCCTCCTGGTGAAATGTCAGTGACACCTGGCAGGAATCGCATTGTTCGACATAACCGCACTTCGGACAGTGGATATGGGTCGAAAACCCTCTCCGGTTTAAAAGCAGCAGCGTGCCTTCCTTGGCTTTCAGATTTTTTTCAATTTCGGTGGCGAGCGGAAAGCTGAGTATCCCTTTTTTTCTAAATGCCGGTCCGCTATTTTTTAAATCGACAATATGCACTTCCGGAAGAGGCCGGTCTTCGATCCGGCTGGTTAAATCCAAACGGACAATTTCACCGGTCTCGGCCTTGTACATCGTCTCCAAGGAAGGCGTTGCAGATCCCAGGACCATCACTGCATTTTCATTTTGAGCGCGGAATTGGGCGACTTCTCTGGCATGATATCGTGGATTGGTCTCCTGCTTATAAGAGTTTTCATGCTCTTCATCGATAATAATCAAGCCTAAATTCGGGACCGGGGCAAAAATGGCCGAACGCGGCCCCAACACCACGCGCTTTCGTCCGCTTTCGAGACGCTTCCAAGCCAGAAACCTTTCGGTATCATTCAACTTACTGTGCAGGATTTCGAGTTCATCCCCGAAGTGATCGTGGAAAAACCTCTTAATCTGTTCGGTTAAAGCAATCTCCGGTACCAGACAGATGGCCGACTGATTCTGCTTCAAAATATCCCGGATGGCCCGAATGTAAACTTCGCTCTTCCCGCTGCCGGTGATCCCGTAGAGGAGAATGGGCTTCGGATTTTCCTCGAGGAATCCCGAACGAATGGCCTCAAGCGCCCTTTTCTGATCGTCCGTCAAATTGAAATCTTCCTTCTTTTCCCAATCAACGACTTCCGCGATGGATTCCTTCTGAAGGGCTCTCTCGGCCTTCTTGCCGTACTTCACCCAGCGCGGCAAGGCATTTTCGATCGCCTCACCCCAACTGGACCCATAATATTCAGAGATCCATTTAGTCAGCTCAAGAACTTTTCCGGACAGAACCGGCTCATCGTCAAGAATATCCTTGATGTCCTTACAAGAAATGTCATCGGCGGCTTCCTTGCGATCGACGAGATAACCAATCAATTCCCTGTTTCTGAAAGGAATCGAGACGCGAACCCCGCGCTTAATTTTGGGTTCTAGTTCAGCCGGAACCGCGTAAGTAAAAAGTCCTGTGACGGGAAGGGGTACCGCAATATCGATCAATAATTTCGTCACTTCGGTTGTTTGGGACATCCAATAGCACCTTATATTTTAGATTTCGGATTGCGGAATGCGGATTGCCCGCTTAGGCAAAAATCCGAAGTATGAAGTATGAAATGTGAAAAAAGATGAATCGTAAGTAAATGAGTCCATAGCGACTATTTTTTCGCTTTTCTCTCCTACCGCGCACATCATATTTTTTACGTCATATTCCATGCGTCCTTCATACTTCATACCTCGTACCTCATATTTCTTTATTCAATCCAAAATCCGAATTCCAAAATCCAAAATTAGAGTTTCACATCGCCCAAGTTATCCATTTCCCCCTTGATCTTTTTCATATCCTCCCAGACCTTACGCTTCTCCCCGGGATTGCGCAAAAGATAAGCCGGATGGTACGTGCAAAGAACCGGAATCCCGCGGTAGTCGTGGAATCTTCCCCGCATTTGAGAAATGGACGAGCCCGTTTTGAGAAGGGCTTGTGCGGCAAATGTTCCTAAGGCACAGATGATTTTGGGTTGAATCAAATCAATGGTCCCGCTCAAAAAAGGTTCGCAATTTAAAATTTCTTCCGGCTTGGGGGTGCGGTTTCCGGGCGGACGGCAGCGCAGGCAATTCGCTATAAAAACATCCGAACGCTTGAGCCCGATCGATTCGATAATCTTCGTCAAAAGCTGTCCGGCTTTTCCCACAAAGGGCAGCCCTTGAATATCCTCATCACGGCCGGGCGCTTCCCCGACGAACATTAATTTAGCTTGAACATTGCCCGCCCCAAAAACGACTTTGTTGCGCGTCGACGCTAATTCTTCACAAGCGGTACATTTCAAGGCTTGTTCACGCAAATCGATCAGTTTTTCTCGAACACTTTTGGCTTCCGTTGAGGATTTTACCCGAACCGGTCCGGCATCGGCTCGAACGGCTACAGGCTTCGATGCGGGGGCAAGGTAAACCTCCTCAATCCCATCCTCTTTCAGCATTTGCATAAAAAGCTTGGCTTCCGAGGTCTTAAGCGCTGTCTCCTGACTCGGGTTCATTTCTCAACACCTCTTAATGCTTCTCGCACAAGATCATCGGACGCATTCGGTTTCGCCAATTCCCGGATAATCCTTTTTTTCTCTTCCAGCATTCCGGGATTCTTGAAAATCGTGCCCATAATCAATCGGACATCTTCCGGTTTTTTCATCATAAAAGCCGCATTTCTCGTTTTCAAAATCTTCGTGTTCCACATTTCCTGCCCGGGAATGGGGTCGATGACGATCATCGGAACACCTTTGGCCAGGCTTTCGGTTGTTGTTGCTCCGCCGGGTTTGGCAATCATCAAATCACTGGCTTCCATCAAATCGTGCATAAAGTCAACGAAACCGAAAATCTTGACCGGAAAACGATAACTTTTCGTTTCCAGCTGCCTTTTCATTTCTTCGTTATATCCGCAAACAACAAAACATTGAACCCGGTCATGAAAATCATCCAGGGCCTTCAAAATACCCTCCTGCGGCCCCAATCCGAAACTGCCGCTTGTCACCAAAACCGTCAACCGATCGTCTTGAAATCCCCATTTTTTCAAAATCTCCGATTTCTTGCCTCTGGGCAGAAAAATCGGATCGACGGGAATTCCGCCCACGCGAATATTTTTCTCCTCGACACCCTTCTTCATGAGGGCTTCCTTGCCCTCCTCGCTCATGATCCAGTAAAGATCCGTTCCCCGGCTCAGCCAATAAGCATGGGGATAGAAATCGGTCACCACGGTAATTAATTTAGACCGGAGTTTCCCTTCGCGTTTTGCCCGCGCAAATAGCTCGGCCGGAAAAAAATGCGTCGAAATAATCGCGTGAGGCTTTTCCTTCATCACTTCTTCGAGAACCCCCCGCCCCATGACCCGGTTCGAAAAACTGTTGATCGGTCCGAATAAACGATCCATCTTCGGTTGATCCAAGGTTTCATAGATCCATCCCCATAGCCCCGGGCAATATTTCACCATATAAAAATAAACGGCCGGGTACGCCTTGCGAAAATAGGCCGGGGTATGATCCAGGATATCCTCAAGCTTAACATCCTGGGCCGATAAACCGCTCCTCAAAAAGGCCTTTTCGAGGACCTCCGCCACACGTTTATGCCCTTGTCCGGCATTGGCATGATAAAGACGAATCTTCATCCCTAACGGATCCCTTTCTTTAAGATCTCGACGGCCGATCTCAGATTATCACAAACAGCATCGGGTCTCGATTCCTCGGTTAAGCGGGTTTCGTCACGTCTTCCATACCCCGTTCGGACAAGTATCGTCTTAAGGCCAAAACGCTTCCCCGCTAAAATGTCCGAGACCTTATCCCCGATCATATAGGTTTTTTGAGGATCATACTGAATATCTTTGACGGCCTCTTCAAGGAGCCCGACCTCCGGCTTGCGGCATTTACACTTCTCATCCTTCCCATGAATACAGTACATCGCATCACGAATCGACACACCATGTCTTTTGAGTTCGGCGAGCATTTTATGATGGATTTCCCAAAGAATATCTTCGGAAAAGAGTCCGTCCCCAACTCCCGCTTGATTCGATATCATTATGATTTCAAGCCCCATCCTGGAAATCAACTGGAGAGCTTCGATAGCCCCTTCTTCAAATTGGAAGTCCTCCCACTTGGTCACATAGTCCATCAAATCAACATTGACGACACCATCACGGTCAATAAAAATAATCTTTTTCATCTTGAAATTTCCCTTTTGCATGATCACTTTCGCCGGTAAAATTCGCGCGCCGCTTGATAAACGCGGTCAATTTCGGACTCTTCCATTTCCGGGAACATGGGCAAAGCAACCACTTCCCGGCACAAGCGATCGGTTATAGGCAATCGTTGTGATTTCCGGACAAATTGACGGTAAGCAGGATGCCGGTGGACCGGCACCTCATAATGTATCATGGTTTGCACCCCTTCTTCGGCAAGCTTTTGGCGGAAATCATCTCTTTTCCCGCTCGGCACACGAACAACGTACAAATGATAAACATGGCGTGCTTGTTCGGGACGATACGGCAGGATAAGAGGCGTCTCTTTGAGGTACTCATCGTAAACCCCCGCGATTTCCTGGCGCCGCTCCGTCAATTCATCAAGATGTTTGAGTTTGACCCTCAGAATGGCCGCCTGAACGGCATCCAGGCGCGTGGCCCATCCCGCAACAACGTATTTCCCAGCTTCATTTCGACCTACATTCCGAAACTCGCGCACCTTATTTCGGGTCTTTTCCGAAAGCGTTGTCACCATCCCGCCGTCACCGAAGGCCCCTAAATTTTTGGTCGGATAAAAACTAAAACAGCCGGCATCGCCAAAGCTTCCGACTCTCCGGGCACTCCATTCGGCCCCGTGGGCCTGAGCGCAATCTTCGATCAATTTCAATTTCTTTGTCCGAACAATCTGCATCAAGGCGTCCATGTCCGCCGAAAGCCCGTATAAGTGAACCGGGAGAATCGCTTTCGTCTTTTTCGAAAGCAATCTTTCCACCGAAACGGGATCCAAGTTGAACGTCTTCGGATCAACATCCGCAAAAACGGGTTTCGCTCCGACATGCGTAATTGCATAAACAGTAGAAACAAAGGTATAAGAAGGAACCAGGATCTCGTCTTTGGGTTGAATACCGACAGCCTTAAGGGCCAGTATCAAGGCATCGGTTCCCGAGCCGATGCCGATCGCATCAGGCGTCGTGCAATAAGCCGCAAATTCTTCTTCAAACGCCCTGACGATATCGCTCAAGATATAATTTCCGGAATCGAGAACCTGCGCGATGGCCTGATCGATTTCCGTTTTGAAGCGAAGATATTGTCTTGTCGTATTAAAATAAGGGACCTTTGTCATTTCCCGATGAACAGCCACCTAGGCCACCTCTTTCTTTCGTTTCATTTCACGGTACTTTGCGTAGGAAAAAAGCTGATAGAGTCCATGAAAGACGGACATAAGAAACCCCATGAATCCGTGTTTCCATCCTTGCTTCAGGAAATAGTTCTTGAGGAAACGGTCTGCGGTCTTCCTCAAGATAGTCGCCATCCGGACTTTTCGTCCGTCCTGGATCCACTTGTCGGCCTCAAGCGTTGTCTCCCGGTTAAATTTGCATATCCATTGCTGCAAGGTTTCGCAGGAATAGTGAAGGATGTCGCCTTTCAGTTGACCGCAGGTTCCCTCATAAATTACCCGAGGATGCACACGCGCTTCTTCATAACGGAACTGTCCCTTCCTGAAAAATCTGGCCTTCGCCGCCGGATAATACCCTGCGCCCTGAATCCACTCATCCCCAATAAAGGTTTTGATCGGAATCGCGTAGCAAACATGCGGGGAAGCATTCTCTCGAGCAATCTCAGAAATTTCAACCGCAAGTTCCGGCGTGACCCGTTCATCGGCATCAAGACTCAAGACCCAATGCTGAGTCGCCTTGTCGTAACCGAAATTCCTGTGCCGGCCCTCGATGTCCATCGCCCGCTCGAACACCTTGGCTCCGCACTTTTTGGCAATTTCAACCGTGCGGTCGGTACTCTGGTCATCAATCACGATGATTTCCCGGGCCCATGCCGCACTCTTCAAACAATCCTCTAAACGTTTCTCTTCGTTCTTGGCAATCACCACAACAGAAACGGGTGCTTTACTCATTTTGACTCCTTCGTAACAGACCAAAGACCGAAGACTCAAGACAACAGACCGAATTCTAAAAAAATACCTTCATATTCAACTTTTTTAAACCCATTTAAATCTTTCTCACCAAAGTTTTTGGTCTTTAGTCTTTGGTCTCCAGTCTTCGGTCTTCATTAATACGCGTTTTTAAAACCTCTTGAGGTTAACGTCATCAGTAAAATTTCAATATCAAACAAAAGAGACCAGTTTTCCATATAAAAAAGATCATACTTAATGCGTTCTTGAATGGAGGTATTTCCCCGGTAACCGTTCACCTGGGCCCAGCCCGTAATGCCCGCTTTAACCTTATGCCGTGACATATATCGGGGTATAGCTTCTCGAAATTGACTGATAAAATGCGGGCGTTCGGGACGAGGTCCGATTAAACTCATTTCGCCTTTGAGCACATTCAAAAACTGAGGCAATTCGTCAAGGTTCCAGCGCCGCAAGAAATTGCCGATCCGGGTGCGGCGAGCATCTTTGACATTGGCCCAAACCGGACCCGAATCCTTTTCTGCATCTACCCGCATCGTCCTGAACTTGAGCAAATTAAAAACTTTTTCGTCGCGCCCCATTCTCTCCTGACTGTAGAAAATAGGACCTCCGTCATCAAGCTTAATGAGCACAATCACAAATAACCACAAAGGGAAACTCAAAAGAAGCAAGATGGATACCGCCAGAAGATCAAAACACCGCTTGGCAAACCGATTCCAAATATCGTCCAACGGTAAAGGCCTGAATCCGAGTAACGGGACCGTGCTAATATAATCCACGTCAACGTTGCGGGATAATAACCCGTAAAAATCGGCTCCGATTTTAAATTCGATGAATTTATCTTCGCAGGCAGCCACCAAATCGGTGATCCTTTCCCGCGTAAAACTCGTATCCAAGAGAATGACCTCGTTGGGCTTCAGATGATCAATAAAACTTTCGCATTGATCCGAGATGCCAAGAATCGGAACCCCTTCGACATGTTTGCCGACAAGACCGGGATCCTTTGCGAGGACTCCCACGATTTCACGCCCATAATGAGGGTTGTTTTTCGCCCATTGAATGATTTGGCGCGTATTGCGATTACTCCCAAGAAGAAGGATCCGTTTAATGTCCCGCTTCTTGATTTTTCTCCTGTATTCCCATTGGATCATGAGATAACGCGAAAAAGTCAAAATAATCCCCGAAATGACCCACAAAGTCACCAGGTAAATTCTTGAATAGGAAAAACCACGGTAAAAGAATGTCACGGCCATTAGAATGACAACCGAAAAGGTCACCGCTTTAGAAACCAAAAAGATCTCTTCGATCCTTCGAATATGCCGGTACGTTGAATACAATCCATATTCTCTGAAGAAGTAAAGATAAACCGGAAGAATCACCATAAGCGCCTGAACATAAGGCAGGAAACTGGGGATATTTTCGCTCGAAATCCAACCCGTCACAAACCGCACGTAATAAGCAAAAAAGACACTCGCAATCACCGCACCGCAGTCGGCAAGGACCGTCAGGAAAATAAAATGGAGTCTCTTTTCAGTTGTCGGCATCGGCCACCGGATTATCTTCCTCAATCAATCCTAGCATCTCTTCTTTAAAGCAAGGCTTGTCAAAATCCCGAATGTCCCCCGGGACATTTCCCCGCTCCCATGTTTTAGTCTCAAAATCCAGTATCTTTTCGCGAATCGCCCCGGGGCTTTGCTCCTCAAAGAAGAGACCGTTCATCACGCTCTCAAGGGCCCCACCCTTTTTGAACGCGATCACCGGAGTCCCGCAAGCCTGGGCCTCAAGCGGAACAATCCCGAAATCTTCATCGGTCGGGAAAATAACGGCCCGCGCCTCCGAATACAATTTCCGAAGCTCTTCGGCTTGGACCACTCCCAAGAACCGAACCTTGGAACCTCCGGTTTCTTTGGCTTTTCGGCGATAAACTTCCTCTAAGGGGCCCGATCCGACAATCCATAGTTCCCGATCTAATCCTTGAAAAGCATCAATCACCAGATCCACTTTTTTATAAGGCACAAAAGCCGAGACAACGAGATAATAATTTTTTGGCTCCCCATCGGGATAAAATCCGGTCAGGTCAACGGGCGGATATATAACTTCAGCCTCGCGATGATAAAAAACCTCGATTCGTCTTCTAACATTCTCGGAATTGGCGATAAACCGATCAACGCTTGCATTGACCTGAAAGTCCCATTTCCTCAGGCTTGATAAAATCCATGCGATGAGCGGACGAATCCAACGAGGGAATTTCCCGAAATAATCCTCTTCGTATCCCCACGCATACCGCATGGGCGTATGGCAATAACAGTAATGCCGTGCCCCTTTGGGGATTCGGACACCTTTGGCAACGCAATGCGAACTCGATATGACAATATCGCAAGGTTTGATTTGAAGGGTACGGACCACCCAGGGCAAAACCGGCAGCAACCACCGGTAATATTTTTTAATGCCCGGCAAATACTGCAAAAAAGACGTCTTCACTTTTCTTTTTTTTAGAGTTTCGCTGATTTTATTTTTATCATAAAACAAGGTATGAATCACGGCCTCGGGATAAAGTTCCGCCAATGCCTCCAAAACTTTTTCCCCGCCACGCATATGAATCAACCAATCATGGACGAGCGCTACTTTCATCGTGCCATATCCCAGTGATAAGTTTTAAGCAATAAGTTGTAAGGAAAAACAAATTTATTCATCGGCCAGAACCTTTTTGTGAAATCCTGATATCATTCGACCCACTTCATCCAATCCAAAATCCGCATTCCCCGCCTGCCAGCAGACGGGCAGGCAAAATCCAAAATTCTCCTGCGTTCTTATTTCCCAAGCACCCGCTCATAAACTTCCGCGGTTTCTTTGGCTGCATTTTCCCAACGGAATTGAGAGACATGCCTCAGGCCGCGCTTCTTGAAGTCTTCGCGCAGCGAATCTGATTTCTCGAGACGCACAATAGCATCCATCATTTCATGGTGGGCGCATGAATCAATCAAGCAGGCGGCATCTCCGACAACTTCCGGGATCGATGCCGCACGGCAAGCTAAAACCGGTGTTCCGCAAGCCATGGCTTCAAGCAGCGTCAATCCGAAGCCTTCGTAGAGGGACGGATGAATCAAAGCCAAGGCACCGCTATACAAATGCAAGAGCTCATCCTCCTCAACATAAGGGATATGAACGATGCGGTCCTTATTTTTTAAAGCCGATAACGCCTCATATCCGGCCGGATATTTTTTATCCTTCCGTCCCACAAGCACAAGTCCGGCATCGACACGGTTTTCCTCAATCAGATTGCCGAACAAATGGAGCAACCATAATACGTTCTTATGCGGCTTGATCATTCCGACATAAAGAAAATAGGTCTCCGGAAGATTATATTTATCTCGCACAGCTTCAATTTTATTCACGTCTTCTGTCGGCCGAAACCGCTCATCAACACCTTCGTAAATAACCGAAATCTTTTCGGGGTCAGCATCGAAATGCGTAATCAAATCATCGCGGGTTTTGCGGGATACCGCGATGATTTGATCTGCTTTTTTGACTGTCCGGGTCAACATTTTTCCGGCGTAAAGAGCCTGGAGAGGCGTAAAAAAATCTTTGCGAAATATCCAGTGGATCAAATCATGGATCGTCACCACCAACTTGGCATTGCCTTTCCAATAAGGAATGTTGTAATGCGGCGCATGCCACAATTCGCACTGCTGCAAGCATAAAGGATATTCAAGTTGTTCGGCGATGGAATAAATCGATGACCGGAACGGATGGCAGGAAACTATATTTTGACCGTCCGGATCTGCATAAGACCCAAAATACTTGATGCTCCTGGCATTGACAACACCCGTCGCACGAAAAGCTTCGACTAGACCTTGGATATAGGTGCCGATTCCCGTGTTACGGCTCATCCTGACATCGAATCCTACGCGGCAATTTCGCCCCATGACTCTTATGCCTCCCTACTCGACAAATATTCTTTTGCCGGGTTCGCCCGCGACTGAGATCCCGACGCCCCTGAACCCATCGAAGGATGATCTTTAGAACCGAGGGCCAACCGCACTTTTTCAACGACTTCATCGACAGTCATTTTATTCATACAGTCATGATGTCCCAAAGGGCATGTTTTTTCCTCGCACGGAGAGCACGATACGGTATGGGAAAGCAGATAGAGTTTACGTGAAACCGGATGCCAAGCCTGCCATGGATTCGTCCCGCTAAAGAGACAAACACACGGGATCCCTTGTGCGGCGGCTAAATGGGACGGCCCGGAATCATTACCAATAAAAAGATCACAGTGATCAAATAAAATCGGAAGATCCTCCAACCGGGTTTTTCCCCTCAAATCAACGATCGCTTTCCCGTTGAAACCATGTAGAGGATAACGCATCTTATCACGCTCGGACCCTATCACCACAACCTGCCCCACACCTTCCCCGACCATCCGATCAATTAACGTCTCATAATTTTCGTGCGGCCATTCTTTGGATGGATATCCCGCATAGGGGTGAATCACAATCCTCAATTTCTCTTTGGGTTCCAAAACGCTTCCGAAGGACCGCCAAAAACGCTCTTTTTTCTCTTGGGAATAAGTATACGGGGATTCCATGCTATTCGGATTGACTCCAAAACGTTCGAGCAAACGTAAATTAAGTCCCATCTGATGCAGATCCCGGGAATAATTTCCTTTCTCGGTTAATAGAAACCCTCCGCCTGTCTCCGCATAGCCCAACCGGTATGGGATACCGCTTGAAAACATGAGTAGGATATTCCGGAGATCTCCTCGAAAATCAATCGCGAGATCATAATTCTTTTTCCGGATCATCGAAGCGGCACGAATAAAACTTCGCACCCTCTTTCCCAGATTCGATTGTCTTGAAAACCAGTGATCGTCCATTCCGATCACTTGGCGAATGCCCCGGGAATCCTCAAAGAGAGGCTTTATTTCATGCGAAACAAGAAGGTCAATTTCCGACGTCGGGAATGCCCGGCATAAAGCCTCTAACGCGGGTTTCGTCATCGTCACATCGCCGATATGATCAAGGCGAATTACCAAGATACGTCTGAAACAGTCCGAGGATACTTTTTTTCTGAAAAGACTAAATGGAAAGACAAGGATGTAGCCCCCTAGATCCAGCAGCATCATGACCCAACGTTTCCATCGGCTTTTAAAAACATATCGTGGAAAGATACCCAACATTTCACCTCGAAATAACCTTTCGCTTTCAATGATCATCACCGAACCGGCATGATCTTTTTTGAAGAAACCCATCCCGCACAGCAACCCTTTTTTAGAAACAGCCGTGCCGGATATCGATCTTAAAACAGTGTGTAAATAAAAGGAGTCACGGCTGAACCTTGTGTAAAAACAATTAATGCCCCGAGTAAAAGCATGACGAGGACGATCGGCGTCAGCCACCATTTTTTTCTGACTTTAAGAAAATCCCAAAATTCCTTCAGGATCGATAGTTTTCCCATATGGTTTTCCTTTTTTAATACTGAACCTCATACTTTTTAGGATTAAACTCACATTGTTCTCGATGAATCCAATAACTTTCCTTATTCTCCCGAAAGGATAGGTCTAAGAATCGTTTTCCCAATATTCGACTCAATAGCCCGATCGGCGTTACGACAAGATAAAACAAGATTGTTAAAATAATCCGCGTCATGACCCACCCCATCATGAGCGCCAGCGTCATCCAGATTTTGTGGATAGGCCATAGTAAGACGGGTGCTATGAAACCGGCAAGAAAGAAGAAAGCCGCAGCATAAATCAGCACCACGGGCCGGACGCCATGGAGCCACCAGGCAAGCCCAAAAATCACGACGGAAGCAATGGTCATAACCTTCGCAAACGATCGCAATTCCTTTTTCCCGCTTTTGATGGTTTTCATTTCATGCAAAAACACTTTTTTTCTCCCCTAATCTAACTCAAATTCTTTCAACCAATCGATATCTTTATCTAACGGTTTTTGCTCTGTCTTTTCCAGCAAATATCGACCCATAATCAAATAATCCATGTTCGTTCTCATAAAGCACAGATAGGCATGTTCCGGACTGCAGACAATCGGCTCGCCGCGAACGTTAAACGATGTATTGATAATCACCGGGCAGCCATATTTGTCGTTGAAGATCTTGATCATTTTATAATACCGGGGGTTATCTTCCTCCTTAATCGTCTGCAATCTTGCCGAAAAATCGACATGCGTCACCGCAGGGATATCCGACCGGATGGTATTCAACTTCGCCAATCCGAATCTCTTCTCTTCTTCATCGGTAAGCTGTTTTCTCCTGCCCCCCTGGACATCGGCGACAAGCTGCATATAAGGACTTTCACAATCGATATCAAAATATTCTTTTGTCTTTTCATAAAGGACCGTCGGAGCAAACGGACGAAAACTCTCACGGAATTTGATTTTCAGGTTCATGATTTCCTGCATCTTGGGTGAACGCGCATCTCCGATGATCGAACGGTTTCCCAAGGCCCTCGGACCAAATTCCATTTTGCCTTGGAACCATCCGATAACATTTTCGGCGGCAATCAAATCAGCAATCTTCTCAGGGACTTCTTCGTCTTTGAGTTCGACATAAGGGACTCCTTTTTTATCCAGAAAAGATTTGACCGCCTCATCGGAAAATTCAGGCCCCAAGTAAGAAGCGGCCATTTGATCTTTCCTAGAATCAACATTTCGTTGATTCCCAAGGTATTGATACCAGGCTAATAAAGCCGCCCCTAAGGCACCTCCCGCATCACCGGCGGCCGGCTGGATCCAGATATTTTCAAACGGGCCGTTACGGAGGATTTTCCCGTTCGCAACACAGTTAAGGGCAACCCCCCCTGCTAAGCATAAATTTTTCATTCCGGTTATTTTGTGCGAATATCGCGCCATTTTCATCATGACTTCCTCGGTCACATCTTGGACGGACCGCGCTAAGTCCATGTCCCGTTGCGTCAGCTTGGATTCTGGTTTTCTCGGAGGCCCTCCAAACAATCGGTGGAACCGGTCATTCGTCATTCTCAAACCGGCGCAGTAATCAAAGTATTTCATATTAAGCTTAAAAGAGCCGTCATCCTTGACATCGATCAGTTCTCTGAGAATGACGTCTTTGTATTTTGGAATGCCGTACGGCGCCAGCCCCATCACCTTATATTCTCCGGAATTCACCTTGAATCCCGTGTAGTACGTAAAAGCCGAATACAGAAGCCCTAAAGAGTGCGGAAAACGAATCTCCGACAAAAGCTCGATACGGTTCCCACGCCCCACGCCAATACTGGCAGTGGCCCATTCACCCACACCATCAGCCGTAATCACGGCAGCTTCTTCGAAGGGCGACGCATAAAAGGCCGACGCGATATGCGATTCGTGATGCTCAGGAAATAGGATTCGGCCCTCATAATCCAGTTTTTCATTGATCAAGGACTTGATCCAAAGCTTTTGCTTAATCCAAAGGGGCATAGCTTTGATAAAAGACTGGATCCCATAAGGAGCAAAAGTCAGGTAGGTTTCTAAAAGCCTCTCAAATTTTACAAACGGCTTGTCATAAAAGGCTGCAAGATCCAAATCTTTGCCTTGAATTCCCCCTGCTTCCAGACAAAAACGGATAGCATTCTCCGGAAATTCATGATCATGCTTTTTACGGGTAAACCGCTCCTCTTGGGCCGCGGCGACTATACGGCCGTCCTCGACAAGGCATGCGGCCGAATCATGATAGTAAGCTGAAATGCCTAGAATTTTCATATCTCGTTTATTAACCGACAGTTACAAACTATATTTCGGCATGAAAATGGCACAGTTTTTCTGTGGTAAATGTGTAGAATACCTTTTTTTATATATCGAATCAAGCTTCATTATTCCTTGTCATTTCGTCACTTAGAGCAAACTGAGCCGAAAATTTTGAGGTGGATAAGTCTGGAGGGTCAAGGCGAGCTATAGGACGAAAATCTTGGAAAGACCTGCCTATTTTATGGTTCGGAGGCAGAGGCCATGTTCTGATACGCCCATTGAATCCCCATAAGAAACCAAAATTGCATGACAGGTTGCGGGTTATGAAGTACGGTATCGATCAAAGCCATGATTAAGAAGTTGAATAAACCGACAAGTAATCCGAACCGTAATGTTGTCACTCCGAACCACTTAGCATGTCCGCGGCTTAGCACTCCCTTGAGCGCTTTTGAAAAATAAAGAATCAAAAACAACAAAAATAGCAGCAAGCTCGGAATTCCCGTTTCGGCTGCCATTTGCAGATAACCGTTATGAGCGTAATATCCAATTACCCGCTTATTACGCGTCTTGTCATATTTCCCGTGGGCCATCGCATAAGTATTAATCCCTGTCCCGCCAAGAGGCGCAGCCTGAATCACATGGATAGCCCGGTCCCACAAATAATATCTCTCAACAAGCGATTGTTCTTTCCCTTCTGCGTCTAAGTGGATAATCATCCCCTTGGGTAGAACCCAGAATCCCGCCAAGGCCAGAGCGCCTATAACCGTTAGCCATTTCCACTGTTTTGCCAAGATAAGAGCTGCCAAAAGGCCTATGATGAACGCTAGCAAACATCCTCGAGAACGTGTCATAAAAAGTAAGACAAGTCCTAATATAACTAATATCCCGAAAAAAGCTGTGGCCGCTTTTGATTTTTTCTTTTTGATGTTATCCACAGCCAAGGATGCCATCACGGGAATCGTCATGATCAAATAAGCGCCCAATAATCCGTAGCTCTTGAAAGAAGCCGAAATGCGCAATCCCGCGCTCGATTCTTCGGGCGCATAGCCTCGCAAAAAATCGTGCCCGAATAAATATTGGACAAATCCATCGATAACCATGACGGCAAATAAGGCCATAAAGACTTTTTCGAATTGGTTAAGCGCCTTTTGAGCACAGAAGACATCGGCGACCATCCAAAAAAGCATGACCTGTTGTAAAACCTTAAAGATACCCCGGTAACTCAGTCCCGGATAACTTGACCCAAAATAGGAAAGTATACAAATCAGGACGAATCCGATCAGGGGCCAAAAAATCCCCCACTTTGAGATCCGAGGCAAGACCGATCGATGCAAAAATTTGTTCAGGAGCCAGCATCCGAAAGCGATGGAGAAAGAAATTTCAATAAGCGCAGGCGAAAAAGCGGAGGATGCCCAGAAAACAAGCAACGTGTAAAAAGTCACTTTCTCCAAAACAACTTCGCCCTTGACCACTCGATCGCTCACGGTTTTCAAGAGCCCCCCCGACCGAAAGCTTTCAAGAAGCGCTGATATTTTAAAAAAACATAATAAGCCGACAGTCGAGCATACTGAAAACCTGCCCAACCGTCCCGCCAACCCGACTTCCAAATATAAAGAAAAAGAAATTTCCCCGAAGCTCTCAGGTACGGGTCCATTCTTCGTACTGACTGTCCCCGGTTTTGGATTACCTTCAATTCCAAAGGAATATATCGATCAAGCTTTTCTTGATAATGTTTCCGGTCTTGCGTGCTGAAATGAACAATGGTTTGATGCAAATATTCAACATCCAGCTTTGTCACCAGCTCTTCATGGACGGGTTGTGCATAATGAGCCTTGCCTCGGGGAAATAACCGGATCGGATAATCATCCTGTGTCCCGCTGAAACCGAGCCTCTTGCCGAAAAAAAAAGTCTGCCGCTTAATCCCATAAACACATTCTTCTTTGTCCTGCTGGACAATCTCTGATATTTCGGATTTGAGTCTCGGCGTGACCCTCTCATCGGCATCCAGAATCAATATCCAGTCTCCGGAGGCCTTTCGGATGGCTTCATTCTTCTGAGTTGAGAAATCCTTGAAGGGTATCCGAAAAACCTTGTCCGTATACTTTCTTGCAAGGGCCATGGTTTCATCACGGCTTCCCCCATCCACGACCACAATCTCATCGGCCCAACGCACCGACTCCAGACAGGATTCAATGTTTTCTTCTTCATTTAACGTGATCACAACCGCTGACAAGGTCATCGTTCCCCCTTAAACCACAAAGCTTGCCAGAACCCCCTCACGAAAGCAACGTTTCCTCTCAGTAGTGAAAAAAGAATCCGCGGTGGCAAAAAAACAAGATGAGCTGTCCAGAAAGCGAACTCTCGAAAATTTTTCCACATGAAAAGAAAGGTATTCCGATAAGCTAAAACAGCAACTTCTCCGGCCCCAAAACGGCGCTTAAAACTCACTTGCCCAAGATGATAGACAACACTCTTGGGTTCATAATAAAGCCGGTAACCGGCACGACGCGCCCGATGACACAAATCAACATCCTCCAGGATTCCCGGCAGATATCGCTCATCATATCCCCCCAATTCTAAAAATATCTTTCTTGAAAAGGCCCCGAAACCGGAGGAATAGGTTTCCGAAGCCTGATCTGCTTCCTTGTCATATCCCGGATATCTGGCATCACACCAAAACATTCCCCAGCGCATCCCCGCTTTTGAACGGGCTGCCTGAATTTCAGCGCCATCAAAACTCATCACTTTCGGCGCAACCAAGAAAGTCTTCGAATCCTGCCGAAATCTCTCGATCAACGGATCGACAAAACCTTTGTCGACCCGGATATCGTTATTCAGCAAAATGGCCACGGGCTCCTGCATAACCGTCAAATAATCGTTATAAGAGCAAAGAAGCTTGTTCGCCGGAGAGGTCCATAATTCGACCTCGGGATAATTTTTTCTGACATAATCAAGTCCGTCATCCGTGCTTAAATTGTCCAGGATAGTCACCCCTGTCGGACACTCCGCTTTTCTTGCCGCTTCGACGATACTCGGAAGACACTGCGGCAAAAGATCTTGGCCGTTATAATTCAAGATGACTATTCGTGCTCTTAGCGTTTCAGTGCCCATATCCTCTTTTCGCGATCGCTTGATTCCCGTTTCAAACTACAAATGACATAGTCTAGCGGAAAACATTTCATTCGCAATGCTTTCTTCAATCTCCATCCGTACCCACTTCCCTGCCTCTATCCTCTTAAGCTTTCCCTTGACAATTTCTCCTCGTTTCGCTATTTTCCGGGTCATGACAGCCAAGAATCCTTTTGTCAGCTTTATCATCCCCGTCTTCAACGAAGAGCTGAACATTACAGGCGTTTTCAAGGATCTCTACGACATTCTCCACCGCCACCCCGAATGGAACTGGGAAGTCATTGTGATCGAAGACGGCTCCAAAGACAATACCCGCCGAGTAATTCTTGACCTCGTTAAAACTTATCCCGAAACTCAATTAATTCTTCACGACCAGAACCGGGGCTACTGCGCCTCCATGCGTGACGGTCTGGCCAAGGCCCAGGGAGATTACTTGATGTATATCGGCGCCGACGAGGAATTCGATTGTTCAGAACTCCCTGCCTTCGTCGAGCCTTTACGTCAAGAAGGCGCCGGGCATGCGGACATTGTCCTGGGCGTACGATGGCAACGAAATGCCTATAAACTCCACCGTTTCTTTCTTTCCGTCATCTACATTTTCCTTTTGAATGCCATGTTTCGAATGCGCGTCAACGACTACAACTGGTCTCAGGTGTGGTCCAGGGATTTCATCGACCGTTCACAAATTGAATCCAAATCCCTTTTTATGCTTCCCGAAATTATCATCAAAGCTTACGATGCGGGATATAAGATCAAGGAAGTCCCCTCCAATCACCGGGGTCGAAAATGGGGAAAATCATCACTCAATATGAAGATCATGACGCATGCCCTTCTGGATGCCTTCCGCTTCTGGATTCATCGCCGTTCAAAAAAATACCGGCCGCTTAAACCATCTTCTCCGTCAAAAGAACTTGTGGAATCCCCCCAAGAAATCAAAAAGTAGGCACATGTTTTATCGTGGCGCTTAAAATCAAACCATCGAATTCCTAACTTCGCTTGGACACTCCGCGTAATTGCATGGGACCGCCATTCATGATTCGATGCTCGGTCATGACATAGAAGTCATCTTCTTCATGAATGAGAAAATAACCGGCCTTCATCAGATCCGTCAGCTCTTCGGGAAGGCCCCGGGAATTCGGCTCCCAAAACTCCCGGTCAAAGATGACATAATCAGCCTGCTTTTGCTTGGCAATCTCCGCTTTCGTCGGCACGGCATTATAATCAAACTGATAAATTTCCTTTCGATGAGCCAGTTGCGGAATAAAATTGTTATGGGTCAGCACGGAAGCTTCTTGCGGTACATCTTTTAAGATAAAACGAATATATTGACGCCTCGGACTGTTGTGTTGAGCGCTTTGCCAATAATAATAATATTCGGATGGCCCTGACCTCAAAAGACTCACAATCATCAAACCGGCCGCGACACCATAACGATAACGATGAAACCAATTGTATTTTTCGGTCAAACGCTGAAAACCATAGATGGCGGATATGAATACGAAGGGAGTCAACCCCGCCGTGTAATGGTAAGCAAAGGACCTCATGACGGGATTCTCTGAGAGAAGATTTTGCGTCAGGATTGGCAAGGTCAACATCCAGGTCGGAAAATGAAAGAATGATAAAAACATGAGCGGCGAATAGACCTTCAAAATATATTCCCAGGTGTCCCCCGAAAAAATGACTTTGAGAATCCCTAAGGGCGAATTCATGAGATACACATAGAAACCCTGATACAAATAAGGTTTTTGGCTCAGTTTGGGAATGATCCAGGAAACCTCCGCCCAAAATAAAAGGGCCGCGAAGATCATGACGGATAAACCCAGACGATATGCTTTTTTAAACGAAACGGCATAAAGCCCCAGCATAAAAGCTACCGCCAGCATATTTTCCTTGGCCAAAATAACAACGCCAAGCGTTAGCAGAAAACCCGTCCACTTTCGCTTCTCAAGAAATATAAAAGCTAAAAAGATGAACGGTTCCGCTAAGACTTCGGGGTGAAAATCCTCATGCAAGGCATTACGGGAAGGGAGAAAGAAAAAATACGCGATGACAAAAACAAATGCCAGGAAATAATCCCCGGTTCGTTCTTTCGCAATTTTTCCAATCAGGAAAACGCAGCTTGCCGTCGCAAGCGCTTGAAGAATCAAGAGCATCCTCGGATCCGGCCAAATCAGATAAAATGGCGTTGCGACAAGCAGAATGGGACTCATATGATCGCCCAACAGGCAGATTCCATCCTTGATCGAAGAATAAAGGAAATGCCCTTGCATCGTATTCCAAACTGCCTGGTCAAAGATCCCGAGATCAAAGGCACGCGTTTCAAGAGCAAGGTGGCGAATCCACCCCACCGAAATGGTCATGCCGCTATAAAGCAAAAAAACTAAGCTCACAAAAACCCAGAAACTCCAGCCTTTCAATCCCTGAATCAAGCGCACAAACCATAACTGCCGGAAAACCTCGGGACACTTCCACCTAAGAAACAACAAGGGAACAGCTAGAAGCGCCACCCCCATACGCATCATATTGACATATCGCGTTTTCGAACTCAATTCGCTCATGAGGCCCATCTGGATCAAAGGAATACCGTTGGTGAGGATGAAAAAAAGGCCGGCCAATCCAAGAAATGTTGTTAACAACTGCCAATGGAATGTTCTAAAATCTGACTTCAAACTCACGAACCCCTCGGCTCCTCGCCGATTGAACGCTCATAGTCGTTATCGATTTTTCGGGATGAAATCCAATACACCGTTTTTGTGACAGCCATCAAGGGTGCGGCAGCACTATAATAAATAAAACACAGTATCCGCACATCAAAATCTTTGAAAACCAACCCCTCGAGGACCGCACCGATTGTAAGGACGTTCATCACCACGTGGATTTCGCAACTCTTATGCAGCCAGGAAAAGACATCCCGGAAGCGCCCTTTCTTCACTTGATTCAGATGGTTATCAACGTGAGCGGCCTTGAAATAAAAAGATGTTTTTTCATGCGTCGACATTTTTTCATAAAATGTTTTATATTTCACGTCATGAAGGAGATTAAAAAGCGTAATGGCTAAGGCCGGGAGAAACCCCCATTTGATAAAAAAGGCAATGCCCGTCTCGTGATAAGCATAAAGGCCAAATCCGAAGAACAAAGCCGCATGAATAAGATGATGGGTCAGGAAATCGAAAAACCGACCGGTCAAAGTCACCTGCTTGCGATACCTGGCTATTTGGCCGTCCACATGATCGAGCAAATACCAAAGCTGAAGCAAAACAACCCCAATAAAAAAACCGCTCATCGCAGGCACCGTCAACCACGCAATTCCGAGAAACCCGATCCCGAGTGACATCAAAGTCACCTGATTCGCCGTTACGTTTGTATGCAAAAACAGCCAAGTGACCGGCAAGGCCGCATCCCGTACAAGATGACGCGCCATCCAGTTCCCCTTCTTCTTATAATCAGGTTTTTGGACTATTTTGTTGAGTTCTTTGAGTGATTCCATCATAGCGTCTTCCTTTTATTGAGCCCGCCATTTTGGCGGATGTAAAATCCGAATCTCGAATTTCGAAGCACAAAACAAATACGAATATCGAAATTCAAATAAGGCAAACAAAAGATCTGTGTCCTATGCCCTTCGTACCTTGTTTTTTTCTTTCCTATTTCGAATTTTGATATTTCTTCGAATTTCGGGATTCGCGCTTCGGATTTCCCTGTGCTTACGCTTGTTTGTTGCAAAAAAAGCAAAAGTGATAGGAAAAACGAGTCGGGATAAGCCAATCCTTGATCTGCTGTTTCCAGGATTGGCGAGCTATACCGTTATATTTTTCCGTTTTCATGACTTTAAGTCCGTGGTCTTCTAAGATTTGCTTCCACTCGCCCCAGCTGGCAAACTTTTCATGGGTTTGGTTCCTGGCGAATCGATCTCCTTTCAACAAAACCGAAAGGATGTCCTTATACCAAAAGATATTCGGAACCAGGATCAAAAAAAGGGCATCCCTTTTAGCTACCCTTTTCATCTCACGGATCGCTTCACCGATATCGAGAAAATGCTCCAGGCTGCCTAAACAAGTCACGCTGTCAAAAATCGCATCACCAAACGGCAATTTTTCCGCAACCGAATGAAGATAAGACGCTTCCGGACATTCCTTCCTGGCAATTTCAAGAGCCCTTTCAGAAATATCAACACCCGTAAGGGATACCTTTCCTTGTACAACATGCCGGATATGTTTTAAAAAATAACCGCCGCCGCAAGCAATGTCCAAGACGGATTTCACCGATGGCTGATATTGAATCAGGCGGTTAGCAAACCACGCATAGGCCCGGTCTTCGTCCCGAATGGGTTCTTTCTCGTACAGCTGATTGTATTCCGCTTGGATATCTTTAAACTCTTTTTGATCGATTTCAACACTCATGTCTCACACCGTCGATTCATACACTTTTATTGTTTCCCGAGCTGCCTTGTCCCAGGAAAAATTCTTGATCTGTTGGAATCCCTTTTCGACGAAATCACTCCGAACCGATTCATCATGACCGAACGTGATCATACCTTCCACGATCTGCTGAGTTTGTGTGGGATCCACCAGCCAGGCGGCACTTCCTGCGACTTCCGGCAACGAGGATGTCTTCGATGTCAACACCGGTGTCCCCGAAGCCATGGCCTCCAGAACCGGGATCCCGAATCCTTCATAAAGAGACGGAAAAATCAACGCTTGCGAGTTAGAGTATAACAAATTCAGTTCCTCTTGGCTCAAGTAATCCGTAAAAAGGATATCGTCCAGATTAGCCTGAGAACCATGCACAAGCAACTCGTACGCGCGCCCCTGCGCGAAAGATCTTGAACCGGCAATCACTAGCTGAAACCGCACATCGCCACGCTTTTGCTTTAAAAACTCGTCAAAAGCACGGATAACACGTTCCAAATTTTTTCTGGGTTCGAGCGTCCCGACGGACAGGAAATATTTCTCCGCAATGTTGAGACGTTTTTTCAGAATCTCCCACTTGGGATGATTTTTCATGTTCGAAAAACCTTCATGCCCTGAAGGATAGACGAGATGAATCTTCTTTTCAGGGATGCGTAATTCTTGCATGATATCGCGCTTGCTATTTTCAGAATCAGTAATGATCGCGTTCGCCGATCGAACAGCCACCGGGAGCCATTTCCCCCAGTAGAAACGGCTGGGCCAACCCATCTGATTGGGGAACTTCATCCCGATAAGGTCGTGCACCGTAACGACAACTTTAAACGGTCTGATAATCGGAGGGGCAAAACAGGGTACATGCAAAAGACGGATCCTATCCTTGAAGGCAATCGAAAGGAGCTCATAATTCTCCCACTGCATACGTTCTGCGGTATTCCAATCTTTCTCACGTGGTTTTGCATAGCAGCGAATAATATGTCGATCGCGAGATTCCCGGATGATGGAGCGCACAAGATTTTCGGTATAAACCCCAAGCCCCGTCTTCTGCCCAAAACAAGAGTGCGTATCAATACCTATCTTCATAGCGCGTCACTCTCTGGCCGTTTTCCCATTTTGTTTAACTGATCGGTCATGACCTTGCCCATCACGGTAAGCAGGCCTGTACGGCGATTCACATACCAGGCGCACGGTACCGTCAAAAGTACGTACAGCCCGCACCTAAGCAAGACGCCCAGAAAAGAAAAATCATTTCCGACCCGACTCAACAAAAATGTCAGCACGAAGAAATATCCGAGCATCAGAAAAAGCGCTCCGATAAACCGTATCACTTCGGCACTTCCCGAAAAATGACTTTTGGCATAAATAAGCATCATGAGATTATAAATCATAGAACCCAAAACGACACCCCAGGCAACTCCCACTAACCCCATGCCTGAGCGCACAAAAACAAAATCAAAAAGAGCAATGAGAAAAACTCCTACCATTAAAATGGGAAGCATTCGCCACTGCTTGTCAAGCGTAATCAAAAAAGTATTAGCTTGTTGGCCGATCGCCATAAAAAAAGTCGACAGTAGCAGCACTTTCATGGCCGGAAGACCCGCTGTGAATTTCGGAAGCAATGTGTGTATCAAAATAGGCCCTGCCAGAATAGCCAGTCCGATCAGGAATGCCGTTATCAAACCGACAACCCAGACGGGATAAAGCAAATATCCCTGGATCCCTGCCGCACTACCGCTTTCTCCGTATTTTTCTTGTAGCCGCGGGTACAGTACAATCGCCAGCATATTGGGAATTCCGATAATATACTGATGAAACATCAGTGCAATGGAATAATTTCCCAGGGCCGTGACACCCAAATAGGTAGCAATCATAATTTTATCGACGCTGCGAATAGTCTGCTGGCTAAGGCCGACCAACAAAAGTGGGATACCGATGCCCATGATTTTTTGGAGTCCTTCACTCGAGAGTTTAAGCTTGAATCCATAATGCGTGCGCACATGAACAAAAAGAAGCCCAAGGGCTGTGCTCAAATACGACGCAACGAACAAACCGTATATTTTGAAAGGCTTCACCAAGATAAAAACAAATATCAAATTTAGAATTGCGCTGAGGACAGTAACTTGAGCGATATAATAAAACTCTTTATTCGCCCTCATGATGGTCGTGTAGTAGTCGTAAACGCGCTGGATTAGGATAATGGCTGCTACATAAAGCAATCCGATATACAAATAATTCGAGTGCTTTTCTTTCGTCCAGAAAGCGTAAATCGCAATACCAATCGCAGGGAGAAGGGCCATGAGCACCGTAAAAGTAAAAACCTCGTTCTTGATCTGCTCGGCCTTGTCCCATTCCTTGCGTCCACGGTAATAAGGTATTTCCCGAAAGGCGGCTTTGGAAGCCCCTAACGTCGCATAATCGCAGTATCCGAGGATCACCTGCACAACATTCCAAACACCGACCATGGTAGGTCCCAAAAATCGCTTCGTTGCGACACTGATCACAAATCCCAGAAATTGCGCAATATAGTTGCTTGAAATGTAGAGCGACGAATCTTTAAATATAGCTTTCTTAGTTGCATGTCCCATAGTTACAGTCCTATCTAAATTAACCGGGATGCCAAGATCTAAACGGTCCCCTTATTCTCCTCGTAAGCCCTCAAAACACTATCTCCTCTTATCACTTTGGGAGCATAAGTAACTAAACGGGGATCCTGGGGCCACCCTTGCGGGATTTTGCCGCCCCGAAAGAGATCGATTAAATCTGGAATCATGGAAGCTGCGAGAACGGCCGTTTTTTGAATCACCCTATTTTCTGTATCGCTTTCGGAAAGCGGCAGGGATCGCTGCAGAAGAATGTCACCTGCATCCAATTCCTCGGTAAGGTAATGGATGGAAACGCCTGTCTCCTTTTCTTTATTCTTGACGACGGCATAAAACGGACATGGCCCACGATACTTCGGCAGCAGAGAAGGATGGATATTCACAATTCCAAATTTCGGAATGTTAATGATTTGCCTGGGTACGATCTGGGCGAATGTTGCAACAATGATCAGATCGGGTTCCAGCGTTTTGATCAAATCAACCGAATTTAAAATTTTTTCGCCAGAACAGGTGATTTTCATTCGCTTGCATAAATCGACCAATGCTTCTTCCTCGTAATAAGGAAACTTGTTCTTGTAAATCGTCGTGAAAACAGCCGTAACCCAAACATCGGGGATATTAAGCAAAGCAGGAAGCACCGTATTTCCAAAACCCGTCAGACTGAACAAAATAATTTTCATGGCGGATATCCTCTTTCCCTAGCCCAATTTTTTAATCGCTTTTGCCGGAACCCCAACCGCAACAACGTGCGGCGGAACATCCTTTGTAACGACACTCCCGGCTCCTACAATGGCACCCGATCCGATGGTAACCTTTTTCAGAATAACCGTTCTCGCTCCGATCCACGCATTCGATTCAATCCGGATGGGTCCGTGAATTTCCCCATGCATGCTAATTTGTCCCGTAGAAGAATCCACTCGATGATCTGCATCAATGAGGAAAACGCCGGGTCCGATGATCACATGGTCCTCAATACTAAGATCTTTCCCGCCGATCCAGCAATCCCGGGCAACCCATACTTCTTTCCCGATCCGTGAATTTCCCAAACTGGAAATCTGAGAATTTTTCAATAGCGATAAACGTTCCCCGATTGTCAAATGTCCTTCAACAACAATCTGTGATTGGGCGCCAATAAAAGAAGAATCACCGACCACAAGTTCTCCGTCGGAAACGAAAAAGGAACTTCCCTCTTCAATGACCACGTTGCTGCCGATGATCGTCTTCTTAGCACCACGCAGAGAGATATATCCCGTAACGATCGAACCGCGCCCGAAAGCTCTGAAACGGCGCCGGTAATAAGCAGACCAAAAGATTTTTTTTAGTCGGAAGAGTATTTTCTCCAAAACACCCAAAATCCCATCGGATTCATGCAACGTCTTAAGTTTGCTCATATTTTTGTCATTCCCCAATGTGCGTTTTTAAAATTGTGTGTATGAATTTATTCGACCAAATCCCAACTTACCGGAATCCCGCGCTTCACATCCAATCTCACTTTCCGGCCGACGATCTCCTTCAAATATTTCGGAGCCAAACCGTCGGATGGCCTTATCGAACGGATATCCTCCGGAACAATGCAAGATCCTTTGCGGATATCCCGAGCAAAGAACAAAGAACGTCTGTAACGTTTATACGGTTTCTCATCTTCACTTAACTCATAACGAATCGATCCCACGGCCTCATGAGCAGCCTTGGATTCATCAACAAGAAGTTTTAACTCCGAAGGTTCGAGCGCATAAAAGTCATCCAAACCGCGATCCTTTCTGCTGAGAGTAAAGTGGCGTTCGATCAAAACAGCACCGAGTGCAGTTGCAGCGAGCGAGGCCCCAATACCCACAGTATGATCGGAAAACCCAGTCAAAACATGAAACGACTCCGCGAGATGATTCATGATCTTCAAATTGCTCAAACCGGCTGGAGAGGGATAGACCGTGGAACATCTCAAGAGGACAAGATCGCAGGGACCCACTTCCCGCGCGGTCTCCACCGCTTCCTTGATCTCATCAAAAGAGGCCATACCCGTCGACATAATTAAGGGTTTTCCTGTCCTTGCGCAGCATCGAATCAGTTCTAGATCCACGAGTTCACAGGATGCGATTTTGTAGGCAGGCGCATCAAGCTTTTCAAGGAAATCAACCGCTGTCGAATCAAAAGGTGAACTAAAAACAGTGATTCCGATCTTTTTCCCAAGGTCGAAAATTTCTTTGTGCCATTCCCACGGCAAAGATGCCCGTTGGTAAAGTTCAAATAAGGACTGCCCCGCCCATGGATTGTCATTCGATACCCTAAATCGGGGATGATTGCTACGCATTGTGATCGTTTCCGCAGTAAATGTCTGCAACTTGACTGCGTGCGCACCTGCCTTCTGGGCCGCTTCGACAATTTGCAGGGCCCTTTTTAATGATCCGTTATGATTTGCAGACATTTCTGCCACAATCATCGGCGGATGCGAAGGTCCGACCTTGTGATCACCGATTTGAATATCCCCTAAAGATATCACTCAAATTCCCCCGATTCGATAAGATCAGAAGTTTTAGGTTCGCACCGCGTAGGCAATGACCTGTCTTCCGAGATTCTGCTCGGCGAGCGATTGATAAAAACGCCTGAGTTCCCTCTGCCTACCGAGTTTCCGCATATTATTTTCAAAAGCCATTCGGCGTTCGTGGCATTGCCTTCCCAGATTTCCATCGCCAACATAGTTGTCTCCAAACAACAAAAAAAGTTCCATCGGGAAAGAGGATTCGACAAGCCGAACCGAAAAACCTGTACCTTCAAGAAGTTTTTTTAACGAATCTGCGCTGAAGTAATTAAGATGCCCCGGCGGAGCGACCCACCATTCCCCCAAATGATGCAGTTCTTTGGCACAAATCTGAAATACATTGAATTCGTTTGGAACGTCGATCGCCAAAACACCACCCGGCTTAAGAACTTTCTTATAGATTTCTTCCAGAACGGTCACGGGATCAGCGAAATGTTCCAGAACGTTTAAAAGGGTTACGATATCAAAACGCTTATCACCGAAAACCGCCATTTCTTCCATGCCCGCGGTGACGACATTCAATCCCTGTTTGCGGCCATACTCGATGGCTTCGGGCGCGGGATCAAAACCATAGCAGCTCAATCCGGTTTCCCTAAAAAAGAGCAACGCCTGTCCCCAGCCGCATCCGATATCAAGAATACTCTTTGATTTCAGTGACTCACCTAAAATATCGGAAAAAGCCTGTGTCATATCACTATAATGGCCCTGGTAAAAATCCCTGTCGCGTAATTGAATGTCTAAGGACGAATCATTAAACCGTTTGTAATCACCCGAATAAAATTCATCAGTGTAGAATTTCGCTATTTCTTCCGCAGTTGGCGTTGGGTTGATTTGATAAAAACCGTACCGTGGATTTTTCTTCAATTGATAGGATTTTATATTCATTTCGACTCCCTTTCTCTGTTAACACAATGACCGAGCTTACTGTCTTCTCGGCTTGCAGTTGGTAAAAATCTCATATGCCATAAAATTTCCTCGCCAGTCGTGGTCGTCGTACATTTCAAGCGCAGCATGTGCGAGATCGTAACTTTTTTCGTCTCCATCCTTCAACAAAGGTGGCATGGGTTCCCAAAGAGAAAAACGCTTATCTTTGACCTCGAAACCGTAAGAAAGCAAATGCTTTTCTATCGTCAAAGGATTGTGCAATATCACCAGGTTTTTGTCCCGCAAGGAATGGGCCCTGACAACCGGTTCTTCCGGATGGGTAATGAGTTGACGAAAACGAGAGACGGCTTTCTCCGGATCCACGTACTGCTCAATCGGTTTGAATGTTAGGACATTTCTTTTAAAAAAATCGACGGTATACCGGTTGAAGGACCAGACATCGAAAAGTTCATTCGTGAAGGTTACAACGAAACGGCCCGAGGGCTTCAAAACTCTTCTGACCTTTCGGTAAAACTTCCGTTCCTCTTCCCGGTTCAAATAACGAACCAAGCCGGCCGCGGTTACAAAATCCAGGGAATTGGATCTGAATCGATCGAGAAAAGACAGATCAGCGCAAACTGCGCGCTCGGCGTTCAAATCAGATTTTTTAAGAAAGTCTTTTGCTTGTCTGATCATGTTGTCACTGTAATCAAAACCATAAGCATCATGGCCAAGTTGCAAAAGCCGTACAAGCAAATAGCCCGTTCCACATCCGACATCAACAATTCGATATTTCCTATGGTTCGAAATCGCTTCCAAAAACATTCGAAACCGGTGCATGGACTGGCGGTCTTCTTTGCGCTGGATATCCTCAAGCTGTTCCCCTTTGTAAAAATCCGCATACCATTTTGCCCAGTTATCGAACATTTTGATTTTTTGTCTCTTTTTAGCCTGACAAACGGATTTTACCTTTTTTCTATTCACTTTCGTTAATGCGCTCATTAAATCATCCTTTCAGATTGGTTGTATCAAATGTTGTTTTATCTGCGATATAATTTCCTGTTTTAACATAATGGGAAGCGGCTTCCCATCCGATATTAGCAATAACATCCAGAACCGACAAAAAACCGACGAATTTTTGAACATTTTTTTGAGGATATTCCCCCGGAATATAATTTTGAAATTGCAGACGGATGCATGAATGTTGAAACGCCCCATCGTCCATGAGGTAATCACGAGAACCCAAAGGGCTCAAATATTCGTCACACGAGAAATGTCGGCAAATCGCAAGAAGCCTCTCCGAACGGGATCCCCCGATATCTAGCGCGCTTGATCTTGTAAATGTTTTCGCTAAACCAAGGCGTTCCGCAAGAGCCACAATGATCCTTATGTTCAAATCCGCCAACCGATTCGTCGAAGCATCCGCAATGATCTCAGTCACAAACGAAAATTCCTGGCCGTACGGGTGCTTGGAAAATTCTTGCGTAATGAGTCGGCAATGTTTTTCTCTCCAGCGCTGATGATCATCCAACCCTATCGTCATAATCAAGTCATTGAGGCCGGAGCGGACCGCTGGCACGGTTAGCCACTGCGGTTTCCCTTTCACAAGCACTCGGTTGCGGTTCTGCCATGATGTTTTTTTATACTGCACGTCATCGAGGAAAACGAACGTATCCGACGATGCAATCAAATTAAAATAGCCTGCCCAAGGCAGATAAGTCGGCTGCATAATGACGCATCGCATATTCAGTTACCTAAATGGTTGAGCAAATAATCCACAACCCGTTCAGTCCCCCTTCCGTCGACAGCCTGAAAACTCAAATCCCGCATCCGGCTTAATTGTCCGGTCTCCATCACAAATTTCCTGAACTGATTCAAAAACTCATTTTCGGTTATGGTTTCCGCGCTGCCGAAATATTCACAAAATCCGCTTTCTTTTAACCGCTTGAGGATAGGGATCTGATTTTGCGAAATCGACAGATAGGCACCGACGAGCCCCATGCACGCACGTTCCCATGTTGTCGTCCCCGGTGCGCCCACGGCCATGTTGCAAGGCAACATCGTCGATGCCATATTCTGCACGTCCTGCTGAAACCGGAATCGCGTTTCGTAAGACCTCTGCAAGCTCATGAGATCTTTCGGATAACGATAAGCTTTGCTCACTACAGCCGTTATCTCGATATCACTCAAAGATTCAAGAAGAAGCTTCGAAAAGCGGACCGTATGATTTCGTGTATCCATACCTCCAAAGAAAAGATGAATGTGGCGTCTATCCCACGTACGAGCGTTCGATCGAATGCATGCTCGTTCCTTCCGGAATTCGCTTTTCAACAAAACATATTTCGAACCAAAAAGCCCATGGCAATGTCCAGAGATCAAACCGCAGTATCTCGTACCATCTTCTCCGAACGTTGAATCAATTATGAGATCCCCTTCATGACGCCGGTTTGCGAGATCATCAATGATAATGATCTTACCGACACAATCCTTCACACGGTTTTCGCCCCGATGATCCCATCCATAGTGATCAACAATGAGCCATTGCGCATCGCACCCTTCGCTCTCCAGTAACCGTCTGGTTTCTTCTGCATCCGCCGCCCAATTCGAAGCCGATATCAAATAAAATCGAAAGCCATGTTTCTGGAGCATTTGACTAGTATACCCTTCAGAATCATTGGTAATAAAAAAAACTTCGGCTCCGATATCTCTTACAGCCTCTGCTAAAACCGTACAACGGATCAAATGCCCTGTCCCTATACGATTGGATGCATCGACTCTGAATGCAACCTTCAACATAATGTCTCTTTGGCGCGGGACTTTGCATACCCCTCATTCCGTCCAACATGTTCGTTGATTTTCGTCATCTCAGGATGCCTCTTCAGCCAGTTGAGCACATCCTGCCAATCAAATTCCGGATTTCTGAAGTATAACGCTTCGTAAATTTTCGTGATCAACTCAAAATCCTCAGATTCGTCAACGGTCCAGCGCAAGCGTGAATAATCAATCGGCGATTTAAAATTGCCAATTCGAAATTTCTCTTTATGATGATAAATAAAGGCCGTAACATGCTCGCGTTCTGATTTCAAGGCGGCTTCCTTCCACATACGTTTAAGACATGAATAGGTTAAAACTTCCGCATCAAGCCCGTCGGGATAGGTTGGCTCAAAAGCATTGCTTGTATAATCGTAGCCTCCACGCAAATGAAACTCGATAATCTGATCAATCAGACCGGGATCCGCCAGAGGACAATCGCCTGTCAGACGCACGATCTGCCGCGCCTGGGTTTTCTGTGCCGCCTGATAAAACCGGTCCAGAACATCATCCAGAGATCCCCGGAAGCAATCGATGCTTTCTTTTTGACAAATTTTTTCGATTGGATCATCATCCTGGAGCTCGCTCGTCGCGACGATCAACTTGTCTATCCGGCGCGACCTTTTCAAGCGTTCAATTTGGCGAAGCAGCATGGGAACACCCAGCAAAGGTTTCAGAACTTTCTCGGAAAGCCTGCTGGATGATGTTCTAGCCTGAAGAATACCGAGAATCATGAACATTTTCAGCTCCCCATTGAGGCACCTTCCGAAAAAACAATATCAAATGTCATAGTCGGTGCAATGTCTGCAGATCTCAATTTCTGCCATACGCCCTTGTTCATTGAGTTCGAGCAGCTTTCGTCTTTCATCGGAATTCCAGATATCGTATAGAGTCCGTTTCTGAATATTTCCCAGGCAGATCTCTCCATTATAAGCCGCATCACATGGGACAACTGAACCATCGGAACAAATGAAGCAGTCATTTCGGGAAATGCGGATACAGTTCTTCAATTCCTTGCGCAAACGCTGTTTAGCCCCGAAAGCATTACTCGTAAAATGAACATACTCAAGCATATTGACTGAAACGATCTCGGCTTTGTCAAAATGCGCCTGAATAAAGCCATCGACTTCATATTGCGTCGCCTCCTGCTCAATCATTTGACAATGGAGAAAGGGTTTGCTGAGGATCCCGTTTTTGCCTTTCATTTTGTAAAACAGCTTCAGATTATCCTGGACAGTCTTGAAATCTCCTCTCGGAACCACCTTTTTATAGGTTTCTTCGGTAATAGCATGGGCTGAAAAATTGACGTAATCGATACACGAGCCGAGAACATATCGGATCGCTTCGGCATCGAATTTATGGCCATTCGTGCTCATCCAAATGTAGCCCAGATTCCTTTTCGTTGAAATATAGTCAACTAATTCTCTGAAATCCGGATGCAAAAGAGATTCTCCGAGGTGATATGTCGCGAGATATTCGATTCCGTATTGATCGATTTCATCAAGAACTTTTTTGTAGAGCGCCTTATCGATATCCATACTCGCCCTTTTGAGTTCCTGGCGGGGGCACATATGGCAAAGCACATTGCAATGGCTCGTCATTTCGAAAAGAATCCTTCGGGGAAATGTTAATCGATCTTTAAAATTCCGTTCCGGCAAAATCCGGCGGATCGGAACAACTCGAATTCCCTTTTTAGATAATTCTTCGACATAACGAAGGTTAGCCTCTTCCTGGACCATCTGAAGTTCCTGGGTCAAATGGACCGGTTTCATTTTAAGCAATTCTTGAAAAGGCGGGATCTTCCCCTCATTGATTTTTGTATATCTTCCCAAGTCGGTAAATTCCACAAATTCCCTCCTAACTAATTTTTTAACTAGTTTTTCATAGATGAGACTGTTTCAAATGAAAAGCAATCACATCTTCCGGAGCCGCCTGCTGTCCCCTATTCAAGCAATCCCGGTAGGCTCCTTCACGATCCCCGATTGCTAACGTTTCAACGTCTTCGCACAACCGTTTAATCCAATTTGCAAGTGAACGCTTATCCTCCGCATAATGAAGCACCTGATATTTCCGATATTCGACAAGTAATGGGCTCCATTCGTCATGAAGCCAGATAACGGGTGTTCCCATCGCGAAGCCTTCGACGGCAAGGGTCGAACCATAGACGATCAGGAAATCGGCAGCCTTGGCTAATAGGAGTGGGTCATAATCCTCTACAATGATCAGCCGCTTTTCCAATTGGTGATCACTGATCCATTTCTCGCTGTAATTTCTGACCTCACAGTCCGATTTCCTTTTGATCTTGATTAGAAATTGAACATCGGGAATTGAAGAAACCACTTGCAGCACTTCATAAAAGAATTCTTTCCATTTTTGTTCAAAAAACCTTAAACGGGAATATTTGATCGGAGGAAATGCGATCACCGCCAATTTATTTCTACAATCGAGTTTCATATCCCGAACAACACGCTCCCGGATTTCTCTCTTATTCATATGAAGATAAGCCGTATACCGGGTACAGCCGGACACTATAATTTTTTCTTCAGGAACTCCCCACGCTGCAAGTTTTACCTTTTGTGCAGTGCCCCAGACAAATATAATATCGGCTGTTACTGGCGCGAATCCGCTCTTTTCTCCAAGAGCTCCGTGGCATTCCACAAAGGATCGGACACCGCAAAGACGGGCGATCTGGCACGCCGCATTCTTGGTCGGGGCAACGTCCTCGTCCAGCAAGATTGAACGAATCGCCTTTTGACCGTTGAATAGTCGAAACAAGGCATCGATATCATAAAGGAGTTTCGGCAGCATCGGCCGGAATAACGATTCCAATCCAAGGCCTAAAAGCTTTCCTGCATCGAATCCATCAAAACCACTATTGGTAAATGGATTTTGGGTTTTCAGTCTTTCGATAAATTCCGAGGCTAAAGCCTTATATTTATGATCAGCTGAATGCTGGTAATTGTATTGATAAAATCCAAATCCTTTCAAGCGCGATTGAAGAAAAAGCCTAGGTGCTTTCACGTCGGTATAAAAAGCAACATTTCTCCAATTGAGTTTTTCAGAAACTCTGCGGACTTTCGAGAAATCTGAAAAGAGCAGGTATTCCAAAGAGCCCTGCGTCTTTGGACCGATTCTGGAAGGCCAAAAGCCTAGACCTCTTGACCAAGACATTCCATTGCCCGTCCGGTATCGATTTGTTTGGGAGGATTGGATATCGATCATCCTGGTCACCGACTTCAGCGAACTATTTTCATAAATCAACCGCGTCGGAACATTCACCTCGCTATCTTCGATGCAAAAATCGGCGGGACCATATTTTTCCGCTATTTTCGATAATACAGCATAGCGGATTGCGAAATCGTTGGCGTAATTGAAAAGCTTTTTCTTAAAACACCAAAGGAGATCAACGCCCCGGTAAGAAAAGAATTCGCGAAATGCATTATTTTCAATCTGTTCGAGAAAAGCCTCATAAACTCGATAATAAATCTCCTGATACTGGGCCAGATCCAAATAATCACTCGGAAAAGAATCTGCGTTGTTCGGAAAAAACGAAAAAACATGATCGAAATTTTCCTTTATCTTCGGAATCCGATGCTCGACGATCAAGATTCGATTTCGCCTATCCGTTTTCTCATTGAATGATGATTGAACCAACTCTTTCGAGCTCATCTTGTCCTCAACCTTGCTCTCCTTTAAAATTCGTTGCGAAAACAATCTAAGACAAGGTCCACTTTCTTGGATCCGTCAAGTTGGAATCCTCGATCCGGATATCTTCTAACTCTTTCCGGATAGGGTGAAATTCGTGGATTCGTTTGAGAGCGTTGACATTGTCAACAACTTCCGCCCTCGATTTCATTCCGATTAGCGTTGAATGAATTCCATCGCAGGTGACCGCAAAAAGCAGTGCCATTTCGCTGATGCTGAATCCTCGCTTCAAGGCAAGTCTCTCAAGGGATTTCTTGTAATCCAGCATGCCACCCAACTCGTCCGGCAATTGATCCATAGCCGCGGGAATCATTCCCTTCAAAAATACCGATCGACTGATCACGCCGATATTCAATTTCCGGAATGCCGGCAAAAATAGATCGAATGAATTATCGAAAATATTATAAGGAATTTGAATAAAATCAACTTCTTTTCCGGGATTTTTGATAATGCCCTCCACTTCCCGGGGTTCATAAACAGAAACACCGAAAAAACGGATCCGCCCCATGTTTTTGGCCCGGTGAATTTCCTCCCAAAAAATATCCGAATCAGCCAGGCTTCCTATTGATTGGTGCAGTTGAAGAATGGGAATACAATTCAAATCAAGCGACTCCATCGATTTTTCTATCGACTTCCAGATCCACTTTTTGAGCTTGTCTGGTTCTTGCTCCATCCCCTTTGGAATGACTTCCAGTTTTGTCGCGACAAGGAAGTCCGCATCTTGATGTCTCCTCTTAAAATTGCCGATTTTATTTTCGCTGTCGCCATAGCCCCGTGCCGTATCAATTAAATTAATCCCCTCTGCGAGACTCGCCTCAAGCACAGCATCGGCTTCATCCTGAGATATTCGCTTCGTCAATCCGTAATCCATTCCGAATTGAACTGTTCCAAGGCCGATTATTGAAATTCGAATATCCGTTAACGGAACATGCTGGTAAATCATCGATTTATCAATTTAACCTCATGAAACCCGAATGGCAAACGGGTCCTTCAAGGATTCTTTCAAGCGAACCACTTTTTAAACAGGCAGCGATTTTCCCAAAAACACCGTTCGCCGTTTCCAGATATCGTGTAATAATTTGGGGCGTATGAGCATCCGATACAAAGATGACCGTTGAGGCAAGAAATCCCTTTTTCAACATTTCCTGTGTAAAAATGGTCTTAACCAAAAGAGGACTGCTTTCCTGGATGAGAATCGTCGGAACACACGTAAGACCGCCAATTTCAATCTTCAAACCATGGCTTGAGAATATTTTTTTTAAGCCCGAACGAATTTGTTCTCCCCGCACCTGGATACGGTCCACAACTTGATGATTCTCGAATTGGTCAATTACAGCAAGAGCAGCTGCGAAACCAACTCGCTCGGTCCAATAAGTACTGCTGATAAATGTCCTCTGAGCTGCTTCCATAATGTCTTTCTTGCCGATCACTGCTGCGATCGGATAACCATTCCCCAGTGCTTTTCCCAGAACCACGATGTCAGGCTGCAAATCATACAAGACATGCATGCCACCTGTTCTTAACCGGAATCCGGATGTGACTTCATCGTAAATGAGAACGGCCCCAATACGTCTGGCAATTTTTTGCACGGCCCGCAAAAATTCAAGATCAATGTCTTTTGTCCGCTGAACCTCCATCATGATGACTCCAATATCTTCATTTTTTTTTAGGATATCTTCTAAACTCCGGATTTTTCCATAATAAAATGGAATAGAGGTTCCTTTTAAAGCCTTGGGAACCCCAATCGGTTCCAATCCCGGCAAGAGCTGCTCACGCAGATTTTCAGGATCTTCAAGATTCGCGGCTAAATACCAATCATTCCAGCCATGGTATCCGCAAAACGCAACTTTATCACGGCCCGAGAAAGCCCTGCCGATCCTGATTGCTAGCGCACATGCCTCCCCACCTGTTCTTGCAAATCGAACCGAATCTGCCCACGAATGCAGGTCGATCAACTTTTCCGCAAGAACGACTTCTTCATAACAGTTCAAAGTGCTCATGTTTCCCAGTTTAATTGCTTGTCTGACTGCTCGGTTCACCGCCTGGTTGGCATATCCCAAAACACAACAACCCACTCCCATCAAACTCATATCAGTATATTGAACATTGTCGAGATCCCAAACCTGAACGCCCTTGGCTTTTTTGAAATAACTTGGCCAATAATCCGGCAAAAACATCTCAGGACGTTTTGAAAGTAACTGGTTTCCACCAGGAATAACCTTCTTTGCTCTACGCCATAACTCAATCCCCTGACAACTAGGCATCATACTGCCGGCTCCTTGTTTATTTTTCTTGCTCATCAATAGCGAAATTCCCGGTTAACTGCTCCCCATACAAAAAAGAGTGAAGCATCGTTTTGTGAAAACTTTTAAGATTTCCAACAACAACTGCACCCACCTCATCCATCGAATTCATACCCGAGTCGATAAAGAATAAACAATTGCTCGCGGTGAATCGTCGACTCGTTCGTAATTGTCTTCCAAATACCTTTTCAACATCGGCTCTCGATTGAGCTGATGCCGATCCGAAACTGCGAAATATTCAGCACCTTGCGATTTATAAAGTTCCAACTGATTGATTGAATTTGATTCTAATTCGTCCTTGAAACGAACTGCGCGCTTCTTGCCAGAGCTGATTTGAAAAGCCCAGCCATCACGTTCGGTATAATACAAAAAAGATGTCGAGCTGCCATGAGATGCAATCACCCGGCTAGCCTCTGGGACAATCTCTTTGACTTCCGACGAAGCCTCTAAAACATATCGGTCTTCGGCTGGTATGATTAAAAGCGGTGAAATAGAAAACCGTATAGATAAGAGAATATTAAAAAATATAACGCTCGCTCCAATCATTCGCTTAAAGTGGAAACGGCGTAACAGATTAAATATTGATAAGCCGGCAAGAACAGCCAAAAAAGGAACCAAAGGTAAATAATAATACTCGAACTCAATAAATTTTCTGGGAGCGATCCAAAAACCAAGCGAGAATGCAAAAATGCTAAACCACAGGAAAGCAATTATATTTCTTCGGCCGCGCTGCATCATGAATACTGAAATAATCACAAAAACTATGCCGACTGGGGTTAAAAGCTTGTTCATCATAATGTAAAAAACCGGCTTATAATAATCAATCCCATAAGCCATCTTGCTTCGGGTGGGATCATCGAGAACAAAGACACGTAAATTATCCAATAGACTGCTTTCAACATCGAGCGCCATTCCCTTATAGTACGCATATACATGCCATGCTATCGGAAGTGAAGATGAAATGAATATCAAAAGAAGACTATCCCTTATTTTGGAAATTCTCGGAGGACATCGTAAGAGCATCAGGAGAAGCGGCGGCATTAATAAAAGTGCGTAATAAATTCTCAAACTGATCATCACAGCAAAAAACAGTCCGCTGAAAATAAAATATCTTTTGGATGAATCCCAATATCCTTTTAAAAATAAACTATAGGCAAACAGGCCCGCTGTCAAAGCTGGGATTTCCAAAAGAAACGCTTGACCATAGATAACGGTTAGCGGAGAAAAAACATAAAAAAAAATGACCCATCCGACAACTTCTTTGTCTGGAAATATTCTTCGGAGAATGAAATAGAAAGGAATCAGTGACAAAAAAAATAAAAAGGCTGAAAACCCGCGGCCCGATACTTCAATACCCAAACCGGTAATCTTACAAATTATTGCCACGATTGTCATGGTAAAGGGAATATCACCCAAGAATAAACGGGGCCGGCCATGCGCTAAAAAACGCATAGCGGGATGAAGGGGATCAATTCCTGTTTTTAACCATTTTTGAACAACCGTTGCATAATCCGTCTGATGTTGAGCAAAATTTCCAAGGAAAGGCTGTCCAATGCCGATTAAGTGAAGAGTTGTACCCAATAAAAGGACAACTAAGATTAGAACAACGTTTGGTCGTAGAATATTTATTCCTTTTCGAGATTTAATCATGAAAGTCGTTGTGCCAACATTTCAATTGCATATTGATTTTCATTTTCTACAATCTAAATAACTTTTCGAATTCGCATAAGCCCAACTAAAACACAACCGGTTTTTTCCGTTTCTTGCTTTTATTAAAAACACCATCAAGTATTTCCTTGACTGCGGCAATAACCAACTGAACATCCCTTGACGTTAACCTTGGATACATCGGCAGACTTACAACTTCCTGGTAATACCGTTCGGTTTTAGGATGCCTAAGGCTGGACTTCGCTAGATGCCTTTGGTAATAAGGATGATGCGTGATAGGAATATAATGAACCTGTGACATGACCCCGTACTCTTGTAAAGCTTCATAAAACCGCCGGCGATGAATGGAAGTTTTCTTTAAGTTGAGACGGAATAAATAGAGATGCCACGCATGTTTTCGATCGGGATAATGGAGTTTCGGTAAGATCACCTTTTCGCCCAAACTTTGGAGGGCTTCGCCATACTGTTCGGCGATTTCCCGTCTTCGCTTCAAAAAAAAGTCAAGCTTTCGTAACTGTGATAATCCTAAAGCCGCCTGAAAATCCGTAATACGATAATTAAAACCGATATTGTTCATCTGATAAAACCAGTTTCCCACCCGCCTCCGAGCCGATTGAGGACGCCCGATCCCGTGATGCCTCATCTGTAACATCTTCTTGTAAAAATCCCTATTGTTGGTCGTAATACAGCCACCTTCACCGGTCGTAATGTGCTTAACGGGATGAAAGCTGAAGACAGTTATATCGGAATACTGGCAGGAGCCTATCTTTTTCCCGCGGTACTCAGCTCCGAGGGCATGACATGCATCCTCGATCACAATCAGATCTCGACGGCGGGCAATCGCGGCGATCTCCTTGAGATCGACCGGTAATCCCGCAAAATGAACCGGAACAATCGCCTTCGAGCGTTTCGTAAGCTTCTTTTGGATTTCTTCAGGATCAATATTGACTGTGTCATAATCAATATCGGCGAAAATCGGTGTGGCTCCGGTAAAGACAGCAGCGTTGGCGGTTGCAAGAAAAGACATGGGAGTCGTAATCACCTCATCGCCTTTTCCCATTCCCGCAACACAATAAGCCAAATGAAGACCCGCCGTTCCGCTCGAAACGGCAACGGCATATTTCGCTCCGCAATATTTCGCAATGGCTTCTTCAAATTCCCTAATTTTGGGTCCTTGAGACAGCCAATCGGATTTGAGAACTTTTACGACTTCATTGATATCAGACTGATCGATCCATTGCCGCCCATATGGAATTTTCTTCATTTTTTGTTTCTTCCTCATTGATCATGGTTTCGAGTTCCGGCACACTCAGCTGCCATTCTTGACCATCACTGCGGTAACCTTCAAAATCAGGTCCTAATGGCTTGGGTAAATCTTTCCGGGTCTGAGAAATAACTTTGGGGTAAGTAATGTAACGGTCTTTAAATTCATACGTAAAAGGGCCATCGTCGGATGCAATTAAAACCTCATGGAGTTTTTCACCGGGCCGTATCCCGACAACCTTCTGACGGCATCCCGGACAAACAGCCTTGGCCAAATCGGTTATACGGATACTCGGTAATTTTGGAATAAAGATTTCTCCACCGACCATCTCTTCAAGTGATTGGATGACAAAATCCACTCCCTGGGGCAATGTAATCCAGAATCGTGTCATTCTTTCATCCGTAATAGGAACTTCTCCTTTGACCCTGCATTCCTTAAAAAAAGGCACAACGCTTCCTCTGGAGCCAAAAACATTTCCATAACGAACTACTGAAAATTTTGTCCCGAGAGGAGAATAGTTGTTCCCGGCGACAAACATCTTTTCGGCACAAAGCTTTGTGGCACCGTAAAGGTTGACCGGATTGGCGGCCTTGTCCGTGCTGAGAGCAAGCACCTTTTCAACGCCGTTATCGATCGCCACATTGATCACATTCTCTGCGCCAATAATGTTGGTTTTTACCGCTTCAAAAGGATTGTACTCGGCCGTCGGAACGATTTTTAAAGCCGCTGCGTGAACGATAATGTCGACGTTCTCAAAAGCACGGTGCAACCGGTCAGCATCACGGACATCTCCGATAAAAAAACGAACCCGCCGTTCCGGGTCGTGGAGCTTCTGTTTCATCTCATATTGTTTCATCTCATCGCGGCTGAATACGATGAGTTTTTTAGGGAGGCGTGTTTTTAACATCGTCTGAACAAACTGCTGTCCGAAGGAGCCCGTCCCTCCCGTTATCAAGACAACTTTGCTTTTCCAATCAATCCCCATGTCGTAGCCCTCACTTTTCGTCATTAATCTTCTGTTTCGCTTCGCTCACCACGTCGTCTTCGTGAAGCCATCGTCTTCCCTTGTTATAAATCTTCCCCACCCGGTCCTCAAGTTTCGGAGAAACCATCCTTAAGATTTCTTTTCCCAATATCCTGTATTGTTTACCCACTTTAGCCGCCCGGATAATACCCTTTTTGATTAATCGGGTCATCGTACTCGAGCTGACCTTAAGGATTTTCTGCGTCTCTTCCAGCGTATAGATCTCGTTTTCATTCACGATCATAGGAAACCTCACAAACTGCATTCGTAAATTATTAAACTAAGGGAAGGATTATAATCTACTCAATGCAACATGTCAATAGACGTCATCAGTAGTCATTGGTAGTCAATATCAGCATAACTCATAGGATAATTTGCCGTTCGATCATTAACTTAGATGGGCTTTGTGGTGCGTCGGTAGACATCATACTTCAAGCCCTGAGATCCGACCTTTTCGCTGATATTCTCATAATAGCCAACTCGAGTTAATTCCTTAAAATACGGCTCAGGACGGAAACGATCTTCTGATTGTCTCGATTGGGAATACGGATGAGAATCAGCCACAATCGCAATATGGCGGATGTCGTTTTTATCGAGCAATTGAACCGTTTTTTCTTCTCGGTCAAAATCAGGGTATCGAGTAAAATTTCTAAAGGTCATCTCTCTTATCGCGATTAAATCATAATAATAGGCCTTGTTATCCCCCACGAGGAGCACTTTTTCCTTCGGGTTATTAATCCTAGCGCTAACCCATTGCCCCATTCCTCGAGCAGGATCACTCGTGCGAACAAAAAAATCCTTTTTCACATGATAACCCGCCCATAGAAGCTGGATGAAGCCAATCAATACGAATGTTGCCCCCATCACTTGGGCCAAACGGGCATATCGCTTCTGAACGTTCGCAAATCCAATACCGGAAAGTACCGCCACTAAGGCCAAACCTGGAAGAAGATATCTTGTATATTGCGAAAGATTAAACCAGATCACTGTATAAACCAACAAAAAACACCACAGATACAAATGTTTTCGAAATGAAAAAAGCATAAGCGGAAAAGAGACCAGAAAAAGAAGGCCCAATTTGTCGCCTCCAAACAAAGCTGGCTTGAATGTCATGGAAACTGGAAGAAGAATAAAATCAAGGACTCCTTTTCCTGTCCCTGCAATAAAATGACTGACATTCGAACCCACTAACCCAGCCTGAGTAAGCCCGTAACCAAAAGGCGTGCCGAATATCTTCTGCGCAAAAGGAAAGACAGGATTCCCATAAACTATCCAGGATCGGAGATAAAAAGGCAAGCCGGCCAACGTCAAACCAAACAAAAAGAGTAAGTTATTCCTGAAAACCTGTTTTTTTTGATGTCCTTGAAACCATTCCAACAAAATCACGGGGGACATTGCAACAACACCATAGAGCGCCAGATATTTTGTCGCAACCGCAGCGCCGCAGAAAAGACCTGCGAGAAAACTTACCCCCCATCCCTTTCCTTTGGAACTTTCCATTCTCATCAGAAGCAAAGCCATGATTAAGAAAGTAGAGAAAAATATATCATTGTAGGTCGACGGAGCATGGAAGAAAAAAACGGGACCGCCTGCAATTAGCAATGTAGTCAAAAGCGATGCTGTCATATTTTGAGTTCGAGTCCATACAAAATATCCGCACGAAAGACTGAGGGCCACGTAAAGCAAAAAGGAGACAGCCTTCGACAATACAATCGTATGGAGAACCTCGCCGGGCACAAAACTCATTTCGGCAAGAAGCGGCCAAAAAGCGTGCTCCGAATAAGGAATATGCCAAATTTTTCCCATCAAGACGAACATTTTCGGCAAATAGAGATGGTATACAAGAGAATCGCCATCGACATAGGAAGCCCAGCATCGGGAAAACGTAAATAAAAAAATGACGAAAATCTCCGATGCAATAAGGACATTGATCCATCCTGCATGTCGGATCTTCAGAAAAAACTTGCGAAAGGCTGCGGGCAAAAAACTAAGCTGCTTCCAACCCAAAATCAGGGATACAAGAGAAATTCCTCCATAAAACCAGACCGAGTAGAGCCCAAGTAACCCTACGAGCCCCGTAACGAACCAAAAGTAGGCATAAAAAATAACTCCTGTAACAAACGCCGCTATAGAAAAGAAGAAAGAGGGTAAGTCATCATTCATGCGGAGGCGAATAATTTTCAGAAAAATGGTCCCATTAGCTAGGAAACTCAGACCCATAAATAAGAAGAGGAAAAGTTCCATCATGAAGATTTCTTCAGCAAGTAGACAAGAGAATGCTCCGATTGGTCGATGCGTTCATAATTCTGTGCCAGGTATTCATAAAATTCCGGAACAGACGATATCTGACTTTTATCGGCCAACGCGAAATAATCGGCTCCTTGCGAGCGATATTTCTCAAGCTGAGCAATGGGCGTCGCTTCTTTATCATAAAATTTACGGACAAGATTTCTCTCCTCACTTCTTGGACTGAGAGTCCAACCGTCCCGATTCGTGTAGTATAGAAAAGAAGTTGAACTTCCGTGTCTCGTCACCACCTTTGACCTTTCGGGCACTAATGAACGAACCATCTCGGCCGCTTCCAGAACATATCGATCCTCAGCAGGAATAATTAAAAGCGGACTGATTGAAAAACGACAAGCCAGCATGGCGTTAAAAAGAAGAATAGAAATCGTCAGAAACTTTCGAAATGACGGCGCTAAAGCGTAAATCCCCTGGACAGCGGTAGCAGCAAGAACAGCAGCGAAAGGAACCAGCGGAATAAAATAGTAATCGAACTCGATAAATTTTCGCGGGGCCGCGAGAATGATTCCGGCAAAAGATGCTATCACAAATAAAATAAATCCAATGATTTTGCGATTCTTTCCGAAAAGCCCCCAACAGCCAATAACCGCAAGGAAGAAACCAAGGGGCGATACAATTTTATTCAGAATAAAATGCCACATCGGCAAAAAATAGTTCGGATCCTTCAACTGATCTTTCATGATGGGATCATCCAATACGAAATACCGCACATTATCCTGTAAACTGCTCTCGACTCCTTGAGCTTGGCCAAAATAATAGGCATATGCTTGCCAGCTGATAGGAATCGAAATCATGAGAATAAACCCGAGAAAAATATCACCACGGCCAAGAACATTCCATCCAATCTTCTTGATGAGTAAAAATGCGATGGGCACAAGCAAGGGCGCGTAATAAATCCTTAGACTCAACATGAGACCAAAACACAAACCGCTCAAGACCATTGAACGTTTGGATTGATCATAAATCCCACGCAAAACGCAATAGTACCCACAAATCCCCAAAGCAACGGCAGGCACTTCCAATAGAAAAGCTTGGCTATAAACGATGATTAAAGGCGAAAAACCATAAAAGAAAAGTGTCCACCAAATATAAACACTTTCTCGAAAAACACGCTTGAGCAAACCATAGAAAGGCAAAAGCGAGAGGAAAAAGAAAACTGCTGACAGCCCTCTCCCAACAACCTCGATAGGTAAATACCCTATCTTGCAAATCAAAGCCGTCAAAGTCATCGTCAGCGGCAAATCGCCCAAAAAATATCGCGGCTCTCCCCTTTCAAGAAATCGCATCGCCGGACGGAACGGGTCGATCCCAGTCTCAAGCCATCTTTGAACGACCGTTGCATAATCCGTTTGGTGTTGGGCAAAATTACCAAGGAAAGGTTGATTTATCCCCACTAAATGCAGAATGATACCCAATAGAAGAACAACAAAGATTAAAGCGATATTTGACCGTACGAAGTTACTCGTTTGCTTGTCGGAATTAATCATGAATGTTCGAATCAATAGTTTTGTTCGCTTATTCGTTAAACTCGCGTGGCTTCCTTCGTTGGCGACTTTGATAAGTCGTAATTGGCATAATGCTGTTTAAACCCATAAATCGTTTTCTGTAGCCCGACTTTCAAAGAGGTCGTTGCCTTTCATTTTAGCAATTTCTCCGCCTTTCGGGTATCAGGAACACGCCGCATGATATCTTCATAACTTTTTCCGTGGATTTCCTCGATTATTTTTATGCGGGGCATTCTAGGTTAAACTTGATCCTCGCTCCGGGATTGAGCTTCTTTTGCTGCCTTATCTCTCAGATGAAAATAATTATAATTCCAAGACCGAAACTGCCGGTCCAGGCACTTTTCACAAATCGGCATCTTGTGAAACTCCCGGCTGTTTTGCAAATTGCGCAAATGATTAAAGTTGGAACCCGACCAAACAGAAGATATCGACTCCTTCAAGACATTCCCCCAATTCGTCCTACCTTTAATATCATAAACACAAAATCTCATATCACCATTCGTGTCAATTAAAAACCGATCAAACGGAAAAGGACAAGGCGCTTCTTTGACAAGATATGGTGTTATATCACCTGAATTTTCTAAATCATTGATATCCCAGGTCAAGTATTTTCGGACTTGAACCGTATCGACGATTTTCTCCCAAAAAGCCACAATACTGTCTATTTTATCAGCTACTAATTTTTGATTAACGACACTGGCAATGATGCTTGTCTTGCCTTTGAGACGGTTCCGAATATCAATTGTTCGCCTAATATTTTCAACCGTTCTTTCAAATTGCAAACCTTTCCGTACGACTTGATATGTCACAGGATCAGCCGCATCAACACTAAATTCAATCATTTCAACACCACACTGAATGAAACGAGTCGCCTTTTCCTCATTCATCAAAGATCCGTTAGTAATAATCCCGACCTCGCAGCCGACCGACTTAGCATATTCAACAAATTCAACGACTTTCGGATGAAGAAGAGGCTCTCCTGCCGCTGAGATTCTTAAAGTCGCCCGATGCTCACCAACCTGATCGGCAATAGCCTTAAAAACTTCCCAGCCAACATAAGGGTTTTCTTTCGATCTTTTCTCTTGACGGATATTGGAATTGGTATAGGGGCAATGTGGGCATTTCGCGTTGCAAGGATAGCAGGTGTTCAGCACCACCATTTTAGGGAATAATTTTGTCCGTTCGGTCAGTTCAAACCGCTCTTTTTCCTCAGGTAAATGACGCACCGTCGCTTGTTTCTCACTCATGATTGGGATAATCCCTCTCTCTTTAGAAGATTAGAAATTAGCATTATAGGGAGCATGGTTGACCTGTCAAGGTACGTTTCCTCTTCTATGTTACCTAACTCCTTTAAATATAGCGCATTATACATTTTCAAACTGACTGAAAAACCCTTGAGATCTCGTTCTTACAAAAGCCTTGGATGTAACATTGAACCGAGAGCACCCCTCCTCTTACATGGCGCTAAGAAGATAGGTCTTCCCTGACAAATGGCCCCGTTTTCTTTTCCGCAAGATCTGAAAATCGACATCTTCGACAATGACTTCGTTCCAATACCGAAATGCCAAACCTTTTTTGATCTTCGGCCCCTTTAATTTCTCTCGAAAAACAAAATGGCGCAACGCCATCTCAACATCATTAAAACCCAAAGCGGCACGAATCGGCGTCGTCCCGGAAAATCTGATGTTGAACTCAAACGGCACAACGTTACCCGAAACCTCCCGGAACTGGATGTTACATGGACCCAAAGGCTTTATTTTTCGAACAATGTTTTGAACTTGAGATACTAAGTTCGAATCCTGAACAACCTCAGCTTTATAAGTTGCTCCCGCTGACAACATCCTCTTAAACAAAATAGTCCCGACAATCCGCCCCACTGAATCAACGAAGGACGCCGCAGTATACTCCTTGGAGTCTGAGCCAAGATATTCTTGAACAATCGGGTCAGGAATCCGGTTAAGAAAAAAATCGAGCTCTTTCCGATCATTAATCTTTTCGACGAAGCGCGACCCATACCCGACCCGGGGCTTCAAAATAACAGGGAATCCCTTTCTTCGAATCATTTTTCGGATCAAAACTTTTTGATGAGGCAAACAGGTTTCGGGATAAGGAATATTCCGTTCACGACAAAACAGATAGGTCTTCCACTTATCATAGCTCGCCTGGCAAACCTCAAGACTGCTCGTCAATACGTAACATCCGGTTTGATTTTCGATATCATTCTTATGGTGGGAAAAAAAATCCAATTCAAAATCCGAACCGACCAAAACAATCTTGACTTTCTCTTTCCTGATAATCTTCACGATTTCATTCAAAAAACCCTTGTGATCCGACCCCTTCACGACATACGCTTTATCGCAGCGTAAGAGACCCGCTGAAAGCGGATTCATATCCGTTCCAACGATTTTGACATCAAACAAAGACATCCGCAGGGCCTTCATGATCCCCTGTCCAATATTACCGCCCA
>JAFGHI010000026.1 GCA_016930235.1 Candidatus Omnitrophota bacterium
AATCCTCTTTATATGAATCGTTCCGGGGGAAGATTGACGGACCGCAGTGTCCGGCGAATGATATTGAAATATGCGAAAAGAATTGGTCTTAAAACAGATATTTCACCTCATACGTTGAGGCATTCTTTCGCAACGCACATGCTCGACCGAGGGGCTGATCTAAGAAGCGTTCAAGAACTTTTGGGGCATGAAAATCTGTCGACGACTCAAATTTATACTCATGTAACGACTAAGCGACTGAAGGAAGCCTATGATGCGGCTCATCCCAGAGCTTAAGGGTTGGATGAAGGATAGAAGGTTGGAATGATGCAGGAAAAGCATGACGAAAGAGTGGATAGGAAAATATTGTGGATTTCTCCATGGAAGAAATTGTTTCTCTCTTTTTTAGGAGATCTGGCTTTTATCTTTTTCGGTGTATTTTATTTACCTGTTTTTTTGACGAAAATTTCACAAGCGCAAAGCCGATGGGCCCTGATCAAAGAGCGTTTGGGTTTTTTGCCCGATCCATTACGTCAAAGCATTCGCGCAAAAAAAATTCTTTGGATTCATGCTGTGAGTGTAGGAGAGGTGATGGCGGCAAAATTATTTATAGAAAAGTGGACGGAGAAGGACCAAACCCCTCATCTTGTTTTGACCACGGTGACTCCGACAGGGCAGAAAATTGCCAAAGGACTGGAGTCCCCGAGCGTGTCTGTTTGTTATTTCCCTTTTGATCTTTCTTGGGTTGTCCGTCGTTTTATCCGCATTTTGAAACCCGTTTGTTTATTACTTTTAGAAACGGAATTGTGGCCTAATTTACTGCTGGAATCCCAGCGTGCGGGCGTTCCTGTGGGGGTCTTAAATGGAAGATTGTCCCCTCATTCAACCAAGCAATACCGTCGGTTCGGATTTCTATTCAAACCTCTTTTCGAGAGTTTGAGTTTTGTCTGTACTCAAACAGATGAAGATCAGGATCGGTATATTCATTGCGGTGTTGAGCCCGAGCGCGTTCAGATTCTGGGGAACATGAAATTCGATCAAATTGCGCTGATGGAAAAACAAGAAGATGATCAAGATGAGTTAAGATCGAAGTGGCATTTTTCTTCTGAAGACCGGGTATGGATTGCTGGAAGTACCCACCCCGGGGAAGAAGAAAAAATTTTACAAGTATTTAACCAAGTACGAGAAAATCAACAATTACTAAAACTTTTAATTGCTCCACGACACATTGAACGTGCCAAAAAGCTGGCCAAGCTTGCAGCAAAAAAAGGGTTTCGCGTATGGCTTACGAGCGATACCCGGCCGGCCGGCGATTTTGACGTGGTCGTTTTGGATCGCTTGGGAGTGTTGAAACATCTTTATGCTCTCGCCAATGTGGTTTTCGTGGGAGGTAGTTTCGTGTCAAGGGGAGGACAAAACCCGATTGAACCTGCAAGTTTTCGCAAACCGATTCTTCACGGCCCTCACACCTTTAATTTTGCGAGGATTTACCATGTTCTCGATCAAGAAGGTGGGGCGTTGATGGTGAAGGATACCGAACAACTTCAGTTTGCTCTTAAACGGCTTTTAGAAGATGTGCGAGAAGGACAACAGATCGGTGATCGCGCCTATGAGATCGTAAAAAAGCTCCAGGGAGCTACTGAGAGGCATGTCGGTTGGGTTTTGGATTTTCTTGCCCCGGCATTGAAGGAAAGGATTCACGATGTTCAACGAAATGCGAAGTTATTTTCGCCGACTGGCAGAAGGATGTGAAACCGGTAGTTTGGCCACAATTTTATGTCCCGTGACGGAGGTGATTTCAAAAATTTATCATTTTAGCGTTAGGACCGTTCGAGCGCTTTATGAAAAAAAGATACTTAAACGGAAAAGACTTCCGTTCCCTGTGGTCAGTGTCGGAAATCTGACTTGGGGAGGGACGGGGAAAACGCCGGTTGTTGAATATTTAGCCCGGCGGGTCGGTGAGCGCCGAAGGAATGTCCTGATTTTGACTCGCGGCTATAGCCACGATGAGATCAATCAGATGAAGCATCATCTTCCCCATGTAGGGATTGGTGTTGGGAAGAATCGCTATCGAGTCGGGAAAAGACTAGGGAAAAAGACCCGCTATGATCTTGCGATTTTAGATGATGGGTTCCAACACTTTCCCATCGAAAGAGATATTGAGATCATTACGGTTAATTGTCTTAACCCCTTTGGGAATGGCAAACTCATCCCCCGGGGTATCTTGCGTGAACCCGTCAGTGTACTTCAAAAAGCAGCGATTATCGTGATGACACACGTCAACCTCGTGCGCCCTAAAGAACTGCAAGAATTAAAAACCAGGCTTCAATCGTTAGCGCCAGAGGCTTTTATTGTGGAGTCTTATCTTGAGCCGCTTTTCTTTTATCGGGCAAAGAAAAGATCGCGGGTATCGATATCAAAGCTTCAAAATCAACGGGTGACAACCTTTTCGGCAGTTGGTGTCCCGCGATCGTTTCAGTTACTGCTTTCACAATATCAGATTCGTCCGATCCGGAATTTTGAATTTACGGATCATCACCAATTTTCCAAGGGTGAACTCGAAGAAATCAAAGAAATCAGTGCCTCGGCTTCAGCCAGTGAGATTATCACAACGGAAAAAGATTTTTATCGTTGTCCGGATTTAATTACGGAAACCTTAAACCCTCTCGTGTTGGCGACGCGATTGAGAATTGCTTCCGGGGAAGAAGTTTTAACCGATAGACTTTTTCATTTGTTAGGAGTGACTCCTCGATGGTGAAGATTCTGGATCTTGCGGGTTATTTCGTCTTACGGGGGCTTGTCGGATTTTTTAATTTACTTCCGCACAGGATAGCGATCGGGATCGGCAGTATCCTGGGGCGGTGCGCTTATTATATGTCCGGCCGGCGGCGGGTGGCTTATGCGGATTTAAAATCAGCATTGGGCAACAGCTTGAGTGAAGCGGAAAGATGGCGGGTGGTTAAAAAGCATTACGCTCATCTGGGGAAGATGCTTGTTGAGATTCTTCGTTTTCCTTCGTTTGATCAAAAGATATTGGATCGAGTGGTCCGGATCCATCATCGCGAGCGTTTCGAGGAAGCTATTCAACAAGGGAAGGGAGTCGTTCTTTTGACGGCGCACTTCGGGAATTGGGAGCTTCTGCAAATTGTTTCTGGCATCCTCGGTAAACCCATGCATGTGCTGGCCCGTGAACAGAAACATTCCAAACTCAATGATTTTCTTAATGATTTACGTGAAATTCATGGCTCGGTTTCGGTTAAAAGAGGTATTGCCGTCCGCGATTTTCTCCGTGCTTTAAGAAAACAAGATTTAGTGGGGATTCTGGGGGATCAAGATGCGGGACGTGACGGGGGGATTATTATCCCTTTTTTTGGCCGTAAGACAACAATCCCCACTGGGGCTTTTGAACTGGCGAATCGAACGGGCGCTCCTGTTTTACCGTGTTTTATTGTTCGAGGATCTGGGGCGTACCATGATATTTTTGTGGAACCTCCCATCGAGACAAGAGCTCATGAGAAATCGAAAGAATTTGTTAAATGCCAGACGGAAAAATACGTCAAAATTTTAGAAAACTACATTGGCCGGTATCCGGATCAGTGGCTGTGGGAGGCGAAACGATGGAAGTACACTTGGACAAAAAGGCTACTTATCTTATCTGACGGGAAAGCAGGCCACGTTAAGCAATCTAAAGCTTTAGCGAAGGCATTTAGAGATCTTCAGGATCAATACGATAGGCCGGGGATGGAATACCCTACAAGAGTTATTGATGTTATTTTTAAGTCTGGAGTGCATCGGATTTTATTTCCTTTTGTGTGTTTGCTGATTTTGCCTTGGGCCCAGGGGCGAATTCGTTGGCTTAGTTTTTTCTTTAAGAAGGAAACATCTCAGGCTTTAGTGGAGGCCAGTGCAGATTTTGTAATTTCCGCAGGAGCGAGTCTTGCCCCTTTGAATCTTTGTCTTGCCAAAGATTCTAAAGCCAAAAGCATTGTTATTATGAAACCTTCTTTTCCTTTTCAATTTTTCCGTTATGATTTAGCGGTTATACCGGCGCATGACCGCGGAAAGGTCCCGACGCGGATTTTCAGGCGGTTGCTTGCCTTAGGCGAATCCGAACCCCAAAAGATTCAGGAAGCTTCAAAAAAGATTGCGGATGAAATTCCTTTACCCGAGAAGATAAAAATCAGCGTTTTCTTGGGAGGTCCTACACGGCATTTCCGGATGGAGCTTTCGAAAATCGAAGTGCTGTTTTCTGCTTTGGACCGGTTATCTAAGAAAGTGGGTGATTATCTGGTTACGACGTCTCGGAGGACACCTGATTTTATTGCTCGGTATCTTAAGGACAAGATTGCGCGCGATCGGTCTTGTCAAATGCTCGTGGTGGCAAAAGAGGATCCCCGCCCGGAAGTTGTTCTGGGGATGATGGATTTGGCGGATATCTTGATTGTGTCGGAGGATAGTATTTCGATGATTTCGGAGGCGGTTCAAACGGGCAAAAAAGTGATTGTCCTGAATTTGGATACAAAATCGCTTCCGGATAAGCATCGGCGTTTTCAAAAGGCGTTGCTCGAAAGGTCCGCAGTTGTTTCAGCAGCTCCCGAAGAACTCGAGGAGAAAATTCTTCAGGTCATAAAATTGCCGCCCTCCTTACTCCTTGAGGAGGAAAAGGTTGCTCTACAAAAGATATTACGGGAGATCTTATGAGAGTGCTTCAACTTCTTCCATCTCTTGAAGTTGGCGGCGTGGAGCGTGGAGTTATCGACCTGGCGAAAGGGATGAAACAGCGTGGCGAATCGATCGTGGTGATATCTTCCGGAGGGCAATTGGTTGCTGAGCTTCAAAAAATGGGAATTCCCCACTATGCTTTACCGGTTCATCGGAAATCTCTTTTTTCTTTGTCGTTGGTTCCCAAAATTGCTGAAGTGATTCGGCGTGAACGTATCGATATTATTCATGCGCGTAGCCGTGTCCCCGCGTGGTTGGGCTGGATTGCTGCAAGGATGACAGGAATTCCTTTTGTCACAACTTGTCATGGCTATTATTCGACCCATCTTTTGAGTCATGTGATGGGGTGGGGTAAAAGAGTTATTGTTATTTCCAGGATTATCGGTCGTCACATGATCGATCACTTTGGTGTCCCTCCCGATAGAATTCGGTTGGTTCATCGCGGGGTCAATCTCACCCAGTTTCCTTTCCGTCTTCCCAACGAGTTAAAAAAAAGGGACCTTCGTTCGAACCCTTTTCGCATTGTGAATATTGGGCGTTTCTCTCCCATTAAAGGTCAGGTCGATTTTATTAAGGCGGTTCATCTCTTAAAACAAAAGTTTCCTTATCTTGAAGTTTGGCTTATCGGCTCTGAAGGAAAGGGCAAGAAGAAATATACGGAATTGGTCAAGAAGACGATTCATCAATTGGGAATGGAATCTTGCGTCAAGTTGATGGGAACGCGCCGCGATATTCCTGATATTTTAGCCAAGGCTGACTTGCTTGTGCTTTCAACTCTTGTGCCGGAAGCTTTTGGCCGCGTTATTATCGAGGCGGGAGCTATAGGCGTTCCCGTGGTGGCGACGGGTGTCGGGGGAGTTTTGGATATCCTCGAGGATGGGCAGAATGGATTTTTGGTTTCTCCGAAAGATATTGAGGGCATGGCTCATGCCATGGGGGAGGTTCTCCGGGATCCCGAGCGCGCCAAAAATTTTGCGATTAAATTAAGAGAAAAGGTTGAGAAGGAGTTCTCTTTAGAGCAGATGACCAAGAAAACACTGGAGGTTTACCAGGAAATTAAGAAGCAGGAAAAGATTTTAATCATTAAATTGGGCGCTGTGGGAGACCTTATCCTGGGGGTGCCGAGTTTTCGAATGATACGCGAAAGATTTCCCCATGCGTTCATTTCTCTTTTGGTTGATCGGGACTTAGCCCCCTTAATTTCGTCGTGTCCGTATTTGAACGAGGTTATCCCTGTTGACCGGAAGAAGCTTAACCAGTTCTCCTATCTTCTCAGAGTCGCTAAGAAGTTGCGCCAAGAAGGTTTTGACCGCTCGGTTGATCTTCAGAATTCGAAGTGGACTCATTTGTTGGCGTTTTTTTCGGGGATTGCTAAACGCTACGGTTTTCGGCGGGGTAAATTTGGGTTTTTGGTGAATCGCCCGGACCACGGGTTCGATGTGGTTGAGTCGCCAGTCAAACATCAATTCCGGATTCTTTCCAAATTAGGCATCTCTGAGCTTGATGAAAAATTGGAATTGTGGCCGGATCCTGAATCGGAGAGGAAAATCGAGGAGGTCTTGCCTAGGGGAAGAGTGTCCAACGTGCCTTATCGTATAGGGCTGGTTTTAGGTTCAAGCAATAAATGGCCGACGAAAAGATGGCCGCTTTCTTCTTATTATGAGCTTTCGAAGAATCTCATGAACCGGTGGCCTTGCCAAATATTCTTGATTGGGACGGAGACGGATATTGATTGGCGTTCGGTTTTCCGTGATATCGATCAGAATCGTGTGATGGATATGATGGGAAAAACATCGCTCAAAGATTTGGTCTCCCTGATTTCGAGACTGGATGTTTTGGTAACAGGTGATACGGCACCTCTTCACGTGGCGAGTGCCGTGCGCACACGAGTAGTTGCTCTTTTTGGTCCCACAGATCCCAAACGGCATGTTCCGAACACTCAAGGGATTACGGTCCTTTATCGGTCGTTAGCTTGTCAGCCCTGTTACCGTGGAGAATGTCATCATGAAGAAAAGTTAGCATGCCTGAACCATATTTCGGCTCACGAGGTTATGGATGCTGTGACGAGACATCTTGAGTCGCTTAAAGCGGAGTGCTGCCTATGAAGATCCTGATTGTCATGAAAAATTGGTTGGGGGATATCCTTTTTCAAATTCCCGCCCTTGAGGCTATTCAAAAACGTTATCCTGAAGCTGAGATTGTTTGCATGGCCCCTTTGCGTTGTTCGGAAATCTTAAAGGGTCATCCTGCCATCGATCGTGTCATTGTTTTCGATGAAAAAAAGGAGCACCGATCCATATTTTCGAGAATGAGATTTTTGTCGGCACTCCGAAAGGAAAAATGGGACAAAGGATTCCTTTTTCACCGTTCGCGAACACGCGCCATTCTTCTTTGGCTGGCAGGAGTCAAAGAGCGAATCGGTTATCAGGCGAAAAGGCGTTTTTTTCTGACGCATGCCATTACCGAACCCGAAGGTCTCATCCATCAAACGGATTATTTTCTTGAGCTTCTTCGCCGTGCGGGTTTTACCGATTTGCCGGACGAACGATATTGTTTTTGTTTTACGGATGAAGATCAAGAATCAGGCAAACGGTTTCTGCAAGAGCATCAACTCCATCGTTTTATCTGCTTCCATTTAGGTGCGAATTGGGAACCCAAGAGATGGCCCCCGGCTCACTTTGCCCATTTGGCGGACTTGATTGCTGAAAAATGGGGATTGCGGGTCGTTTTAACCGGGACGGGGCAAGACGAAATCCTTCTGCAGGAATTCATGAAACATATTAAAAAAGCGGGAATCGTTTCTTTGGTGGGAAAAACAAATCTGGGAGAATTAGGGGCTATTTTCCAACAGGCCCTGTTTGTTGTTTCGGGAGATTCGGGGCCTATGCATATTGCTTCAGGTGTTGGAACCCGGGTTGTGGCTTTGTTTGGTCCTACAGATCCTTCGATAACAGGCCCACGGGGGATTGGAGAGTCAGCGGTTTTGTCTTATGTCCCGGAAGGTTATCAAGTTCCTTGGTACGGTAAGAAAATTCCGAAAGGGGGATGGCTGTCAAACATTACACCCGAACAAGTGATCAACGAGATTGAAAAGAGACAGTGGCATTTACCGGCCGTCTCCGGTATCCGCACGGATCGGATTCTCGTCCATCCATTGAAGGGAGAAAGAAAGACGGCACCTCCTCAGATTCTGATTGTGACCTTAAGTAATCTCGGCGATGTTATTTTGACGACGCCCGTGATGATGCGCTTGAAAGCCCTCTTTCCCCAGGCCCAGTTGACGGTTGTTACCAGCGAAAAGGCCAGCGGGATTTTGAAAGGAAGCTGTGTCCTGGAGAAGATTGTTGTTTACGATAAGAAAGCCTCTTGGATTGAGAAATGGAAGTTCCTCCGGAAGCTCCGGGAAAAACGCTACGATCTTGTTGTTGATCTGCGCAATACAGCGATCCCCATCCTTGTGAATGCCGGGAAAAAAAGCCCGTTTTTTCGGAAGTTTAAGCAGGTGGCTTATCGGAACCGCCATTTGGAAATCCTTGACCAGATGAAGATTCCTTCGGTTGCGATCGAGCCCTTTGATTTTTATTCCCTCCGGGAAGAAGAGAGCGCTTTGGAGAAAATAAGGAACAAAGGGGTTTTGTCCCGGGAGGGGTTTATCGTGATTGCTCCGGTGGCAGCGAGCGAACTCAAGACTTGGCCGCTTGAGGAGTATGGAAAAGTCATCCGTCAGCTTTTAGCCGAAAGGAATGAACAAATCCTTCTTGTGGGGGATCAAAGGGAAGGAGCGATTGCCGAACCTCTTGTCGCCATTGATCCGGGACGAATTTTCAATATGGCTGGGAAAATAACGATCCGTGAAACGGCGTCCCTGATTCGAAAAGCGTCTCTCGTGATTTCTAACGACAGCGCGATCATGCATTTGGGGTTTGAATTGGACCGGCCGGTTGTTGCTATTTTCGGACCTACGGATCCCAAAAGGTATGGGCGCACAGGCCCGCGTTTTAAAATCGTTCATGAAAATGCGCTTTGTATCCCGTGCCGGAAACCGCGATGCCGATTAGATCGCCAGGTATGCTTTGAAGACCTGAGTGCGGCAAAGGTTATCCAGGCTTGCCGAGAGTTATCCTATGCTTCTGCCTGTTGACCGTCCGCCGCGTATCCTGATCACACGAACAGACCGCATAGGGGATCTAGTTCTTTCGACGCCTGTGTTTCAGGTTTTACGGGAAAAGTATCCCGGCGCATGGCTGTCCTGCCTGACATTCTTGGAAAACCAGGAAATTGTCAAAGGGAATCCCTTTCTGGATGAGATTATTCTTTACGACAAGAAGGGGAGTGAAAAAGGTTTTTGGGGAAATCTTCGGTTCGCTCATGGAATTGCGCGAAGGAAGTTTGATGTTGTCATTCATCTTCATGCTACAAACCGGATGCATTGGGTCGGTTGGCTTGCCAAGATTCCGGTGAGAATCGGTTGGGACAGGAAGTGCCCATGGGCTATCAACCATGCCTATCAAGATGTTAAAAAAAAGGGCCTTCAACATGAAGTGGAATACAATTTTGACCTGCTTCAATTTCTAGGGGTTGAAAAACCGGAGAGCTTGAAGACATTTTTTCCTGTTCAGGAGCGCTCGCGTCGGTCTCTTGAGAATCTTTTGCGCAATCATCAAGTTTCGCTCGACAGGGGTTTGGTCATTTTAAGTCCGGGAGCGAGTTGCCCGTCAAAAAGATGGCCTGCCCGCCGATTCGGGGAATTAATCAACGGTATCCGCCAAAAGCAGGAGGTGACGTTTATAGCCATCGGGACGTCTGAAGATCAATCGTTAGTCAGGCAGATCCAGCAAGTTGCGGATCAACCTGTCTTGGATTTAAGCGGACGTCTAAACTTGGGGATGCTTGGGGCCTTGTTTGAAAAAACGGCTCTTTTGATTTCGAATGATTCGGGGCCTGTTCATATTGCCTCAGCATTGGCCGTTCCCGTTGTTTCTATTTTTGGGCGCAATGATCCTGGGCTTTCGCCGACGAGGTGGAGACCTCTTGGGGAAAATTCGAAAGTCATATGGAAAGATGTCGGGTGCGAAAAGTGTTTGGCTCACCGATGCGAGATCAATTTTCTTTGCATGGATGCCGTTTCGGTGGCGGAGGTTTTGAAGGCAGCGGAATCTCTTTTGGAGCCCTCGTTCGAAAAGGTGAAAGGGACAAGATGAATCGATCGATACGAAGAGTTTTGATTGCAGCCCCTTATGGGATTGGGGACCTCCTTTTTTTGACACCTGTTTTTCGGGCATTAAGACTTCTACCTACGGTTGAGAAGGTGGATCTTTTATTGGGGTCGCGTACGGAAGTTATTGCTGAATCAAATCCTCACGTCGATGAAATCTTTTCGGTCGACAAGGATTTTTACCATGCACAATCCAAAAGAGTCGTACTTCTGGATCTTTATCGTTTGGCCAAGAGACTGCGCAGAAATCGATATGATCTCTTACTGGATTATTCGATGCGTGACGAATATTCCTTCTTCGGCCAATTCTTTCTCGGGATTCCGATTCGTGCCGGATTCAGTTACCGGCGGCGGGGATTTTTCTTAAACCGTAAAATTTTTCTGCCTCAAGGGTTTTATGGACATCATGTCGTGAATTATGTTTGCCAAGTGGCTGAAAAGGCTGAGGTACCGGTGCGTGACCGTTTCATGGAGTTTTATTTAACCGATCAGGATCGCCAGGAAGCGATGCAATACCTGAAAGATCATCGCGTTCATTTTAAAAAATGGATCACCCTCAGCCCGGGAGGGGGAGAATCATGGGGGAAGGATGCTCATTTTAAACGCTGGCCCGTTCCCCTTTTTGCTGCGCTGATGAATGGATTAAAAAGATTCGTTGATTTTGACGGCGTGATTCTTCTGGGGAGTTCAAAGGAAAAGGAATTAGTCCGTAATTGGCAGAATTATACGAAGATTACTTCTTTGAATGCGATGGGGGAGGTAACTCTACCGCAGGCGGCGGCGCTTATTGAAAAGTCACTCCTTTTTGTGGGAAACGACGGCGGACTGGTCCATTTAAGTCATGCCCTTCATGTTCCCTTGATTGCTTTCTACGGACCTGTGGACCCCGAAGTCTATGGGCCGTTTCCGCCTTCATCCGATGCAATAGCGATTTATCGAAGTGACCTTGACTGCCGTCCGTGTTACCAAAAATTTCGTTATCGAAACGATTGTCCCGGAAGGGAGTGCCTTCAGGATTTAAAACCCGAGGATGTTCTTCGAATTTTAGAAAAAAAGAATTTTTTTAAATCAGGGATATTTTCTTGGCGATGAAAATATTTTTCCACAATGCCTTTGTCTAAAGTTTTATGTCTAACCGTGACGGCATTTTTAGTTTCCGCTTGTCCTTTGAGGGGGGAAGATAAAGTCTATCCGCGTGCCGAACATCCGCGACGGCAGCTTTATGTCGGCGAGACTCTCACGGCGGACATTCATTACTTCAAGATGCCCCTTGGCCGTGCGGTAAGCAGCGTCAAAGAGATCGTAACTTTAGGGGATCGTCAGGCCTATCATATCGTTCTCAAAGTCCGGTCCTCACGTTTTGTGGATTGGATTTACAAAGTTCGCGATGAACATCATTCTTATGTCGATGTTGAAACCCTAACGACTTTGAAATACGAGAAGAATCTCGAAGAAGGACATGTTGGTTCCCAAGAGAAAATGATCCGGGATTTTAACGGGGGACACGTTACCTTTGAGAATCTAAAAACGCATGAAAAAACGGTTTTAGAGGTACCTGAAGACATCCAAGATCCTCTTTCCTGTGGTTATTGGTTTCGAACAATTTCAGTTGCTCCGGAGGATGAGATTTCTATCCCCGTGGTAACGCAAAACAAGAAATGGAGGATGAACGTCAAGACCTATAAGGTCGAGACGCTTTGTTTGGATGATTTAGGTGAATTTCAAGCGATGGAAGTAGAGCCGGCCATGGACTTTGCGGGTATTTTTGTCAGGAAGGGCAAAATACGGGGATGGATGAGTATGGACGAAAGACGGATTCCCCTCCGTATGAAAGTGAAAATACCGATTTTTGGAAATGTTGTCGCCGAAGTTGTAGAATATAAATCCGGAGAAGATAACGATCAGGAAGTCTGATCTTCTTTTGTAAAGGAGGGTTGTTATTGTGAAATCTTTCTTGAAAGTGTCTGCAGGGATTTTTCTGTCTTTCTTTATTTTATGGGCCGCCGCGTTTCTTTATCTTCCAATGCCTGGGCATATTCCCGTTCTGATGTATCACTTTCTTGGCAGCGAGCAAGACGCAGCCCAATCCAAGAATGTTCTTTCAACAAAAAGTTTTGAGCGGCAGATGAATTTCTTGAAAAATATGGGGTACCGCGTCATTTCGTTGGATGAACTTTATGAAATTAAAAATGGGTTAAGGAAACCACGAGGGCGTGAAATTGCAATAACTTTTGATGACGGGAATTATACCTTTGAGACCTTAGCCGCGCCTATACTTCAAAAGTTTCAATTCCCGGTCGCTGTTTTTATTATCAGTGATAATATCCGGCACAAGCAACATGGAAGCATGACGCAAGAGGCGATACAACGTTTAATGAACTATCCTTGGGTAACCTTTGGAAGTCATTCCCAAAACCACCCTTTCCTAACCGAAGTTGATAAAGAAAAATTACAGGAAGAAATCATGGGATCCAAAGAGGTTTTGGAAGAAATGTTCGATGTCCCTTTTTATTATTTTAGTTATCCGTATGGAGTTTTTGATCTTAGATCTATGGACATGGTTAAGCAAGCCGGATACAGACTTGCCTTCACAACGTCGTTTAAGAAACTTCACGGGATTAAAGAGAATCCGTTTGCTTTAACCCGTGTTAAAATCACAAGGTCATCGGATAACCTTTTTGCGTATTGGTTTAAGACGTCCGGACTCTATCAGGGGTTTAAGGCATTTCGTTCGAGGTTTATCAAATCCCAGGAGGAAAGTGATCCTATCGGTCAAATTGAATATGGAAATGTCGGTGATTTAGTCTAAAGAACCCCTCTTTGGACACTATTTCAAAAAAAATTCCCCCGAAATCAAACATAACTCGTTCGAATCATTGATGTTACGACATTTTTGGTTCATTGACACCTAGGATTAAGGGTGATAATATATACTCTTTTTAGTCAGCCTTTTTTCCGTAAAGTATTTGAAATCAACTGTTTAGCATAGACTTAATACTTCTTCATGAAATCAGGAATAGCGTTAGCCCATAGCGAAAAAAAGCGTTTACAAGATTTGCTTGATTCCTTCCAGAAGGTACGCGTTCTCGTTGTCGGTGATTTTATTTTAGACCAGTTCATTTGGGGGAGCGTTGATCGTATCTCACCCGAAGCCCCTGTCCCTGTTGTCCATGTCCAGCGCGAGTCTTATATGCCCGGTGGTTCTCTGAATGTTGGCAATAATATCCGGGCCTTGCATGGGATCGTTTATCCCTGTGGGGTTGTTGGACGTGACCGGGAAGGCAGGATGCTTGTCCGCTTGATTCGCCGTGAAAAAATTGAAACAACGGGTATTGTTTACGCGACGGACCGGCCCACCTGCGTTAAAACGAGAGTCATTGCCCATTCGCAGCAGGTCGTTCGTTTTGATCGGGAAAAAACGCATGACCTTGCACCTGAACTAAAAAGAAAGATATTTCAGTTTGTTCAAAAAAGTATCTCTTCTGTGGATGTCGTTTTGATCGAAGACTATGGAAAAGGAGTTATTCAGCCACGTCTTTTAAAACAAATCATCGATTTGTCCCAGAAACATCGCAAACCTGTTTTAGTCGATCCGAAAGAAAAACACTTCTCTTATTATGCCGGTGCGACGGTCATTACTCCCAACCGTAAAGAGGCCTTTCAGGCTTACTCGAATGATCGAGGGGAGGATAAAAATATATCGGTTGAAGATGTCGGCAAGGACTTAATGAAAAGGCTTAATCTCAAAGCTGTTTTGATCACATTGGGTGAAGATGGCATGGCTTTATTTGAAAAGGGGAAATCGATGGTCACCATTCCGACGGCGGCTAGGGAAGTCTACGATGTTTCCGGAGCCGGAGATACGGTCATCGCGGTTTTAAGTATGGCCATGGCCGCGGGAGCATCCATGAAGGAGGCCTCGATTATTGCGAACTTGGCTGCAGGGATTGTGGTAGGAAAACTTGGAACAGCAGTCGTAACGTTTAAGGAGTTGCGCCAGGCGATTGAGAATTGTCCGGGGACCCGAAACCTGAAGAGGAAGAGGTAAGGGGATGGGTTTGAAGGTGGTGGCTGTGATTCCAGCCAGGCTTGGGTCGACAAGGATGAATGAAAAGGTCCTACGTTTGATCCAAGGACGCCCGATGATTCAGCATGTTTGGGAAAGGGCGAAACAGACAAAAGGTTTGGACGATGTGATCGTTGCCTGCGATGATGAACGGGTTCAGGCCTGCGTTGAAGATTTTGGCGGCAAGGCTGTCCTGACGAGTCAGGATCATCCCAATGGAAGTTCACGAGTTGCGGAAGTTGCCGCCAAGACGGAAGCTGATGTTTTGATCAATATTCAAGGTGACGAACCCCTGATCGATCCTCGCGGCGTTGGGCAGTTACAGGAAATCTTTCGCCAAGACAAAAGTGTTCAGGTCGCCACCTTAGCGGTCAAAAAAAGAAATCTGGAAGATTGTCAAAACCCCAATATTGTGAAGGTTGTCTGTAACGAGAAGGGCGATGCCCTTTACTTTTCCCGAGCCCCGATCCCTTACGACCGAAGTTTGGGACAAGGCTCGGAAATCTTTTTGAAGCATCTCGGGATTTATGGTTACCGGAAATCATTTCTATTGGATTTTGTCGGCTGGCAGCCGGGTTTTCTCGAAGACATTGAGAAGCTTGAACAGCTTAGGATTCTTGAGCGGGGGATCTCAATCCGGGTTTTAGAAACGACCTATGATTCCTGGAGTGTTGATACTGAAGAGGACTTGGAAATTGTGGAAAAGAAAATGGCAAAATTAAAACGGGGCGCCTAAAAAATGCCGAAATATATTTTCGTAACAGGAGGTGTGGTTTCATCCCTGGGAAAAGGCATTGCCTCAGCTTCTATTGGACGGATCTTGGAAGCCAAGGGGTTAAAGGTGACGATTCAGAAATTGGATCCCTATATCAATGTGGACCCGGGGACGATGAATCCTTATCAACATGGCGAAGTCTATGTGACAGATGATGGGGCAGAGACGGATCTTGATTTGGGGCATTATGAACGGTTTACGCACGTCGCTTCCGGGAAAACCAATAATGTGACGACGGGACAGATTTATCATGAGGTGATCAATAAGGAAAGGCGCGGGGAATTTTTAGGGGCTACGGTTCAGGTTGTTCCTCACATTACGAATGCGATTAAGGAGCGGATTCGGGCGGTTTCCCGGGGGAAACGTTTTGATGTGGTGATCTCTGAGGTCGGCGGGACGGTCGGGGACATCGAATCCCTGCCTTTTTTGGAGGCTGTTCGTCAGTTTCGCCACGAAGTCGGACGCGAAAATGCAATTTTTATCCATTTAACGTTGGTTCCTTATATCCGGGCAGCGGGTGAACTTAAGACGAAACCCACGCAGCATAGTGTTGGAACTTTGCGGGAGATCGGTATTCAACCCGATATCCTGATTTGCCGGAGCGAGAAGAAGATCGCGAAATCGCTCAAAGAAAAAATAGCCCTTTTTTGCAATGTGGAAGAAAATGCCGTTATCGAGGCCAGAGATGTTAGTTCGATCTATGAGGTTCCTTTGCATTTTAAAGAGCAGAAGATCGATGAAGTCCTTTGTCGGTATCTGAAGATTGAGTATAAGGCCGGAAGTCTCCACGGTTGGCGCAAAGATGTCGTAGAAAAAGTTTTGAATCCAAAACATGTTGTACGGATTGCTGTCGTGGGGAAATATGTCGAACTTCAGGATGCGTACAAATCCATTTATGAAGCGTTGGCCCATGGTGGTATTGCCAATGATGCTCAGGTGATCATTAAAAAGGTCAATTCCGAAAAGATCTTAAAGAGTAATTGCGGCCGTTATCTTAAAAATGTCACCGGAATTTTGGTCCCTGGTGGTTTTGGGATGCGCGGGATTGAAGGGAAAATCAAAGCGATCGAATTTGCCCGCGAAAACAAAATTCCTTTCTTGGGGATTTGTCTAGGAATGCAATGTGCCACCATTGAGTTTGCACGCGATGTGATGGGGTGGAAGGGGGCTCATTCAACGGAATTCAACAAGAAGACCCCGAAACCGGTGATTAGTTTGCTTGAGGAACAAGAGAAGGTGCAGGATATGGGCGGCACGATGCGGTTAGGCAGTTATCCTTGCATGGTTAAAAAAGACAGCCGGGCTTATAAAGCTTACCGGGCTGAGGAGATTTTTGAAAGACACCGCCACCGGTATGAATTTAATAATCAATACCGCGCGGATTTTGAAAAGCATGGTTTTCAATTCGTAGGAACATCGCCCGGCAACAAGTTGGTAGAAATGGTTGAGTTGGAAGATCACCCCTGGTTTATTGCGAGCCAATTCCATCCCGAATTTAAATCCAAACCGGATAAGGCTCACCCGCTCTTCAGGGATTTTATCCGAGCTGCTTTGGCATTAAAACTTGACCAGGAAGCAAAAAAAACATCGAATGAGCCCACCAAAGAACAAATGCCAGTGGAAGTGAATGAAAAAACGGAAATAACGGCCGGAAAGGTATCGTAACAAAATGCAGGTTCGCGAAATTCGGATTCAAAATATTTGCGTTGGAGATCCCAAGCGATTTGTTTTAATTGCGGGGCCTTGTGTGATTGAAGATGAAGCAAGCGCTCTTCGGCATGCCGAAGAAATCCTCAAAGTGACCCAAGAAGTTGGGGTCCCGTATATTTATAAGGCCAGTTATGATAAAGCCAACCGGTCTTCGGTGAGGTCTTTTCGCGGGCCTGGACTTGAAAAAGGATTAAAGATTCTCGAAAAAGTGAGGAAGAAATTCAATCTCCCGGTCCTGAGTGATGTCCATAGCGTTGATGAAGCCAAAAAAGCCGGAGAAATTCTCGACGTTATTCAAATCCCTGCGTTTTTGTGCCGGCAAACGGATATTTTGCTGGCTGCCGCGAAAACCGGCCGAGCCGTGAACGTTAAAAAGGGGCAATTCCTTTCACCTTGGGACATGAAAAATGTCGTCGAAAAGCTGGAATCCGTTGGCTGCCAAAAAATCCTTTTGACGGACCGCGGAACGACATTTGGTTATCAAAATCTTGTGAGTGATTTTCGTGCCATTCCGGTGATGCGGGGGCTGGGGTACCCAGCCGTTTATGATGTGACCCATTCGGTTCAGGTTCCGGGTGGGAAGGGGGAGACTTCCGGAGGAATGGCGGAATTCATACCGGTTTTGGCCCGATGCGGAGTTGTAGCGGGAGCGGATGCTCTTTTTATTGAAATTCATGAGAGCCCCGAAGAGGCATTATCGGACGGCGCCAATTCTTTAGCTTTGAGGAAATTGAAACCGTTGTTAGAAATGTTGGTTGAACTTAAAAAGGTGGTCGCGTGCAAGGAGCCTGTTTTGACATGAAAAAATCGAGACTTAAGACGGCCCGCCAGGTTCTTGACATTGAAGCCCGCGCTATTTTCGGTTTAAAGAAACGGATCGGCAAAGATTTTGTTGCAGCTGTTGATTTGATGGTGAAGTCCAAAGGACGCGTGATCGTTAGCGGTATGGGAAAGCCCGGATTTATTGCGGGGAAGATTGCTGCGACTCTTGCGTCGACGGGGACTCCGAGTTTTTTCCTCCATCCGGCGGAAGCGGTTCACGGGGATTTAGGGATGGTGACCGACAAGGATGTGATGATTGCCATTTCTCAAAGTGGCGAAACCGAAGAAATTACTCGGATGATGGGTGTTTTAAAAAAAATAGGAGTTCCGATTATTGCGATGACGAGTAATCCGAAATCGACGTTGGCAAAGTATGCTGATGTGGTGCTGAATCTCGGGGTGACCAAGGAAGCGTGTCCGCTGAATCTGGCGCCTTCGGCTTCAACAACGGCATCTTTGGCAATGGGGGATGCCTTGGCGTTGGCGCTCCTTAAAGAAAAAGGATTCCGGTCCGAAGATTTTGCCATGCTTCACCCCGGCGGGAGTTTAGGCAAAAAACTTTTAAAGGTATGTGATTTGATGCGGACGGGCAAAAAAAACCCTGTGGTTAAATCCAATAAAACGGTTCGGCAGGCCCTTTTTACGATTACACAGGCAAGAGCCGGAAGTTGTACCATTGTCAATAAAACCGGGAAGCTTGTCGGGATTTTTACGGACGGAGATTTAAGAAGGCATCTGAGAGAAGAAGGGGAAGGAATTTTGAACCGGTCCGTCAAAAGTGTTGCGACTTTAATGCCCCTTGTCGTGCAGAAGGATAATTTGGCTGCCGAGGCTTTGCATTTGATGAAATCAAAAAAGATCGATGAAGTCCCGGTGGTGGACGAAAAAAAACGCGTTGTGGGGCTTTTGGATGTTCAAGATCTATTAAAGGCAGGTTTTGTGTAGTGGCGAAGAGGAAACTTTATCGTTTTCCTTTATATTTGCTGGTGAGATTGACCGCTGGGTTCGCAGGTCTTTTGCCCAGGTCTGTTTTGTCCATGGTCGCTCATGCGGTCGGGCAAATAGGTTACCGAGTCATTTCCCGGCAGAGGCGAAAGATCTTTGAAAATTTGCGTCGCGTTTATGGTTTTAAAAAGAGCGACAAAGAGCTTCATCGAATGGGCAGCGATGTCATGAAGAATTTTGCTTTAACCGGATTGGATATCCTCAAGTTTCCACATTTAACGGCTTCGAAAGTGGATCGGTTTGTTTCGACAGATGAAACCCTCGGAGTTTATGATGATTTGCTCCGGGAAGGGATGGGGATTTTATCGATTACCGCCCATCTCGGGAATTGGGAGCTTTTAGCCGGATTTTTTGGATTGCATGGCTATCGCGGAGCTGTGGTCGGAAGAAGAATTTATTATGAGCCTTATAACCGTTGGATCGTGGGATTGCGCAAAGCCGTAGGGGTACGAACGATTTACCGGGACGGATCGGCGAAAGAGATTCTTCGGCTTTTACGGCGCAATGAAGTTGTAGGGTTGCTTCCGGATCAAGATATTGATAGCGTGGAGGGTCTTTTTGTCCCCTTTTTGGGGAAAGAGGCTTATACTCCGATAGCGCCCGTTCGCTTAGCGCTTGTCAGCGGGGCACCTATCTTGGTCAATTTTCTTGTGCGTGAGCCGGGGAATCGCTATCGTGTTGTGATCGGGAAGGTGATCCGGCCTGTCGTCGAGACAACGCGCCAGGAAGCCGTGTTCAAATACACGGCCATGTGGGTCAAAGAATTTGAAAGGGTTATTCAGATGTATCCTGAACAATGGGCGTGGATGCATGACAGGTGGAAGACAATGCCCCAGGATGTTCAGAAGAAAAGAAAGGAATCTTTTATCGCATTATGATTAAACGTATTGTTTTGATGTTTGTTATTTTTATCGTTGCCTATACAGGGATTGTGCGCTTTCAAGTTTTTATTGCTGATAAAGCGAATCGGGAGCAAGTAACGGAAACGGAGAGTGAGTCCGAACCTTCCCACCGTGTTTATGCTTTTTCTTTTACAAAGTACACTTCGGGGGGCGAAAAAGAGATTGAGATTGAAGGGGATTCCGCCAATATCCTGGCACGAAACGTTCTCTTAAGTAATGTTGTAGCGAAGGCATACGCCGAGGAGACGCCCGTGACCATTACGGCCGACCAGGGGAATTACGACAAATCGGCCAACATGGTTCATTTGAAAAAAAATGTCGTGGCAACGACCGAGAATGGAACCCGGCTTTTAACGGAAGAATTGGATATTTACCCCGAAGACCGGGTCATGGAAAGCGGCGTGGGAACAGAAGTTAAGAAAGACAATATTAGCGTTGATGGCGTTGGGGCCCGCGGCGATTCTAATTTGAAGAAGGTAAAATTTAAGCGGAATGTTACGGTTGTTGTTCAAGATCCCAAAGAGCTGGGTAATGGGCCCACCATCATTACCTGTGATGGGCCTCTGATCGTCGATTATGAGAAAAACATCGCACATTTTAAAAACAATGTTGTGGCTGAGGATTATCGCGGAAAGCTTATGGCTGATGAAATGGATGTGTATTACAATAAGGTCAGCCGTCAGGTATCGAAGATTGTTGCGACGGGCAATGTGATGATTGAAAACCCCGACAGGAATAGGACATTCAGTGACAGTGTCATCTATCTTGCCGATGAGGGGCGTATTATTTTGGGCGGTGATACAGAGGCCCTTTACTATCAAGGCGAGGAACCCGGAGAGGATTTGTTGTACTAATGCATTTACTGGAGACGAAATTACTCAAGAAGTCGTATAAGGGACGAACGGTTGTTGACGGGTTATCACTCAATATCGCACGCGGTGAAATCGTTGGTTTGTTGGGGCCTAACGGAGCGGGGAAGACAACCTCGTTCTATATGGTTGTCGGTGTCATCCGCCCGGAATCAGGCAAAATCTTTTTTCGGGGCAAGGATATTACGGATCTCCCCATGTACCAAAGAGCAAGACTCGGCATTGGGTATCTTTCCCAAGAGCCGTCCATTTTTAGAAAACTGACGGTTGAAGAAAATGTTATGGCTGTTTTGGAGACTTTGGATATCCCGCAGCAAGAACGGGACCGCAGACTCAAGCGATTATTGGACGAATTGGATATTTCTTATCTTGCTAAAAACAAGGCCTACACGCTTTCTGGGGGTGAAAGGCGCCGTTTAGAAATCACACGCGCTCTTGTGACGAATCCGTCACTCATTTTGCTGGATGAACCTTTTAGCGGCGTTGATCCGATCGCTGTTTTCGAAGTCCAGAAGATTCTCCAAAAACTAAAAGCGCAGGGCTTGAGCATCCTTCTCACCGATCACAGCGTTCGTGAAACATTATCGATCACAGACAGATCTTACTTGCTTTGCGATGGCAGGATTGAAGTTTCCGGCACTTCAAAATTTCTCGCATCGGATGCGAAAGCCCGGGAACTTTACTTGGGAGAAAAGTTTACCCTGGCGTAATCACAGATAGGATTGAAAGAGAGGATTGAAAGATCGTGGATATTCGAATAACCGGCAAACATTTGAGCGTCACCGAAGGTATGAAAGAGCACTTGACGGAAAAGCTGGGGAAGCTTGATAAGTATTCGCCCAAAATTGTCGAGGCGCATGTCATTTTAAAGAAAGAGAAATATCTTCATGAGGCCGAGATCACTTTAACGGCAAAAAATCTTCGGGCGTTCGGGCAGGGCAAAAGTAAAGAAAATATCTTTACCGCCATGGATCAAGCCTACAGCCGTATTGAAAAACAGCTGAAGAAATTCCGGGAAAAGGTGAAGGATCATCACAAGAAACGGGGCCCGGTTCCTGTGCGGGAAGAGGTTGATGTGCCGCAAAGGATCTTGGAGGAAGGCGTTGCTCTGGCCGATTCAAAACCGGAGATTATCCGTTCCCCGTCTTTTGCCCCCAAGCCGATGTCCGTCGAAGAAGCAAGTATGCAATTGGAATTATCTTCGGAACCCTTTTTGGTGTTCAGGGATCCAACAAGTGAACGTGTCCATGTTATTTTTAAACGTACCGATGGAAATCACGGGCTTGTAGAACCGATGGTGTAGTCTAACTGTGAACCCGAAATCTCGGGTTTCATGTAGTGAGGAGGCAAATAAGTATGAAGATCACAGAATTTCTCGACAAAGATGCGATTAAAATCAACGTCGAGGCGACAGAAAAAGAAGAGGTGCTTAAGGAGCTTGTCGATGTCCTTGGGAGTGTTCAAAAAATCAAGGACAAGAAAAGCATCGTGACGGCACTGATTGAGCGTGAAAATCTTGGCTCTACGGGAATCGGGCAAGGGATCGCTATCCCGCACGGTAAGACAGATTTAGTCAATAAGCTGGTTGCCGTTCTGGGGATAAGCCGCAAGGGAGTCAACTTTGAGGCTTTAGATGGCGAGATGGTTTATATTGTGTTCCTGCTGATTGCTCCGAAAGAGACTGCAGGACCTCACCTGAAGGCCCTTGCGCAGATTTCGAGACTCCTTCGAGATTCGTATTTTTGTGAACTTCTTCGGAAGTGTCAGACAGCGGATGATGTTTACAGTCTCATCCATCGCGAAGAAGACAAAAAACACTAATTGAGAAGAGAGGTCTCTCGATGCAATTTTTCAAATGGCTTTATCCAGGGATCGGAGTCAAGCGGTGGATCACCCTATGCATTTTAGGTTTGGGGTTGATTTCCGCCGTAGCTTTGTCTGCGATCAAGACGATGTCGAAATCCAACATCATTTTGGCTTCTCTGGCCATGGCCGTATTGATCTTTGGTATTTTCCTGGTTTTCATGGCGATTAAGAACATGCTCCGGATTTTCGTTCGTGCCCTGATGCCTCCTCACAGGGATGATCGATTAGTGGACATTGTTTATCAAAAACGCCAAAGCGAATCCCTTTCCCGTGGTCCTCGTGTGGTTGCACTTGGAGGAGGGACAGGGCTGAGTACTCTTTTATCGGGGCTGAAGCTTTTTACTAGCAATATTACCGCGATTGTGACCGTGACGGATACGGGAGGAAGTTCGGGGCGTTTGCGGGACGAAATGGATATGCTCCCTCCTGGAGATATCCGTAACTGCTTGGTCGCTTTAGCCGATGCAGGTCCTTTGATCCGTGATTTGTTTCAATATCGTTTTGAAGCGGGCGAAGGGCTTTCCGGACATAGTTTCGGGAACCTTTTCATTACGGCTCTATCGAAAGTGACGGGGGATTTTGAAAAAGCGATCAGGGAATCCAGCAAGGTCCTGGCGATTCGTGGACGGGTCATCCCTTCGACGCTTGAAAAGGTAACCTTGGTCGGGGAGTTTGTGGACGGAACAATAGCCGAGGGCGAGACCAATATTACGGATGTTCAAAAACCGCTTAGCCGTATTGAATTAAAGCCCGATAGCTGCAGGGCCTGTCCTGAAGCTTTGGATGCGATCGACAACGCTGATTTGATTATTTTGGGTCCGGGAAGTCTTTATACGAGCATTCTTCCTAATATTTTGATTCATGATATATGTCAGGCGATTCTCAAATCGGATGCTTATAAAATTTATATTTCGAATGTGATGACGCAGCCGGGGGAAACGGACGGCTATAGCACTTGGGATCATTTACGGGTTCTCATGGAACATACGGATCCTCGAATTGTCGACGCGTGTTTCGTCAATTCTCAGGAAGTACCACCGGCGATGATTGCGAAATACCGAGAAAAGGGCGCTAACGAAGTCGAATTGGATCTGGATATCATCCGTAGCAAAGGTTATGAAGTGATCGAGGGTGAGATCCTCAAGATTGACGGTCAAGTCAGACATGACCCGGACCGTTTGTCACGGTTAATTTTCGATCATTATTTAAATGTTACCAAACTTGCAAAGGTTTAACGATGCCATCGTCAAGAAAAAAAGAAGTTGAGGGGATGGAAAAGAAGTTTGTGATCCAAAATAAGCTTGGATTGCATGCTCGTCCTGCGGCGCTTTTTGTTCAGACAGCGAACCGTTTCAAAGCCGAAGTTGAAGTCAGGAAGGGGCGGCAAAGGGTTAACGGGAAGTCGATTATGGGGATTATGACTTTGGCTGCAGGGATTGGAACGACTATTTTTGTGCGGGTCAATGGCGAGGATGCGGCTTTGGCTTTGGAGGAAATTTCGAAATTGGTCGAAACCAACTTTGGGGAGAATGAATCCTAATGGAACAACTGAAAGGTATTCCGGTATCTCCTGGGATTGCTATTGGAGAAGTCCATGTCTGGCAGGCGGAGGAGGCTTTTAATGTTTCGCTTCGTTATGTTCAGGAAGAAGATATCCCAAAGGAAATTACGAGGTTTGAAGACGCGTTGACGCGAACGCGGGCTGAGATCCTGGATATCCGTAAGAAGATTGCCCGCCAAATCGGCCGTGAGAGTTCAGATATCTTCAATGCCCACCTGATGATTTTAGAAGACCGGACCCTGATTGAAGATGTCATCGCTTTGATCAAAGGGAAGAAAATTATTTGCGAATGTGCTTTTGCGACGGTGATTCAGCGTTATTTCACAGCCTTTTCACAGATCGATGACGAATATCTGCGCGAACGCATCTCGGACATTAAGGATGTGGGACGCCGCCTCTTAAAGAATTTGTACGGAGAAAAAGGGGCCCCTCCGAAGTTTAAGCAAAAAGGAATTGTTGTTGCTCATGACCTGTCGCCCTCGGATACGGCCATGATGGATAAAGACAAGGTGATTGCCTTCATCACCGAAATCGGAGGTCCGACATCACATACAGCCATTCTCGGACAGTCGATGGAGATTCCCGTGGTTGTCGGTTTGGATCATGTTACGTCCAAGATCACGACCGGGGACACCATTATTGTTGATGGGACACACGGTATCATTATCATCAGCCCCGATAAGGAAACGATTGAGGAATATGCCAGATTACAAAAACGTTTTACCGACAGGATCACACAACTCGATGAAAAATTGCGGGATTTGCCTGCGGAGACGACGGATGGGCATCGTATCCATGTCGCAGCCAATATCGAATTTCATGATGAGTTGCCCTCTGTTATTTCCCACGGAGCGGATGGCATTGGTTTGTACAGGACAGAGTACATCTACATGAACAGGCTGGATCTTCCCTCCGAAGAGGAACAATTTCAGGCCTACCGGCAGGTTGTTGAAAAAATGGACCCTCAGCCCGTTGTGATTCGAACGCTGGATTTGGGAGGGGATAAATTCTTATCCTCCCTGGATGTGGCCAGAGAAATGAATCCTTTTTTGGGATGGCGCGCGATTCGGTTTTGCTTGACCCGTGTGGATGTTTTTAAGGTTCAGCTGCGTGCGATCTTGCGTGCCAGTGTCTATGGCCGTTTGAAGATTATGTATCCGATGATTTCGAACGTTTATGAATTGAGAAGGGCCAATGAAATTTTGGAAGAATGCGGCGCCGAATTAAAAAAAGAGGGATTACCATTCAACCCTGATATGGAAATCGGGGCGATGATCGAGATCCCTTCGGCGGCGATTATCAGCGAGATTCTTGCCAAAGAGGTTCAATTTTTCTCTATTGGGACGAATGATTTGATTCAATACTGCTTGGCCGTGGACCGTGTAAACGAAAAGATAGCCTATCTTTATGAACCCACACATCCGGCCATTATTAAACTGATTAAGCTGGTTGTGGACAATGGGCATGCCCAGAATCGCTGGGTCGGAACCTGCGGGGAAATGTCGGCTGATCCGGCCATTGCGATCCTTTTGACGGGTTTGGGGATCGATGAAATCAGTACCAGCCCTTTTGTCCTCCCGAAAGTTAAAAAGGCCATCCGGTCTGTTTCTTATCAGGATTGCAAACGAATTGCCGATCGCGCGTTAACATTTCAAACCGGCGAGGAAGTCCGTAAATTTCTGGATGAGGAACTCAAGCGGATCGCGAGCGATCTGGTCGAGGAATAGGCGATGCATAAGATTGGGAAGGTGGAAGCTTAGTTTATGAAGGTTGTTTTGCTCTGTGCGGGGTATGCGACAAGGCTTTACCCTTTGACGAAAGACAATCCGAAGCCGTTGCTGCCTGTCGGGGAAAAACCGATTCTTGAATGGATCCTGGATAAAATCAAAGAGTTGAAAGAAGTTAACGCTGTATATCTTGTGTCGAATCACCCGTTTTCTTCCCATTTTGAAAAGTGGAAGAAAGGGAAAAAGTTTCCCTGGCCTTTAGAAGTGGTGGATGACCAGACATGTTCGAACGAAGAACGACTCGGGGCGATAGGGGATTTGAAGTATGTTCTCTCCCAGAAGGCTGTTGGCGAGGAAGATCTATTGGTCATCGCCGGTGATAATTTTTTCGATTTTGATTTAAGGCGGTTTATTGCTTTCTCGGAGGCGATGCGCCCTCATGCTGTCATTGCTGTTTACGATGTCAGGGATCGTGAGCTGGCAAAGCGCTATGGACTGGTCGAAACCGATAAGGACGAACGCGTCCTGAAATTTTATGAGAAACCAGAGAATCCGTCCGTGACACTAGCCTCTTGCGGGATTTATTGGTTGCCGGTGGAAACTCGGGTTTTGCTTGACAGATATCTGGAGGCTGGACATAATTCTGATCAGCCCGGCTACTATATGCGTTGGCTTTCAGAATCGGATGTTCTTTTTGCCGCCCGCATGGAAGGTCAATGGTTGGACATTGGGGACCCTGCCTCCTACGAAAGAGCAAACGCGCTATTTCGAAAATCATGAATCTTGTTTGAAAGGAAAAAAACTATGAGAAAAGACCGTTATTTTTTTACTTCAGAATCCGTTAGTGAAGGACATCCGGATAAGATGTGTGATCAGATTTCAGACGCTATCCTGGATGCCCTTCTTGCGGGGGATCCGAAGTCCCGTGTTGCCTGTGAATGCCTTGTTACGACTGGGACGCTCATTGTGGCGGGGGAAATCACATCCGAGACCTATGCGGATATCCCGAAAATTGCCCGTGAAGTGATTAAGGACATTGGTTATACCAGCGCCGAATTCGGATTTGATTACCAGACGTGCGGTATCCTGACGGCTATTCAGCAGCAGTCTCCGGATATTGCCATGGGTGTCGATACCGGCGGCGCGGGGGACCAGGGGATGATGTTCGGTTATGCCTCAGATGAAACGTCTGAATATATGCCTCTTCCGATCATGCTGGCCCATAAATTGGTTCGCCGAATTTCAGAAGTTCGTAAAAACGGGACTTTGAAATATCTTCGACCTGACGCCAAAAGTCAAGTCACGGTGGAATATGCCGAGGGAGAGCCGAAACGGATTGAAGCCATTGTTCTTAGCGCCCAGCATGATACAGAAGTGACGATGGATCAAATCGAAAGGGATTTTAAAAAACATGTTATTCCGCAGGTGATCCCGAAAGATCTCCTGAAAGATGATACAAAAATTTTCGTTAATCCAACCGGACGTTTTGAAATCGGCGGGCCTCATGGAGATACAGGACTGACCGGCCGTAAAATCATTGTCGATACCTACGGCGGAATGGGGGCTCATGGCGGGGGTGCATTCAGCGGGAAAGACCCTTCGAAGGTTGACCGCTCCGCCTCTTATTTTGCCCGTTATGTGGCGAAAAATCTCGTAGCGGCAGGGGTCGCGAAACGCTGCGAACTTCAGGTGGCCTATGCCATTGGTGTGGCCGAACCTGTTTCGATCATGGTCAATACCCACCGGACAAGCCAATTTTCCGATGAGGAAATTATCGCGGCCGTCCGGAAGGTTTTCGATTTTACTCCCCGCGGGATCATCAAGAAACTGGATCTCTTAAGACCTGTTTTTCGTCAGACAGCCGCTTACGGGCATTTCGGACGCAATGAGGAAGGTTTTACTTGGGAGAAAGTGGATGCGGTCCCGGCGATCCAGAAAGAACTGAAAATGAACACTCAAAAATCAGGAAAGAAGGAAGAAAATGAAGTTTCATGTTAAAAACACATCGTTAGCCCCACAGGGGAAAAAGCGTATTCTTTGGGCCGACCGGATGATGCCGGTCCTGACCCAGATCCGTCAAAGATTCGAGAAGAAAAAACCCTTGAAGGATGTTTGCCTCGCGGCTTGCCTGCACGTGACAACCGAAACGGCTAACCTCATGCGGACCTTGAAAGCCGGCGGTGCCGAGGTTGTGCTTTGCGCTTCCAATCCTTTGAGCACACAGGATGACGTTGCGGCTTCTTTAGTGAAAGATTTCGGGATTGCGACCTTTGCGATCAAAGGAGAAGACAATAAAACTTATTACCGGCACTTGAATGCGGCCTTAGATTATAAACCGCATATGACGATGGACGACGGGGCCGATTTAGTGTCTGAACTTCACGGCAAGAGAAAAAATCTGATCGATCATATTATTGGCGGTACCGAAGAGACAACCACCGGTGTGATCCGTTTAAAGAGCCTGGAAGAAAAAGGGCTGCTCCGCTATCCCATCGTGGCTGTCAATGATGCCGACACGAAGCATTTTTTTGACAACCGGTACGGGACAGGGCAGTCGACCCTGGATGGAATTCTGCGGGCCACCAATATCTTGCTGGCCGGAAGCGTCTTTGTGGTTGCAGGCTACGGCTGGTGCGGCCGCGGGCTAGCCAATAAGGCTCGCGGGGCCGGGGCCCATGTGATTGTGACGGAAGTCGATCCCTTATGTGCCCTCGAGGCCGTGATGGACGGTTTTGAAGTGATGCCGATGAAAGAGGCGGCCAAAAAAGGCGATGTCTTTGTGACAGTAACCGGAAATCTGAATGTGATTCGCAAAGAACACTTTGGCGTGATGAAAGACGGCGCTATTGTCGCCAATTCCGGGCATTTTAATGCCGAGATCGATATCCCGGCCCTTTCGAAAATCACCCGCAAAAGAAAGATCGCGAGGGATTTTGTGGAAGAATTTACCTTAAAAAACGGGCGTCGCATTTATCTATTGGCCGACGGGCGGCTTGTCAATCTTGCCTCCGCTGAAGGGCATCCGGCCTGTGTGATGGATATGTCTTTTGCGAATCAGGCCTTAAGTGCCGAATATATGGTCAAGGCCGGCCCCACGCTCGAGAAGCGTGTTTACCGTGTACCTGAAAAGATTGACAAAGAAATTTCCCGCATGAAACTTTTAACGATGGGAATTGGTATCGATACCCTGACGGCCGAGCAGAAGAAATATCTGGCTTCTTGGGAGGCGGGGACTTAAGTTTTTTTATCGAGAATTTTCCTGAAACAAAAAGGAAGGCCACTGATCCCATTCAGTGGCCTTTTCATTTTAAGAAGAAGGAGCACGATTAAAGATGGAAACTTTAGATGCGATCGAAAAGAGAGTCAGCGTCCGTTCCTTTCAACCTGCCCCTGTCGGGAAGGAAGATTTGGAGAAGCTGGTCGATTCGGGCCGGCGGGCCCCGTCGGCTAGGGCTATTGAACCGTGGGAATTCGTGGTTGTGACCGAACGCCCCATGCTTTCAAAGTTGGGGCAGATTGCGGATACGGGTGGATTTATCGCAGAAGCGGGCGCATGCATTGCCGTCTTTTGTAAGGCGACCAAGTATTATTTGGAAGACGGGTCGGCAGCGACTGAAAATATTCTTTTGGCGGCTACGGCTTTAGGGCTGTCAACATGCTGGGTCGCCGGAGATAAGAAACCCTATGCCCCGGAGATTGAAAAACTTCTCGGGGTTCCAGCGGATGTCAAACTTATCAGTTTGATCGCGGTGGGAGTTGGCGCCAAAAAGACCAAGCAGGTCAAAAACCGTTCTTTAAAGGAAGTCCTTCACTGGGAAAAATATCGGGGGAAGGGTTAGCCGATATTTTTAGCTTCAACGAGTTCGGCAATCTGAACCCATAAAGCCCAGGCGGCATAAGCTTTCTGGTTGCAATTGACCGATTGACTGTGTGCGCAGGAGCTTGGGTACCAATCTACATTTTGTGTATGGGCGTTAGCGTAGTCAGTTGCCCAGTTACTGTCACGAGATCCGTTTCCATCGCTGTCGTAATCCATGTTGTCAGTGAGAGCCATATCCCCGTAATAGTTTCCATCAGGATCATAACTTTCGATGTCCGCGAAATCATAAAGGACCCGGTTGCCTTCCTGGACAAATGCCCGGATCTGGTCATTGCGTTGGGCTAAGTTGCCTGTTTCACCGGTCCCGTTGACGTGGCCCGTCATATAGACGAAGACAATATCCGGATACTCCTCTTCAAACTGGGCCATGGGTTCCAGATACTGGGTTTGCATTTGTGCCTCCGTAAGACCGGCGGCTTGTCCGCACCACGACCAGATGACCACATTCACATCGCTGTTGGCCGGGTTTTCCAAGTATTCACGGGTCTCATTAACCCAGTCGGGATAATAACCGACGTCTTGAGCCATGCCGCGGTCGTGAATATCGAGTGCACCACCGGTACCGCCGTTATTCCAGGAAAAAATATTGGACGGAAGATCAAGCCCTAATCCTCCCTGGTTGGCGAAAGTGACAAGGCTGCTCATTCCTGTGATGAGCTGGCTTCCGTGCGACGTGTGTCCATAGACGATATGAAGAAGTTCCTTGGCCTTATTAATCTGTTCCTCGGTCAGCTGTGTGATATCGGTATCGTGATGATCAATGACAAGAGGTGCGTTGACTTGAGGGGTCGGGTTCACCCGCCGGACATTGATCGTGACCGTTGCGATATTGGAAACGAGACCTTCATTGTCCCTGACCGAATATTGGAATTGATCCTGTCCGTAATAACCGGTCGCCGGCACATAGGAGATGCGTCCTCCGGTTAAGATATTGATGTTGCCGTGAGCAGCTTGATTTGTGATCGAAAGAGATGACGCATTGATAGGGCTGTCGATATCTTCATCGTTTAAAAGGAGGTTGATGGTTGCTGTCGTATCCTGGTCAAGGGAAAGTGTATCCCCGAGAATACGGGGAGCATCGTTCACGGGGTTGACCGTGATTTGAACCAGTGCTGCCTCGGAATTGGCCTCGCCGTCGTTGGCCACATACGAGAAGCTGTCGTATCCGTAGTAATCCTGATAAGGAATATAAGTGCATTGACTGCCGCTGCATTCCAGGGCACCGTGTTGGGGCTGCGACATACGGACGTAGGTTAAGGTATCGCCGTCCTCGTCGGTGCCCGAAAGCGTCAGGTTGAGGGTCCCTTCCTCATTGACTTGAAGGGTCCTTGCTTGTGCGACGGGGGGATTGTTTTCGACAACAGGGATCATGTTCTGAAAGAATCGGAAATCGATTCTTCCGGATCTTTTTGTGGTCAATGTTTGGTCCAATTCAAGAATGATATGGGCAATACGGGTCCGGTCAAATTCAGTTTCGGCCGCGTCAGGACTGGTTAAATCAAGGGCGTAGCTCTGAAATTCATTATCCAAGACAAGCGTGTATTCGGCGTAATGCCCCTCGTTGGAATCGTCGACAAAACGGATACGGACTCTTTTACCTGCCTCATCGGCCTTGATGCTGAGATTGAAGCGGTCGATTGCCATTGGCGATGAGGTATTGCAACGAGCCCGTACGGTGGCTCCCGGAGAACTTCCGACATCATAACGGAATGCATGGAAGCCGTTTTCTTCAAAAAGGGTGATGTATCCCGGAAGCGACCCTCGGCCGACGATAGTACCCTCAGCGATCCATTCGGCATTTTCAATCGGGGCAATTCCAAAATCCATGTTGGAGATGGGGTTGTCTCCGGTGAGGACGGGACTGCTGATGAGACCGCCGACGCGGACCTGGATCTCACCGAATCGGGAATCTCCGCGCGTGAGGGGATTTAGGTCATCGTAATGGTGGCGAAGGATGATCTTCTCGATTTGATTGTTTGAAACCAGTCCCCCAAATGAAATTGGAAAAACATAGTTTTCAAAATCAGAGCCAAGTCTGATTTCATGGACCGATTCTTCACCCAAGGCGTTGACAAAAATGACTGTCATGGAAGGGAGCCCTTCAGTATTCGAGGTGCGGTTCAAACGGCGTATCCCGAGGACGACTTCATTTCCCAAGTCCATCAAGGCTTCGCTTTTCTCAAGGATTACATCTACCGCAGCTCCCCGGGCGGCCCCTAAATCGTAGCGATAGGTGAATCCGTTTTCGTTCTTTTCCGTAACTGTGGCGTAGCCGACATAGGGAGGAACGCGTTCCAGGGTGTTATACCCAAAGGCCCGGACTTCCGGTTTCCTCGGCAAATTCGTGACAGTTGAAACGGTTTCTTTTGCGAATTGAAAATCAATCCGCCCGCTCCTTTCAGAGGAGAGGGTCCGGTCCACCTCAATCACAATGCCTTGAAGTTGAGTCCTGTCAAAGCCATCTTCTGTATTTTGAGGGTCTTCCAGGTCCAGGACAAAATTCCGGAGGTCTTCCTTAAGATCAAGCACGTATTCCGCGTAATTCCATTTGTCATCGATGAGTTGAACCCGGGCACGTGTGTCGCCACCATTATTTTTCATGGCGATGGTGACATATTGATCAAGGGAGAAAGTTTCTCCTGGGATAAAACTGTAGGCCCGAGCGGTTGAGCCCTGTGATCCACCCACGTCGTAACGAAAAGCAAATTGTCCGTTCGTTCCTTCCTTTAAAAGGGTGATGAATCCAGGGACAGAACCCTGCCCCTCGACAAACCCCCAGGAATCGGTTCGCATGGCGGCCGGGAAAGGGGTCAAATTTGTTTCACGATACGAAATCCCAAGAATAGGATTATCACGCGCATATTCCCGGATGGGTTCCTGAATGCTGGGCATTTTTACGGGAATACTGCCAGTTCTAAGAAAATCTTCAGTTGTTAAAGGTCTATTCATATATTCCGAGGTCGTTTGTATTACAATGCTAGCCATCGTTACGGTGGGTTGTTGAAGAACAATCGTCGCGTTGTAAGAATCATTTTCATCGGCAGCTTGCGAGAACGGTGGAACCGGGAAGAAGATGAGCATAAGAGAGAGACAAACCGCAATCTTTTCCGTATTTTTTCTTTTCACACCCTCAGAATTATAAGCTAGCTTTTTTACCATCAAAAATTCTCCTTCTACCTTCCAAACTCATGAGTTAGGACTTACCGAAAAGGGAAAGAAACCCCTCCCGCTCTCATTCTTAAGAGTAACCGCTGAAAGTGGTTATTTCAAATAGGAACGATCAAATAGGATCATCATATAGCATAAGATATCATATTTTATGTGCTTAAAAGGGGCGAAGAGACTTTGAATGGCTCAAACGCAAGGTTGGGAAATCGTTATTCGGAGGCCATTGCCTATGATAAGATGAAGTCTCATTTTTACTGGGCAGGTGCTTGAAATAAGGTTATGGGATGGGAGAGAAAGTACTCTTTGTTTGCATTCATAATTCGGGAAGAAGTCAGATGGCCGAAGCCTTCTTGAAGGTTTTGGGAGGGGACCGTTTCGAAGTCGAAAGTGCCGGCTTGGACCCCGGACGTTTGAATCCTATCGTTGTCGAAGCGATGAGGGAAGCCGGGATCGATATTTCCACGAATAGGACAAAGAGCATTCAGGACGTGTTGAAGGGCCGAAAAACTTTTGATTTATTGATTACGGTTTGTGATGAGACAAGTGCCGAGCGCTGTCCTACGGTTCCCGGGAGCGGACAGAGAATCCATTGGGACTTTGAGGACCCGGCATCCTTTAAAGGGTCTTCGGAAGAAAAATTAAAGAAGACAAGAGCCGTGCGTGATAAAATAAAAAAAACTATCCAGGAATGGCTTAAGAAGGAATACGAATGAGTCCTTATCATCGAATTTCAGGGTATTTTGTTTCAAACCGCAAGTTGTCGACCCTTCTTCTTTTTGCGCTTTTCTTCTGGGGTGTTCTGTCTTTTATCCTGACCCCCAAACAGTACAATCCTGATATTGTCGCTCCTGCTTTTTTGATCCGTGTGGAAGCTCCCGGGATGACTTCCGAGGAAGTCTATGAGCTTGTCACTAAGCCTCTAGAAAATGTTGTGCATGAAATCCCCGGCGTGGAGGACATTTATTCGCAGTCCCAACAAGGCGGCGTTTCTTATGTGACCGTCCGGTTTTATGTTGGCGAGGACCTTGAAAAGAGCATGATTACCCTCCGTCAGAAAATCTCGACCAACCTGGATCTTAAACCGGTCGGCGCCAAAGAGCCCGTGATTAAAGCCATTGATCCGGAAGATTTACCGATGATGACAGTGGCCCTTGTCTCCGAGAAATATTCTCCGGTCCAACTCCGGCGGATTGCATACTTTTTGAAGGATGAGCTCAAGATGGTTTCCGGGACTTCGATCATTGAGGTAGTCGGAGGGCGGAAAAGGGAATTTCAGATTAATCTGGATCCCGAAAGGATGCTTTCGTCCAAGACCGATCTCCATGAAATTGACCAGGCCCTGGATAAAACAAGCGTCCTGAAGGATCTCGGCCCCATGAAAACGGAAGACTGGTATTATCCCGTTGAGCTCGGAAGTACGGTCAACAGCCTTCCGGAAATCGAAGACCTTGTGATCGCTTCCAACGTTAGTGTCGGGTTGAAAACCCGCGAAGTCGCCGAGGTCCAGGAATCTTCGGAAGAAAGAACCAGTGTTGCAAATCTGACGCTCAAAGACAAAACGGTCCAGGATGCCGTTTTCCTGAGTATCGCCAAGAAAAAGGGCGAAAATATTGTTCCTCTGGCCAAACAGCTAAGAAGTGAGATTAAGGATCTCAGCCGGGAACCTTTCTTAAAGGATGTTCAAATTCTTATCTTACGGGATGAGGGTGAGGTGGCAGGTGATGAGATCGGTCGTTTGACGTGGTCGCTTATGCAGGCCATTTTGATTGTCTTTGCCGTTCTTTTTCTTTTCTTGAATGTCCGTGCGGCCATGATTGTGGCCTTAAGCGTCCCGTTGACGCTTCTGGCCGTTTTCGGGGTCGGGCTTTTGGCGGGTTATACGATTAATCGGATTACTTTATTTGCGCTGATCCTTTCGCTGGGGCTTTTGGTCGATTCCGCGACGGTCGTGATTGAAAACATCGTCAGAAATAAAAAAATGTCGCCGCAAGAACCGGTCGAGCCGATGATTGCCCGGTCCGTTTCCGAAGTCGGGACAGGACTTTTTCTTTCGACCCTGACCACGGTTCTGGCTTTTATCCCGATGGCTTTTGTGACGGGGATGATGGGCCCTTATATGGGACCGATCCCGTTTTTTGTACCGGCGGCATTGACGATTGCCCTTATCTTTGCCTACACGCTCAATCCGTGGCTGGCTTCTGTGATGTGTCATCGCGGTCAGACCATCCAGAATGAACCGAAGTTAAATTTCTTCGCAGGCTTCCAGAAACGTTTCATGGTGTTTTATGAAAATTTGATGGAAAGCCTTTTGAGCGATTCCAAGAAACGGTTGCGTTTAATGGGGGTCGGCGTGATTCTGATCCTAATCGTTTCGTTATTTCCTGTGGTTGGCTTGGTCCGTTTCCGGATGCTGCCCAAGGCCGATCGGAATCAAGTCTATATCTATCTGGACCTGGACCGCGGGACAAGTTTGGAAAGAACGGATAAGATTGCGAAGGGGTTGGCTGAAAATTTGCGCAAGGAAAAAAATGTGACAAGCGTCCAGAGTTTTGTCGGGATGCCGCCCATCCTTGATTTTAACGGGATGTTCAAGGATGCTTCGTCGCGTTCAGGGACTCATCAAGCGACATTGAGGGTGAACCTGCTTCATCACACCAAAAGAAAGAAAAAGTCTGAAGCTTTGGCCGTCAATTACAGGTCTAGGATTGGGGATTGCCTCAAGGATACTCCCGGAGCCAAGTTCCAGATTATTGAGGATCCTCCCGGGCCGCCCGTCCAGTCGACATTTATGCTTAAGGTCAAGGGAACAAATCCGGAACTCTTGAGAGAAGTATCCCTCGATTTAGAGGAGAAGCTTGGGACGGTAAAGGGCTTAAAGGATCTTGATACGACCAATTTGGAGCCTCTCGATAAATACCGGATTTCGGTCAATCGTGAAAAGGCCGCTCAAGCCCAAGTGGGTACGACTGACCTTGCACGCGTTCTTACGGTGCTTTATTCGGGTGTGAAGATCGGTGTTTACCACGATGATCGGAATCAAGAACAGGAATATATTGTTTTGAAATTTCCCCGTTATTTAAGAAACTCGATCAAAGACCTTGAGCAGATTCATGTCACCAATGCGCTTGGCAATCAAGTCCCGGTGAGTAAATTTCTTTATATCGAAAAGGTGCCCGCCGAAGAAATTTTCTTGGGGGATAATCGCCGGCAGGCTGTTTATATTTCCGGTGAAATGGAGCAACGCAGCGTCACGTATGCTGCAATCGATGCACTCAAAATACTTTATGACTACCGTTTGCCTACGGGGGACGGAGAGCGTGAAAACTTTTCTCTCTTCGGCGCTAATTATAAAACGGTGGGGGGTGAAAAAATTCAGATCGAATTAGGAGGTGAATGGGAACTGACCCTGGAAGTCTTCCGTGATTTAGGGATTGCCATGGGAGTGGCTATCTTTCTTATTTATTTTGTGATGGTGGTCCAATTTCGTTCTTACCAGATACCTCTTTTTATTCTGGGGACCATTCCGCTTTCTTTGGTTGGGGTGATGCCGGGATTTGCCCTTCTTTATTTTATAGGGGGCGTCTATTTTTCCGCGACCTCGATGATTGGGGTGATTGCCCTGTCCGGGATTGTGGTCAATAATGCAATTATCCTGATGGAGTATATTCTTCAGAAAAGTGAAGCTGGCCGGCCTTTCAAAAAAGAAGTGATTATCGATGCTTGTAAGACAAGGCTCCGTCCCATTTTATTGACATCGGCGACGACGGTTCTTGGGACCCTGATGATTGCGTCCGATCCCGTCTGGGCGGGGCTGGCCTGGTCTATTGTGTTCGGATTGAGCTTGTCGTCGGTTTTAACGCTCGTATTTTTCCCGACTCTGGTATATCATTTTCAGAAAGCATGAGTGAGGAGGCGGAATGAGTAAAATCCTGGTGGTGGATGACGAGACGGAAGTAAGGGGATTCCTGCATAACGTTCTCTCCGGAGAGGGCTATGAAGTCACGACAGTCCCGAACGGCCAGGAAATGTTTCGCATGATGAAACAGCAGAAGTACGATCTTGTTATCTTGGATCAGAAACTGAAAGGTGAAGAAGGGATTACGCTCCTCAAGCAAATACCCGGCGTGGTGGGTGAGCGTATTCCGGTTGTTCTTTTTTCGGGACACATTGATAAAGATGTGGAAAAAGAAGCCTATGAAGCCGGCGCGATTGAAGTGATCAGTAAAGGCGGGGCCCTTGTAGAACTCCGGGAAAAGGTGCGCCGGATTATCGCGGCCAAACACAGAATTTTCGGGGAAGAAGACCGTTTGAAGCGGGTGGATAGGATCCTGATTGTCGATGACGAAGAAGAAATCAGGGGATTTCTCAAAGGATTTTTTGAGGATAACGGGTATAAGGTTTTTGTGGCAAAGGACGGCGAAGAGGCCCTGGTGCGGGTGCAAAATGAAAAGCTGCAGGTCATCCTGCTGGATATCACGATGCCGGGGATGGATGGTCTTCGGACCTTGAAAAAGATCCGCGATATTAATTCCAATATTGGAGTGGTGATGGCCACAAGTGTCCAGGATGAAGATGTTATCCGGGAAGCAACATCGCTCGGAGCTTACGGGTACGTTCTGAAGCCCTTTGATCTGCAATACTTAGAAATGGTGGTCTTAACCCGTCTGGAAGTAGCAGCATAACATTCTTATACATTCATGTTTTTATTCGTCCTGAATAAAAAGGCCTCACCGGAAGAAAAAGAACTCCTCGCGAAGGCTTTGCAATGTGACCTCAAGGCGGTTGAATCCGTCAGTCATCTCTATGGTGTTTCTCTTTACCGTTTTCTTACGGGTGTTCTGGGTGATCAAGAAGAACGGGTCCGCAAGATCATGAGCCAAAGCCTCTCGCTGGCGATTCGAGAAATCCCGCTTCTAGAAAAAGAGATTCCCTTTGCTTTAAGAGTGATGCGGCTTTTGGCACGGCGCTTACGAAAAGACCGCGCATTAGGGATGTTTCGCCCCGGGGATCATTCTTCCGGGAAAGAGCCGCGTCTTCGGATTCTTGAGGAAAGCTGGCGGAGGATTTCCCGGGAGGAGCGGATAGTGATCCTCTTACGGGATCAAATATTTTTTCTCTATGATGAGATAGCATTTATTTTTGAAACTTCGCCGGATGCCATCAAAAAATTGCTTAAGCAAGCCCGAGACAGTTTCCGTCAGGCCATGAAAGCTGTGATGACTCAAAGGAAAACAAGCCGGAAATGAATTGCGAAGAGGTTAAAAGCAAAATTTATTCTTTTCTTGAGGATTCGATGGCTGAATCTTTGCGGCAATCGGTACGCGACCACCTGATATGCTGTCCTCAATGCCGGGATTATGGAGAATCCCTGCAAACCCTCGCGAATGATATCGGTAAATTATTCCAAGGGGATTTGCCGCCTGCCTTCGTCGACACCCTTCGGGGTGAAATCGAAAGACACCAGGAAAAACGGGCGCTTGTGAGGACGGGACTTCGAATCGGCCTGAGTGCGGCGGGACTACTCCTTTTATTGTATGCGGTCTGGGCCGGTGTTTCCCAATTGAGCGCGAAAACAAAGTTGGAAGCTGAGGAAGTGCAAAGGGCCTTAAGGTCTAAGGCCGCGGAAGGGACACTCCTTGAACTGGAAAGAATGGATGCGATCCTTAAAAGGTCTATGGGCGAAGAGACTGCCAAGGACCGTGGGAGCGCTCATCTACCTTCTGTCATCCAATTAAAGCCGTTTCACTGGGACCTTGTTTTAAAAACGGAATCCCAGCGGGAGTTTTTAAGAAATCAAATCTCTTCCCTTCAAGGCGAGATGGAATACCAGTCTTCCCCCCTTCTTATTCTCCATCTTGAATTCAGCGAATTGAAGACACTCATGAATATCCTTGCCGGTTTCCCTTCCGTGAATAGAACGGGGCCGCCTCTGACCCCGTCTCAATTGCCGGAATCCGAGAAACCGATCCGGGTTTCGCTTTGGATGGATACGGAGGAATTTTCGAAATCAGAGATTCTTTACCAGCACTGGCATTTTAGCTTTCTTATGAAAAATAGTTTTTCTTTTTTGAATGAGTTGAAGGCCCTTGGCCTCCGAATAGTTCATGAGGCACCGGATCTTTGGGTGATCGAATTGGCCGGAGCCGATTGGGATTTGCTGCAAAAGCTTATTGAAAATTTCCCGGGGCTTGTTGTCAATGATTACACCGACCAGAAACTTGGCGATTTAGACCCCAATGCGATGATCAGGGTGGTTATCTATATCGAAGAAGGATAACGGGGTTTCGAAACTGGGGTTTTAAATTTTAGAGGACTTGTCGATATTATGATTAGCATTTCTTGTTGAACCCAGCGAAGGGAGAAACTTTAAAAATGCGTAAAAGACAAATTGTCCTGCTAGCCGCCTTCTTTTTATTGCTTTTATCCGCTCCCGCTCAAGCTGATATCCTTCACCTTAAAACAGGACACAGCCTGGAAGGGCGGGTGGTTGAGGAGAATAATAACGGGGTTATTTTCGAGATCGAAGGCGGGAAGGTAGAATTTACCCATGCCGAGATTGCCCGGATCGAAAGAAAAGAGTTATCCCAAACCCAAGCTGAGGTGACTGAGAAATTTGCGCCTTCGGGGAAGAAATCGTCCTGGAAAAAGAAGTTCGAGAATTGGAAAACCCAATTTTCCGAATGGCAGACCGAGTTATCGGGTCAGACGAAGGGGGCGAGGGGAAGAGGGAAGAGAAAGGAACACCCTCCGGTCTGGATAATGGCATTGATGCTGATTGCCGGCACGCTCATTGAGTTTGCCGGAACGGCCTGGGTGATGAAATTCTATTTCATGATTTTCGGGCATCATTCGACCTTTTTTGAGATGTTCTGGTTTCAGGTTAAACTATTATTTGTGGGGACGATCGTCAGCTGCATCGTTGCCTTCGGGTTTGGTTTTGTGATGAGTATCTTCTCCGGCGGTGTTTTTCAAATGAACTTTTTCATGCAGGTATTGCTTTTTGTCATCCCTTATACCGTTGTTTATTATCATCTTGCCAACCAGGATCTCGATGCCGGTTTTTTGGAGGCGATGCCCCTGGCCGCGATCATAGGAATCAGTTATATGATTATCGAGATCACACTCACGAAAGCCGGCATGGTTTTCCCCGGATCCCTTATCTACGAAATGACCCAGGCCATGGGCTGATACCGCTCGCTTCGCTCGCTCACCGCGGCGGTGGGAAAATCGCTTGCGGTGGGAAAATCGCTTCTAGTAATATCTAGCATTCGTGATCATACCACGCCATCGGGTTAAATCCTTAACCCCCCAATTTGCAATTCCGTATCTCGCATGTTAAAATTCCTTAACCTATTTATATATAAGAGTTAACGAACTTATTTGCCGGGCGATAAAATGATGAAAAAAGCATCCAAAAATAAGCTGCTGACTCTATTCAAAAAGGGAATTGCTCTCTGCCTTTCCCTGATATTACTTGGATTTAATCTTCCATCGGTGACTTTTGCATCTGCGGCATCCCAAATCCAGAAACCCACAGGCGTTTTTCCCGGCATCGTCATCCCGTCGAACTTGGGAAGAGTGGATGAGGTTTATCAAGGGCCGTCCGGGAAGGGGATTATTTATATTCAGGATGCCCACGATTCCCTTGAGGCCCAGGAAAATATTGCAGCAATCATACGAGAGCTTGTCAGCAAGAATCAGGTCCAAACCGTCTTCGAAGAAGGATATGAAGGCCAAGTTCCTACCGATGATTACTTCGGTTTTATCCAAGATCCGGCCGTTCGGGAAAAGGTCTCCTATTTTTTTCTGGATAAGCTCAGGATCGGCGGTGCGGAATATGCCCACATTAACCGCGAAAAAAATTTCAAGCTGATCGGAGTCGATGACCTTAAGCTTCACCGTGAGAACACAAAGATCTATCAGGAAGCATCAGCCTTCCAAAAGGATGTGGATAAGGTCTTAGAAATATTTGAACGGGATATTCAAAATATCATCCATAAAAGATTCCCTAAAAACTTCAGGAACTGGATGAAGACTCGCGAAAAATATCAGAGTAAATCGATTGATCTCTTGCGATATTTAGAGGAAACCCGGAAATTATATCTCGAATCCGAAAAGGAAGATGAACTTAAACATAATTACCCGGCTATTCAATGGATTTTAGAGATTCAGGACGGGAACGCCCGGAAGGTTGACGAGAAGATCAAGACCCTCGATGTGAGACAGCTTTTTAGGCAAATTCGCGCCCTTGAAGAAAAGCTGCCGGAACTTTTTCTGAAAGAAGAAAAACTCCGGAAGGCATTTTCGTATTATCGAGAGCTGTGGCTCCTTAAAAGGCTCAATCATTTCCAGATGACCCAGAGTGAATTCGAAGTGATGCAGGATGTCTTGGAGAGGATTGATACCGAGGCTTTGGCCGATTTCATTGTGGCCGAGACCAAACAGTCGATAGCCATCCCAAGGCAATGGGAGAAACATATTGCCCATGCCATTCGATTTTATGAAGTTGCGACCGAAAGAAATCGTGCCGTCGAAACCCATTTTGACCAATTCTTAAGCAATCGTGAGGAATCCCTTGCCGCGCTTGTTTTCGGGGGATTTCACCAGGCGGATTTGAAGGCCGTCCTTAAAGCTAAGGGGATCTCTTATATTGTGGTATCGCCCAAAATGACCGAAGTGAGCAAGATGCATAGGAAATATTACAAACAATTGATGTCTCAGGGGCATCATGATTTTGAATCGGGGATTCTCGGTACGGCCTCAAGGCCGCAGCCGGTTTTTGCGATCCCAGGAGGCCGTTCGGAAGTCCATGCCGTCTACGAAGCTGTCATGGCGTCTTTAGACAGCCCTCAGCCGATTCTGCATGAACAGGTTATGCGCTGGCTTAAGTCTCGACGTTCTGAGTTAAGGGGCAATCGTGCCGATGCCTTACGCCAGTTTATTGCCTCTGACGTCCGGCAGGCGATGCTGGATATTAAAGAGGCTTACGGAGTTTCCGGTCTTCGCGTGGATCAGAAACCAAATAAAACAATTGTCACCGTCACAGATCACTTGGTTCAGGTGATGACCGCAGTTGCTCTTAGCTTGTATTACCCCGAAGATTCTTTTCTGGGAGAAGAAAGAAGCGATGTGAAATTTCTAAAAAGTGAATTCTTGCGGTTGGCTGAAGAAGGTTCCGGATTTATTTACCAGAAATATCAGAAATATATCGACGCTTATGAACAGTTGCAAACCCCTCCCCTCGATGAGAAAAAACGGCCGAGTGTCTGGAGAATTGTGGATCCTCTCGATGGTACGAGTGGCTACGCCCGCGGGGAATTGATGTATGGTTACTCTTTAGCCCGGACGGTTTGGAACAATCAGGCCAAGGGGTATCGATCCGAAAGCGGTTTTATTCTGGCTCCGGAATATGAAACTACGTATCAAGGCCAAACCATTCGGGGGCCCATGCTTGAATATGACGGTCAAAACGTCAAGCTTTGGCAGACAAGAAACGATGGGGCCTTGGAACTGGTTGAAGAAAACGTTCAAATGCGCACTCAGACAACCTCCCGCGCTCTTGTGCTCCGGGATAGTAAAAGTGTTGGACCCAATCCTTATCTCGGGCCTTTATTCCGCGCTTATTCAGGAAACTATGATGTCGAGATGAAATGGAATGCTTCGACCGTAGGATTTATGGATGCAATTTTGGGCAATATTGCCGTCTTTGGCGGCATGATGCAAATCTGGGATCATGCGGCTGCTTTAGGGATGATTCATGCCTTGGGAGGAGCCGTTTTTCGATTGGATCAATCGGGTTATGGTCGAGAACTTGTCGCTTACACGCCGGAAGATATTGAACGCAGCAAAAAGGACGAAAAATTTCCTGTGATTGTGGCCTTCGGTAAAAGAAATATCGATCACGTTCGTCAACTTTTTGAAAACGTTCAAGCCTTCTATTACGGAGCAGAGCAGGAAATCATTGTCACCATCGCAAAAGATGGAGAGATTACTGTCTGGGACGGGGAAACAAAAGAAATAATCGACATGGAAGAAAGTTTTTTTCCGGTGGAAACATTGGAAGGAATAAGAATGTCTGCAAGCGGCCGTTTTCTTTATCAGATTAGCAAAGTGAAGGTAAGGGGAGATAGTGATAGTCCCAAAACGGGTAAATCTCTTGCAGCCGAACAAGAAGTCATCAACGTTTGGGACCTTTTGAATGGCGGTTCATACCATTTTTATAACAGGATGAATGCCACGGAGTGGACCGAAAAGGTAATTCGCGATCTTAACGCCTTGTCGGTTGAACAGAGCGCCGATATTTTAATGTACCGTGATTTAAACGGGCCTTATGATGCAATCATGAGCGACAACGCGGAGCCGGTGGATGCATCGCTATTGGCTCAGACCGCTGCTCAAGAGTTTCGCGCCAAGCGCCAACAATTTCAGAGATTAGAACCTGATTTATCCGAAACGGCTGTCGTAGCGAATCCCGGGGAAGGCGCTTATCAAGGGGTTCGAATACCCGCTCAACCGGGGGATATTTTTATGCTCATTGCCCACCCAAGTGATGGAGTAGCGACTTACCATCAAGAACATAAGTTTCACTTTTTGAAAGTTGAAGAGCCTATGGTTTTTTCTTGGAGAAAACCACGCGGTGTTGTGACCCATCTTGAAAAGGTTTGGGGCACGGAAATGAATTATGGGTTTTCCGGAAGTAATATTGAAATGGCGGGTTTTAATAATCAAAATCAATTGCGGTATGAACGTCATGATAAAAAAGGCGTCTTATCTGAACCGGGGAAAATCTATGTCCCAGGTGTGGTGGATATCCGGCATGTGGATTGGAGAGAAGCGCGCGAGGATGCCGAAAGGCATGATTTAGAAGGAGAACCGGAACCCCTTCTTGTTTTTCATAAATCCGATGGAACGGTGATGCGAATGAGGGCGGTATGGGATCCTGAGGCAAAAGAACTTCGTTTCGAAGACGTGGGCGAAGAAATCCGGATGTACCAAGAGAAAGAAATGGATATGCCGTTTGCGGTCATGAAATTACGGCAGACATCCTTCGAAGAAACAAGGCAGGATATTGGTTATCAGTTTCCCTTTACTCTTACGAGGCAGGTCTTTATTCGTCCCGGAGGCACAATTGAGTATTTAGAGAAAGGTGTGAGGATCAGGCATATCATCGATGAGGTTGAATACGATATGGAATTTAATGATCTTCCTTACCGAATAAATCATCATCGAAAACCTGTTAAATTGAGATTCCGAGGTCAAACCAAGTGGATCAACGTCGAAAAATTTAATAATCTCCGTCTTCAAGCTAAATATTTTTCGCCTATTGCAATGCCAAAGCAAGAACTTGTCCGCTCGGAATTGAGGCAGGGCAATGAGCAGGAAGCGCTGTCTGAAGAATTTCTGGTCATGACGACGGAATTCAAGAATATTGTAATGGGCCGTAAGGCGCAATCGCGCGAAGGCTTGCCTATCTTTTTAAGGATTCGCGAATATACCAAAGGAAAATTGGCAAATCGTTTTGATGAAGACCGTGCTGATGAAACCATTCTTAAGATTAAAGAAGATGTGATCCCGGCATTGCTGCGCGAGTGGCTCGGAGTGGAAGGCCAGCCTCATCGTGCCCGGCTTCGAAGTTTACTTCAGGAGCAGGCCGAATATTACTTTGGTAAAGTCGATGGTTTTGGGCCCGTTCGTTATGATGTAGAAACAGATACAGAAGAGACTTTGGGTCCCAGAGAAGATGAGCACGAGGACTGGTTTTTTGCGAGCGCTCAGGCAGTCGATTGTTTGTCGTTAATAACAAGCGCGGAATCGATACAAATGCTGATAAGGCTTTCCCGGAAGGGGTTGGAGGCACATCAGAGATCAGTGAAGTTGCAAGAGAAACTTGACGAGGTCGACCGCGCCAGAAAAGACAACGACGAAGAGGTCCTCAAAAGGTTATCGGTTGAAACTTCGAGTTTACAAGAGGCCGTGAGCCGCTGGACTCGGTTTGAAGCGATGATCATCAAGGTCCTTTCCGATATGACGCAGGAAATAGAGGGTAGTTTGGACCAGAAGGATCCTTATCAGGCGATTAACCGGCTTCTCATCGATATTTTGCTGGATTACCAATCGTCAGGAGAAGGGTTCTACTGGTTGAGACAGCAGGCGGCTTATCGGTTGAAGAATTTTGAGACACAAGAAACCATGACAAGCCTTGAAATCGTTTTAGACCCATCGAGACCCGAGAGACAAGTTCCCTCCGATAGTGTTTACGTTACGATGAATCTTGAATCGGCAAACAAAGATACGGTCAGCATCCTTCTGTCGGCTGGGATGAGTTTGATGCATGTTCACCAAAAGAGGGCTTATAAAAATATTTTTACGGATGCGGAAGTTTACGCCGCTAGTCCGGATTTTGAGAAAAAAGAATACAGGGTTGCACGCCTGATCGGTGTTTTACTGGCGCTGGTAGACCCCGGCCTTGGTGAAGAGAGCCGTCTTATCATGCTAAAAAGAATCGCCGGCATTCAAAGCGACGACTTTGCATTGGCAGCCAACATTATGCTGGATGTGCTTGAAGATTTCGTGATGAAAATGACGGGCGATACGATTCTCGAAGAACATGGCCGAATCATATCGGATCGTGTTCGGGAGGAAGCTTTAAGTGCTTACAAAAGAATAGCGGTTGCGGTCGGCAAAGAGTTGGAGGCTTCCGGGAATGTCCCTCTGATGGAAGAGTACCAGCAGGATCTTTTGCAATTGACGGTGGCGAATTTCGAGGCTTTTGCCTGGAAGGTACACGTGATACTTGGGAATATGCATCGATTAGCCGCGCTCAAGAATTTTCCGGAAGGGCAGGATTGTTTGCGGCTCAAACATCGTGTGGTGATTGAGTCTGGCGGGGGAGCGGCCCTTGCTATGGGTGGGGTGGTTGACCGGATGACGAGTGAGCCGGCGGCCGCTGAGATTAGCGGGACCGATAACGGCGGCAGCGGCGGTCTAGCCCGGGGCGATAATGTTTCGAGGAGACGGATTCGGACAGCTGCCGGCGGGGATATTCAGACCTTTGATTCAAGATCCGCCGTGACCGAAGGGGTTCCAGGATCTAAAGTTATTGAAAAGTTGATGCAGCAACGTTTTGGACAGAATATGGGGCCGTTCGCGAACGAACTTCAGCAGCTTTATGCAAATGCGCACAAAACAGCTGTCCAAGATGGAACAGAACAGCAATTCGAGAGGATATTCCAGCAGATGCTTCAATATGCCGGGGTGGTTGATGCCATGGGAATGTCTGCGGATCTTCATGCCGTCAAGGGGCTTATTTATGAAGGGGTGTTGAATCTTACCCGTGGGCATGGGGAGGACTTTATGAATCCGGATGGGATCTATGCCGGCTTAATTGAATACGCGCACCTCTTAGGAGCCCGCGGTATGGGAGTCCTTGATGATCCTTTTGGAAACGAGATGATTGTCTATGGACGGGACGGTCAGGAATACATCGGCCAGGCCTATTTCTCGCATACGCCCAAAGGAACGCTCTATGGCAGGGAAAGAAAGGTTTACCGGATGTGGGATATCAGCACTTATTATGACAATGTGCCCCATCACAGCCGTGTGGAAGAGCTTCTTGAAAGTGCAGAATTGATTGTATCGGGTCTGACCAGTTGGGGAACAAGTTTGGGGATTTTGCAGAAGAATAAAAAGGTCGTGGACGCCAAGAAAAGGAATAAACATGGGGTTAAAATGCTGGTCACAAACGCCGTGAGGGATGATGAAACGCGCGGTATGTCCTGGTGGGAATCAACGGTAACTTTTTTGGAAGGAATGATCGGAGGCCCTTTAGAAGAAGTCTGGAACACGATTTTATCGGATAGTAATGAAGGTATCGGAGACTTGTTGATTTTGCCGGCAAGGCCGCATTTGGGGACGCATTTAGATGCTTATAATGGGAAACACGGTGCTTATGCGGGGCCGAATACTCCGACGCCTGAAGAGGTCGAACGTATCCGCGAACGCGGCATAGCGATCGATGCCTCTCATCATATGATGGATGTTATCTTGAAACCACAGCGGCAAAACCCTGATCTTTATCACGCCATGGTTTCGGCCGTTCCAGAATTATTGGCGTCGGCGATGTGGGACCTGATTGACCCGGTGGTTCAACAGCGCTTAACTCCCAAACCGGTATTTAGCCTGATCCAACGCTATGAAGAATTGGATGCCTTGCTTCACGATGTGGGGCTTTCCTGGGAAAGTTTCGGAATGGAAAGTGTCCATGAACTTATCTTTCGCCAGGATTTGACCAAAGAACTGGCCGCATGGCTTGATGAGCCTCATCACATACCCGTATGGGTTGCCGGTAAAACGAACAGTGAAACATGGTTCCAATACACCGTCGCGCGGGCAGTTCGATCCATTCTCAAGGAGCGGATTCCGGTGATGGAAATAGCCGTGGACCGGCCTGTCCAAATCGGCGAGTTTCACCATATCCCGCTTTATCTGACTTATTCGTCAAGGAATCAGACGAAAGAGTTGTTTATTGGGAGCCGTCTTGCGATTGTAGGGGATGAAGAGAAACTTCAGGAAGAAGAAATGCATCGGCTTGGAATCATCCAGCGCCAGGAAGACGGCATTCATATTATCCTGCCGTTCGAAATTATGGATGTCGGGTGGACCCCTGCCCGGCGGATTAAGAATATGGAAACAGTTCTGCGGTTTCAAATGGAGAAACTGGCGCGGTTGTATGACGCTCGTTTCCAAAATGAATGGGAAGTTCATCGGAGCTTGATGGCGAATATTCAGAAGTTGGTTGCCGACGGGAGTGAATCTAAGGGGAAAGATATGGATCGAAGATATGTTCGAAGACTCGGAGGACTTTCTTTCGGCGTTCCTCTTCTTCGCTTCCTTTTGGATGCGACTGACGAAAGGCAGCATCCGGTTCTCTTTTATGATATGGATGGGACAGTGACTCCTTCAGGAGTGGCTAAGAGTCAGGATATGGCTTATTCGGCCCTGATCTTCTCTCGTGTCGACTTGATCCTTGACTATGTGATCAGCGGTCAGGCTTTCGAAGGGCCGTGGAGACAGATCATTGAACCTCTGAAAGAGGCGGAGAGAATTCTTCATTGGGTCAGTGTTCGAACGGGGATCCCGCGGGAGTCTCATGTCTTGGGACAGGTCGAAGGTATTGAGAAATCTTTGAGCCAATTGGTGATCGGGGCTGCTTCCGGGAATGCAGTTTACGCCTATTTGTTGGACGGTACGGGGTATGAAAAAATCTATCAAAATTCCATGGACAAATTAAAAGGCCGTTTGATCGAGCTTGCCGCCCGTATTACGATGCCTGAAACTTGGTATTGGGAAGAAGACCAGAAGAGCTGGTATGACGTAAGCGGCCACCAAATCGAGTATCGCGAACCGGATGTCGTGATGAAAGGCGTGGATGGGAAACAGGTGGCTGAAACAAGAGGGAATGCGGCAATCGCCGTCCTGCCGTCCGGACGGCATGACTTAAAACGGAAATTCGATCCTCCACCCCAAGCGGTTAAAAGACGTAAGCAAGGGATGTTAATGGATTTGATCTTGAGGAATCCTACCCCTGTGCTTAAGCAGATACAGGGTTTTATCAGCACTCAGAAGCCTCCTGAAGAATGGCGGGTCCAGGTAGTGACTGAGGGAGGCGGGACAATCGAATTGCAAGTGCCTTATCGGACGTTCATTGTTGACCGTACGACTGGTTTTGAGGTTGCCGTCGATAAATCCCAAATAAGCCCCGATGAGTTTGATCAGAAATATAAGGAAATTAAGATTGATCAGGTGACTCCTATTCTCGCATTGATGGAGCGTATTCCCATGACGCAAATGGATCCAATCAAGATTGCGGGGCAGCCTGGCGGACAAACGACCAATGATATATCCCCCGAACCCAAATCGGTCGGTATCGCAAGGGGCATTAATCTTTTGGAAAAGACCATCTTGAAGATGCCCCGCGAGCAAATGGCCGCGGGGTTTATCGGCGATGAAGGTTATCGGATGCTTGTTGAAGCCAATGGGCAAAGTTTTTGGTCCGAAGGAAATGATTTTTCCGTCGCTCAAGAAGCGGGGCCTCTTTTGAAATTTATTTCGCATGTAGGTCCGGTTGGCGAGGGAATTGAAATTCCCCCCAACACGGTGACAAGTTATGATCATCGCGGAATTCCGCCCGTTGCGACCAATCGTATTCGGGCTGCAGCCGGTTTCTCTCTGCGTAAGGGAAGCGCTCTTAATGTTTTAAAAAGATATCGGAAGAAAATCGAAGTTGCGCTTGCGGGGCGCGGTTTGTCTTTTGCTTCTTTCGGTGTCCGGGATTTCGATACGGAGATGAATGAGCGGCGGGCCCAGGAAGTTTTGGCGGTTGCGATCAGGGCTGAACTCAGAGAGCAGGCGGAGGGGCCGTTACGTTCCGAACTGCGCGAATTTGCGGCGGAGGTCGAAGAAACATTAGGATGGAGTGACGTTTCGGTTAAAGAGGCAGAGGTTTTGGAAACTACCGGGTCCCAGCAGCGAAGGGCTGTGAATATCGATCAAATCATCAGCCGAATCAACCAAGATTCTGTGGTGATGATTGACTATGATGAGTTGGTCCATCAGATGACGGCAGACCAGTTTAATGAATTTTTTGCCCTTGCGTTTCAGTATCCAGCACAGCTTAAACTTGTGATTTATCATGCCGATCTGACCGATGCCCGGCTCAATCCTTTCCGCCAGGCAGATCTTTTAAAGAACGTGAAAATCGTTCAAGGCCCCGCTCAAGGGGCTTATAACGAAATGCTTTCATGGGGTGTGGGGATGGATGAGAAACCCGTGATCCATATTTCGAAAGGCGATGCCGAGAACCGTCAATCCTTAGATGAGGTGGCGACTTCCGAGATCCATTTCTTCCGTTATAACGAACGGGAAACTCGAAGTGGACTTCTCACAGCATCACTCCTTTATGCCAGCCTGCTCGGGTCGGACATTTCGGCCGAAAGGCTTAAGGAAGGTCTCAACTGGCTTGGGATCACAAGAGATAAAGATGGCTATTTGACCGTGACTTCTGAATTCCTTGATTACCTCAATCGGCAATACCTCGCCCAACTTGTCATCAAGATCGCGGCGTAATTTAGACTGCAGACATCAGACTTCAGACAGCAGACCAAAGACAAGAGACACAATGTACTCTTAAGGAGTGGTGTTGACAATAAACCGTTGTAATTCCCTCTTTGCCCCATGACCGCAAGCCGCTGTAAGCCATACGCGGGAGTCATGTCTAATTCTTAATTTCTAGTGCCTGGTTTGATGTTGAAAAGCCTCAGGTTTCAAGCTGCAAAAAGAAACTAGACACAGGAAACTGAAGGCCAGAGAAAGACCTCAGCCGTTTTCAAGTTTCCAGCATCAGCTTTTTTTTGAAGCTTGGAGTTTTATCTAGTATCTAGTTTTAGAAAATCCCCTGGATCCAGGTGATAAAAGGTGCGGGGAAGAGACCGATTAAAACTGTTCCTGCTAAAGTCAGTCCCAAGGCAATCTTGAGGGAGACGGGTTGGGGAAGAGGGCCTTGATCCCATTCGGTAGGTTCCACTAAGTACATGATGCGTATGACCTTAAAATAATAGTAAGCGGCGACAGCGCTGTTTAAAGCGGCAGCAACGGCTAGGGTGATCATCTTGGCCTCAATTGCGGCCGAGAAGACAAAAAACTTTCCGATGAAACCCGCGAGTGGCGGGATCCCTGCCAGAGACAAAAGGAAGATCGTCATACTTGCCGCCAGGACCGGTGAGCGCCTTGCGAGCCCTTGATACGATTCCAGATAATCGTCCTTAAAATGGTTCGAGGCCATAATGACAGCGATGAAGGCCCCGAGATTCGTGAAGGCATAAGCCAGAAGATAAATGAGGATGGCCGTCAGACCTGTTTTCTGAAAGACAGCGATGCCCATTAAGATGTAGCCCGCCTGAGCGATACTGGAATACGCGAGAAGTCTTTTAATGTTGGTCTGGGCAATTGCGACAATATTGCCGATCGTCATCGTGAGGATCGAAAGAACGGTGATCAGCACGCTCCATTGCCAGTCGATATCGTAGAAGGCCGAGGTCAGGACGCGGATCAGAACGGCGAATCCGAGGGCCTTCGGTCCCACGGTCAGGAATCCCGTGACGGGGGTCGGCGCGGCCTGGTAAACATCCGGTGCCCACATATGAAAGGGTGCCATCGAGATCTTGAAACCAAGTCCGGCGAACATGAGAAGGATCGCCGCAAGCGCGATCGGGGAAAATTCCGGATTCAGGATACTTCGGTGAATGGCTGAAAGTTCGAGCGAACCGGTAATCCCGTAAAGAAGGGACATGCCGTAGAGCATGATGCCGCTTGCGAGACTCCCGAATAAAAGATATTTGATCGCGGCTTCTTTCGAGTGCGGGCTCTCTTTTAGGAACCCCACCAATAAATAGGAAAGCAGGGAGACAAATTCGATCGCAAGAAAGATCATCAAAAGGTTGGAAGCTGCGCCCATCGAAATAAGTCCGAAGGCCATCAAGAGAAAGAGGGAATAGTATTCACCCTCGGCCGATTCCAGTTTTTCGTGATAACGCAGCGAAGCCAGGATCGTGAGGCCGACAATGCCCAACGCCAGGCACCGGAAAAAGTGCGTGAACCGATCCAGCATAAAAAATCCGTAAAAGAGGGATGGTGACCCTTCCGGTGTTTCCAGTGAAAGGGCTGTGATCCCCAGAACGATAAGGGCGGCCATTGCCACGGTCCTTTTATTCTTGATGAAAAGGTCCAGGATCAACGTGAGGAAGGCCCCCGTTAAGAGGATCAGCTCCGGGATAAATAATTGAAGGCTCGAGATCGGGTCCATTATGAAAGGATGCCTCCTACTTTTGCGATTAAGGCGCCGATTGTGGGCATCATATAATTTAAGATGACCTTGGGATAAACACCGATTGCTAGGATAAAGATCATCAGGGGTGCGAGTGTGATGATCTCCCGCAGGTTAATGTCCGGCAGGTTTGACCATTTCTCATTCAAGGGGCCCAGGAGTACACGGCGGATCATGAGCAAGAGATACGTTGCGGCCAGGATGATCCCAAGACAAGCGAGCGCGGTAAAAATCCGGCTGTAAGGAAATGCGCCCAAAAGTACCATGAACTCGCTGATAAAACCGCTCAAGCCGGGCAGTCCGAGTGAAGCCAGCGAGAAAAAGATCAGGATCCCGGAATAGACCGGCATCTGCGCACCGATCCCGCCGAAGCCGAACATGTCGCGCGTATGAGCGCGGTCATAAAGGACGCCGACAAGTAAGAAGAGCCCGCCTGTGATTGTCCCGTGATTAAACATCTGAAGGAGCGCGCCGTTAAATCCGGTGGACGTGAAGGCTGCTAAACCCAGCAGGATAAATCCCATATGGCTGACGCTGGAATACGCCACCATTTTCTTGAAGTCCGTTTGGGCGAGAGCAACGAATCCTCCGTAAACAATCCCGATCACGGCCAGGACCGCCATGTATGGCCGGAACCACGCGGACGCGTCCGGAAAGAGCGGGTAACTGAAACGGAAGAATCCGTAGGTTCCCATTTTAAGGAGGACGCCCGCCAGGATCACGCTGATCGGTGTCGGGGCCTCGACATGCGCATCCGGCAGCCACGTGTGAAAGGGAAAGATCGGGACCTTGATCGCAAATCCGAGGAACAAGGCCAGAAACGCGATTTTTTGAAAACCCAGCGCGAAACTGTTTTGGGTGAGCTCCATCAAATTAAAGGTATGCGGTGCGGAATTAAAATAGAGTGCAAGAATTCCTAAGAGCATAAAAAGACTGCCCGCCAGGGTGTAGAGAAAGAATTTGATCGCCGCATATTCTCTCCGGGGTCCGCCCCAGATTCCGATCAGAAAATACATCGGGACCAGCACGACTTCCCAGAAGATATAGAAAAGGAAAAGGTCGAGCGCAAGGAAGGTCCCGAGCATGCCCGTTTGGAGCAGGAGATAAAGAAAATAATATTCCTTTTCCCTTTCCTTGATTCCAAAAGATCCGATGCAGGCCAGGATCGAGATCAAGGCTGTCAGGAAAATCATCGGGAAGCTGATCCCGTCACACCCCACCAGATAATGGACATTAAAAGCCGGGATCCAGGGGACCTTCTCGATCATCTGGAATCCGCTCTCGGCGGCTTTGAAAAGAGTGAGGGCCTTCAGGGTGAGGAGTCCCGTCAAGACGGTGGCGCCGGTGGCGATCCATTTGACCCAGTGGGATTTCGATTTGGGGACGAAAAGGATCATCCCGCCCCCCAGCAGCGGGGTAAAAATAATCCAGGATAAAAGATGCGATGTCATAACCAACTCCTTGTTATATATTTCAGTAAATCAGACACGGACCATGGACCACGGACCGCGTGTGTAATTTTGGATTTTAGAGTGCGGAATGCGGATTGTATGACCCCACACCTGTCCTCTCTCCTTTGGGGAGAGCCCGCCTGCCAGCAGTCGGGCAGGG
>JAFGHI010000003.1 GCA_016930235.1 Candidatus Omnitrophota bacterium
CGTTCAGGTAGCCGCCATTAGGGCTTTGGAAAAAGGACACGATTTTTTAAAAAAAAACCTCGAAGTGTACCGGCACCGGCGTGATCTTTTTGTTGTCGGGTTGAGATCCTTCGGCTGGCAGATTCATGCACCCCAGGCCACTTTCTATTTGTGGATACCTGTTCCGCCCGGATATACCTCTTCGGAACTTGCCATGAAATTCTTAACGGATATGAATATTATTGTTACCCCCGGAAATGGTTTTGGCCCCAATGGGGAAGGCTATTTTCGAATCTCCTTAACAGTCCCCGACCATCGTTTGGAAGAAGCTTTGAGCCGGATTGAATCAAGTCACCGGCATTTCGATCGGAAGTAGTTTTCAGACGCCAGACATCAGACGCCAGACTTTAGACATCAAGATGCGGTTTTGTGATTAAAGTGGGCTAATAGCGTTGATGTCTTGCCTGCAGTCTGAAGTCTGTAGTCTAAAGTCTAGGGAATGATAACATGACTCTCGTTTATATTGCAGTGGGTTCGAATTTGGGGAAACGCGAGGAAAATATCCGGCGGGCCAAAGACTGTCTTTCACGGGAGCCGGAGGTCCAAATCGTGCGAGAGTCCTCACTTTACGAAACCGAACCGGTAGGAGGCCCGTTTCAGGGAAAATATTTCAATGCTGTCTGGGAATGTGAGACCAGCCTGACGGCCCGTGGTTTATTGGTCGTTCTGTTAGCGATCGAAAAGAGATTGGGTCGTGAGCGGTCTGTGAAGAACGCGCCTCGAATCATCGATCTTGATATCCTTTTCTATGGCAGTTCGGTCATCGAAGAAAAGGGGTTAAGGATACCTCATCCCAGGTTTCAGGAAAGATTTTTTGTCTTGGAGCCTCTTTGTGAGTTGATCCCCGAGTGGCGGGACCCTGTCAGTCATAAAATGATCACAGATTTGCTGGAGGATTGTCGTGAGAAAAATAAGTAGCCCGAAGGTCTTTCAGGCTGAGATGAGAAAGCTGCGCGAACGCGCTAAGACCATCGGGTTTGTTCCGACCATGGGGGCGCTTCATGACGGTCATCTCGCGCTTGTCCGCCGTGCTCGAAGGGAAAATGACATTGTGGCGGTGAGTATTTTTGTGAATCCCGCTCAGTTTGGACCGAAAGAGGATTTTAAACGGTACCCTCGAACCATCGGTCGGGACGAAAAGTTGCTGAAGAACCTGAAGGTCGATTATCTTTTTCATCCGACACCAAAAGCGATGTATCCTGATTCCTATGCCTTGAAAATTTCGATGGGATCGCCTTGGGTAAAGGACCGCTTACGGAAGAAGTTTTTCCCGTTACTTGAGAACCTGTGCGGGAAATACCGTCCCGGACATTTCGAAGGAGTCATGGCCATTGTCGCTAAGCTTCTTGTGCTGGCTCAGTGTCACCGGACGTATTTTGGTCAGAAGGATTATCAGCAGGCCATCCTTATTCGTCGAATGATTGAAGATCTTCATTTTGATGTCATCATGAAGGTTCTCCCCACGGTCCGGGAATCAGACGGGCTCGCGATGAGTTCCAGGAATCGCTATCTCAGCGGGGATGAAAGAAGAAGGGCCGTGGCGCTTTCACGAACCCTCTTTTGGCTCCGCGGGCAGGTTCGTTCGGGGACGAGGAATATTCTGTGGCTTAAGCGTGAAGCCGCAAGAAGGCTTAAGCCGGCCGTGGATAAAATTCAGTATTTCGATATTGTTGATCCCCAAAGCTTGGCTTCACTTAGACGCTGGCAGACGGAGATGGTTGTTTTGACGGCGTGTTTTGTAGGCAAGACAAGATTAATCGATAATGTTACAATAAAAGTCAAAAATCAAAAGTCATAAGCAGTAAGTCAAAAAATCAAAGACGTGCTCGCTTGTGGGTATAAGATAAAATGGATAAAATGAAGAAAGGAAAGGGAAGGTAAAAGCAAAACCAAGAGTTTTTACTTTTGACTTTTGCCTTATCAATTATTTATGCAGCGCCAAATACTTCATGGAAAAATACATAATGCAACGGTTACCGGAGCCAGAGAGGATTATGAGGGGAGCATTACCATTGATGCCGATCTCCTGAAAGCGTCGGATATTCTAGCTCATGAGAAGGTGCTTGTGGCGAATGTGACCAATGGGGCCCGTATCGAAAGCTATGCCATTGAGGGGCCGGCAGGTTCAGGGGTCATCTGTTTAAACGGTGGTGCCGCCAAACATGGTAAGAAGGGCGATACCGTTATTATTATGTCTTTTGTTGTTTTGGATGAAACCGAAAGACGATTTCATCATTCTAAAGTGGTGAAGGTCAATAAGAAGAATCAAATCATTCAGTAAGACTCAGGACCCAAGACTCAAGACCCAGGACCTCAAAGGAATCAAGAGCAAGTCTTGAGTCATGAGTCTTGGGTCATGGGTCTTTCTTTTGGGGGATTATGCACAAGCTGAAAGTGGGTATTATCGGTTGCGGAACCATTGGGGGAGCGCTCGGGAAGTGGATCAAGGCCAAATTTAAGAAAATGGCCGTGGTTGCTTATTTGTGTGACCATCATGAAGAGAAGGCGTATTCGTTAAAGAAAAAACTGGGTCGAACGATTCGGGTTGTTTCCTTAAGAGAACTCATACGCAAGGCGGATTTGATCATCGAGGCGGCGTCGGCGTCAGTATCTCGGGAGGTTGTTGAATTCGGATTAAAGCATCATAAGATGCTTCTCATTATGAGTGTTGGCGGGCTCCTTGATTCGGACCGCTGGTTTAAGCTTGCCTGCGAAAGCCGGGGCCGTGTATGGATTCCGTCCGGCGCCATTGCGGGAGTCGACGGGATTTCTGCCGCTCGGAATACAAAGATACGGCGGGTCAAATTGATCACCAAGAAACCCCCGCTAGGTTTGATGGGGGCACCTTATTTTCAAAAGAAGTGTTTTCCCCGTTTGCACGGCAAGCGCGAAGTTTGTGTTTTTCGGGGTTCTGCACTTGATGCAGTGAAAGCCTTCCCTCAGAATGTGAATGTTGCTGCTATCCTGAGTCTGGCAGGGATTGGGCCTCGGCGGACTGAAGTCGAGATTTGGACATCTCTCCGTTATCGCGTCAATGAGCATGAAATTTATGTCGAAGGGGATTCCGGGAAAATAAGAACGGTCACTTCCAATGCTCCTTCTCCTGAGAATGCCAAGACAAGTTATCTTGCCATCCTTTCAGCCGTTGCCGTTTTAAAAAAGATATTTTCCTCTATTGAAATCGGGACATGAAGAAAACGACCCTGGAAATTCGAGGGGCACGCGAACACAATCTTAAGAATCTTGATTTGGACATTCCCCGCAATCAATTTGTCGTCATGACCGGGTTGTCAGGGTCCGGAAAGTCATCCTTAGCTTTTGATACGGTCTATGCCGAAGGCCAGAGGCGTTACCTTGAAAGCCTCTCCTCTTATGCCCGCCAATTCCTGGAAAAAATGAAGAAACCGGAGGTGGATTACATTTCCGGACTCTCACCGGCCATCGCGATTGAACAACGTGCCGTGACTCATAATCCGCGCTCAACGGTGGCAACTGTGACGGAAATTTACGATTACCTAAGGCTTCTTTTTGCCAAGGCGGGAAGTGCCCGCTGCCATATTTGCGGAAAATCAATGACCTGTCAAAATCGCGATGAGATTGTGGCGGAAATCATCACGCAGTTCCCGGGCCAGGAGATCCAAGTTTTGGCGCCTATGGTTCGCGGCCGAAAAGGGGAATTCCAAAAATTGTTTCAGGAGATTCTCAAGAAAGGATTCACACAGGCCCGTATCGACGGCAAGAAGGTGCGCCTTGCGCCCGATCTCAAATTGCGAAAGACGAAACGTCATGATATTGAGGTTGTGATTGACCACCTGAAGGTACATCCGGGGATGGCAAAAGCTCTTCGGGATTCGGTTCAAGCGGCCTTGGATCTCGCCCATCAATATTTGATGATTCTGCCGTTAGCAAAAGAACGGGAGAAAAAGGCACGGTTCTATTCCGCTCAGTTAAGCTGCGCACAATGCCAAATCGGTTATCCGGCTCTGACGCCCAATATGTTCTCTTTTAACAGTCCTTACGGTGCGTGTGAGCGTTGCCGGGGGCTCGGGAAATTGTCTCAGATCTCGCGTGGCGGTGTGATTCAAGATCCTGCTAAGCCGCTTCTTTCCGGGGGACTGAATGATGAAATCTTTTTTTCCTTCAATAAATATTTCATTGAGGATCTTCTTTATGATTTATCGAAACAATATCAGTTTGACAGGCGGAGTCCTTTCGGTGAGTGGCCCGAAGAGGCAAAGGAGGCCTTTTTCTGGGGGGACAACGAATTGTCGGGGCTGATTGAGGAATTGGAACGGCTTTTTCACGAAACGAAATCGGAGAAGGTCAGACGAAAGGTAAGGAAATTTTTAAAAGAAGATTTGTGTTCTGAATGCCGCGGTGAACGGCTGAGGAAAGAAAGTTTGGGGATCTTGATCGAGGGCAAAAATATTATTCAAATGACCCAACAATCGATCGAAGAGGCCGCTGCATTTTTTGACCGCCTTATGTTTCCTGAAAACTTGAAAGCGGTGACAGAGCCTGTTTTAAGGGAAATTCGAAGCCGGTTGAAATTTCTGGCGCAGGTGGGTCTGGGTTATTTGACCTTGGACAGGACTGTGGCCACACTTGCTGGAGGGGAGCTTCAGAGGATTCGTTTGGGGGCACAGATCGGGGTGGGGTTGACGGGTGTCCTTTATGTTTTGGATGAACCGAGCATCGGGCTTCATGCCCGTGATCAGGGAAAACTCTTGGATGCTCTGGAAAAACTTCGAGATCTAAAGAATACGGTTCTTGTGGTTGAGCATGATGAAGAAACCATGAGACGCGCGGATTATTTAATTGATCTAGGGCCTCGGGCGGGACAAGAAGGAGGGCATTTAGTTGCCCACGGCAGCTTGCGTGATTTTTGCCGGAAAAAGGAATCGCTGACCGCCCAATTTTTGAGGGGCGAGAAAACGATCCAAGTCCCGGCAACCCGCCTCGATTACCGCAAGGCCCCGTTTCTCCGGCTGAAGGGTTGCCGCGAGCATAATCTCAAAAATATTGATGTCGCCATTCCGCTGGGGCTTTTTATCTGTGTTACAGGTGTTTCCGGTTCGGGGAAGAGTACCTTGGTGCATGATATTCTTTACCGCGAGCTGCATAACCGGATTTGGAAAACCGATTACCGCGTCGGGAAGTTTTCATCCTTAAAAGGATCAGAAAAACTGGATAAGGTGATCGAGGTGGATCAGGCACCCATCGGGCGGACGCCCCGCTCCAATCCGGCGACCTACACGGATATTTTCGGAATGATTCGAAAACTCTACAGCGACTTGTCGGAATCGAAGGTCCGCCGTTATTCGCCTTCCCGGTTTAGTTTTAATTTGAAAGGCGGACGGTGTGAAGATTGCCGGGGAGAAGGGTATGAAAAACTTCAAATGAGTTTTATGCCGGATATTTACGTTCTTTGCGAATCCTGCCGCGGGAAAAGATACAATGAGGCTACGCTTGAAATTCGTTATCGCGGAAAAAATATTGCGGATGTTTTGGATATGTCGGTCGGGGAAGCGATCGATTTTTTTTCCAATATTCATCCGATTCGTGAAAAGCTGATGCTCCTGAAGGCCATCGGTCTTGGGTATCTCAAATTGGGGCAGGCATCGACGACTCTTTCCGGCGGAGAGGCCCAGCGGATCAAACTGGCAAGCGAGCTTAACCGGAAATCGACCGGCAAGACGCTTTATCTTTTAGATGAACCGACGACCGGACTTCATTTTGGCGACATTGAAAATTTGATGAAGGCCCTTTTCAGGCTGCGGGATCAGGGTGATACCCTTTTGGTTGTTGAGCACCATTTGGATGTCATCAAAATGGCGGACTATATTATTGACCTCGGACCGGAAGGGGGTCCTGAAGGAGGGAAGGTCGTAGCCCAGGGTTCTCCCGAGGAGATAGCTGCCTGTAAGCTCTCCTATACAGGACAATTCCTGCGCTCGCGCCTCTAAGTGTGTTGCGCCCACCCCTTCGCCCACCTGTGAGATGGGTGAAGCGATCCAAGAAAAAGGGTTTGAAAGCTTGAATTTCATCTGCTATATTTAGGATGTTCATGTAAGCCAATGCTTATTCTTTCTCGAAGTTGATATTTTTTTGGGATCAAGCGGTATTAAGGAGACACCATGATTACCATTACGGAGATTGGAATTACAGCCGGCGACGTCTGGCGCTATTTGGACGAAAAAGGGACTGCAACACTTGGGGAGCTCTGTAAGGAAATAGGGAAGCCTCGGGATTTGTTTCTGATGAGCCTCGGCTGGTTAGCTCGGGAGGGATATATTGTCCTCCAAAGTGAAGGAAAAGATTACCGGGCTACGTTCCATCGAAAGAAAGAATAAGAGGAGATCCATAAGTCGTTGGCCTGCTTGGTTGTCTTTTCCACGGCACCTTCCTTAAGCGTTGCTCGTCAAATAGTTAGGGCATTAGTCCAAGAACGTTTAGCGGCTTGTGTTAATATTATCCCATCCGTTGAATCCCATTATCGCTGGAAGGGCAAGATAACAAAGGACCGGGAAGTCCTGATGGTGATGAAGACACGCAAAGGGCTCTTTACCCGCTTGGAGAAAAGACTTAAGCATTTACACCCCTATGAAGTTCCTGAAATTTTAGCCCTCCCGGCCGTCAAAGGGAGCCGCTCCTATCTGTCCTGGATGAACTTAGAACTAAAATGACTTCATGGTATGAGAATTCATACATAACTTACGCCCCTAAAGGGCTCGCCTGAATGCTTGAAGATCCGCAACTCTTCCATTGACACTTCACAAGCGGCCATGATATATTGACTCTCTATCAAATTCTACATAACCCGAGGTCTTGAAATCAGTTATGAAAAGCGCAAAAATCATTTCCTTCCTGTTTGTAATCTTTTTTGTTCCGGTTTTGAATGCTTCTGCCTATTGGGTCTGGTCCCCGGAGTCAGGAAAGTTTGTTAATCCTGAAGGAGCGGTTCAGGATACAGCCGACGACCAGTTTGAATATGCGATGAAGTTTTATCGCGAGAAAGACCTTGATGAAGCAAAAAAGCAGCTTGAAAATCTCCTAAAAAAATATCCGGCGGCTGCGATAGCGCCGGAGGCCGAGTATCGCTTAGGCATTATCTTCGAAGAAAAGGAAGAATACAAGAATGCTTACAAGGCGTACAAAAAGCTGATCGAATCCTATCCGCAAACCGACCGGTTTGAAGAAGTCATCGAAAGACTTTTCCGGATCGGGAACCTTTTTCTTTCGGGCCGCAAGGCGAAGCTCATGGGCCTTGAGATCCTGCCGTCCCTTTCGAATGCCGTCGAAATTTTTGAGAGTATTACGCGGTTTGCTCCTTACAGTGAGTATGGCGATCAGGCGCAGTTTCATCTGGGATTGACTTATAAAAAATGGAAACGTTTCGACGAAGCCATGGATGCCTTTCAAGCGGTGATCGATAATTATCCGCAAAGCGATTTAATTGCTCAGGTTCGTTACCAGCTGGCTGAGACATCTTTTGAACGGTCATCGGCTCAATTTCGCGATCAGAGGGCCCTGGATGAAGCTTCTCAGGAGGTTGACCGTTTCCTGATGAGGCATCCTGATGCAACGATTTCAGAAAATGCCGAAAAATTGCGTCAGGTCATTGACGAGAAAAATGCCCAGAAAAATTACCAAATCGGGTTGTATTATGAGAAACAGAATTACCTCCAGAGCGCGCTCATTTATTACCGGGATGTCGCCGAGCGGTATCCCCGTACTGAGTGGGGCGAGAAGGCAGGCGCCAAATTGAAGTCCTTGGAAAGCCCGGCGGACTATATGAATCAAAAAAAAGAAGAGGTTCTTTTGAAGATTGAGACCCTCGAATCCCAGGTGGCGAGTCCGGAGATTGATCAAACCCAAAAGAAAGAGTTAGAAGACCAGCTTCGAGATCTCAAGAAGGCAGAGAAAAATTTTGAAGGAGAAAAAGAAGATGTGATCAAGCGCCGGGAAGATGATCTCAAGCGCCGCGAAGGTGAACTCAAGGAGAAATTTAAAGCGCTCGAAGAAAAGCGCAAATCCATGAAAGATAAAGCCACCGACGATTTTCATCGGGCCATGGACCGGTGGCATGCTTCGCTCATGGAAGAGCAGGGGCAGATTGAGGACGAAAAAGTTGAATTATCAAAATTAAGGGAAGAGCTGGGTGTGAGTCAAGGTTTTGATCTGGGTTTTATTCCTTTTGTCGGTGAAGGGCCGACGCCCATTGAAGAGATCCGAAATATGGATGCCAAGAAGATGTATAAGCTTGCCGAGAAAAAGAAGGATTTATTAGAAGAGAAAGAAAACTTATACAAAGATCACAGTGAAATCAATGTTCAGATCATGGAAACGCAGGTTTCGAAGATCGGACTTGACCAGAAATCGGATGCGGGCACTCAAGGGACGCCGGGGCCCTTGAAGGCAAACGAAATCGATCGTCAGCAAACCAAAGTCAATGAACTTAGACGAGAACTGCAGAATCTCGAGCAGGAACTTGAGGACAAACAGGCCGTTTATAAGGAACATTTCGGAACTTCCCCGTGGCTGTCGCTTGTTCAGGCTCCGGTGAGAATGGTGAGCCAATCGACGGGAGTCGTCGCGAGCTCGCTCAATAAATCCTGGAGTGTTCTCAATCCTTTTGACTCCGATAAAATCGAGGAAAAGGACCTGGATGAGCTTTTGGAATACCAGATGCATTTGAAGGAAAAAATTGCTGCCCAAACGAATTTGATTCAAACCTTGGAAGAGTCCGTCGATGCCCAACAGGTCTTGGATCAACAAAAGGAAATGACGGAGGCCCTTAAAGAGGTTGACGAAGAATCAGACCCCAGGGAACTGAGGAAAACCATCAAGCAGATCGAAAAAGAAATCCGGGCAGGGTACCAGGAAATTGAGGACCGCCATCAACACAGGAAAGAACTGCTCCAGCATTTGGAAACGGCCATGACCGAACAACAGTCATCCGATTCTGCTGCCGTGAAAGTAGGGCGGGCGGTGACAACGCCGTTTGTCCAGTCTGGGCGTTTGATGAAGGCTTTTATTTTTGGCATGCCGGACAAGGATGTGGAATTGACTGAAAGTGCCGACAAGGTGCCGGCGACGGCTTTCAACGCGGCAAAAATCCAGTCCATCAAAGAAGAGGTAGAACTTGAAAGTTTACTGATTGAAAGCAAGAGCCGCGAAATCGAAAATGCGCAGAAAACTCTTGAGATCATGAAGGCCAAGGCCTCTTTGGGAGGCGGATACAAATTTCGTGCGTCCATGGTGGAGGTCCCTTATCAATTCATCGGCGAGGCCATTGAGAAGGCCAGGAAGATGGTCCCACGAGACAGCCGTGATGAGCAAATCCGCAAAAAGCTCCAGGAGGAAAGACAAAAAGCGCAGGATTTACGGCAGGAATTGCGTGACGTGCAGCAGAGGATTGACGAAAAATCCGAGATGAAGCAGCAAAAAGCCGAAACAGTACTGGAAACGGGCCGCGAACTGATTACAGGGGAAGAAGCCACGGAAGAAGCCGGGGATTTTGAAGAAGAATATTTAAAGGCTGAAATCGAAGAACTCCAGAAACGCATCAAGGTCCAGGAAGAGATCTTCCGCCATGAGAATGATAGGCTTAAAAGGCTTGAGCGGACGCTTAAAAAACAGGCCAAGCAAGATCGGAAGGATGAAGACAAGACGGAGGCATCTCTGGATGATGAAGATGAAATAGAGAGAGAGCTTCATGAAAGACTTGAGGATATCGAGAAGGCTATTGTAAAATTAATCGAAAGAGAAAGAGAATTAGAAACAGAAGAGGTCAAGATTTTGGAGAAAAGGATCAACCAAATCGATCAGGTCATTCCCTCCATCAAGTCCAAAGCGATGACACAGGATCTCTTGACCGAAAGGGAACGTATTGAAACACGCTTAATGCAGATCGAGGCCCGCCAGGATTTTCTGGTGAAGGAATTAAAGCGTTTTCAATTGACTGAAACCACCGTTGTCAGTTCGTGAGGGTTCTATGAAAAATTGCATCACTGTTGTCTTGATCAGTACGATGATCCTTGGGCTTGCCGGATGCGGTTATACCCAAAAGACAGTTCTTCCCCAGGATTTTAAAACTATCCATGTGGATACCGTTATCAATGATATCAACATCGGCAATATCGTGGCTTATGAGACGGGTCTCGAAATCCGGATCACCAATGCCATTATCGATCACTTGCAGAAAGATGGCCAATTGCGGGTGGTTCCGCGAGAGGAAGCGGACGCGATTCTTGAAAGCAAATTGGTTCAATTCGACCAGCAGGGGCTTCGGTTTAATTCCCTTGAAAGGGTTGAAGAATACCGGATGGTGATCGTTCTTGATCTTGTCTTAAGGAATGCTAAAACAGGGGATATCATTTGGGCGGAACCCTTTCTTTCCGGGGATTCGGAATATTATGTGAGCACTGTCCGGTCCATTGCCCGGAGTGATGCGGCTGAGCGTGCCATTGAGCGTCTTGCGGAAAATGTCACAAACCGGATTGTGGAAGACTGGTAGACCTCGAAATTACGCGAAAGATTATAAAAATCGCGAAAAGACGCAAAAAACAGAAGCCGCGAAACAACTCAAAAAAGCAATTTGTTGTCAAAGAAAGAAGAACTTAAAAGCTATCGCGAAAATACGCGAAAGAGATGACGCCCTGGCGCGAATGAACGGAGTTTAAAACTTTCGCGTTGTTTGGCGTGAATTTTTGCGTTATTTCGCGATTTTTTTATATGAAACACTCTTTACTCATCGGCGATCCTTTTCTGACTCAAGAAAAAGCGAAGAGTCTCATCCAGGTCTTCGAAAAAGAGACGAAAGGAAATTGCGCCCAACAAATCTATCATCTGTCCCATGCCTCTATGGAAAAGATTCTGACGGAAGCCAGGAGCCTTCCTTTTCTTGCCCAGGCCCAGATTTTTCAACTTAAGGGGGCTGAAACTCTCAAAAAAGGGGATTTGGAGATTTTCGAAAACTCCCTCGGTCAAATCCCTGAGGTCACCGTGCTGATTGTCGAAGCCTTTGATTTAAGCAAAAACCATTCACTGGTGAAGCTTTTTGGGATTCATGGTGAAGTCTTTTGGCTGGAGGAGGAAGATAAAAAGAGTCTGACGGGCCGTTTTATCAAACAAAAACTGGAACCAAGCGGAAAAACCATCACACCCGGGGCCATGGCCCTGCTGGAGGAACGGGTAGGGGATGCACCTGTTTTTTTAGATTCTATTCTTTCGCAATTGATCAATTATACGGGCGATAAGAAGCAGATCACCGAAGACATGGTGGAACTTCTGGCAGAGAATTGGCAGGAAGTAGATGCTTTTAAGTGGATGGACGCCATCAGTCGGCGCCAGACCGATAAGGCCCTTAGTTTTTTGAAAGCACTTGTCGGAGAAAACGAATTTGATATCCTTCCTCTTCTGGGACTTCTTCACTGGCAGTTAAGACGCTTCTGGGTTGCGAGGACTCTTTTGGAGGAGGGCAAAAGCGAGCAGGACGTTTACAAGCGTTGCCGTGTTTACCCCAAGCAAATTCATTTCTTTAAACGCCAGCTAAAAATGTTCAGTCGCGAAAAACTGGAGAGTGCCCTGGAGGGGCTTTTCGAGTTAGACTGGAAGATGAAAACAGGACAAGCGGACGGGCCGCTTGCCATGGAATCCTGGGTGATCCGTGTTACTTCGACTTAACCGAAATCTTCTTCAGGAATTTTGCAATACGGGACTTCCGCCGGGCAGCGCGGTTCTTGGGAATAATTCCTTTGGAAACAGCTCTGTCATAACACGAGACCGCCTGTTGAGCGACTTTTTGGGCTTCACCCGGGTTATCGGACAGAGCATTCAGCTTTTTGTCCAAAGTTTTCAATTCGGTCAGAGCGGTTTGGTTGCGATGCTGCTTTTTAGCGTCGCTGCGCATCCGTTTAATGGCTGAAGGGCTATTTGGCATGGATAAATCCTTTCCGTTCGAAAAAAGTTTGGACAATGTAACACAAGAGGGGCCGTCTGTCAAACGGGATCCTAAAAGGCCCCGTTTCACTAGGAGGCACCTCTTGAAGGCAGCAGGTACGGTTGGCCTGCTGACGCTCGCGAGTCGTATCCTCGGAATGATCCGGGATATTGTCAGTGCCAAACAGTTCGGCACGACTTGGCAGTGGGACGCGTTTCTTTATGCGTTCATGTTCCCCAATTTTTTCAGGCGTCTTTTGGGAGAAGGGGCTCTCTCCAGCGCTTTTATCCCCGTTTACAGCGAGACCCTTCATCGTGAGGGAAAAGCCGCTGCTTTTCGTTTCTCGAATGTAGTCGGGACTGTTCTGGCCGGCGGTTTGCTCGTTTTTATCATCATCTTAGAATTCGTTTTGAATGCCCTTGTGGGATGGGATGCGCTTCCGGAGCGCTTACATCTTACTATCGATCTCCTGCGTTTTCTCTTTCCTTATCTTTGGTTTATTTCCATTTGTGCGCTCTTTATGGGGATTTTGAATTGCCACCGGCATTTTTTGACGCCTTCTCTGGGGCCTGTCATTCTGGATATTTTTTGGATCGCCGGTGTCCTTTGGGTGGCGTCGCTGATTCACAAAGCACCCCCCGAACAGTTACGCATCTTATCCCTCTTTCTCCTTTCGGCAGGAGTCATCCAGATGGCCGTTCAGATTCCCGTCCTGATGCGTCTTGGATTCCGTTTTCAATGGGTTTGGGATCTGGCCCATGAAGGATTCAGGAAGACGGGGAAACTGCTCTTGCCGGCTGTTTTGGGTTTTGCGGTGGTCCAGATCAATATTTTAGTGGATATGACCCTGGCTTTCGTAATTGGACCGGGGGCCAATTCGAGTTTATGGTACGGAACGCGTTTGATGCAGTTTCCTCTGGGGGTCTTTGCGATTGCGATGGGGACAGCCTTGCTGCCGATGATTTCCGAGCAGACGGCCAACCGGGAATTTGAAGCGGCCAAACAAACCCTTTCCTTTGCGATGAGAAGTGTTTTTTTGATTATCCTGCCTTGTTCGGTAGGTTTGATCGTGCTCCGCACGCCGATTATCCAAATGCTTTTCGAACGCGGTGCCTTTGATGCCGTTTCGACGGCCCGGACGTCTTTTGTTCTCTTATGTTATGTCCTCGGACTTTTTGCGTATTCCGGACAGAAATTGGTGGTAGCGGGTTTTTATGCGGTCCAGGACACAAAAACGCCTGTGATCATCGGCGTCGTGGCGCTTCTTTCTAATATTATTCTCAACCTTATTTTGATGTGGCCCATGAAGGAAGCAGGGTTGGCTCTGGCGACATCCATTTCGGGGATCATCCAATTTGCGTTGCTCCTGAAATATTACAATCGTAAGATTTCGGAATTTCCGTTTCGGGCGATTCTCCGATCATTCCTGAAAATTCTCGGCGCCTCCACGAGCATGGGAATCGTCTGTTGGGCTGTTTTGAACTTCCTGCGTCAAGCGGTCCCCGGAGATCATTTGACGGCCCTTTTGATACAGGTTTTTATTCCGATCCTCTTTTGTATAACCGCTTTTATCGGTTTTTGTAAGGTGTTTCGCATTCATGAAGTCAGAGAGACCCTGGAGTGGATGAAAACGAAAAAGACATCCAGTGTTAATCCGGAATTCTAGTCTGGCTGCCCGAGGTGAGTTAGCGTGTCGAAGCTGGAACAAAAAATAAAATCACTTCCGTTAACGTCCGGTGTTTATTTGATAAAGGACGGCGGGGGTAAGATCCTCTATATCGGGAAGGCGCTTTCGATTAAAAAGCGCGTCCAGTCTTATTTCTCCAATCGTGATCAGGGCCCTAAAATAAAAATTCTCGTTCAGCAGATTTCGGATGTGGATTATATCGAGACGGCTACCGAGATCGATGCCCTTCTCTTAGAGGCCCGGCTGATCCGTCAATATCAGCCGCGTTATAATAAAGAGCTCAAGGATGACAAGAGCTATCCGCTTCTAAAGATCACGCGCGAACTTTATCCGAGGGTCCAACTCACACGACGCATCGATAAGAAAGGGGATTATTTTGGTCCTTATACCGATGCCAAACTTTTAAGGCAGGCCATTAATTTGATCCATTCCCTTTTTCCGGTCCGCAAATGCCAGAAACTGCCCAAGACGGCCTGTTTGTACTATCACATCGGTCAATGCCTGGCCCCCTGTATCAAGCCCGAGGTTCAAGGTGCGTATGACAAGACCGTCAACGAGGTGAAATCTTTTCTGGGGACGGGTAAGAGAAGTTTTATGGAATACCTTTACGAGCGGATGATGAAAGCGGCCCGCGAATACCGGTATGAGGATGCCCAATATTTTAAGGAACAGATGGAAGCCCTCGGCAAACTTAAAAAGAAACGTTTCTCCATCCGTAAGCGGGAAGGGCTCATTGCATTTTCGGCAACCCTGGAACTCAAAAAACTCCTTGGGATGGAGAAACTTCCGGAAAAGATAGTCTGTTTTGATGTCTCCAATATTCACGGCCAGGAGGCTGTGGCATCCAAGGTCAGTTTTTACCGGGAACTTCCCGATAAGATGGAATACCGCCGGTATAAAATCAGGACGGTGAAGGGGATTGATGACTATGCGATGATTCAAGAAGCCGTTTCCCGGATGCTTGGCGGGATCAAAGAGGGGAGAGAAAATTTCATTCCTGATCTTGTGATGATTGACGGAGGAAAGGGCCACCTTAACGCCGCTAAGGAAATTTTAGGACGGGAAGGTTTTGAGTCCACAGCGCTTATTTCTCTTGCCAAAAAATTCGAGACTGTTTTTTCAGCCAGAACCGGTTCACTCCTTCTGATGTCAAAACAATCATCAGCGCTTCATCTCCTTCAAAAGATACGGGATGAAGCCCACCGTTTTGCGATTTCCTACCACCGGTCTCTCAAAGAGAAGGCCTTGAAGAAATCTGTTTTGGACCAGATTGAAGGCATCGGAGATAAAAGGAAAAGGATTTTGCTTTCCCAATTCGATTCCATCGAGGAGCTTAAGAGAGCGGGGTGTGAGCAGATTTCCGGGATCCCAGGTTTGGATCGGACCTCCGCAGCCCGGATTTGGGAGTTTTTTCACCCGCACGGATGATAATTCTTTAATATGTTCTAACATCCTTGATCAGCCGTCCTCATTTCAAAGTTTAATCACGAGATCCCTAATTTACGCATGTATGATACCTCAATAATGATCCTAACCATTGATATATCAATAAGTTATGTTAAAATTATACCTCATTTAGTTTATTCCTCTGGCCGAGGCGAAAGTGTATTATCAAAAGCGAGTCAAAGACCATACCTACAAACGGGTTACTGCCTTCATTACAGGCCTGATTTTTGTCTTCACACAGTTTGTTTTCTATCCTCAACCTTTTGCTTCGGCTAAAACTTCAATCACGGATTCATCGCAACAACGATTAACAAGTTCTCATGCTCTGGGGGGCAAGACCGCTTTGACTCTTCTTGCCTCGGCCAGAGCCGGAAAGTCACCGGTCCCTCCCGAGCTAGGAACTGTTCAGGGTTTTTACGTAGGACATTCTCAAGGAACCGTCATTCTCCTTGAGGATGCTCACGCGAATCCCGATGCCCAGCAATCGATCCAAAAGATGATTGGACATCTTCAATCTGAGTATGGAATCAATACGATTGCCTTTGAGGGGAGCGAAGGCCAAATCGAACCCACACTGTTTCGTCATTTCCCGGACAAGGAAAGACTGCGGACAGTTATTTCGGGATATTTGGCGAATGGAGAACTCTCGGGTGTGACCGCTGCCAGTGTGCTTAACGATCAGCAGGCACTTTATCAGGGGATTGAAGATCCAAAGCTTTATGAAGAGGGGATATCGCTTTTTCTCGAGTCTCTTCAAAAAGAGCATGAGTTTAAAAAACAACTCCGGGAAATTGAGGACGAATTGGGGAAACGTAAAAAAGAAGTTTATTCACCCGAAGCTCTTCGGTTTGATCAAGATTATCAAATCTGGGTTCACGATGTTGATCATCTTCCCCAGTTTTTATCTTTTCTGTCAGAAATCGATCAGCCTACAAAGGATCGGTTTCCCGCACTTCATGCGGTGATGCGGCTTATCGAGGAAAGTAAAAGCGGCTCTTCGGAAATGAACCCAAAGATCGAAGATCTTTACAAAGAGATCCGGGATAAAATCAAAGGCAAGCCTGCTAGCGAAGAACTCAACCGCCAGTACCAGGCATGGCGTACCGAAGAAATTTCCTTATCCGGTTTTGTCCATTATCTCGATGAAATTTCTCCCGAAAAGGAGTGGGCCCAAGAACTTTTGGGGATGATCAATCAGGAAAAGAAGTTTCGGGAACTTCAGGGGCTCGCTTTTTTCGAGGAGCTCGAACGGTATATCGCGAAGATCAAAGCCGGAATCTTTAAAAGTAAGGAAGAAAAGGCATTGGATCAGGAAACTCACCGGCTTAATCTCTATGAGAAGTTAAGTAGGCTGGAGTTAACAAGAGAGGAGTGGGAAGAACTGAAAGGGTTTTTGGGCCGGGATGTTGAAGTAGGAAGTCGGAAGTATGAAGTAGGAAAAACAAAACCCGGCTCTGAAAATATTGATGACGATGAAAATCCAGATCGTTTTAGAAACCATCTTACTTTGTACTTCCGATCTCTTACTTCGATAAGCCAAGCGTTTCCCCTTTTCTACCGCAATGCTGAAGCGCGCGAACAGGTCTTCTTGGATAAACTTGCTGCGCTTCTGGTAGATTCAAAAACGGATCAAGTTCTATTTGTTGCCGGAGGATTTCACACCGAAGGCATGGCGAAGCGCTTAAGGGAGGAAGGGACTTCCTATGTTGTCATCACGCCGAAAATGACAAAAATCCCCGAACGTGATGTTTATCTCAATTTAATGCGCGGACAAGTTTCCTGGAGTGAATACTTCAAAGTCCAAAATGGGCGTATTAATCTTTATGATGCCTTCATCCGCGCCACCCTCGACCGTCTGCTTTATCCAGCTTCCAGCTTCCAGCCTCTAGCTTCAGCATCACAGCCTTTTCTCCTCAAAGAATGGCGTGACCAACTCATCAAAAAGTTATTCGACGCGGGACGAGTCGAAGACGCAAACGCTTACACCAAATACCTAGATGAATATGTTCGTCAAAAAATGGATCCTGATTATTTAGAGTCCCTTATTTCGAAATACCGGATGCGTCTGGAAAAATTCGTCTCAGGCCTTCGGGATCTTGAAGCGGAGGACAAAATCTCACAGGCCAATATCCTGAAACTTTTATCGCATACCATTAACCACGCTTTCGCCAATCCTTTGGTGCGGAGTGCATCAATCCCAGACGTGTGGGTAAGGCCGGGGCCGGGCAGCGAGTTTTCTGTTGATCGACTGGAGACTAGTGACCAAAGACCAGAGAGCGTGGGGAGCGAACGTTCGGAATTGCGTGATGAAGAAAAACCGGTGCTGTCGGTGGTTCAGGAACTTAATCAAAGAAAAGATAGCCAATGGACAAAGTTTTTCCCGAAGAGTACGCTCAGGCAAGTTCTGAACAAGTATTTGGGCGAAGAATCGGAAGGTGTTCTTTTCCACTTACAGTTGCTTCTTGCGCCTCCCTTTACCAAGAAAGAGGACAAGGACCGCCTTTATCTTAAGGGCGAGCATCTCTATCATCTGGTAACGGAGTTGTTGGCGAAGGTCGGGGGTGATGTTGAATCCTTGGTCAACGTTACGAAAGCGATCGACAAACTCCACACAGCGGTTTCCCGGAACCCGGATTCACTCATTGATGCCACGGAGCTTGAAAGAAAGGAACCGGGTTCTCCAGTCTATTTTGAGGCTAAGATTCACAGGCGGGTCTTTCGGGCTTATCTTGATGACCTTTTGGAATTAGCTGAAGACGGCGGTGATTTGGCACAGAAGCTGGATTATTTAAGACAAATCGCCGAAGGCGGCGGGGGGCTTCAGCAAGGACTTCTTTTCCTTGAAGCAGCAATGGACATGAAGGAGATCGAAGCAGATCAACTGCTCGCAATTTACCCTTACCTGGCGGAATACATTATCCAGTCCCCGCTTTCACGAACAGATTTGTTCAAGCCAAGTGTTGCCTTTATGAAGGATATCGTAAGACAGATCAGTTCGGCAGTGCGGTTGGGGTTTGACATTCGAATCCTTCCGCCTCCCAACGATGATTCGCAGTATTTGGCCTCCGTTTGGGCGGAACCGAAACGATCGCGCTCGGAGTCACGAACGATTAAGGTTAAGCAGGGCACCCATCTGACTCTTCTTTTGCCCGAGGGCCGTCAAGTAGCTTTGGAGTATACGGGGTTGGATCAAAAACACCGCGAAGGAAAAAGCGTCGGCAAGATAGCGGTCCGATCTTTTCCCGATGTGATCGTAATGCCAGCAGCCGCTTGGCAACGAACTGTTTTTAAAAATAATTTGAGGAAACGAAAGGGCAAACGGGTGGGGTGGAACCGTGCGGCGATCCGGCAGCTGCAGGAAGGGATTGCCAAAGGCGAATTCCAGGAAAAACGTTTCAAGTTCTCAATTCAAAAAGGAGCGGGGATCACTATTTTTGATTCCCGAGAGGGGCGCGAAACGGAATTCAACATCGAAGTTGCGGATATTCATGCCGGGGAGATTTCTTTTGACCTGTCATCGGCCGTGGTTCCGAAAGACTGGCAAGTGATGGCCCCGGACGCTGTGCAGGAACATGACCTGGAAAGAAAGATGATCGGTGAAATGAAGAAGGCAGCGGAGGATATCGAATCCAGCGGTGAGGGCAAATTACCCGAGAAAAAGATGATAAGTGCCTGGTTTGATTTTGTTTTGAGGATGATGGAAAATGCGAAGAGAACACCTTCCGATATCTTGGAGGAGATGCAAGCGGCGATGCAACAGTTTGTCCGCCTGGCCTTCATTCATGAGAATTTCTCGGCCCAGTTGACGGAGGTTTTACGCAATAAAATGCTCAATGACCAAAGGATCTATCGCGGAAAAGGAATCAAGAGTTTTTTTCTCGATACGCTGGTGGATTTGGGAAATACCCCTGAGGATTTGGCGGTTTTGCGTTTTGCCTATCACAAGGCAGATGCGTTAAAGCAGATGATAGATGTCCTTATCGGGTATTTGCGCGTCATGGGGCATATCAAAAAGAGGCGTGAACGAATACAACTTTATGAGGTCCAAGGTTGGCTGGATTCCATGCTGGGGGAGATCGGGTTTGAATCCGAGCAGGGGAAAAAAGAAGCCAAGTCTGTGCAGGACGAATTCGCTTCGTTGTGGCGAAATGTTCTCCGGTATGTCGGGACGCATTGGTCCCATTGGGATAAACTCAACGACGGTCAAATGACCTTTCTGCATGCGGCGTTATGGGGCCGTCTTATTTCGACCGGAATTTACGAATATCTGGGTGGGTTGGACGTTTTTAAGCTTGTGCGTGAAGGAAAAGAAATCGGGGCGAGCACAAAAACAATCGACATGGTCAAGGACAATCAAATTTTTTCGCCGTGGGAGAAGGCAATCCGTTCGAGGTTTCAGGCGGAAGCGGCCAAGGCCATTAAACGCGAAAAGGAAAATTCGTCGGTTAAGAAAACCCAAGGCGAAGAATTTATGACCGAGGGAAAACGTTCGGAATTGAGGTTTGACGGCGGAGGGGGAATCCTGACGACACGGTTTAGTATTTCCCGTTATCGTCAGAAAATAAGAGTTGAGGAAAGAGAGTTCGAGCTAATTGTGGCCCCCCTGGATCAATTGAGCAGTGAAGAGAAGCAGCTTCTGGATGAACTCTTTCGATCCAAGATGCCGGGCGGGGACTATGTTTTTGTCCTTTCAGAAGAAATGTGGTTAGGCATGCTGGCAAAAATCGATTTTCTGGATATGGGAGATCCGGAAATCGATGCGGGGTTGAAGCAATTAGTATCGGATCGAGCAGGATTTGTGAAAGAAGAGGCCGAGAGAAGGAGTATCCAGGGAGATTATTTGGGCGCTGTCTCGAGAATAGTCCGCGTGATGGAATTTTTCCCGATGCATCCCCCCGAGGAACTTAAGTCGCTTCAAGGTTTATTGGCGGCGTATTATCATGAACCGATTTTCTTCATTCCTCTCAACCAGTACGGCCGGCCTTTAATCTCAAGTTTGACGATGAGTAATGTTGCTACGGAGCCTGAGGTGATTCAGGAGATTCAGATTTTTTACGAGGGTAAAAAGTCGGAATTAAGGTCTGATGACGCGGTACTGCTTCGCTATCTCGAAAAAAAGCTTCATGCTGTCGCAATGCAATTCAGAGGCAAAGGCCAGGACCGGAAACTAGCCGCTTTATTCCAGCTGAGAACGATTAATGAAAAAAATGTTCGTCGTGTGCTTCAGCAAACGCCGGGAGGAAAGCCCATTCAGTTAAATAAAGGGTTAATGGCGCAGCTTGTAAAGGCCTTGCTTGAATTTCAAGAAAGCCGCGGGACTGAAATTCGTTCAGCCGATCAGAGTCAATTGATTGCGAAGGGCGAAAACGAAGGCCTGCTTCAAAGGGCCGTGGAGGGCGGGCGAAGCCTTGATCTTACCTACGATGAGGAGATCTTCTCCCTTTTACCTCCGGATGTGATCGAGCGAATTGAGCGGATTGCTGGTGAATTCAAGGAGGATTGGCGGGAAGGGGATTATGACGCGAAGGTTGGCGGTTTGCCCGATAAAAGGACTGTGCGGATTATTTTGAAAAGCCCCGTCGAAATTCGCGGAGAAGAGGTTTCTGCGGTTGATGTCCAGGGTGTTCTTTTTGACCGTGACGATCTCGGCAGAGACTTCCTCGGGATGTCGGTTGCAACAAGAAACGAAACTGCGCGGGAAGTTGATCCGAAGCTATTGGAGGATGCGACAAGTGCCGGTGTTTCGCCCGATGGAAAACCTGTTCTTGAAAAAGTCCGGTTCATGCAACACGGAGGCCTTGATCACGAAGAAGGGCGTAAGAAATTTCTGCATTCCCGGACGACCTTGCCCTCGCGGGGATTTCACGGACCCATTGCCGTTGGTTACGGGAAGTACCGCCAGTTAACCAAGGATGGTTATCCCCTTGGCGTTTTTATTTCGGCTAGGAGGAGAAAATCGTTTCCGCTGATGAATGCGGTGCTCGTTCAAGGGGTGGGTCGTCTTTGGAAGGCGGTTGAGCAAGCCTTGCCGGAAGAAAGAGCAAGGACATTCTCCGATGCGTTGTTGAAAAGAAAAGGGACAGTTTTTAACCCGGCCAACGTTATCAAACGGGTAGCTTCAGATTACCAGTTTGACGAATTTTATGAGCGTTACGGCAGGGAGCTTCGAAGCCTGGTGGATCGAAAACTTATACCGCACGATCCTCACATGGGGAATATGGCGGTTGATTTTAGCGGCAAGCGGCCGACGGTCTGGTATGACTTGGGAGGCTGGCAGGTATTGGATCAACTGACCGGGCCTCAGGCCTTTGGTTATGTTTATCACGCGTTCACCTATGCCATTATGGTAATTACGCGGGACTTACGCCGCGATCAGCTTCAGCTACTTTACCGGATGAATTTGATTTCGCCTTATCAATCTTTCCTGAGGGGATTTTTTTATGATCAACTTGATAATCCTCTTTTTCATCCGGAGGACCTTGGTTTTACCGAGGACCGGTTGAGCAATGTCGAAGCGGCCTTCTTTGATGCCCGGTACCGTGAAGATCCGCATGTAATGCCGCCTTTGGTGGAACGTACCGACCAGCCTTTCGTGAAAATTCTTCGAATCGCAATGGGGCTTGAGGATTTGCCGGAGACCCCCTCGCCGTCGCGGCCCGAAGACGCTGCCGGTGCTCTGAAAACCGGTCAAGAAGAAATTCACCCTCCCGATGCCGCGCAGGATGGGCCATCGGCGGTTGCATCCGAGCAATGGGGCAAGACACTGACGCACACCGAAGATATTATCCAACAGGAGGAATACCGCCAGTTTTTCGAGGAATTGTGGATGGATTTTTTCGGCACTTTGCCGTCTGGCGCGAGTATTTTGGATATTGCGACCGGGAATTTGAGACTGCCCAAAATTGCAAGCCGGGTTTCCGATCAATTCCGACTTTATGCCGTCGATTTTGCCGATATTGATGCGGACCAAATTCCACCGAATATTCATTTTGACCGGATGCGGGCGGAAGACTTATCTCCGGAGAATTTACCGGAGGGTTGGCCGGGTTCCTTTGATGTCATCACTTCGATGTATGGCTGGGAATATACGGACCGGGGAAAAACCCTGGCGACCGTTAACCGTCTCCTGCCGATCGGGGGACGGGCTCATTTTTTGGTCCATCATGCAGAATCGGTAATTCGGCTGAATGTTTTTTCCCGTATGGCCCTTTTTGAGGCGGCCAAGGAGAACGGTCTTTTTAGGGATATTCATGAGTTTTTAAGGAGTCCGACGGCACAAGCCCAAGCAGCGCTCATCGGAAAACTTCAGGCAACCCGCATGGCGATTCATCAAAAATTCTTCCAGATCCAGGGGGTCCCTCAAAAAGCGATAGTCGTACCGATGGACAATTGGCATGATTTGGGGGTTATCCTCCGGCCCCTTTTGTCAACGCCTGTCGACGAAATTAATTCGGGGACCCTTAAAAGCGATTTTATTCAAGCGTATAGCGCTTTTCTTAATAGGGGCCCGACGGCTTTAAGACTTTATCAGGATTTGGTTTATCAAGCCGCTATTTTTGGGGACGAAGACCGTGACAAACTCATTCAGATGATGAAGCAGTATGGTTTCGAGGTCGACTCACTGGACATTCTTAACAACAAGGACGGTAATCGATTGGGTTGGTTGTTGGACATGCACAAGGTCAGCGATTTGAGAGCGGAATTACGTTTACCCCTCACCCCCACCCTCTCCCCAGAGGGGAGAGGGCTGGGTGAGGGGGGTGTC